>NZ_LT907842.1:5400000-6000000 GCF_900215245.1 Pseudomonas fluorescens
TCAATACCATCTGGCTCGTAGGTCCAGGTGATTTTCTCGTAGGTGAACGCCAGGTCTTCCATGTGCCCCATTTGCTTGTTGTTCGGGTCCAGGCAGTTCGGCGTCCATGACTTCATCGACACCAGCACCGCATTTTCAAGCTTCGCTGTGTAGTACTTCTCCTCGGTGCCCTTGGGCGAAATGCGATAGAACTCCAGGGACACGGTTTTCATTTGCTCACCGGACGTCAAGGCCTGGTAGAGCTTGGGCGAAGCCTTGTCGATTTCCTTGGTCAGGGTCATTGCGCCATGCACGCGCTTGCCTGTAGGAAGCCCGGTTTGCGGGTTTTTCGGGATTTCGATGGTGTGGTCTACGGCCTGCAGGAGGATCTTTCCTTCGTGGCCCTGGACTTTGGTCGAACCTTCGATTTTGCCTTGGTTCTGGCCTTCCAGCGTGAGATAGCAGGGCATGGGCATAACGAGCACTCCAGTTCATTGAGTAAGGTGAACGTACGCGATGGCCTTCAAACCGCTTCGCGATGGAGTCAGATTACTGAGCGCGGGCAACCGCGACCCTCCGGTGAATACCTGAATCATTCTTGGGCGCACACGCCCAGTTTGAACGCCCATTGGGTAAGGTCCGCGGCGTTGTGCGCGTCGAGTTTTTTCATCAGGTTCAAGCGGTGGGTTTCAACCGTTTTCAAGCTGATGCATAACAGTTCGGCGACATCGCGGTTGCGCGCGCCTTCAGCCACCAGCTTGAGGATCTGGCGCTCGCGATCGGTCAGCGTGATGCCCGACTGTGCGCTGGCATTTGCACGCAGCGCGGCGACCTGCTCGGGGTTCAAGTCGGCATCCAGGAATGGCTTGCCCGCGAGCAACGTGGCTATCGCCGTCCTGAGCACCTCACTGGTGCTGCTTTTGAGGACGTAACCGTCCGCGCCGGCATCCAGCGCCAGGGCGGCGTTTTGTTCACTAAGACGAGCAGTGAGGGTCAGCACACGGATACCCGGCCAGCGCTGGCGTATCAGCGGCAGGGCAGAAAGGCCATCCATCACCGGCATGTTCAGGTCCAACAGCAGCAAGTCAGGCGCCAGGGCGCGGCACACATCCAGCGCCTGGCGCCCGTTCTCGGCTTCGCCGACCACTAGGATTCCAGGTGCGTCGAGAAGCAGCGCACGCAACCCCTCACGCATCAGTGGGTGGTCATCTACCAGCACAATCCGATAGTCAGCCATAGGTCATCCTGTATGAGGGGGTATCAAAAGAGCCGCGCGCACGCGGTCTCAAGACTGCGTAATGCGGCTTCGCAGTCAGCCTGTTTTTGTTGTTCTGCACTGTGTTCAAGCTGACGGCCGAGGAGCTCCAGTTCGCGTTCACCGAATTGCCCGCAGGTGCCTCTGAGGGTGTGTGCCAGTTGCGCCAGCTCAGTGTAATCCGCCACGTCGTACGCCTCGCGCAGCGCACCCAGTAAGTGTTGCGTGTCGACCCGAAACAGCTCGCGCAGGCGCGGTGCCTTGAGCGGCGATACGGCTGGCGGCTCAGTGGTCTGTCCCGGTACCGCGCCAATTGCACCGGCGGGCATCGGCGCAGGTTCCATGCCGCGCTTGAGTTGCCAGGCAATCGCGGTTTCCAATGCGCGGAACAACTGCCCGGGCAGCACCGGTTTGGCCAGGTAGGCATTGGCGCCCTGGCGCAGGAAACCTTCGCGATCACCTTCCATGGCGCTCGCTGTCAGGGCGATGACCCAGACCTCGTCGTCGAGCACCCCGTTCGCCCCCGAACGCAACTTGCCGATGGTTTCCAGCCCGCCCATCACCGGCATTTGACTGTCCATCAGGACCACGTCGAAGATCACTTTGCTCATCAGTTGCAAGGCTTGTTCGCCATTGCTTGCGCACTGGAAACGGTGGCCAAATCGTTCAAGGTACAGGCAGGCGATTTCACGGTTGGTCGCGACGTCATCTACCACCAGAACGTTGAGTTGGTAGGCTTGGCCAAGCAGTGTGTCCATCTCCTCGCGTACCGGCGGTACGATCACTTCATCCGGCGCCAGGGGCGGGAAGGGCAGCACCAGGGTAAACGTCGAACCATTGCCGGGCGTGCTTTTGACCCCAAGCTCGCCCCCCATGAGTTGCGCCAGGCGGTGGCTGATGGAAAGGCCCAACCCGGTGCCGCCGTATTCACGGGTGGTGGAGGCATCGGCCTGGCGAAACGCATCGAAAATCTGTGCCTGTTTGTCCTCGGCAATACCAATGCCGGTGTCTTCGACGCTAAAACCCAAGGTAATCCCCGGCCCCTTCCACACCAGTAGGCGCACTGAGCCCCCCGGGGTGAACTTGATGGCATTGCCAAGCAAATTGAGCAATATCTGCCGTAAGCGCAAAGGGTCACCCTTGACGCCCACCGGCACGTCGCTGGCCACCTGCACTGTCAGGCGCAGCCGCTTCTCTTGCGCACTCGGCACCAACACGTTGATCGCCTCGGTCACCAAGGCCACCACGTCGAACGCGGTGTGTTCGACGATGAGGTTGCCCGACTCGATTTTTGACAGGTCGAGAATGTCGTTGATCAGTGCCAGCAACACATCGCCGTTATCTCGGATAGACCCCACGAAGCGCAGCTGTGGCGGGTCCAATGATGTGTCGGCGAGCAAATGGCTCATGCCGATGATCGCATTGAGCGGCGTACGGATCTCGTGGCTCATGTTCGCGAGGAACTCGCCCCGGAGCAGATTGGCCCGGTCGGCGCTCTGCAAAGCCTCGCGCAGCTCGCAGGTGCGTGTCTGCACCTGGTTTTCAAGCCCCAGACGCTCGGTGTGAAGGGTGTCGAGCAGGTCGTTATAGGCTCGGGCAAAGCGCCCCAGCTCATCGTCGTGAACCACCGGCAGGCGGCGAGTCAGGTCATCGGAGTGGCGGGTTTCTTCGATGGCCTGGGCAAAACCGGCCAACGGGCGCGCGAGTTGTTGGCGCAGTACGGTGAGCAGGCCCAGGGTCAGCAGCACCAACCCGATCAACGCAAACGGCGCTTCCTTCATGATCAGTTGCAAGGTGTTGGCCTGCAGGCGCGCTCGCGGGTAAAGCGACACCAGGTACCAGTCCAGCACATCCAGGCGCGCGACCACCGCCGTGCCATGGTTGAGCTTCAGTTGCTGGGGAAAGGTGCCTTTCATATCCAGGCCTGGCAACGGCGTCGTCAGGTAACGGTACTCTTTGGGCGCCCCTCCGGGCAGCGTGGCAATCGGCAATCCGGTGTGGTCGATGATGTAACCGTTGTAGCCGCGCAGTAACTGCGACATGCGCGCGAAACGATCGTTGAGCTGCAGGTCATAGCCGGTGATGACTTCCACCTTGCCGTCCTTGTCGCGCCCGATGGCGGCCACGGTAATCAATTGCTGCCCGGTATGGGGGTCATAGACCGGCCCGTCCCAGACTATGTCGGCCTTTGCATCCGGCAGGCGCTTGCTCAAGTCCCGCAGGTACTCAGCACGGCTGGCAGTAAAGCCCTTGACGGGGTAGGGGCCGGTGGAAAAGGCCGCGCCGATACCCGGGAAGTAGAAAAACGTGTCCACAATCATCGACTGACCCGCTGCGCCATAGGCTTCGGCAGCCACCGCGGCACGGGGTAACTGGGTCGACGACGCGGCGCCCGGGTCCGGCAGCCAGCACAGGGTGCTGCGCGGCGTCGGTATATCGAGTTCTTCGGTCGCCGGGCTGCGCCACAGTCGCAATAACCGGCGGGCGCCATCGGCGCTTTCCTGCAAATCATCGTTATCGACGCGAGTGATCAATTCCACGCGCTGGCTGAGCTCCTGCAGCGACTCGCGCTCCAGTTGATGGTAGACGCGCCATGCGCTGAGCCCGGTTGCAACACACCAACTGCCGGCCAGAACCACGACCAGCACGCAGGTAATGCGTAAAGCCAGTGACCGGCGCCATAGTTTTCTCATTCAGGTGGGCCTTTGGTATCGGCCGACGCTACCGAGGACGGCATGCCCGACCAGCCATAGGCAATCTGCGCCGGGGGGGCCTGCGCGGCCAAACGCCGTTCGGCAACGCTGCCTTGCGCGGCTTCACCCACTGCGTTAGCGGCGTCCTGGGTATCCATGGCGGTCAGTTGATCACTGATGGTTTTCAATTGCTCATTGATCGCCTTGGACTGGCTGTCGGCAGCCTGTGCCTGTTGGTCGGTGTGTAGCAAGGTCTCCGCCCCGGTATACCGATAGGTGAGTGTCAGTTGGGTAATGTTATCGCTGGCCATCAGGTCACGCTGGTCGGGAAAGTCGTCCTGGGTCAGGGTGCGTTGGCCACTGGCAAACGCCTGCAGGAAATCGATGAAGCCATGCTCGCCGGGCCAGCGTTTAGTCAGCGTGTAGTGCGCAAAACGGACCTGCAGGCTGACATCGCCGCACGCGCCCGGCGTCCAGGTGAAGGGCGCGCTGGTGGGGAAATTGAAGTTGTCCAGGACGGTTGAATGGTTGCTGCATTGCAACGTCAGTCGGGTTTGCTGCGGTAATTGCCTGGCGCCCAGGTTGATCGACAGCGGTGTGGCCTGAATGCTGACCACCGAGGCAAGGCTGGGCAGGTTGAGTTGCGGCTGCAACACCGCCTGCTGTGCCTGCAAGGCTTTTTCAGCCGTTTGCAGATTCTGCCGTTGCGCCTGGCGTACAGCTTGTTGCGCCGCGGTTTGCCGCGTGGCGGCTGCGAGGTCCGACTGAGCATGTTGCATGCGGCCAAGGTAGGCGAGAAAGGCACTGCTCAGCGGCACTTTCTGGCCCAATGCAATAACCGGTTTAAAGCCCTGCGCATCCTGCTGGATGAAGGTCTTGATGGGCCCATTGAGAAACCGTGGGAGCTGGCCGCGCTCGCCATAGAGTGCGTCATTCAACAACACCGGGTCGTGCACGCCTTCTACAGCGCCCAATACCTGGCTGTTCCACGCTTGCTGCAATTGGCTGGCGGCAATCTGGCCGGCATAGGCCATCTCGACATCCAGGCCTCCGGCGGCCAGTGTCCACACGAGCGACTCGCGCGCGTCACCTTGCGTCAGTTGCTGGCGCAACCCGTCGCGCAGGTCTTGAGCATCCCACAGGGCTGCGGACTTGATCGTCGGGTCGTTGCCGAACCCCCAATTGTCGAGGGCGACCTGGAACGCCTGTGCATCGCTCTTGCGCAGGTCAGTGGCTACCGCCTGCAATGTTTGATTGAACTGGCTGAGCACCTTTGCCTGCCTCATATCAGTGTTCACGGCATCCACGCCCTGGGTGACTGAACCGCTGCTGGCGACATCCTTGATTGCGTTGCCGCCCAGTTCATTGGCGATGCGCAGGTGCCCGAGCAGGCTGCCGTTATCCGCGGCGGGGGTTTCTTGCGCCAGTTCAAACAGGCGGTTCATGCGCACGCTCAGTTGCGCCCACGGCCGACGGTTGGCCGCCGGAATCAAGGCGAAACGTTCGGCGGTGCGTTGCAACAGTTGCCGGTAAGGCGCACGTGCGGTACCGACGGTACTGAGCGCGTCGCGCCATTGAGCTTGGCTGGTCATCCGGGCTTGATCCATCGAAAGGTAACCTTCGATAAAGCGGTACCAGGCATCCTGCGTGTCATTCTGGTACTGCACAAGAAAATGCTCACGTTGATTTTTCCATAATGCCTGATTACCGGTCGCAGCGATCAGCTCATCAATGAACCCCAGAATCGCGCTGCGGCCTTCGACCGTAAATGCGCGGGGCAGCGCGGCGTCGGCGTCTTTGGGCAGTTGCGAGTAGTCAGAGTAGCGAAGCGTGGGCAATTGCGGCTGTTGGTCAGCCCAGGCTTCCAACCAGGACAATGATCGATTGGCAAGGCCCAGGCCATTCAGCTGGCGCAGCGCGTTAGCGCGATCCTCCACCAGGGCTCGCTCGTCGGTTTGCCAATGCAGGTAAGCCTTGAAGCTGCCGCTCAAGGATTGCACCCGCGTGGCACTCGGCACCTGATCCGGCAAAAACCGCCGCAGCAGCGGTAGCAGCTCTTCGCCAGGGCCGGGCAGCGCATTCAGGGAACCACCGGCGAGGCGCGCATTGATCAGGTTGATGCGCCGAACCAACAGCTCCGTGTAGCTGGCGATCAAGGTGTCGTCGTTGCTGGTGGCAATGGCCTGTAACTGATCCGGCAGCAGCCTCATGAACAAGGGGCGCTGCAGGTTTTTGTCGAAGCTGGCCACGTAACCATCACGGTCGAACTGAATCAGTTGATTGACCCGGTTGTGGAACGGCAGCCAGCGCTTCCAGCTCGGCGTCACCTCATGCTCAAGGTTCTCAATAAACTGATGGTACTGGTCAAACTTGTGTAGATCGTGTTCCAGGCCTTTATCCAACATGCTGGTCGGCGGCCATGTTTGCGCGATCAGGGCCAGCTCGTGACTGACATGATTGCTGGAGTAGATCAGCAGGCCGGCAAAGACGCCGCAACCGACCAGCCACAGCACCACCGCGGCATGCGCGGACAAGCGGCGCCAGTGCCGCCAACCGTCGATCGCGCGGTACGCGAAGCGTTGTGAAGGCAGCACACGGTCGAACAGTTCATGGCTGAACCAGCCGACCGTGCTGCCATCGTCCTCAACCCCCTGGGCGGTCAAAAACAGGCCGGACAACAACGGAGGCGCGCAGTAAGGGTTGCTGGCAAAGGCGGGTAACAACAGCTGTTCCAATGCCGGGCGCAGCGCGGCGACGCGCTCGGGAAAATGCAGCGCCTGGGCATTGGGCAGCCGCCGTTGCCCCAGGTCGACCCGCAGTTCGAAGAGGCGACGACCGATCTCACCCAGTACCTTGTCCAGAAATACACGAGCGTCTGCATCGCTGCCATCGACCAGCAGGCCGAGCGCCTGCTGGCGCTGATGCTGAGTAAGGCTGGCAGCCCATTGCGGCATGCCCTCAATGCGTTCAGCGCCGGTCAGGACCAGATACACCGGCAGGCGCGCGCCGAATACCTTCACCAGATCGTCCAGTTGGCGGCGCAGGTTCTGCCCCAGCGCAGTCAGCTGAGCCTTGTTCTGGTCTTGCAGAGACTCAATCGCAATCTCCAGAATTACGCCGTTCAGCGGTTCGCGTCGGCGTGAACGCAACAGGCGCAACAACAGGCGTTTCCAGGCACTGGCAGAATCGAGCAAGCGGCGCGAAGGGTCGAGTACCACGGCATTCTCGAAAAACCACCAGTTGAGTACGTCGCTGGGTGGGCTGCCCGCCGCATGCGGTGCTGAACGCAACGGCGTATCCAGGCCGCTACGCGCCAACAGTGTGCTGTTGGCGCGGGTGGTATCACCGAGCAGCATGAACCAGGGCAGGGCATAGAGTGCAGAGCCCAACTGGCCCGCCTGGCCCAAACGGGACTGGCGCAGTAAACGCACACCGGTGTTCCAGCACTGATCGACATCGGGCTCGAGCGGCTCGGTGCGCCCAGGCAGGTCACGCTGCAGGCGCTGGCGCAGGCGCCAACCTTGCCAGTACCGCAGCGCCCGCAACAGCAACCAGGTGCCGAGCATCACGGCGAGGAGCATCAGTGGCATGCACCACAATGGCCAGCCCGACAGCAGGGTGACGACCCAGCACACACACCCGAGCACAATCAGCGCAACCATCCAGAACACGGCGACAAGCGCTTTCATTAACATTTCAATGGGCCTCCATCAGCATTGCAGCGGCCGCTGCCAGCGGCCGGTCCAGGCCGACGTAGAGGGCCGCCAGCCCCAGCAGCGGAATCACGATCAGCAGGGTAAGCACCAGCGCGGGCACTCGCCGACGCGCGCGGCGGCGTTGCGCCGTGACGCCGAATGAGGGCTGGCTGAACAGCGTGCCGGACGCCTGCAGCGTGGCCATCTGGCCGTCCCGGGCGATGCGTTGCAGGCATTGCCGACGAAACTCGTCCAGCTCGCTGGCTGGGCGCGTTGCGTAGTGGCCGGCAAACCCGGCGAGCAAGGCCAGGCCAAACACCTCACGGACCGCACCCGCTTCTTCCGGCAACGCCTGCCAGCGCTGGAAGAATTCCACCCCGGCCCGCGTGGTAAAAAAGTAGTGGCGTTGCAACGGCGAACGCCGCCACTCAGCGGCGCCGGGCCACGCAGTGGTCATTGCGGTTTCATCCACCCAGGCCACCACCGAAAACAGCGATTCGCGTACCCATGCCTCGACGTAACCGAGCTCACGGGCGCGACTCGCCGCCATGTCCAGCTGGTTGATGAGGCGTGCTGTGGCGGTGGCTGCCGACGCCGCGGGATCGGCGAACACGGCCCGAGTGCATTCAAAGACGCCGACCCAGCAGTCGGCCAAGCGACCTTCGTTCATGCGCGGACCACCACCAGCTCGACCAGCATGTCTGCCGGGGCGTTGGGCATAAACAATGCGGCGGCCTGGGTGCTGCAGACTGTTTCCCAGGCCTCGCTCAGTGGCTCCAGGCGGTAATAAAGCGCTCCGGGCCGACGCGGCATGCCTTGCGGCGGCACTTGCAGGTAAATCAGCTCGACCCCCGGCAATGCGCGGTTGATCAGGTCGGGCATGTCCTGCGGCGCACCCAACTTGGCATCCAGTTCCAGCTGCTGCGCCAACCGCGTCGGATCACCGTCGCTGCGCACCACCAGGTAATAGCGGTGGCGCGGGCCAAGAAAGGCATCCGGCAAGCTGCTTTGAAACAACCCATCGCTGGGCAGCAACCGCACCAGAAGTTCTGAGCCGACGCTGATCTCGTTAAGCAACTGGCCGATCAACCCGGCCGCCAGGGTAATCGCCTGGCCGCAGGTTTCATGCTGATAGGACGTCAGCAGCGATCGACCCTCGTGGGTTTGCCCCAGCATGTCGCAACGCTCGCTGAACACACTGAGTTCGCCGATCAATTGCCGCAGCGTCCCATACACCTGCCACGGCGAGACGTGTGGCGTCTCCAGCAGGTGTGTCAACAATGGGCCATAACGGTTGAGGATCACCAATGCGAGCAAATTGTGGGTGTGCGCGGCATCGAAGTCACCGTAACGCGCATCGCCGGATTGCTTGAACACCTCCAACTGGCGGGCTCGGCCGACCAATTCGTCACGGGTGTCTCGCAGCGTTTGCATCAATGCCGGTGAGGCACCGATCATCACGCAAGGCGGGATGTAGCGATCGGCCAAATGAATCCGGTCACCGTCGTGCTCCAACCGCGCGATAGGCAGCAATTCATAGGCCCCGAGGTTGTCGAGTTCCTCTTCCCAGAACAGACGCAAAACGTAGGACATTTGCCGCACCAGCGCTTCAGGGGCGTCGCCGTGACGGTCGTCCAGCGTTTGCGGGTCAGCCCTGACGGCAAACCGCACGTTGGCTTTTTCGGCGTCTTGCAGCGCTTCGAACACCTGGGCATCCGGTTCGCCCGGCTGGCTGCGCTTGAGCCCGACATACAGCGTGCGGCTGTCGCTGACAAAGTCTGCGAGCGCCAGCGGGCGACACTCCAGTAAGGCGTTGCCGGGGTATTCGACCAGGCTGCCGTCGGTAAACCGCACCGACAGTTGTTCAATCCGGCATTGACGCGAGGCCAGCGCAGCATCGTTCAAACACATCGATATCAGCCCCCAGGCATGCGGCTGTTGGCAGGCAAGGGTCCTCGTCACCAGGCTTTCCAGGCGTGCATCATTCTGCTGAAAGTGCTGCGGTTGCAGGAACAGGCCTTGATGCCAGTAGAGCGGTTTGTCGATGTTCATAGGGCACCTCGACAGCGTGGGGAAACACACCAAAAAGCCATCATTGGCCGGCGTCCGTCAGGCTGACTTCGCCTTCGGCGGGTTGCTCGGCGGGCGGTTGTAGCAACTGGCTTTGCTGGCTGCGCAACAGTGCGTCAGGCCCCAGCAACAGGTTGATGGCCAGCGTTTTCGGGCGGGCGGTCCAGGTTTTACTGAAAAAGCCGGTGGAGGCCACGTCTACGCCAATCCGGTAGAGCTTGACGCTGCGCTGCGGGTCCAGGTGGGCATAGCCGGCGCTGATGCCGACCATTTTTGCCCCCTCCAGGCGTGGCAAACGCACGGTGCGGGTCTGTCCCGGCTCGATAAACAGGCGTGTCAGGCCGATCAGGTCCGGTGGCGCGCTGCTCATCAGCAACAGCTTGCTCAGTTGCTGGCTGCTGCCGGTGTAGGCACTGAACGCGTTCGGCTGCGCGAACTGAGTCACCACCAGCAGGAGTGTGTGTGCCTGGCCGTCGTATTGATTGAGGTCTTTGTCGGCGGTCAGCGTGAGTTCAATGCTGTCATCGGCGTAGTTCCACTTCAGCTCGCTCAACGCTTGTTGCTGCGGTGTCAGACCGTTACTGCTACAGGCGCTGAGCAACACACCGAGCAGCAGCACCGCGAGGGTTTTAAGTGCCACGGGGTTCATCTCAACACCAGCACTTTGGTCTGCCCAGGCGCGCTGACCATGCCCACGGTATTCTGAGGGGCACCGTTGTGCCCGGTCAGGCAGGTCACCCGCACCGCCGGTTTGCCGCCGACCGTGACGCAGGTGCTGGCGTTGAGAAAGGTCATCTCGCCCATGATCCGGCCACTGAGCAGGCCGCCTGCGGCGCCGGGTTGATCGCCATTGCTGATCGTCACTTTGCTCATCAGCGTCATCGCCGGCATACCCATCACCAGCACGTTCGACATCAGGCCGGCGGGGTCGGCCATGCGCGTGTCGGCGATGTTGGGGTAGGGCACGGGCAAAGGCCCGGTCGGGCTGGGTGTATTACACATGTCAGGGGCGGTGGCGGTAGCCACTGCACCATCATTGGTCAGCATGAACATGGGAGGACTCCTAACCGAGTTTGATGCGCTGGCCATCCAGCGCGACGGTGATGTCGGCGAACAGGTCGAGGGTTTCGCCACGCAGTTGCCAATCGTTTTTCACCTGCTGGCTGACCGAGCCTGCGTAGAGGTCTTCGTGCCCTTCGACACGGCGGCGGCTGTCGCCGAACTCGGCGGTATGGACCTGCGCGGTCTGGTGAGCGTGCAACGCGCTGTCGTGGCGGTGCAGCCAATGGCTGTCGGCGCGCTCACCGCTGACCTGTAGCGTTTGGGTTGTAAGGCACGCGTGGCGGCTGTGCAGCAGGACGTCAGCGCTGCGCACGGCAAGTGCCGCGCCGGCGTCCAGGCTAATACCGTCCCGCGCCTCTATATGCAGCGCACCTGCCGGCACGTGCAGGTGCAGGTCGCCGTCCACACTCAAGCGGGCGGGCGCGCTGCTGTCGCGCTCCAGTACGCTGAGGATGTAGCCGCTCGTACCCTCCATGCAGATCAGCACCGCATCCCCGAGTGCCGGGCGTAGCAGGCAACCGGCGGCGGGCTTGAGCCAGTAACGGCGCCCGTCGGTACTGACGACACCAAAACGCTCGCCATCCTCGGCATTGACCCGCCCATGGTGCAACGTGGCCGGGGATTGACTGTGCTGCGGGGCTTGCAGTGGCATGGTGGTCTCCTTACAGCGTCGGCTGCCAACGATCGGCGGCCAGGCGCAGTGGGTCGGCAGGGCGAATGTCGTCGAGGCGTGCGCCTTTCCACTGACAGTTGTCCAGTTCGGCGGCGTGCAGGTTGGCGCCGAACAGGTCGGCATCGGTGAAGTCGGCACCGCTGGCGCGCAGATAGATGCATTGGGCGTAGCGCAGGCGGGCCCGCAAGAACTGCGCGCCGGGCAGCACTGCGCCGTTCAGGTTGGCCTGGACCAACCCACTGTCGGTGAAGTCGGCAGCGTTCAGACGGGCGTCGGTAAAGATCGCCTGGATGAGGTTCGTGGCGATGAACCGCACTCGAGCGCCCTGGCATTGGAACAGCGACAGGGCACGGGTCTCGGCGTGGCTCAGGTCCACATCGGTCAGGCTGCTGCGATCAAAGGCACATTGCTCAAGGTGTGCGTCGATCAGGTAGAGGTTGCGCAGCAGGCTGTCGGTCACGCGCACTTGCTGCCATTGCGCTGAGCTGGCATCGGCATCACACAGGCTGACATGATCCAGTTGGCATTGGCGCATGATGCTGCCGCGCAAATTCGGCACTGAGAATGCACAGTCAATGAAACTCAGGTTGCTGGCGGTGGTTTCGTTGAGGTTCAACCCAACGGCCTCGCAGCGTAACCAGCGGCCACCGTCGAGGGTCGCGGTGGCCAGGTTTGCCCCATCGAAGTGACAGTTTCTGAAATCGACCTGACGCAACTGGCTGCGCGAAAAATGGCTGCCTGCCAGTTGGCAGTCGACCCAGGTACAGGCCTCAAGGTCGGCGTCGTTGAAGCACGCGTTGCGCGCATCGATCTGCTCCAGGCGCGCATGGCGCAGCGTCACCCCACGGAAGTCACCACCGGCCAGGCACAGGTTACGCAGTACGCCACCCTCGGCGACGCGTGCGCGCAGTTGTTCGGCGGTTATTGATTCAGACATGTTCGAGTTCCTCGGGTAATCGGCAATAGCTCAATAAAGCGCCGTCCAGGCGGGCCCCGAGGCCTCGGGCGCCTTCGCTGGTGACCGCATGCAGATTGCAGTCGCGCAGGTCGGCCTGATCCAGACGGACTTTGCGTAGGCGGGCTTGCTGCAAGTTGGCGCCGACCCACTGTATTTGGCTGAGGTCACTGCCGGTGAAGTCGGCATTGCGCGCGTCCAGGCGATAACCGTGGCTGCTGCGCAAGTTGCAGCGAATCAGCAGCGCGTTGTGCAGGTGGCTGCCACGCAGGCTTGCCCCCGGCAGTGACACGTCTTGCAGGCTGGCATTGGCAAGGTTTGCGTTATCCAGGCGAATGCCGGGCAACTGGCAACCCAGGTCCAGTTGCAGCTCGGCCGCATGGGCATCGGTCAGGTCGATGTCCTTACCGTTGACCCCAGACCAGGCCGCCGAGCCCAGGCTCGCGCCGGCTAACCGGGCCTGGTCCAGCAGGCAGTCGCGCAAACGTGTTTGCGTTAACTGCGCTTCGCGCAAGTCGATCTGCCGCAGGTCGCAATTTTTGAAGGTGCTGCCGGTCAGGTCGATACCTGGCCAATGCGCGGCAGCCAACACACAGTGATCAAACAGGCAGCGCTGCAGTACGGCGCCGGTCAAATCACTGGCAGACAGGTCCAGGCCGACAAAACGCGCGCCTTCCAGGTGGTCACCCCGGGCGTGGGCGGCTTCGAGTAACGCGCGAGTCCAGGGCCCGGCTTCAGGGATGACGCTGTGGCGGCTGGCAGCAGGCGGCGGCGATTTGTCGTTTAACGGACTGGCCGCCGGCAATTTCATCCGCAGTGCCTGCATCTTCGTGTTGATCTGCTGTTCTGTCTCCCGCATCGCTTGCAAACCGGCGCTCAGTTGTGTGCGCACAGTGGCTTTGCGTGACGCCGGCAGGGGCAACTGGTCAAGACTCGACAGTAGGTCTGTCCTGGCCGGGCGGGGCGCGTTGTGCTCAACCTGTTTGATCGCTTCGCGTAGCGCCTCAGGCTTCATGTGCAGGTGGACCGCGGTCTGGTCGATGAACTGCTCGGTCGCCGCCTGCGCGTGGTCAATGCTGGCCTGAATGCGCGCCTTGAGGGCGGCCGGGTCAAACGGCCGTGCCTCGGCCGGCGGGCGTTGCGTTAATGCGGCGAGGTTAGGCGCAGTCGCCGGGTACTCGGCCGGGTTCAACCGTTTGCCGAAGCGTTTGCCGACGTCGCCGGCACGGGCCAATACGTTGGCTTGTTCGGCCGCGAAGGCCGCGTAACGCGCATCCAGCGAGGCCTGCATACGCTGAATGATGGCGTTTTTGTCGACGGTTTCAGGCGCTATTGGCTTGGCCGCAGGCGGCGGCTTGAGCGACGGCCAGAGTTTTTCGCAGCAGGCGGCGGCGGTTGCCGTAGCGGCGTCGACGCGTTCATACACGGCGCCCAATTGCGCAATATCGGCGCCGTCAAGATCGGCCACAGCGACCTCGGCCCGGTACAGCAGCAACACCCGCTCAACGTCGGGGAATAGCCACACCGTGTCCAGGTGCACTGGCGGCTCTTCGATCGCGGGTGTCGATGCCGTGCGCTTGAGAAACACCCGGGCTCGGAAGGCGGGCAACGTCCCGCCGATTTGCGCCTGCACAGGGTGCATGCCGTCAACGCTCCAGGTTTCGTTGCCGGCCCAGTAATCTGAGTGGCATTGATCCTGAGCGACTTCATCAAACCAGCGGGCGTCGCAATCCAGAGGCGGGCAGGGTGCCCGACGTGCTGTCCAGTGTTTATCGCAAGTGCCCCACAAGCTTCGGCGTTCAAGGCACTGCGGCGGCAGCGGACGCAGGCTGGCGATTGGCAGCGTCTGGCCGGGTACCCGCATGGGCAAGTGTGCGTTTTCGATTTGCGGCAACGGCATGCCCACGCTGCTGTCGGGGTCTGCCAGATAGCCGCTGCCTTCGGGATTATCCGCCCAGCCGGCGCCGCCGAACGCGTGCTGCAAATCCAACGGCAAACGCAGGAGCGGGCCGGTTGGACGCGCCGTGAAGCCGAGCGCCCCGCGTTCCCAGCACCTGGGTGGGTGCAGGTGCAAGGTCTTACTGACGCTCGCGATGCGCACGCGCACGGCCATGCCATTGCGTTGCTGCTCAGGCGTCAGCGGGTACGCGTCGCCCTGCACGGCGACACTGCCACGGGCCTTTTTCAAGCCACTGTCGAACGGCTGTTTGTCGAAGCGCTGGCTGAGCCAGGGCAATGCATGTTCAGCGGCCAGCACCTGGTGGTCGGCACCGAACAGCAGGCCCACGGTAATTGCCAGGGTCGCAGGCCTCGGCCCCTGTTGACGGGCCAGGGTCAGCAGACTTATGTCGGAATAGGAAAGGTGCATGCTTGAACCCTCGTCAGGAAGAAACGCTTTAAGGCTCGAAGTTGTCGACCACCTGGAGTGCCGCATTGGCGCCGTCGTCCAAGCCTCTGGCGAGCGCTTCGGCCATTTCGTTGAGCACCTCAAAGGCTTTGAGCCGCGCGATTTCTTCGGCTTCTATCAGCGCTTCCGTCGGCGTGGGTGGGATATACACGGCGCCCAACGTCGCATTGCTCGCACTCAGTTCGTCCAGGCTGGTGTAGGTGGCTTTCAGTTGGGAGGAAACGCTCGCGTTTTTGCAGTGGATATCGCCCACCACATCGACATTGCCCACGAACCGGGTTTTACCGGTAATGGCCACGTCGCCGTCGATCATGATCGTTTTAGGCGACTGGATCCGAATGCCATCGGGGTTGAGTACGATCGAATGCTCAGCGCATTTCAGCGTGATCGAGGTCGTTGCGGTCACCGTATAGAGATCGGCAGTCACCTTGTGCAGCTCGGCTTGAAGCTGTGAGACGGAGGCCACCGTTCTGTCGATCAGCTTCTTGTCCTCGGAAATTGCTGCGACCTTCTTCCCGATCTTCTCCCAGACGTAAGTGAACCCGTTACACGAGAGTGAAATGCTCACGCCCGACATATTCACGGTGGTCGCTTTTCCTTGCGCAGTGAGGCTTAGCTTGGCCACGCCCAGGCTGGCCTCCGCCTGGGTTGTGGCGGTCTTGAGTGATGCCGAGAAGGTCGGCGCGTTGGTGAATTCAGCCTTGGCGCCAAGGTTGAGCCAGTTCGGGCCGCCCCAGTTGACACCGGTGTTGAGTTCCCCCGGTGTGGGTTTAGGCTCGGCGGGCGAAGCCGGTACCGGGTTATCCGCGCCCGTGTCGCTGCTATGGGCGGCCACCGGGTCCCCGGTGCCCATCGACAATGAGTACACGCCGGGCACTTCGTGTTTGAGCGAGGACGATGTCAATTGCATGTGGGCGTTGGTGCGCAGTTGCGCGCCGGCGACTTCGCCATTGCCCAGTGTGAAGACGCTGTTGCCGCCAGGCGCACCCAGCTTCAGATGGGCAGCCCCGGGGTGGTCTTCCATCGCCAGGAAGTGCCCTCCGGCCGTGGAGAAGCCGCTCTGGGTGGCGTTACGCTCAACGACCATGCTCGGGTTTTCCGAGTTTGGTACGCAGCCAACGATAATCGGCCGGTCGGGGTCGCCCCCCAGAAATGACACCAACACTTCACTGCCTTTGAGCAGCGGAAAGTGCATGCCATGGCTGGAACCGGCAGACAACGACACCCTGCGCAGCCATGCCGAACCCCGAGTGCTGGGCTTTTGATCGCGGGTAAATGGAAAGCGCACTTTGTAGCAGCCGTGCTGGTTGAGCAGCGGCTTGCCACTGTCGTCGCCATCCACCACCGCACTCAGTACGCCAAACGCGTTGGGTTTTGGGGTGTCCAGAGGCGGGCGGAACTGCACCTCGGCGGGGATCACCAGGAAGCGTGTCTGGGTATCGCCGGCCAGATTATCCTCGCCTGTCGCGGGCAATGGTTGTTGGCCGCTGTGGTGCACTTCAAGCACTTGATAGGCCGCATTCATGCAAGGCCGCGCATGCCCGGCCAAGGCCATCA
The DNA here is from genome assembly GCF_900215245.1 of Pseudomonas fluorescens. GTDB lineage: Bacteria > Pseudomonadota > Gammaproteobacteria > Pseudomonadales > Pseudomonadaceae > Aquipseudomonas > Aquipseudomonas fluorescens. The sequence goes on from NZ_LT907842.1 coordinate 5,416,347, forward strand.
AACCGCCGGATCGCAGGCCGGTGACATGGCCGCTGCCCTGGAACAGCCGATGACGGCACCCCAGCGCCTGGGCACGGCGTTGCGCCAACCAGAGGCCCTGAGCGTGACTGCCAAAATGCTCGCCATACACGCCGAACTCGCCGCTGAATGCTGGCGAGGTGGCGGGGGCCTGGGCATTGTCGGCGACGCTGCCGGCGGCCACCGAGGCTGTGCTGTGTAGCGCCAGTTGCGCATTGCTCGCGGAAAAATCCTGCAGCACCACCTGCTCCGGTTGCACCACGCTGCGCCGGCTAAAGGTGTGCGCTACCGCCGCAAGCCCGCTGTTCAGTGCGGTGTCCAGGGGCCGGTACCGCACCGGCAGCAATGCCTTGGGTTGGGCGCTGCGATCACTGCAAAAGATCAGGGCTTCCTGCTGCTCCTGCTGCTCGAAGAAGTAGTAGCAACCGCTGTATTCCAACAGGCGCGATAGAAAGTCGAAGCTGGTTTCTTCGTATTGGCAGGTGAAGTTGGCTTGCGTGTGGGGGATGTCGTCGTCGCGCAGGCGCAGGTCAAAATCGAAAGCGGCCGTGCGGGTGCTGTCTGCGCCCTGGCCTTCACGTGTCAGGTCGGCATTTTTGAGGATGTCGCGCAACAGCTCCGGCAGGTTTTTGTCCAGCCAGATTTCGCTGAAGCGCTGCTGGCGCAGGCGGGTGATGCGCGGCTCCAGCACCACACGGCAATAGTGGTAGAGATCGTCGGCATCCAACAGCTCCACCGAAGTGACGATGCCGTGGTACGGGTGAGCGGCGCCGAGGGTGTCAAACAGGGTCAGGTGCGCGGGTGCACCGAGCATGGCGTCTTCGTTCAGTAACGGGTTCAGTGAAGCCAGTACGACCTCGAAGCGATAGGGCCGTGACAACACGTCTTCACCCTGCCAGCGAGCGACCAGCAGGGGCTCCAAGGCAAGCCCGTCACTCAGGAAGGTGCACAGAGGTTGCTCGGTCAATGTCATGGTCTGAACTCCTGGTTACCTGCGCAATCGAGTCACGGGGCCACTGTAGGTCGGGCGCGTTTTTTTGGCGCTCGGGTAAAGACCTGATTGTTCAGTTGTTCAAGGCTCTGCCTGAATCATTCTCCGGTCTGCGATTGAGTACCGGGACCTTGCGCCCCGACCAGGGTGAATACCGCCTCACCCTGTTCCAGCGTACGGCCCAGCCAGGTGTTGGTGCCGAGGCGCTGCCAACCGTCACCCAAACGCGTGCCACGTTGTTGGTCTGGTTTTAGGCTCAGCACCAGCCGGCATTTGACCGGGGTGTGCAGGTACAACGCGGTTAAGCGTTCGATACGTTTGTAGAGCGCGGTGCCTGGCATCAGCAGGTGAAAACGCAGGGCGTCCAACGGGCCGACCCGGATGTCCAGGGTGCTGCTGCGGTCGCTGACGTGTTGACCGAGGAGGCTGTCCTGCCCCAGCACATTGCCCTGCAGGCCCAACCGGCAGCGGGACTGGTCATCAATCGGCACTTGGGTCAGCACACAGGGCACGACCTCGACGGGGTCGCCGTCGAGTGTGCTGCTGAGCAGTTGCTCCAGGCCGAGGGCCGAGCGCGGGAACTGGTTGAAGAGGCCGGCGTAGCGCACTAATTGCGGGGCAAGCTGGCGCCACTGCGGGTCGGCATCCGCCAGGCCCACCAGCGAGCGCACCAGGTTGAGACGACCCAGGTCACGACGCTCGCCGATCGCCATCCACAGCCGGTGTTTTTCCCAGGCACGAAACAGCAGTGGGTACAGCGCGGCATGCAAAACGTCGAGAAAATCACGGCCGGCGCTGCGGCCTTGCAGTTGCTCATCGATCAGGTCTTCGGTGTAGAAGGTTGGCAGTGGTGACGTCACGCCGTACAAGCCAAAGAAGCTGGCTTGCAGGTGGTAGCGCCCGCTGGTGTCCTGGTCGATGGCTAAAATATCGCTCTCGGGGAACCCCAATCCCAGGCCAGGGCGCACGCGCACACCATCGCTGAACGCGTGATCGTCTGCAAAGCGCAGCCGCAGCAAGCGCAACGCCTGGAAAAAAGCATAGTCGCGCCCGTTGGCCAGCAAGGTGTCCTGGGTCATAGCAGGCGTTGCCGACCGATTTTCGCCGGCCACGCCAGTGTTTCCTGATTAACGCTGTCGTACAGGTTGAGGGCTACGAAGCTGTTGACCGCGACACTGCCGGCAAAGAACTCATCGAGCACCACGCCAAACAGGTAAAGCCCTCCGGCCCCCAGAAAATGATCGCCACGGCACTCCAGGTGGACCACCGTACCTTCGATGGGCAGCCCGTTGATGAAGCGCCGCTCGTGCGTGGCAACGACCTTCTCAATGCCGTTGATACGCCGATTATTGGCGTCCTGCCCACCTTCATCGGCGCTCGGCAAGTAGAGTTTGAGCAGGCTCTTGAGGTAATCGGCGTCGAGCAGTTTGAAGTGGTTGGCATTCAGTTGGGAAAGCATGCGCCACAGCAACCGGTCCTGGTATTTGGGCGGATGGCAGGGGGTGATCCCACGAATGTTGCGCAGCGTGACGCGCGCCGGGGTGTTGTCCATCGGCTGGTTGAGGTCCCCGGGGTGCAAGCTTTCAGGCAGTGGGCCGTCAGTGCACAGCAACGAGATCGACAGGGTGACGTCTTGCGGCGATTGGCGGTCGACATACGGCAGGCTGATGAAGTGCTCGTAATCACGCGGGTCATTGCTGCCCTGGCGAATGCGCAAGTTGAACGCATCGCGCTGGTAAATGGTGTGGAAGGGTTTTAAGGTTTTTTCGTTGCCGGTGCCCGAATAGGCGCTGACACTCAGCACCGAATGAATACGCAGACGTTGGCGTTGGGACTGGTTCGCAGGCTGGATGCGATATTCGGCCTGGCGGTGATCGACCCTGAGTGGGTGAGCGTCCTGGGTGAACAGGTTGACCGCGGGCGTCACCCCGAGCATGAAGCTGTTTTCGGTCAGGGCAGGGGCCCACGACGGCACGTTGTCGAACACCAGCTTTACGCTCATGCGGGTGTGTTCGCCGCGATGGCGCCAGCGCTGCAAACCGCTCAAGCGCACGAACAGGAATTTTTCCGGTAACGCGAAATACTCCTGCAAACCCCGGTAGGCCGGGTGTGCTGCATCCGGGTAGGGCAACAACGCGTGCGCCCGATCAAATCCGCACGACTGGATGTGGTTGGCCGACAGCAGCGTTATCGGCTGGCCTTCACCCTGGATGCGTATTTCGCGCACATGCTGGTCCAGCAGGCGGAGCAGGGCACAGGCTTCGCTGAAGGTATCCCCCAAGTAAAAGGTCAGGCTGTCGGCCTTGAAGTCATCGGGCGCGACGGTCAGCGCAAGGTCCAGCACCAGGCTGCGGCGCTCTGCGGTTCCACCGTCCCAGCGCGCACCGATCAGCGTGACCGGTTCAAGGTCGACCGGCATCGTGCTGCGAAAGCTCGCGCGATGGCCGTCAATGGGCACCGAAGCCACTTCGCAGCCGGTCGCGATAGGTTGTGTCTGCGAAAGCGCTGTTCGCGGCGCGAACTGCAGCAGCGTCATGCACGGCAGCGGCTGCAAATATTGCGGATACAGCAACTGCGCCAGCTCTTGGACAAATTCGGGAAACTCGTCATCCAACCGCTGGCGCACCATGCCTGTCAGGAACGCCACGCCTTCAAGCAGGCGCTCCACATCCGGATCGCTGGCCGAGCCACTGCCCAGCAATGGCGCCAGGGCCGGGTTGCGCTGGGCAAACTCATCGGCCAGATGCCGCAGGTTATTCAGTTCACTTTGGTAGTAGAGGTTCTGCACAAGTCCACCTAGCGCATTGACAGCGAGACACGCCCGTCGCAGGAGACGAGGGTCGATAAGTGGATGGGGATGTCGCGGTCATTGATCGCGACCAATCCGTCGAGCATGAAGCGCAACGACAACACCTCGCGGCCATGTTCGGCCAAGGTGATGCAGGGGGATTTAAGGCGCGGTTCGTAACGCGCAACCATGCGTGTCATGTGCTCGATGATTTGCGCCGTTTCCCCGGTGGCGAAACTGCCGGCCAGGTTGGTGAAGTCGGGCACCCCGAAATCCGGGTCGATTGGCACGCTGCCTTGGCGAGTGTTGAGAATTCGGCTCAGGTGCGCCATCAGTGAGTCCAGCAACACTTCAGCCTGGGTCAGGTGCGAGCGTTCGCTGCCCACTTGCAGGGCACCAATGCGTTCCAGCAGGCGTTTTTCTTTCATCACCGGTCCCTCAAGTACTCAGGATGCCACGGGTGCGGCCATCGCCACGGCGATGGCCGCAGGGTTCAGCTCTTGTCCAGCTTGCCGACCAGCGACAAGGTGAACGAAGCGCCCATGTATTTGAAATGCGGCCGCACCTTGAGGCTCACGCGGTACCAGCCTGGATCGCCTTCGACGTCGTGCACCGCAATATCCGCCTGGCGCAATGGCCGACGGCTGCGCACGCCCACGGCGGGGTTGTCCATGTCGGCGACGTATTGACGGATCCAGCCATTGAGCTCCGACTCCAGGTCGCCGCGCTCTTTCCAGGTGCCAATGTTTTCGCGCTGGATGACCTTGATGTAGTGAGCCAGGCGACTGACCACGAAGATGTAGGGCAACTGAGTGCCGAGTTTGTAGTTCAACTCCGCTTCCTTGCCTTCTTTGTCATTGCCAAAATACTTGGGTTTCTGACAAGAGTTGGCGGAGAAGAACGCAGCATTGTCGGTGTTCTTGCGCATGGTCAGGGCAATAAAACCTTGCTCGGCCAGCTCGAATTCCCGTCGCTCGGAGATCAGCACATCGGTGGGGATTTTGGTCTGCACCTCACCCATGGCTTCGTAGTTGTAAATCGGCAAGTCGCTGACCGTACCGCCGCCTTGCGGGCCGATGACGTTGGCACACCAGCGATACTGGGCGAAGCTGTCGGACAACCGGCTGGCAAACGCGAAGGCGGCATTGCCCCACAGGAAGTCGTGGTTGCTGGTGTTCACGCTTTCGTTGTAGCGGAACTTTCTGACGGGCACCGTCTCTTCCCCGTAAGGTGTGCGCAGCAGGAAGTGCGGCAACGTCAGCCCCACAAACCGCGAGTCTTCACTCTCGCGAAACGCATTCCACTTGATGAACTGTGGACCTTCGAACACGGCTTGCAGGTCTTTCAGGTTGGGCAGCTGGGAAAAACTCTCGACGCCAAAGAACTGCGGGCCCGCCGCTGCGATGAAGGGCGTGTGCGACATCGTCGATACGGCAGCGATGGACTGCAGCAGCTTGATGTCCTGCGAACCAGGGTTGAACTCGTAATTGCCGATGATGGCGCCGAATGGCTGGCCGCCGAACTGTCCGAACTCTGCGCTGTAAACCGCCTTGTAGAGACCCGAGCGCGTGATCTCCGGGGCGTCTTCAAAGTCGTCCAGCAACTTTTGCTTGGACACACTGAGCATTTCCAGGCGGTTGTTTTCACGAAAATCGGTACGGTCGACCAAAAATTTCAACGAACGCCATGACGCTTCGAGTGCCTGGAAACGCTCATCGTGCAAAATAGCGTCGACTTGACGGCACAGCTTGGCGTCCAACGCTGCAATCATGTCGTCGATCAGGTTGGCGCTGACTTTTTCTACCGCGCGGCTGGGTTCCAGCAACTGGGCGACAAACGCCTCAAGGCCTTGACGCGTCACCGCGTAGGCCTCGTCGCCAGGTTTTATTCGCGCGGTATGGATCAATTGATCGAGTAGCGAACCCTCCTGGTGCGTGGTAGATACTTGCGTGGCCGGGTTTTGCGTTGCTTCTTGGCTCATGGCTTTACTCCTTTTCCTCAACGCCCAGCTCACCGAGCAAGCGGGCACGCGAACCGTCGTCGCCAATCAATGCCTGTAATTCCTTGCGAAAGTCGGGCACGTTGCCCAGTGGGCCTTTCAACGCCTTGAGTGCATCGCGCAGGGCGATCAACCGACCGAGCTCCGGCACCTGCTCAACCAGGGCGTCCGGTTCAAAGTCACGAATCGATTCGAACTTCAGCGTCACTGCCAGGCGTTCGTCTGGCGTCGCGTTGTCCGAGAGGCGGTTGGCGATGGACAGTTGCAGGCTCAGGTTCTGGCCTTTGAGCACGTCGGTGAAGTTGTCTTTGTCGACGCGAATCGGTTTGAGTTCTTCGACAGGGGTCGGGTCTTCACGCAGGGTGAAGTCCCCGATCACCAGTTGCTTGAGCGGCAGCTCGACCTGTTCCTGGGCATCGCCCGTCGCAGGTTTGTAGACAATATTGACGCGCTCTTTCGGCGCGACGGAACCGTCACTTGCCATGGTGTTTCTCCTCAGTGAGCGACGCGCAGAGGCCGTCGCGTCTTGTCAGGGGTTCAGTCGGTTGGCGCGCAGGCGCTGCGCTTGCGCCAGAAACCTTCGAGGTCCAGGCGTGACAGGCGCCGTGACCATTCAGACGAATTGCTGTGCTCAAGCATCATTTCCAGCAGCGGCTTGACCAACTCAGGCTCCCATTGCTCCAGATTGAGCTCGTCGGCGCGGGCCAGCAGGCCTTCGAGCGCGATACGCAGATCGGGGTGGGGGTCGAACCGATAAACCAGCACGCACTGCGAGGCGCTCAGCCTGAAACGATCGCGCGCGCTGGCGGTTTGGGCGATGCAGCGCTGCAGTTCGGCTAGCCCTTCATTCAGTCGACCGTCATTGGCCATGCGCCGAGCGTCTTCGACACAGGCCTCGATAGCATCCTTGGGAGGGGCCACGGGCGTCGTCGGTGCCAGGCTTTCCAGCCACGCGCGGGTGGCACCATCGGCAAAGGGCATGCCGTCGGCAAAGTTCAGCTCAATAACCCCGGGCAAGCGGCTGACCAGCCCGTGCACCTCGTGCGCTACGGCCTGGGCAGCAGCGCACGCACCCGCCTGTAAAAGGGCGGTGTGGCTGATGCGATTAAGGTCGAGCCAAAACGGGTAGCTGCTCAGCCGCCCCTCACAGAAGCGCGCGATATCCAGCGGCTCGGCGATCTGCTGTAAACCCAGGACACTCTCGCGCAGCGTCAGGGGCGGAGAGGGCAGGCGAGTGCTTCGACCCTCGCTGGGAGGAAGCGCTTCGATGGTGATCCAGATTGCCTGGCGATTCAGCCGATAGGTCAAGGGCAGCGCCGGGCGCTGATGCAGACAGTAGGCCTGCACCGGACGCAGCGCCTCGAACACCGTTTCTACGTTGCTGATGATGGCTTCATCATCGTCCAATGCGGTCAACCTCGGGCTGATGACACTGGGCGGCGCGCCGATTGCGAGGTCGGCGAGCGCGGGCTGCGGGGCGGGCGACGCCGTGTCCGGGGCGGGTTGTTGGGTTTGGCTACGGGTTAATTGCTCCAGGCGCCGACGGACTCTGGCAAATCTCGGGGCCTGGTCGTCCTGCGTGCGCCAGAATGCCTCGATGGCATCCCAGTCGCTGATCAAGCGCTCAGCCGCCGGTGCGTCCAACGATTCGAAAGGCTCTGTCAGCGTCTTGTCCAGCCACTCGATCAGCCATTGCGCCTGATTGCGCCGTGCGCGCAAGCGCGAAGCGGGTGGCGTCAGGGTGTGCCAATAGAGGTCGAGCATTTCTCTGAGCAGGTGGACCCCAGCGCTTAGCCCGGCCATTGCGCGCAACCGCGTCCAGGCACACAGCAGCCATATGGCGACACTGAGGTCTTTACCTTCAGACTTGAGAATGCCCTCGCAGAGTGTCGACAACCGCTGCCAATCCACCGCTTCAAGCACATGGATATTATTGAGCTTGTCGATCTCTGCCTGAGCCGCAGCAAACGCATCCCCGTCGCGAGGGTTGTGACCCGCCGGGTACTGCTCATTGATGGGACAAGCCCCCAACTGATCCTGGTCACCGTGCATAGTTCGTTTGCCTTCTACTGCCTGCTTAAAGGAGTCGTGCGCAGGCCCGAGGCAATACGCGAAGGGCCTGGGGCTTGACGACTAAGCAGTACCGTAGGGGATGGGGGCGAATCATCCCATCAGGTCAACACCTGAAAGCGCAGGCCAATAGTGCGCTGATTTTGGTCCGACACGGCGCCTCACGCTGGCTTCGTCTTGCCGATCATCGCTTCGGGTGAAACCACCCACACACTGCAGGGCATTTTGTAGAGCAAATCCTCCACGGTATTGCTTTCCAATCGTTTCATGCCGCCGTGGTTGAGACGGCCCATCACAATGACGTCAATGTCATAGGCATAGGCATAACTGGAAAGCACTTTGGCCGGGCTGCCCATGATCATGCGTTGGTGTTCCGGCGCAATACCGTTGCGGTCGGCGAGCGCTTGAAAGGCCTCGGCCTGTGCGTCGAAGAGGTGCTTGATCTTGCCGGGTGAGAGCAGCATCGACGCATAATCGCAGCCGTACTGTTCAGCACTGCTGGATGAAAACTCGTGCGCATAGATCACATCCAGTTCGGCGTTGCAGGCACTCGCGAGCCTGCCGGCTTCCTGGACGAGCCGATCGTTAAAAGCTTTGTATCGATCATCTTGGTGGAACGGGTTGACCGCCGCGACGATTTTGCGTGGCAAGGCATTGGTCATATGGCTGACAAAGTGCAGGGGCACCGGGCATTCGCGCAGCAGATGGATATCCAGTGGCGTAAACATCAGGCGTGAGATCAGCGAGTCATGCTCGACCGCCTTAATGAGCGCCGTTATGCGCTGCAGCTTCAGGTGAATGATGATTTGCTGTAACGGCCGTTCCACCCACAGCACCTCGGTGGTGATCGCTACGCCGGTCTCGCGCAGGCTGCAGGCTTGGGCTTCAAGCCATAGACGATGCTGCTCAAGATAGCGTTGGCGCAGCTGCTTCAGCACCGGCTCCTCGAGCATGCTGACCGCCGCCAGCCCTTCCAGGTAATCAAACGCCACAATGTGCAGCGCCGCGCCCGCGGCCTTGGCCAGCGCGGCGGCGCGAGCGAATGCCGGGCTGGTTTGCAGCAGGGGCGAAACGATCAGCATGAAACGCAGTTGCTCAGACATGACAGCACTCCCGTTGATGATCACGCGCTGCAGTGTTCTTCAGGCGTTAACCTGCCGACGCGTGCAGCAGGCTGAAGTGGCAGGTATTTCCGCCGCTTTTTTTGGCCTGGTACATCGCGCTGTCTGCCTGTGCGAGGAACTGTTCAATCCTGGCGCCACCCGCAGAAAACAGGCTGATGCCGACGCTGATGTACGTATTGATGCAGTGACCCTCGATCACGAAAGGCTGGTTGATCGCGGCGACCAGCTTTTCAGCCAGGGCTTCGACCTGAGCGGCTTGGTCCATGCCGCTCACGAGAATCGCGAATTCGTCGCCGCTCAAGCGACACACCACGTCGGACCTGCGCACTGACTGGCTAAGACGTTCCGCGACCGCCACCAGTAACTTATCGCCACACGCATGGCCCAGGGTGTCGTTAATGGACTTGAAGCGATCCAGGTCGATGAACATCAACGCCAGGGGCTGTTGTTGCCGAGTGGCTTGATTGACTGCTTGAGTGAGCAGACTGAGGAACAGGCTGCGATTGGGCAACCCCGTCAGCGCATCGTGGAAGGCCAGTTGTTGCATGCGGATGCGGTCCTCATCCGCGACCCGGAAGTTGTGCAGGACAGCGATAAAATGCGTCACCACTCCCTGAACATCGAATACCGGGGTAATGACCTGATTGACCTGGCAATTGGAACCGTCCTTGCGGCGCTCGATCAGTTCGCCCTGCCACGTCAGGCCCGGAATGATGGTCATCCAAAGCTCGCGATAAAACGTTGTGGTTTGTCTGCCCGAAGACAACAGATGCGGTGTTTGACCGATCAATTCCGCCTTGGAATAGCCACTCATGAGGCAGAACGCTCTGTTGGTCCAGACGATGCACCCCGTCCTCTCGGTGATCAATACCGGGTTGGTCGAAGCGTCCAATGCCCTCACCAATAATTGTTGGTCATTTTCGATCATGGTGCCCTCCGACGGAGCCCGTCACGCGGCAAGCGCTGGTTCAGGCTAGGGCAACGGGCAGGGCGGCGATTGACCAAAATCAACTTTTGCTGGCGCAAGCTGATAAAGATCAACTGGGTACCGAACCGGAACGCTCAACCTGAAGGCTCATTCACGTCGTGAGATGGCCGCGTGCCGAGGTGCCCCATGTTGCAGACTCAGCGTTTGTTGTTGATTGCCCCTTCCTCCATGACGCGCACAGCGGCGTTTGAGCGTGCCGCTGCCCTGGCACATGCAATGCAAATGCCATTGCATATCGTGGCGTTCGATTATTTGCAGGCACTGGCGGTGGCCGGCCTGTTTGCGCCCGAGCAGATCAGCCGGGCGCGCGAAGGGTTCCTGGAAAACCACCGCAAATGGCTCGCCGAACAAGCTGAATTGATCAGCAAGCACGGGCTGAAGGTCACCAGCGAGGTGGTGTGGGTTCATCATCCTTATGAGGAGATTTTGCATTTCGTCAACGAGATGCCGCTGGCCCTGATCGTCAAGGATGCCGAGCACGTACCAACGCTCAAACGCGTGTTTTTCACACCGCTGGACTGGCAATTGCTGCGCGATTGCCCGGTACCGGTACACCTGGTCACTGATGCGTACCCACCATTACCGCGCAAGGTGCTGGTCATCGTCGATGTGCTGCGCAGTGAAGACCAGGATGCGGTGTTTAACGACCAGATTGTGGCGGCTGCCAGCCAGTTGGCCGACCAGTGCCAGGCGCAACTTGACCTGCTGCACGTTTATGACTGGGCCGCGGTATACGCCACCGACATGGGGTACGGCGCAGTCCCCCTGGCCGAGGGGCTGTATGAAGCGCTGAACGAAGCGCAGCACGAAGCGTTTGCGTCCCTGGCCGAGCGTCAGGGCGTGCCACCTGACCGGTGTCACTTCATCGAAGGTTCACCGCTGCTGAGTATCTGCGACTTTGCGCGTACGCACCAGAGTGACGTGATCTTCATGGGCACGGTACAGCATTGGGGGCTGGACAAACTCTTGGGCACTACCGCCGAAAGTCTGCTGCATCAGGCGCCCTGCAGTGTCTGGGCAATCAAACCGCCGCGGGACTGAAACACGTCGTGTGAAATGAGCCAATCCCTGCATCAGGCGTTCACTGCCCTGGCTGACCGTTACGGAGTACCGCCGCAGCGCCGCGACGTTGTGATGGGCCAGGCGGTCCCGATGATTGATGAGTTCGTCGAACAGTTCCAGGCCGATGTGGTGGTCATGGGAACCGTTCACCGGTTCGATCTCGACCGCCTGATCGGCAGTCACACAGCGCGCGCGTTGTATTCGGTGCCGGGCAGCATTCTGGCGATCAGCCTAACGCCTTGGACGGCAGTGGGTTTGTTGATAAAGATCAGAGGCCGTGCCGACCAACGCCAGATACTGGGCCGGTACTCAACTCATTTGAACCACGGGACAACCATGAACAAATACCTTTGCACTTCATTGCTGGCACTGTCGTTGGCAATGTCTGCCGGTTGCAGTCATCAACATGCCAAAGAGCTGGAGGCTCGCCTGGATGGCGCGGAAAACAATGCTGCCAGCGCGCGACTGCGGGCGGATGAAGCCTACATCAAGGCTGAAAAAGCCGCGGCGGCAGCTGACCAGGCACAACGGACTGCCGATGAGGCCAATGCGCGGGCTATTCGGATGCTTGAGAAAGCGACCCGCAAATAAGCATCTCTGCCTGGTTTGAACCGGGACCGACTGAAACAGGGCAGGCGTATTCATGGGCACTGATTCCATGCCTGCCACCGATCACCCGACTATTTCCCGGCGCGCCCCGCGATGAGCCGTTGGCCTGAACATCGCGGGGCGGGCGATCACAAGTGCAGGCGATGAATGACCTGGCGGGAATCTTCCGGATCATGGTGTGTCTCGAACCCCAAGGCACTGGCCAGATCGCGCATTGCGGTGTTTTCGGCGGAATCGACCGAGTACATCTGGGTAAAGCCATTCCTGCGTGCCGCCTGGATCAAATGCTTCATGAGGTGTGTGCCTAACCCCAGGTGCGTCCATTCATCGGCGACGGTGATCGCGCACTCACACGTCTGTTTGCCGGTGGCCGCATAACGGCTGACGCCGATCTCGATCAACTCGCCGTTTTCATGGGTGAGCGCGACATAGGCCATGCGTTGTGCGTTATCGGTGTCCATCAACTGATCGAGCATTGCTGTACTCGGTTCATTGATCTGCGCGAGAAAGCGCATATGTCGCGACTCGGGAGACAGGCGCTGGATAAACGCGTACTCGCGATCACGATCTTTTTCCGTCAGCGGGCGGATCAGTACGTGGCGACCGTCTTTGAGCGATTCGATCCAATACTGGCCGGCCACTTTGGCGTAGATATCGACGGCGCGGTCGTTGTGTGCTTTGACAGTTTGCATGGGGTGATCCTCCATCCGGTTCCGATCGGCGCGCCGTGAATTAACCGCGCGGGCCATTCCTTTTACGTCGATGGCGCGGCGTGATGCTGATCTGGATCAGCAACCCGTGAGGCGGGCGCGTAAAGTCGTAGTAGGCGCGTCAACGCACCAGGACGATTGCGCCGTTGAATCCACCGGCGCGCAGCTGCGCCAGGGCCTGATGGGCATCGTCGAGCGCAAATCAGGTGACATCGCAGTGCAAGAGGGTGTGCTGTTGCTCTGTGAAGAACGCGGTACCGTCGCCTCGAGTGAGGTTGGCCACCGAACGAATGCTGCGCTCGCCCACAGCCGCCGGTAAGGAGCGTCAGAGCGTGACAGGGCGATGGCAGCCTGCGACGAGTTGCTTGAGGCCTTCCATGTCCTTGATCTTGACGTTCCGGGCGGCGATATCCACCAGGCCCTGGTCGCGCAGGTGCGCGATGCCCCGGCAGATGGTCTCCAGGCGGAGCCCGAGGTAGGAGCCCATTTCTTCGCGGCGCATTTTCAGGACGAAGTCCCTGGAGGAATAACCACGCGCGTTCAAACGTTGCGACAGGTTAAGCAGGAAGGCGGCAAGGCGCTCATCCGAGTTCATATTGCCCATCAGCATGAGCATGGTGTGATCCCGGACAATTTCCCGGCTCAATAAGCGATTGAGATTGTGTTGCAGCGACGGCAGGCTCTGCGCAAGTTTCTCCAGTTGTGCAAAGTGAATGGGGCAGACTTCGCTGTCTTCCAAGGCAAACGCGCTGCAGGCATGTTCGTCGGCACTGATCGCGTCCAGGCCGAGCATCTCGCCGGGGATTTGAAAACCGGTGACCTGCTCGCGCCCATCGACTGACACCAAGCAGGTCTTGAATGAACCAATTCGCACGGCGTAAAGCGAGCGCAAAGGGTCGCCGGCGCGGTACAGCGCTGCGCCTTTTTTGACCTTGAAACGCTGCACGATCAGCTTATCCAGGCGTTCAACTTCATCACCGGAAAGGCCGATTGGCAGGCAAAGCTCAAGCACACTGCATTGTGAGCAGGCTGACTTGAGGCTCTGGACCTGGAGTGCACGGGTTTCGGGCATGGGTGTTGCTCCACTTGGGTATCCCCTGAGCTTAGGAGCAGGGCGCATAACCGGGCACTCAATTTACGTCTTATCAGCGGCAAAACGACCAGTGGAGGAAAAAGCTGTACGAATGGATTGTCGTTGCATAGGTCTTGCGTGCATTTGGATAGTGGCCCTGTCCAACACTCATTCATTTGGATACAGCGGCGTCTTGGCTAGTTGATGTAAATCAACAGCTGAACGTTTCAGGCTCCCACAATCGTTCGAGGCAAATTTGCTTTGTGCATTGGGTGGAGACCTTCATGGGCGACTTTCTGAGTCAAGAAGAACTGAGCGGGCTGGATGCCTATTGGCGGGCCTCCAATTATCTGGCAGTCGGACAGATTTACCTGAAAGACAACCCTTTGCTGAAGGTGCCGCTGAGCCTGGCGCACATCAAACCGCGGTTGCTGGGGCACTGGGGCACCACGCCGGGGCTCAACCTGATCTACACGCACCTGAACCGGTTGATCAACCAGTACGACCTGAACATGCTGTTTGTGGCCGGCCCAGGCCATGGCGGGCCGGCGGTGGTCGCACAGACTTACCTGGAAGGCACCTTTACCGAGTGCTGGCCGGCGGTGGAGCAAAACACCAACGGGCTGCTGCGGCTGTTTCGGCAATTTTCATGGCCCTATGGAATTTCCAGCCATGTTTCGGCGCTGGTCCCAGGTTCGATCCACGAGGGGGGCGAACTGGGCTACTGCCTGGCCCATGCCTATGGCGCCGCGTTTGATAACCCGGACCTGATCGTCGCCTGCGTGATCGGCGACGGCGAGGCGGAAACCGGTCCACTGGCCGCCAGTTGGCACGCCAACAAATTCATCAACCCGGTGCGTGACGGGGCGGTCCTGCCGATCCTGCACCTCAACGGCTATAAAATCGCCAATCCTACGGTGCTGTCCAGAATCAGCGAAGACGAGCTGTCAGCCCTGATGTATGGCTATGGCTACGATGTGTATTTCGTTGAAGGTGATGACCCGGCACAGGTGCATCAAGCCTTGGCGCGCACGCTGCACACGATGGTGCTGAAGATTCGTGAGGTTCAGCACACGGCGCGTCAGCCGTGGCGCGCCGAAGCGCCAGAACGGCCGCTGTGGCCGATGCTGGTGTTGCGCACCCCCAAAGGCTGGACCGGCCCGACGTTTGTCGATGGCCATCGGGTCGAGGGCACGTGGCGCGCCCATCAAGTGCCACTGGCCAGCTTTGAACAGCCGGCTCACCTGCAGCAACTTGAGGATTGGCTGAACAGCTACCGACCCGCCGAGCTGTTCGATGCCAACGGCGCCGTGCTGCCCGAGATTGCTGCACTGGCCCCCACCGGCAACCGGCGCATGAGTGCCAACCCCCATGCCAATGGTGGGCAGTTATTGCAGGCGCTCGACTTGCCACAGTTTGCCGATTACGCCGTAAAAGTGGAGGTTCCTGGCAGCCTGCGTGCCGAAGCGACTCGGGTGCTGGGGCATTTTTTGCGCGATGTGATGAAAAACAATCGCAGCACTGGCAACTTCCGCCTGTTCGGCCCGGATGAAACCGCCTCCAATCGACTGGAGGCGGTCTACGACGTCAGCGCCAAGATGTGGATGGACCCGCTGGAGGCCGATGACCTGAACCTGGCGGCCGATGGCCGGGTCATGGAGATCCTCAGTGAGCACCTTTGCGAGGGATGGCTTGAAGGGTATGTGCTGACGGGGCGCCACGGCCTGCTGTCCTGTTACGAGGCCTTCATCCACATCGTCGATTCGATGATCAACCAGCACGCCAAGTGGCTGAAAACCGCTGCTGACGTGCCGTGGCGCAAACCTGTGGCCTCGCTCAACCTGCTGCTGACGTCCCATGTGTGGCGCCAGGATCATAATGGCTTCTCCCATCAGGACCCGGGCTTTATCGACCTGGTGGCGAACAAGAAATCCGACGTGGCGCGTATCTACCTGCCCCCCGATGCCAACTGCCTGCTGTCGGTGGCTGACCACTGCCTGCGCAGCCGCAATTACATCAATGTGATCGTTGCCGGCAAGCAACCGGAGTGGCAGTGGCTGGATATCGATGCCGCCCGGCGCCATTGCCAGGAGGGCATCGGCCGCTGGGCCTGGGCGTGTCGGGATGATGAGGAGCCGGACGTGGTCATGGCCTGTGCCGGCGACGTGCCGACCCTGGAAACCCTGGCGGCCGTGACCTTGTTGCGCGAGTCCGTACCGGACCTGCGGGTGAGGGTGGTGAATGTCGTGGACCTGATGGTGCTGCAACCCGCCTCGCAACATCCCCATGGCCTGTCGGATAGCGCGTTCGATGCACTGTTCACCGTCGATAAACCGGTGATATTTGCCTTTCACGGGTATCCGGCGTTGATCCATCGACTGCTGTACAAACGCACCAACCATGGCAATTTCCATGTGCGCGGCTTTAAGGAGGAGGGGGCTACCACCACCCCGTTCGACATGGTGGTGATCAACAATCTGGACCGCTACCAGTTGGCACTGGATGTGGTCGAACGCGTGCCCAGGTTGCAG
Organism: Pseudomonas fluorescens; assembly: GCF_900215245.1. Classification (GTDB taxonomy): domain Bacteria; phylum Pseudomonadota; class Gammaproteobacteria; order Pseudomonadales; family Pseudomonadaceae; genus Aquipseudomonas; species Aquipseudomonas fluorescens. The sequence continues at coordinate 5,432,309 of NZ_LT907842.1, forward strand.
GCGCAGCGACCCCTCGCGCAGTCGCGCTACTGGGCGATGATGGAGAAACACAAGCTCTACTTGATCGAGCACGGCGAAGACATGCCGCAGGTGTTGAAGTGGCAATGGACGCCGGCGCCGTAGTGAAAGAAGGCGCTACTTGTGCTTCCAGTACTTCTGCATTTCAAGGAACAGGAACGACGCCGTCCAGGTGATCAGTACCAGGCCGGTGAGGGCTTGCAGACCGGTCAGGTACTTGAGGTTGCCTTCGGGAGTAATGTCGCCAAAGCCGATGGTGGTGTAGGTCGTGAACGAAAAGTACACGCAGTCCATGAAGGAACCATCAAAATTGCCCTTCAAGTGCCCCCATGCGCCGGAGCGCGTCATCAGGTAATAAGCCAGCGCGAAGCACCACACTTCGATCGCGTGGGCCAGCAGGGCGCCCAGCACACCCGCCACCACCCTGAATCGGCTCGAAATTTTGAGCCTGGGCAGCCAGTCATTCAATCGCAACAGGCATTCGTAATGGATGACCACCGCCATGATGACCACCAGCGTGTTGATCAGCGTGACAACCAGCATGGCGTGGCTCCGGGGCATTGATGCGGTCAGGCGATCAGCAGGTGATCCTCAACCCGCATGACACCAGGAACGGACCAGGCCGCACGCTCGGCAAGCATGCGCTCGCGCCACACGTGAACCTTGCCTTCGAGCCTGACCACATCACCGTCCACTCGGACGAAAACGTTCTTGTCATCGATTTCGGCATTGCGCTTGAGGGCCTCTTCGATGCGCTGGCGGATATCGGTCACCTCGGCATTCGGGCGCAAGGCCAGCCGGTTGTTCACGCCGACCACGCCGGATAATTCATGCACCGCACGCTCCAGGGTTTCCTTCTGGTATTGCCAGTCCACGTCGCCGTCCAGGGTGATCCAGCCTTTTTGTACAGTGACTTTAATGTCGTTCTGAGGAACGTCGGCGCTCCAGTCGATGATGTTCAAGACTCGCTCGGCAAGGGTGTCGTCCGCCGTACCGGCGTGTTTGTCCAGCCGCACCTGAATTTCCTGCGCAATGGCCCGCACCCCTTTGACGCCCTTTGCCGCGCGCTCGGCATTGACTTTCTGGGGGTAACTGCTGACGTGGCCGGACAGCGTGACAATGCCGTTTTCCACCGATACCCCAATACTGGCGGCGTTGATCTGCGGATGAAATTCGAGTTCTTCCATTACGCTTTTACGCAGGCTCAGGTCGCTCATGATGTTGTCCTCGGTCGAGTTCGATGGGTATCACAGGCAGTCAGGCCCGGTCCGTGTGTTCTACGCCTGGGCGACGGAAAGTCATTGAGCTAAATCAACAAGCCAGGTGTGAGCGGCAACCGGACGGCTGCACGGTATTTAGTTGATAAAAATCAGCGCCTGCCTTGGGTTGAACTCAATACTGAACAGACAGCGCCGCAGGGAGCCCGACCGCGACATCGGGTTTGCAGTCGAGCGCACCGCCGTTGTCAGGAGGCCGCTGTAATGCCCACACTCAACCGTATTTTATTAATCGCCCCGACCGAAATGACCCGTACTCCGGCGTTCGACCGTGCGCAGGCGTTGGCCTGTGCCACCGGAGCGTTATTGCACATGGTGGCGTTTGATTACGTCCAGGCCCTGGCGGTGGCCGGCCTGTTCGACCATGACGCCATGGCACGCCTTGCGGGGGCCCAGGTGACCAGCGAGGTGGTTTGGGCCAAAGCCAGCCTGGAGCATGTGCTTGAGTACGTGAATGACTTCCATGCAGACCTCGTGGTCAAGGATATCCACCACGTGCCCGCACTCCGTCGGGCCTTTCATCAACCACTGGACTGGCACTTACTGCGTGACTGCCGCTCGCACCTGCATCTGGTGACCGAAGCCAGGCACCCAAGGCCCGTGAAAATACTCGCGACCATCGACCTGTCCCACCTTGAACAGTTGACCCATGGGGTCAATGAGCGAGTGCTTGACCTGGCGTCCACACTGGCGGCCTCTTGCGGTGCCAGGTTACACCTGCTGAGTGTGAGTAATTGGTCGGTGGTGGGGGAGCGGTCGATGAGTGTGCCCACGCTGACCCTGGACGACAGCCTCAGAGACGCGGTCAATGACGCGCAGGTCGAGGCATTCGAGACGCTTGCATCACGTTATGGCATTGAAGAGAACCACCGGTATCTGCTCACGGGAGTCCCTCATGCGGTGATTGAACGGTTTGCCGAGCAGAATGCGTTCGATATCGTGGTACTGGGTGCGGCCCATTCCCGTGGTGGCGGCCGGTTCAGCGGCAGCACCAGCGAACGTGTGCTCAACCACCCACCGTGCAGCTTGATGATTGTGCAGCCACTGGTCTGATCCACGCGTACAAAAAAACCTGGCCGGGTAACCGGCTAGGGGCTTAGCAATGCGACGGGCCTGGGTTCAAGTCTTCGCAGGCTGCCAGTCGGCTGGCTTGGAGCGAGAGGAAGGATGCGGGCGCAATGTGCAGATCGATGCCATGGCGAAGTCTCCACAACACAGGCGAACGTGTGCTGGGCACTAAACCACCGCGCCAAACAACGCCCCCACGGCGGCGGTAATGCCCATGGCCAACGCTCCCCACAGCGTCACGCGCCAAGCGCCTATGATGATTTTTGCCCCGCCGGCCTTGGCCGCAATGGCGCCAAGGCCGGCAAGAAAGACCAGCGACATGCCGGATATCCACGGGACTACGCTGTGGGACGGGGCGCCGAAAATGACCGCCAGGGGCAAGGCGGCACCGAGCACGAAGCTGGCGGCCGAGGCCAGCGCTGCTTGCAGCGGTTTGGCCGCGAGTGCTGCGCTGATGCCGAGCTCGTCGCGCGCGTGTGCGCCCAGTGCATCGTGTGCCATTAATTGATCGGCGACCTGATGGGCCAGCTCGGGCGATACCCCACGGTGCATGTAGATATGGGCAAGCTCGCTGTGCTCGGCTTTCGGGTTGCTGTCCAGCTCCGCCCGCTCCCGAGACAAGTCAGCCCGCTCGGTATCGGCTTGGGAGTGCACGGAAACATATTCACCCGCCGCCATGGACATCGCGCCCGCCACCAGCCCGGCAATGCCGGTAACGATCAGTGTGGAGTGGCTGGCGTTGGCGGCAGCGACGCCGATCAACAGGCTGGCCGTGGAGACGATCCCATCATTGGCCCCCAGGACAGCGGCGCGCAGCCAGCCGATCCGGTCACTGCGGTGATGCTCGGTGTGCCGGTGCATGAATTTCATGGTTTGATGGCGCTCAGGTTATTCACGGGTTTGGATTGGCGGCTCAAGCCTGCGCTTGCAGGGTGCCGCCTACAATCGAAATTTTTGTTAGTTCGTCACCGTCGCGCAGCACGAACAGTGCGTCCATCCCGCGTTCCTGTGCCAGGCGTGGGCCTTCAACTTCACCCAGCACCATCAGTGCCGTGGCCCAGGCATCAGCGAGCATGCACGAGCCCGCCACGACGGTAACCGCTGCGAGCGCGTTGCGCAGCGGTGCGCCGGTGACGGGGTTCATGGTGTGGGCGCAGGATTGCCCACTCATCTCCACCCAGTGGCGGTAGTCCCCGGACGTGGCGATGGCGGCGTCGACGAGTTCCATTACGCCCATGACTTGCCGCACGCCCCGGCAGGGTTTTTCAATGGCCACGATCCAGGGTTGGGCATCTGGCTTCATGCCCCGGGCGCGCATTTCGCCGTCAATGCCGACCAGGTAGCGGGTGATGTTTGACGCTTCCAGGCAACGGGCCAGTTCATCGACGCCAAAGCCTTTTGCGATGCCGTTCAAATCCAGGTTCAGCGGCGCCCGTTTGCGCACCCGATTGCGTTGCGAGTCCACCACCAGCGCCGCGCTGGCGGAGAGTCGCGCGCGTGGCAGTGGCATCGTGAGTGCTTGCGCGGTGATCGTCTGTTCGCCGGGGCCGAAGCCCCAGGCTTGCACCAGATCGCCGACGGCAATCTCGAAGGCTCCGCCGGATTGCTGGCTGACCCGTAACGCAGCGGCCAGCACCGTGCTCAGTTCCTTGGGCACTGGCAGCCATTCCTGCTCGGCGGCTGCGTTGAGGCGGTTGAGGTCAGAGTCGGCTTTCCAGGTAGACATTTGCCGGTCTACCCGGCTCACAGCGTGGGCCAGGCGCTGGCCGATTTCGTCGGTGTCGATGCCCGCCGCCGCATAGAACACCGCGGTGTAGCGGGTGCCCATGGTCTCGCCGTTCAGGTTGTAGCGCTGCACATCAGTAGACATCTTCACGGTAGCGTCCTTGTGCCTTGAGGGTCAGTACGCTCAGGTTCAGCGGAGCCAATATTTCATCCAGGGCCTGCATCACGCCTTTGGCCATTTCACGACTGCCGCAGACCAGCACCTGGGCGCCTTTTTCCACCAGGCGGCGCAAGGACAGTGCATCACTGCGCAGCCGGTCCTGGACGTAGCCACCGTTCTGTACCTGGGAAAAAGCCGCGCGCAATGCGGTAAGTCGCTGGTCTGCCAGGTAGCGGTTAAGTTCAGGCTCGTACAGAAAGTCCGAGGCCGGGTTGCGCCCGCCCCAATACAAATGCATCGGGTGGCGGGCAGTGTTGTTGCGAATGAAGCCCGCCAGCGGGCCAATGCCGGTACCGGCACCGATCAGGATCACCGGGTGTGCCCCCGACGCAGGACGAAACTGTGGGTTGGGCTGGATAAAGGCTTCGACCGAAGCGCCGAGGTCCAGGCCATGCAGGAGTTGCGAGCAGAGGCCTCCTTGGTGTTTGCGTACGCAAATCTCGAGCACGCCGTCCGTGGAACTGCTGGCCAGTGAATAAAAACGCGGTACCGGGCTATTCGCCGGGATAATCCCTACCAGGTCTCCTGCCTGGAAGCCCGGTAGCTCGCTGTGCGCCTTGAAGCGCAGGACGTGGGTTGGCGCATTCACTTCTTCGCCATAAACGATGCGCTCGGCCAGCTCCAGTTGATAGGTGCGCGGGGGCTCCGGTGTATGGGCCAGGGCCAAGTCATGCCCCAGTGCTGTGGCCAGGGCGTGGCCCCAGCGCGCAAATTCCTGGGAAGACTGGCGGTTGACGGTTTCCAGCCCCAGCAACGGTGAGGCACCGGCCAGTTCCAGCGCGGCCTGCACCCGATGGGCATACTGACAGAACTGTGGAAACTGGCGGTCCCCAAACCCCAGTACTGCAAAGGGCAGGCCGGGTTTGACGCCCTTGTGGTTCAGCCGTGCCAGAAACTGCGCGGCCGACGCCGGTGCATCGCCATCACCGTGGGTCGCGGTGAGGATCAACAGTCTCTGGGCGTTGCGGTACTCGCCTTTCCATTCATTCATCGGCGCGCTGTGCACGTGGTGCCCAGCCTGATGCAAGGCCGCATGTAACGTGTTGGCAAACCCCCATGTGGTGTTGTTTTCAGTGCCTACCAGAATCACGCTGTCGGCCGAGTGAGCGGGGCTGTTGTGGCGAATGTTCGGACCGGCTTTGCGACGGCGCCACCAGAGCAGGATGCCGGTCACGCTCATCAATGGCACACAGAGGGCACAGAGCCCGAGTGGCAAGCCCAGCCACCAGAGGCCTTCTGCGGTGTGGAGCTGATAGACCCATTGGTAGACGGTGTGCATGGAGTCGTGGGGTTGATAGGACAGCAGGGCGCCGCTGACCGGGTCTACGTAGCCAACACCCTGGGCCGTGCGCAACGAGAACACATCATTTGGGTTGCCCGGGCTCGGGTAGACCAGTTCGCGCAGGTCATTCAGGTCGATGGCCTGCAAGGCCTGCAGGTTCGCCACCGGTAACGCCGGGCCGGCGCTGAGGTGGGTGGGGAAGGCCGGTTCACCCTGGCTGCCATCGGCGATCAAGCCGAAGGTCGTGGCGGCCATGTACAGCCCGCTTACGGCCGACAGCAGCAGCCCGAGCAAAGCCAGGCGCCCGACTTCCGCATGCCAGCGTTGGCTGAACGTGCCGCGCAGTGGCCGCAGCAGGTTGCGCCAGCCACCCAGGCGCCGGGCCAGCAGCAACGCGCCGGACACTGCCAGGATCAACATGAACAACGCACCGACGCCCGACACGCCATGGCCCGGTGTGCCCATGAACAGCGCGCGGTGCAAGTCTTTCACCCAGCGGGTGAAGGTGGACGGCGCGTAGGGCGCGAGGCCCTGGCCGGTCAGTGGGTCAACCGTTTCCGCCCCGGACTGGCCATCGCGGTTGTAGTAGACGATGACCGTGCCGGAGGCGGTGCGCTGGATTTGCTCCACGCCTGGAAAGTGATGTGCGACGCCTTCCGCCAACTGGCCGACATTAAGCTGGCCGGCAGCGGTGGACGTGTTGTGCAGGCGTTCGAGCGCCGGATCAACCGACAATACCGCGCCACTGATGGCCAATATCATGACCAACAGGGCGGCGATCAGACCGGGCAGCGAATGAAACTGGCGAAGCATGTTCAGCCTCCTGAAGGGGTGGGTGCTACAGGTCGTAAGTAAACGCGTTGACGTAAGTGCTGCCGGTTGCCGGCTTGCCTGATCCTTGGGTGGTCAGGGGTACGCTGATGTCGGCTCGTCCTTCACGCTGGTTCTCCACGGCGCTGTCGATTCGGATCTGATACCCGGCATCAATCAAGGTGTCAGCCAATTCAACACTGACTTTGAGGGTGCGTCCGCTGCCCACACTGGCACCGCTGACCCCATCAAACTCCCTGGGGTTCTGGCCACTGCCGCGGGCCCAGTCAGTCAAATGCCGGTAGTACTTGGCCTTCTTGCCGGCGACCCACAGGGTTTTCTGGTACTGGCCGTTGGCATCGGTGAGGTAAATCGCCAGGTACGCATCGTTACCGTTGTAGTCCTTGAGCTGGGTCGTCAGGGTCACTTCACGGGCCTGGGCCAGCCCCGGCAAGGCAATGGCGCCGGCGAGGCAGGTTGCAGCGATGAATTTTTTCATGAGGATGTCCTGGTTGAGCGTTGTAGCGAGAGCCTGGACTTGCTGGCTGACAACAACCTGAAAGCCCGGGGAGAAATCGAAATGCTCATTCAGCACCCGGGCTGACGAGGTAGTCCCGGGCATCGCCGTCGTCGCCGAAATTGACGTGCAACGTGCGCAGACGCAGGGAGGCGGGTGCATAACGCGCCTCGATGGCGTTGCCCCTGCGGTCAGTGCCCCTGAGCGTGTAGCAACCGTCGTCGACCTTGATGCGCTGCACGCTCCAGCCGTATTGCTGCTCTACGCGTTGACGCAAGGTCTCTCGCGGTTGCCAATCGCTGACGGGCTCGCTGCAGTCGTCATCGGCCAGCACGCTACCGCTGAGCAACAGGCTCAACAGCGCGGTACGTGCAATAAATGCGGTTTTCATGATCTGTCTCCTGCCGGATAGGCCTCTGTGGCCTACCCTAAGGGGCATTCCTGACAACCAGCTGAATCTTCAGATTCACCTCAGGTCTGGCGGTTAAGGTGCTGCACGACACTCATCAGGAGAGGTAGCAGATGCGGGTTTTATTGGTTGAGGATGCCCCCGGGCTGGGGGAGGCAGTGCGCGAGCAGATCGCCGACGACGGCCATGCGGTTGATTGGGTGCAGCGCCTGAACCACGCAAGCAATAGCGTGCGCACCACGCCTTATGACTTGATCCTGCTGGACCTGATGTTGCCGGACGGTCGCGGGTTGGACTTTTTGCGCGAGCAGCGCTCAGCAGGCAACGTGACCCCGGTGATTATCCTCACCGCCCAGGACCAAATATCCGATCGCATTGCCGGCCTCAATGCCGGCGCTGACGACTACTTGGTCAAACCGTTCGACCTGTTTGAACTCTCGGCCCGGGTGGCAGCCGTGGCCCGACGTTACAGCGGTAACCCCAACCCGCAGATCAAACTCGGTGAACTGCAGATCGACATGAACGCTCGCACAGTCCAGCGCGCCGGTATCACCGTGGACTTGACCGCACGTGAGTGGGCGCTGTTCGAGGCATTCGTGCAGCGCCCCAATGCGTTGCTGTCGAAGTCCCAGCTCGAAGAGCGCCTGTACGCTTTTGGCGCGGAGATCGAGAGCAACACCATTGAGGTCTATATCAGTCGCCTGCGTAAAAAACTGGGACGCGACCTGGTTGAGACCGTTCGTGGCATGGGTTATCGGTTGACGCCAGTATGAAGTCGCCGATAAGCCTGCAAAAACGCCTCGGCCTGGGATTGACCCTGGGAATGACCTTGCTCTGGCTGGGAGCGACCGTCGGTGCCTGGTTGGTGGTGCAACATGAACTGAACGAGGCGTTCGACAGCGCCCTGGAAGAGACCGCGCAACGCATCCTGCCCTTGGCCGTGCTGGAGATCAGCAACCGCGAGGCGCCCCGCGAAGCACAACACGTGGCCACCCTGAAAATGCACAAGGAATACCTGACCTATCTGGTGCGTGATGCACAGGGCCGGATTTTGATGCAATCCCACGATGCCAACCCGAAGATCTTCAACAAACATCCGGATGAAGGGTTTTCCACCACTGAAAAGTACCGGCTGTATGGGGCTAGCGCGCTACGCAAAACGCTGTTCATTGAGATTGCCGAACCGCTGGCGCATCGCCGTGAAGCGGCGCAGGAAGCCTTGTTTGCGTTGTTGCTGCCGTTGTTGGCGTTGGTTCCTATCAGTCTGTTAGGCACCTGGTTATTTGTGCGCATCAGCTTGCGCAGCGTGTTGACCTATCGCCGTGCGCTGGAAACCCGCGGGGCCGGGGATTTGTCACCGATCAACGTGACACGCTTGCCGGCGGAAATCGACCCATTGGCCGAAGCGGTCAACCACTTGCTTGAGCGCCTGCGCAAGACGTTGGAGGCCGAGCGCAGCTTTACCGCAAACAGCGCCCATGAACTGCGCACGCCGCTGGCCGCGACGTTGGCGCAGATTCAGCGCTTGCGCCAGGAAGCGCCAGAAGGCCCGTTGCGCGTGCGGGCGGCGAAGATCGAAAACGCATTGCACGATTTGGCGCGGCTCTCGGAAAAGCTCATGCAACTGGCCAAGGCCGAGGGTGGTGGGCTGTTATCCGAGGCGCCCCAGGACCTGATCCCGTTATTGGCCCATGGGGTGGACGAGTGGAACCGCAACAATGGGCAGCGAGTCCACTTGCGGCTGCCGACCCAGCCCAGTGTTTACACTGTGATTGACCCGGACGCGTTTGGCATTTTGCTGCGCAACCTGATCGAAAACGCGTTGAAGTACGGTGCCGTGGACCAACCGGTCGAAGTCAGCCTCACGGACCAGGCGCTGCTGCAGGTGATCAACGGCGGTCCGCCGGTGCCGGCGTCGGTGTTGCAACGCCTGACCGAACGCTTTGTGCGGGGTAACAGCGAAGCCAGTGGTTCAGGGTTGGGCTTGGCGATTGCCAAAACGATTGCGCTAGGGGTCAAAGCAACGTTAACCCTGGCCTCGCCCGCAACAGGCCGGGAGGAGGGGTTTGAAGTCCGCGTCCAGTTTTTTGCGCCTGCCAACGTAAACGTCGCTTGAGCCTCGACGACACGCATTGAGCGCGGGTATCAAATACGCCTTGGCTCACACCATTCGCTTTCATGGCTATCACCTTAATCAGCGCGTGTGACGGTCCAACACCGCAAACAGGTACATACCGGCCAACATGGCCAATACGAACAGGATGATTTGCGTGTGCCCGGTCAGCAGAATAGCGACCGCTGGGCCAGGGCAGATCCCCGCAATGCCCCAACCGATACCGAACACCAGGCTGCCGACAATCAAGCGGGCATCCAACGCCCTTTTCGTCGGTAACTGCAGGGCGGCGCCGAGCAAGGAATGCGTGTTCCTGCGCGCCCAATTCAGAGGGATAACCGCCACTGCGATGGCGCCTCCCATCACCAGTGCGAGTGACGGATCCCAGGCCCCGGCCACATCAAGAAAAGCCAGTACCTTGGCGGGGTTTGCCATGCCGGCCAGGAGCAGGCCAAGGCCGAAGATCAGTCCTGCAAAAAATGCGCTCAACTTGATCATCTTTATATGCCCACCACGTGACGAAGGGTGTACACCGTGGCCACGCCAGCGAACATAAAGCACACAGTTGCGGCGATGGAGCGGGGAGACAATCGAGAGATCCCACAAACGCCATGACCGCTTGTACAGCCGGAGCCGTAACGGGTTCCCAAGCCGACGAGCAGGCCCGCAATAATCAGGGCCGGCCACTCGGCCTTAATCTCGATCTGCGGCAATACGGCGAACGCCCCCCACAACAATGGCGCAATCAACAGGCCAAGCAGAAATAACGCCTTTTCGCTCCAGCCTTCACTGCCAACATGCAACACGCTTCCAAGCAGACCACTGATACCTGCGATACGGCCATTGGCGAGCATGAACATGCTCACCGCCAGCCCTATCAAGGCCCCTCCGCCTAACGAAGCCCAAGGCGTGAAGTTGACCCAATCAATGCTCATGTTGCATCTCCTGCGCAGAAGGGCGGGTAAAGGACTTGGATCGCCGCGAGCGCGGCAGGCTGGCTGATTCGGCAATAGAATCGACCGCAGAATCATTTTGTATTTGTATAATATATATTTTTACATATTGAAAGGCCCGAGCCATGTGAAGCGGCCCGGGAAGGTCTTTTATCAGGTCAGCGTTGAAGGGATTTGTTGCGTCGGCAACGCTCTGAGCAGTAGCGCACCTCATTCCAGCAGCGAGCCCATTTCTTGCGCCAGACGACATTGAATCCGCACACCGCACAGGTTTTTACCGGGAGTTCGCTCTTCTTCAAAACGACTCCCCGGCATCGAGCCTGGCGAGCAGTGTCTGGCCACGATCCCAGAGCGCCTGTTGTTTGGGTTCAGCCATCCGGTCGAGGTTTTTGTAGACCATGACCAGGCGCTGGTTGCTGCGCAGAAGGTCTGCGTGACGCATCAGGAAATGCCAGTAAAGCGAATTGAACGGGCAGGCGTCGTCGGTCGTGCTTTCGCTGACCTTGTACGCGCAGTTGCGGCAGTAGTCAGACATGCGCTTGATATATTGGCCACTGGCGCAGTAAGGCTTGGAGCCCAGGTACCCGCCATCGGCGTGCATGACCATGCCTAATGTATTGGGCATCTCGACCCAGTCGAACGCGTCCATGTAAATCGCCAGGTACCAGTCGCAAATCTGAGTCGGCGTGATGCCGGCCAAAAGCGCAAAGTTGCCGGTCAACATGAGCCGCTGGATATGATGGGCATAGGCGTGTTTCAAACTTTGGCCGATTGCCTGGCTCATGCAGTTCATTTTGGTGTCACCCGTCCAGTAGAACCCTGGAAGCGGTCGGCTATTGCCAAATAGATTGCCGCTGGCGTAATCGGGCATTTTCAGCCAGTAGACACCCCGTACATATTCACGCCAGCCGATGAGTTGACGAATAAAGCCTTCGGCGGCGTTTAATGGAATCCGGTGCGCCTGATACGCCGACTCGACGTCGTTGCACAGCTGACGCAGATCCAACAGGCCAATATTCAGCGCGGCGCTGATCCGCGCATGAAACAGGAAGGGTTCATCACTGGCCATGGCATCCTGGTAGTCGCCGAATGCTGCCAACCCCCAGTCGAGGAAATACTCCCACAGCGCCTGGGCGTCGGCGTGTGTCACCGGGTAGTCAAAGGTGCCCAGCTCGCCGTAATGGCTGCTGAAGTTTGTTTCGACCAGGGCCAGCACCTCCTGGGTGATGGCATCCGCCGTAAAGCGCAGGGGCGAGGGGGCTCTCACATTGTTGGGCAGGGCCTTGCGGTTTTCCGTATCAAAGTTCCAGGCACCGCCAACCGGGCTGCCGTCGCCATTGAGCAGCAGAGCACTTTTGCGCCGCATCTCACGGTAGAAATACTCCATGCGCAGCTGCTTTTTGCCTTCGGCCCAGGACGAGAATTCGGCGCGTGTGCAGAGAAAGCGGCTATCGACATGCCACTCGATGGCCAGGCCGCAATCCTTGAGGGACTGTTCCAGACGCCAGTCACCGCATTCCGTCAGATGCAGCGACTGCGCCTGCAGCCGCGACTGCCAGCGCCGTAACTCGCCCGGCACTGACCCACTGTTGTGCGGATCATCGAGGCGGACGTATTGCACGCGGACGCCACGTGCTTGCAGCGCCTCGGCAAAATGGCGCATCGCGCTGAAGATCAGTGCAATTTTCTGCGGGTGATGTGGCACGTGGCTGGCTTCCTCCATCACCTCGACCAGCAAAACCGTATCGTGCTCGGCGTCCAATGCCTGCAATGAGGCCAAGTCAAAACACAACTGGTCACCCAAGACCAGGCACAGTCGCTGTGTCTTGTTCATGTGACACCCCGTACCTACCACGGCAGCCGCTCTCCGTTGTAAGCAAAAAACTCGCCGCTGTCGGCAGGCTTCAAGCTGTCAATCAGCAATAACAATTCGCGCGCCGCCGTGCTGGCGGGCCTGGCGGCAGATGCCCCGCGAAACGGCTGAGACAGGCCCGAAATAACCGTGCCGGGATGCAGGCTCAGCAAGCGCGTCTGAGGGCGGGTTCGCGCCAGTTCGATGGCCGCCGTTTTGATCAGCATGTTCAGTGCTGCCTTGGAGGCACGATAGGCGTACCAGCCACCCAAGCGATTGTCGCCGATGCTACCGACCTTGGCGCAGAGCATTGCCATTGCGCCATGAGCGTCCAGTAACGGCAGAAAATAACGCAACACCAGAGCAGGCCCCAACGTGTTGACTTGAAATACCGACTGCAATGCGTCTGCTTCAATGGCGGTGTAACTTTTTTCAGGTTTTATGCCGTCGCGATGAAGTAACCCGGTCGCCTGCACGATCAACTGGTACGGCGCTTCTTCAGCCAATGCAGCTGCCGCTGCGGCGATACTGCCGGCATCCTCCAGATTCAGGCAGGGCACACTGTTACGCCCCAGTTCACGCACGTACGCGCAGTTTGGATCCTGATTGAGCCACTCACAAAAAGCCGAGCCGAGCGCACCACTGGCGCCTATTACCAAGGCACGATAGCCCTCGCCAAGGGAGTTCATCCTGAAGGAACTGTTCATTCGGCCTCTCCCACGCTCTGAAGCGATTGGTTGGTGTTAACCCGCACGCCCTATCAGTTGCAGAAACTCCTGACGCGTAGCGGAGTTGTCGCGAAAGGCCCCCAGCATCACCGATGAGGTCATCACCGAGTTTTGTTTCTCCACCCCACGCATCATCATGCACATGTGCTTTGCTTCAATGACGACCGCCACGCTGGCGGCATCGGTGGCGCGCGCAATGGCGTCGGCAATTTGCTTGGTGAGATTTTCCTGAATCTGTAAGCGGCGGGCGAACATATCCACGACTCGCGCCACTTTCGACAGGCCCAGCACCCTTCCAGTGGGGATGTACGCGACATGCGCCTTACCGATGAAGGGCAGCAGGTGATGCTCACACAATGAGTACAGCTCGATGTCGCGGACCACGACCATCTCATCGCTTTGCGATTCGAATAGCGCGCCGTTCACCACATTCTCCAGATCCATCGTGTAGCCATTGCACAGGTACTGCATCGCCTTGGCCGCTCGCGCGGGCGTGTCCAGTAACCCCTCTCGCTCGGGGTTCTCGCCCACACCGACAAGGATTTCACGGTACTGATCGGCTAATGACGGTTTCATGTTGAGTCCTCGCAGCCATGCTGCACTTCGTGTGACGATAAACCTTGGTGTTCGGCAGGGGCGGCTGCGTACCGTCTGACGCAGATCACGGGGCATTGGCGAGTTCAGATTTGAAACAGGCTCTGCGCCCGACCCGTGACATCGCAACGCCTGCGCGATCGGCTTGTTTCAACGTGGCGGCTTGTCGGGTGCCGGTTTTGACGCCGGCAGCGCGCAACGGTTATCGACACAGCGACGACCGCCCTCAGGGTGAGGTAACCACGCCAAATGCGGACGTAAACGGCAGAACAGGCGATAACCGAATTCAAACAGCGGGCGCAACGCGCGCCATGTCAGTGGTGCCGCCCAAACCCCCAGCCCCGCAGCTCGCCAGCTCCACAGGGTGGCGTCCAGGCCGGTCAGCCAGCGACCATCGGCGAAACGGGCATGCAGCACCGACTGCATTTGCGCGAAGGTGAACCCTAGCGCCTCGGCGTCAAACGCCACGCTGCTGATGTCAACAAACAGCAGTCGAGTGTCTGAGGCGTGCCCTTGCAGGAGCTTGATTTCGCGCGCGCACAGCGGGCAATCACCATCAAAGTACAGCGTCAGTGGCCAATGGGTTTTGTTGTACATCGAGCATGCCCGTGTATAAGTTTTGTACAAGATATGCTGAAATATACCGACTGACAATGGGCACTTTTTTTTGCTGTGCTATGGCTGAGGATGCTCAAACGCCTCGGCAAACAGGTCAGGTCGATAGCCGGCTGCGGCAAATAGATGCTCACGGGATTCGTCGATCGCCGCACGCAGCCGCTCACGGTCCACGCCCAGTACGTTGCCGCCGCGTTTGACGATGCGACCGTCGATCATGACCGTGTCAACATTGCTGCGTTCGGCCGCGTGTACCACGGTGCCGAATGCGTTGCCCGACGGGTAAAGGTTTATGTCCTGGGTATTGATAAGAATCAGATCAGCCTGTTTGCCGGGGGTCAGGCTGCCGATTTCGTCCTGTAATCCTGCACAGGCTGCGCCGTCAGCCGTGGCGGCTTTGAGCAGGCTATGAGCCGGCAGGGTCACCAGATGATGCGCTGAACCGCAGCAACGCTGCGGGTGCATGCCCATGACGCGTTGCAGGTAAAATGCCACCCGCATTTCCATAAACATATCGCCGCTATAGGACGTTTCGTTATCGACGCTCAGTCCCGGGCGGATACCGTGACGCAGCGCGGCCTGCATGGCGAACATTCCATCCTCGATGCCATAGTGCGCATCGGAGCGCGGACATACGTTCACGCGCACACCCGCCTCGCGCAGGATTTGCCAACCTGCGTCCGGCAGTGCAGTGCAGTGGTTGAAAATGTTGTCCGGCCCGAGCAGTCCTTTGCGATGCAACCCTGCCAGCTCGGTTGCCATGTCTGCGCCAAAAAATTCGATGATGATCGGCAGGCCCAGCCGCCGGGCTTCAGCCCACAGTTCGGGTTCCAGTTGGGCCATCATGGCCAGCGAAACCAGGCTGTTGTCTGCATTTTTGAAATATTTCTGTTGCAGGCGTTCGAGGTTGCCGGGCCAGTGGGCTTTATCCCAGTCCCCGGAGACCGGCGCACCGCAGGCGTGAATCGAGCGAATACTTGCGTCAAGCAGCGCCTCGACAGCGGCATCGGAGTGCGCGCCGGTGCGGCTGTTATGGGAGTTATCAATCACGGTGGTGATGCCGGCGTCAATGCAGCCTAATGCGGTCAGCAGGTTGCCGATATACATGTCACCTGGGCGATAGAATTTGGCGAACGAGTAGTGCGTGGCGTTGCAGTAGTCCTCAAGCGTTTGCGCGTTCGGATTAATCCGGCGCAGTTGCCCCTCCCAGGCATGGCGATGCGTATCCACCATGCCTGGCATGGCAATCATGCCGGATGCGTCGATAACAACGGCGTCGTCGACCTCAATGTGTGCCTTGATCGATGTGATTGTGCTGCCTTCGATAAGGATATCGCCGCGGGCCAGGTTGCCTGTTTCACTGTCCATGCTGAGCACAGTGGCGCCGCGGATAAGGGTGCGGGCGGCTGGCGAGGCGGGCGGCGCGACGATGTTTCGGGTATATCCAGTCATCTTCTGCTCTCCGTTTGAGTGGGGTGAACAGACGGTACGGAAAGTGATACTCCCGACAAAGACGGTTAAACTGTTTTAATTATTCAGCAAATACGAACAATACTGGCCGTTCGGCTGCTGCTGTCTTGGTTTATGGAAAAAGAATATGGACCGCATCCAGGCAATGCAGGTTTTCGTCCGTGTGGCAGAGGCGGGGAGCTTTATTCACGCGGCGCAAACGCTGTCGTTGCCGGCCTCTACGGTCACCAGCAGCATTAAGGGTCTTGAAAAATATCTGCAGGTGCGCCTGCTGAACAGAACCACGCGGCGGGTCAGCCTGACACCTGAGGGCGCACGGTATCTGGCGCAATGCCGGGAAATCCTCGAACTGATCGAGCAGACCGAGGCCAGCCTGACGGAGTCCGCAAATCGGCCGCAGGGGCGATTGCGGGTGGATATGCCCGCAGGCATTGCGCATTTTATCGTCATGCCAAAGCTGAAAGACTTTTACACGCGGTACCCGGATATCTACCTGATGATAGGCGTCAACGATCGGCAGGTTGATCTGATTCAGGAGAACGTGGATTGCGTGATTCGGACCGGGCAGCTCAATGACTCCACGCTTGTTGCACGCCCGCTCGGCCAGTTCCGCTGGGTGACGTGTGCGTCTGCGGCCTATCTGCAAGATAACGGCATTCCGCAGACTCCGGACGACTTGTCACATCACCGGGCGATTCATTATTTCTCGGGAAACGCCAGGCGAACCGGTGAAATGTGCTTCGGCACCGGCACTGAACAAATGTCAGTCCCGGTCAGCGGCGCTGCGGCCGTTAATGAGACAGGGCTCTACATAAAAATGTGCCTTGAAGGTTTCGGCCTGGTGCAGCTCGCCGAGAGAGTGGTCTCAGAGCATCTGCGGGAAGGGCGGCTGATCGAAGTCCTGGCAGACTGGCAACCCGCGTCCGTGCCGGTGACCTTGCTCTATCCGCATCAGCGTTTTCTCTCACCGGCAGTGCGAGCATTTGCTGACTGGGTGACCGAACTGATCCGCGACGGCAACTCGGCAAGTTGAGTGCAGCGGATGGGGCACAGGTGGATAAAGCCGCACGGCCAAACATATAAGACCTTGACCTACGTGGACCCGGAAGGTGTTGCTGAGCCGGTTGCCTCGGCGGAGGATACCCGTCGAGGCAACCGGCAGTCATTCTACTGGCACCGACCTTCTTCGCTTGCTTGTCCTATCCAGGCTTCCAAGGCCTTGGCGCTCATAGGCTTGGCTATCAAGTAGCCCTGTGCTTCGGAACATCCCCACTGTATTAACAGGTCGAGGATTTCCTGGTTTTCTACCCCTTCTGCAACCACCTGGTAGCCGAGCCCCTTGGCCAGCCCGATGAGGGTTTTAACCAGTTGCTTGTCATTCTGATTGCTGCCCAACCCGCTGATCAGCGACTGGTCAAGCTTGACGGTATTGGCCGGGAGTTCTTTCAAATAAGCCCAGTTGCTGTAGCCGGTACCAAAGTCATCAACCGCTACCTCTACGCCAAACTGACGCACGCGCTCCAACTGCCGGATGACTTCGTCAGGGTCGGTCATGAGCATACTTTCGGTAAACTCAAGTTCAAAGCTGGCGGGGTCCAGGCCGTATTGTTGAATTTCATGAATCATCGCATCGACGAATTCGGCGTTTTCAAGATCGCTGACGGTAATGTTCATCGCAATACGCAGGTGCACGCCTTGCGCTTTCCAACTAATCGCTTGCTGGATGATTGCGTTGAGCACCCACAGTCCCACGGAGGGTATGAGTGCGGTTTTTTCAGCCAGGGGGATAAATTCAGCCGGGCTGATGGGGCCCAGTAACGGGTGCGTCCAACGTAATAGTGCTTCGACTGAGTGACACTGCCCTGAGGGCAGTTTGACTTTGGGCTGGTACACCAGGCTGAACTGTTTATCGGCGCTGACCGCTTCCGGCAACGAACTCAACAACATGAACGCGCGTTGTTGAGCCGCATCAAAATGGGGTTCATAGAGCGACCATCCCAGCTTACGGTCACGGGCCTCATCCGCCGCACTGACCACCAGGCGCAGCCAGTCTTGCTGGAGCACAGCGCTGTGAATCGGCAGAACGCCAATCCCCACTTGCATGAGAATGGGGATGGCGTGGCACTCGACAGGCTTTTTGAAGTCCTTGAGGATGCTTTCACAAATGTGCTCGGCCGTCTGATCCTCCTCAAGCAGGAAACCAAACCGCGTCGGGCTTATTTTATAAAGTAGGCACTGTGGCGGTAACAGTTTTTGTAGACGCGCTTTGATTGCCAGGATCAAGTCTGCGGCAAAACTGTAGCCCAGCGCCTTTACGATATCGTTGAGGAACTTTGGCGAGACGATATCAACGGCATACACCTGGCACGCGCTGTCAGCCTTTAGCGCCTGGCGTATATCTTCCTCAAGGCGCAGTCGATTAAACAGCCCCGTGGGTTGGTCGACAAAGTTTCGAGAGCGCATGCCGCGTATGCGCATCATCACCAGTTCAGCGAAACCTTTGAGCATCTCGCTATCACGCTCACTCATCGCAGGGCGTGAGACCGTATCAATGATGCACAGGCTTCCCAGCGTAAACCCCTCTTCGGTAATCAGTGGAGTACCCGCGTAATAGCGAATATACGGAGGCCCCGTGACCAGGGCATTGTCCGCAAAGCGCGGATCAAGCGTTGCGTCCAATACCTCCAACGGGGTGTTGTCCAGCGTCGAGTAAGCGCAGAAGGACACTTCCCGTGATGTCTGGGCTTCTTCAAGCCCTACGCGCGCTTTGAACCATTGCTGATGCTTATCAACGATCGAAATCAGCGCTATGGGGGCGTTGTAGTAAGCAGAAGCCATCTCGACGATTTTATCGAAGACAGCATCGTAATCGCTGTCAGTTGGACAAAATTTTTCGACCTCTTTAAGCCGTTCAATTTCATCCGGCGGAATAGGAGCGCCTTGGCCCATGACAATCCTCGGAATACCTGTGGTCATATACACCGTATCAGACAGTGCCATCATTATGATGTTGTTTTTTTCTATCCTCGGATAGATGAACGGTAGGCAGGCGTGCAGCCACCCATCGACCACACGGATCACTCCATGGACTGCTTTATCTTGTGACCCGGCCTGCGATAAAGGTACTTTTTACACGCCTAGCGCTTTAAGACACCGGGTGGAGCAGGGCTCCGACGTGAATAAATAAGGAGTATGAGATATGCCCATTCAATCGCGCCTCAGCCCACTGTCTGAAGCACACATGGATGAAGCACAGAGAACCGTCCTCAGACAGATCATCAGCGGCCCACGAGGCAACCTTGACGGCCCGTTTTTAGCATGGATTCACAGCCCCGAGCTTGCCGATCATGCTCAACGGCTGGGAGCGTTTTGCCGATACGGCACGCGCCTGGAGCCTCGATTGACCGAGCTCGCTATTCTGCTCACTGCCGCTTGGTGGCAGTCCCAGGCGGAGTGGCAAATTCACGAACCCATTGCCCGTAGCGCGGGCGTGCCAGACAGCGTAATAGCGTCGCTCAAACAGCAGGTATTGCCCGAGTTCCAACGGGATGACGAGCGCATTGTGTATTGGCTTGGGAAGACCCTCTATGAATCTCGTCGTGTGGATGACGCCCTATACGCCGAAGCTGTTAGTTCGCTGGGCGAGCCAGCCGTTGTCGAGCTGATCGGGGTCTACGGGTACTACGCGTTAGTGGCGATGACGCTGAATGTTTTTGAGGTGCGTCGGGATGGCGATGTACCACTGCCATTTCCCGAATCCTAGCGGTCGCTTCGAGTGACGCGAATGGTGGGTATGAACCCGGTCGGGGGCTGACCGGAAAAAGCTCGGTTGTTGGAGTTATTTGGCGTGCGTGGCCCTTATTAAATCAGATTAATCTCGTGTATTTCTAGGCGTTCGAATATATGCGCGATCTGGATCTAGACATAGAGTTGTGCGGGGTAAAGGTGTCCTTTCGCGCCTTGGAGCCACATTGTCCAACGCGATAATCATCTGGAAAGAGGCCACGCTTTGGCTGGATATGGAACGCACAAAAGCATCGTTTTTTGACTGTTACATAGCAGATACTCGAAAAAGCACGAATGAGAATGAGTGGCAAATGGGAATCGCTGGTATATCATGCCTCGCGAAATTCCCGGCAGGTTGACTTTCCCGTCCGCTCATCCATCAGGTCAAAAAATCCATGCGTCGTACCCTGATTTCTCTCTGCGTGCTTCAGTCGTTTTCCACGTTTGCCTGGGCGCAGGTTGCGAGTACCGAAAATACCAGCCTTGAACTGCAAGCCATCAATGTCACGGGCGAATCAAACCCGGAGACGGCGCAAGGACCGGTCAAGGGGTATCGCGCCACACGCTCTGCCAGTGCGACGCGCACTGACACCTCAATTCATGAGACGCCTCAGTCCATCAGCGTCGTGCCCAAAGACGTGGTCGAGGACATCGGTGCGACTCGCTTGCAGGAGGCCCTGGACTATGCGGGCGGCGTCGGCCGCGCGAACAACTTCGGCGGCCAGGGACTTACCAGCTTTACGGTGCGAGGCTTTACCACAGCCGAGTTCTACCGCAACGGTTTTCCGATTAACCGTGGCTATCCAAGCATGCCGGACGCCAACAGCATTGAGCGCCTTGAAGTGCTTCGCGGACCGGCGACGATGCTCTATGGGCGTGGCGATCCCGGCGGTACCTTCAATGTGGTCTCCAAGCAGCCATTGCCTGAGCGCACGGTCACATTGGGTAGCCAGCTGGATGATCAAGGTATGAAGCGCGGCACCCTGGATGCCTCCGGCCCACTGGACGAGCAAGGGCGCCTGGCCTATCGCCTCAACGTGGTAGGCGAGGGCGGTGACACCTTCCGTGACCATGTCTCAACCGAACGCTATGGGGTAACGCCGGTACTGAGTTGGCAGGTCAATGACGACACCAAGGTGATTTTCGAAGGCGACTTCATGCGCAACAATCATCCGCTTGATCGAGGCCTGACTCGTTTCGCCAACCAACGCGGCACCGCGTCCCGCGACACCTTCTGGGGTGAAAAATACGCCGGTAACCTGCACAACGATAACAACATGGCTCAGTTGCGGTTCGAGCACATGCTCAACGACAACTGGAGCCTGGGCGGCGGTTTCCAGTGGTTGGACGGTACGATGAAGGGCAATGCGGTTGAGGCCAACGGCGCTACCAGCTTGAATGCCGATGGGCGAACGCTCCAGCGCAATTTCAACTACCGCAAGTTGGACTGGACCGACAAAGACTATCAACTGAACCTGACCGGGCACTTTTCCACGGGAGCCTTTGATCACACGTTGCTGACCGGTGTCGAGTACGAAGTGTATGACTACTCGTCGATCATCCAACGCTCCAGCGGCGCGGCGGGGGCTTTTCCAATCGACATCTTCAACCCGGTCTATGGCCAGCCACGTCCGGCGCTGACGCGTACGCCTACCCACGACAAAGAAAACCTCAAAACTTACGCGGCCTTCGTGCAGGATCAAGTGGCATTGACCGAGCGTTTAAAAGTACTCGCCGGTGCGCGTTTTGAACGCTTCGAGCACGCGTACGAATCCTACGTACCCGGCGTGAAAAACTGGAACGCCGCCGACAACGCCGTCACTCCGCGCGTGGGTGTGATGTATGACCTCACTGACACTGTCGCGATCTACGCGGATGCCGCACGCTCGTTCAAGCCCAACACGGGCGCCAGTCGCCAAGGCGGCGGGTTCGCGCCGGAGAAGGGCAAGTCCTACGAGGTGGGTGTGAAGTGGGAAGCGCTTGACCGGCAGTTGAGTGTCGATGCGGCGATCTATCAGATCGACAAGAGCAATGTCCAGGGCGTCGACCCCGTTGATTCAGCCTTCAATGTCGCGACAGGGCAGGTACGCAGTCGCGGCTTTGATCTGAACGTGGCCGGCAACCTGACGCCCGAGTGGCGGATGATCGGCGGCTATGGCTACGTGGATGCCGCAGTGACCAAAGACACCAAGGTGCGCACCGGCACGCGCCTGGCGAATATTCCGCGCAATAGCTTCAGCCTGCTCAACGTGTATGAATTTCAGGATGGCGCGCTCAAGGGATTGGGCCTCGGCGCAGGTGGAAAATACGTAGCCGAGCGTGCCGGGCAGACCGCCAACAGCACCTTCACGATGGGCGCTTACACCGTCGTCGACTTGCTCAGCTATTACAAAGTCAACGAAAAGGTCAGACTCAACCTCGACGTGAAGAACCTGTTCAACCGTGAGTACGAAGAAGGCTCGTTCCTGAACTTCTACGCTTACCCCGGTGAACCTCGTACGGTGCAAGTGGGCGTCACTTACACCCTATAGACGCAGCAATCCATCAGACCCTAGCGCTCCAGTATGGGGCGCTTGCCAGATGTTCACGCTCAGGGTTGGCGGCGTAACCTAAATCGGTGTCCAAGATAACGTGCCTTTCCACGACTACCAGCACCCATTCACAAACTGGTTACGTCCCTGCGCCTTAGCGTTGTACAAAGCCTGATCTGCTACCTCAATCAACCCTTGCAAATGCTCCAGTTGAGACCCTGTGGCTGTCGCAATGCCGATGCTCACACTTAGCCGTCCAAACGGGCTGGTGTGATGCGCAATATTTTCTTTCTTCAACAGGTCGAGAATGCGCTGTGCAACCGCTGTGGCGCCGTCACTGTCGGTGTCTGGCATGATGATGCCCATCTCCTCGCCGCCATAACGTGCGACCAGGTCTGACGGTCGCCTTAAACACGCCTCGAAAATTCTGCCAACCGTCTGCAGGCACGCGTCGCCTGCCACATGCCCGAACGAGTCGTTAAAGCGTTTGAAGTAGTCGATATCGATCATCAGCAAAGCCAGCGTCGTGCCCTCACGCTTTGCTCGCAGCGCCTCCATGGCGAGGCTCTCATCAAAACAGCGCCGGTTTGCCAAACCTGTCAAGGCATCCTTCATTGCCAGCAGTTCAAGCTGCCTGTTCGAGGAAAGCAACCGCTGCTGAGTTTCACGCAACTGATCCTCTGCCTCGGTTCGACGACGGATATCCAGGATCAAAAACCAGCCGATAATGCCGATAAGCCCCAGCAACCCCGAAACGACCACCGCCGAGAGCAGGGCCTCTGTTCGCCACGCGGCGAGGGCTTCGCGTTTACCGAGTGCCACTGTCGTGATCAGCGGCAGCCGGTCACTCTTGCGGAAGGCGTAGAGCCGCTCCACCCCGTCCAGGCTGGAGGTGAACGACGCGGTGCCGACTGACCGATCGACAAGGTACTTTGAATAGATCGGCGACGAGGAAAAGTTGCGCCCCATGTCCTGCTCGCGGAAGGGATAGCGAACCAGCAACGTACCGTCGGTGTGGGACAAGCCGATAGCACCCTCCTGTCCTACATCGATTTTTCCAAACAGCCGCAAGAAGTTTTCGATCCCCAAGGTGACTGACACGACCCCGGCAAATTCGCCGTCAGCACCATTAAACCGTCGGCTGATGGTCATCACCCACTCCCGATTAGAGCGGCTGATGATCGGCGGACCGATAAAGATCTCGGGGGATGGATCATCACGATGATGGATGAAGTAGGCTCGATCAGAGCTGTTCGCCCCGGCAGGAATCGGCCGGTTGGAGGACATTAACCAGTGCCCCTTATTATCGTAAATGGTGATACCGCTCAGCTGTGGCATCAGCGGCTCCTGGCGGCCTACCAACGCCCGCAGCCGCTGAATTTGCGCAGGTCCGCTGCCTTCGGTTTCCAGGCGTTCGACAAGCCCGAGCAACAACAGCGCGCTCTGGCGGACGATGCCTTCGGAATAAGTGGAGAGCGCCTGAGTAAGGTTCAAGCCATGGACGTTGACTTCCTCCAGTGCTCGATCTCGAGAGGCAAACACCTTCCAGACAGTCAATGACGCCAGGGAACAACCAATAACCAGCAGTAAAAGCACAACCAAGTGGGTATCACGCTTCACGTTACTACCTTATGGAAAGCACGGTTTCCATTACAGCGGATATCGGACCTGGGCGTTAGCAGCCGCCACTCGGCTTTGTATCGGCCAAGGATACAAGCAGTTATGGAACACTGCAGCAAGAGATCATGAGCGCGAAAAAGATTTTTTTCATCGCTTCATAGTGTTTAGAAGAGGGTGTTCAAACGGCTGGTAAAGAGGGGCACGCGTGTTAACACACGAGTAAGAATATGGGCACGTAACCGCGTTACCCCTGAGAACTAAAATGAGCCGTGCTATTTTGCCGCAGGCCTTGTTAAAGGGTTTTGCTCGGTATCATTATTGGTGGCCCTTCGTGGCCAAGGTCATACTCCGTGACGCGACGGCTCACCGCACACTAGAGCGTGTTGCGTCAGATATCGGCGCTTCTCAGGCAAGCGTTTTAGTGACATATCATTCAGCGCACGTTGTCGCCTGACCCTTGTTTTGACGTTGCATGCCATCGAACCTCAATGGGAATCTGCTCGGGTGATCAAACCGTTATTGTTGCTGCGCCGTCGCTTCGCCTCTATCCGCTGGCGTACTCGCATCACGCTCTGGGCCGCGGCCACCCTTGCGGGGCTGTTGGTGGTGATGTTCGCCCGCCTGGCCGACCTGGCACTGATGCAGTTTGCTCAGCAGACAACCGAGCGGCCTTGGTTGCCGTTTATCTACACGCCGTTGATCGGGATGCTGGTGGTCTGGCTGACCACGCGCTTTTTTACCGGGGCCCAGGGCAGTGGTATTCCCCAGGTGATCGCAGCCACACGGCTGGCCCACCAAGGCAAACCCGTCAATCATTTGCTGTCCTTGCGTCTTGCGTTCGCCAAGATAGGTCTTGGCACGCTGGCATTGACGGGGGGCTTTTCGGCAGGGCGCGAGGGCCCCTCGGTTCAAGTGGCCGCTTCGATCATGCACTTCTTTCACCGCTACCTGCCCAATGCGCGGATTATCCGCCCCGAGGACCTGATCCTGGCCGGAGGCGCCGCAGGCATTGCTGCCGCGTTCAACACACCCTTGGCCGGCGTGGCGTTTGCGGTAGAAGAGTTGGGGCGAAAGCTGGAGACCCGCACCAGTGGCGTGTTGCTCAGCACGATCATTCTGTCGGGGATGGTCGCGATCGCGTTACAGGGCAACTACAACTATTTCGGCCACTTTGACGTGCAAGCTGTCAGCCTCGATAGCGTCGTTCCTGCGCTGGCGTCCGGTATCGGTTGCGGCCTGCTGGGCGGGTTGTTCAGCCGCATGCTGCTGTGGCCACAACGGCATCAGCGATTCGTCCTCTGGGAGTGGCGCCGCTTGCACCCCGTCTGGTTCGCCGGTGGCTGTGGGCTGATTGTGGCCATACTCGGGTGGCTCAGTGGCGGCATGTCATTCGGCAGCGGTTACGGCATCACCTCGCAGCTTATTGTGACCGACATTGGCCTGCCATGGCATGCCCCGATCACGCGCTTTCTGGCCACCGTCGTGACCTATTTTTCCGGTATCCCCGGCGGTATCTTTGCGCCATCCCTGGCGGTAGGTGCTGCGGTGGGCGCGAATGCCGCCGACTTTTTTAACGTGGCGGCGCAACCGATGATTGCGCTCTGCATGGTCGGTTTCCTGGCCGCGGTAACCCAGTCGCCCATCACGTCCGCAATTATCGTCATGGAGATGATTGACAGCCATGGGATGGTGATCAGTCTCATGGCCGTTGCCCTGATTGCCAAAGCGGTCAGTGCTCGAATGGGGCCGGAGCTATATCAGCAGCTGGCACGCGGCTTTCTGCAAACGCCCGCCACTGCTCGGGCCGACAAGCATTAGGTTCTGGATCGCCACGATACTGCGGCTATGACCCTAGGGGGGACGAGTCGCCCCCTCTAAAGGTTTCAGTCGAAACGGAACGAGGCGCCATAAGCTGACGCGGGCAAATGGCTTGAACCGTCACGCCGTAACCGAGAGCGGAAGGTGCCGCTTTGCGGCTGGGTTCGGTAGAGGCCACGTTTTTGCAACTCTGGAATGACCAGCTCAACGAAATCTTCAAGACTGCCCGGGCTGAGCAGCGGATTGAGCATGTAGCCGCTGGTGCCAGAAATACGCGCGTGTTCCTCAATGCGTTCGGCTACCTGTTGTGGAGTACCCACAAGGATAAGGTCACTGCCTCGGGTTACATTGGCAAAGCGCTGTTTCACATCACCGGCGGTCAACGGTTTGCCACTGCCGTCAGGCCGCATCACGTAGGAGGTCATTCCTTCGGTGTGGGTCGAAAGCGCCTCACTGTCAGCGTAACGGCTGATATCGATACCGGTGTCGCCGGCGTAGCTCACCAATTGGGCCTGCAAGTGATAGTTGCTTTGCAGCTCATCATATTTGCGCTGAGCTTCGATCTCGCTCCTGGCGGTGACAATTCGCAGCACGGTTAAAGATTTCACGTCCTCAGCCTGCCGGCCGCGCGCCTGGGCTTGAGCCCAGATTTCTTCCAGCCCCTGACGAATTTCCAGAGGGCTGGATTTGGCGATGAAGATCAATTCAGCATGCTTGGCCGCGAATTGCCGTCCACGTCCTGACCAGCCGGCCTGGATCAGTAAAGGTGTGCGCTGGGGCGATGGAGAGGTCAGGTGCGGCCCGGCCACCCGGTAATGTTCGCCAACGTGGTTGATGGGTCGTACACGATCACCCCGCGCGTAGAGCTGGCGAGTCTTGTCGGCGACCACCGCGTCGTTGGCCCAACTGCCTTCCCAGAGCTTGTAGACCACATCCATAAACTCTTCAGCGCGCTCGTAGCGATCATCGTGCTTGATCATCTGCTCCAGGCCGAAGTTGCGGGCTGCGCTGGACAGGTATGAGGTAACGATGTTCCAGCCCACCCTGCCATTGGTGAGGTGATCCAGCGTACTGAAGCGTCGGGCGTGAGTAAAAGGATGCTCGTAGCTGGTGGTCACGGTGACCCCAAAGGCTAGGTTTTCTGTCACTGCCGCCAATGCCGGTATGATCATCAACGGGTCATTCGCCGGCGCTTCCACGGCCCATTTCATCGCCGCGTCAGCGTTGCCACCAAACACGTCGTAGAACCCCAGGACGTCCCCGAAAAACAACATGTCGAGGTGAGCCTGGTCTGCAATGCGCGCCAGGTTCGACCAGTAACCCAACGAGTTGATGGCCAGTCGTTCGTCAGCCGGGTGCGTCCAAAGACTTGGCGCACCGCCACAGCCCACACTGGCTTGCTCATAGAGCGCGAACAACAGAGGTCTTGGATCTGACATGGTGGTACCTGAAAAAGAGTAAGTGGAGGAGCGTGTCACCGCTGATTCTTGAAGCCTTTACCGTAGTGGCGTTCAAGTCTGTGCTGTATCAATTCAAGCCCTATGGACAACAGCCAGTAGATGACGGCGGCGGTGGTCAGCATTTCGATGTAGCGGTAAGAAGACCGCCCATAGGACTGCGCCAGGAACATCACCTCCCAGACGCCCATCACCGAAATCAGCGATGAGTCCTTCAGCATTGAAATGAACTGACTGGTTGTCGGGGGAATGATCGTGCGCATCGCTTGCGGCAGGATAATGTGCACGAAGGTCGCCGTTGGGCTAAGACCCAGAGCCATCGCCGCTTCGCGTTGTCCGGGGGCGACAGCCAGGATACCGGCGCGAAAAATCTCACTCAGATAGGCACCATAATTCAGCGAGAGCGCAATTATCCCCGCGCTGATCGCCCCGGGTACGACGCCCAACTGCGGCAAGCCCAAGTAGATCAGCAGAATCTGGATCAGCAGCGGCGTACCGCGAAAAAAAGACGCATAGAAGCTCGCGATACCGAACGCCACTGCGCTACGTGACAGGCGTGCAAGCGCGGTCATGAAGCCAAGAAGCAGCGACAGCCAGATCGAACAGAAGCACAGAAACAACGTCAGCGCGGCACCCTGCAAGAAGCCGTTAGGCCCCAAATGCAGGCCGACCAGATTTGGCCACTTCTCCAGAATGATCGAGAACTTCAGATCGAAGCTCATGAAAAACATCGCGCACACGCCGAACAAGCCTAACCACGTCAAATACAACCGAGTGCGAAAGCCAAAGAGCTGCCTCAATCGACGCGAATCGTTTGCGGATGCGATATTTACCTTGGCTGGGAGAGGGGGAAGGGCTGTCATTGGCTGATATCAGAGCCGATCCACTTTTGCGAAATCTTGCTCAGCGTGCCGTCGGCTTTAAGTTGAGTAATCACGTCGGTGACTTTGGCATTCCACTGAGGGTCGCCTTTTTCGATGGCGACTACGTTTGGTTCGGCGTACAGCGTATCGCCCGCAATTTTGAAGCGAGGGTCCTGAGCAATTCGCTCGCGGGCAGTAATGAGGTTGGTGACCATGGCATCAAGACGCACGCCAGTACCCAGCGCTAGATCCTGGAAAGCCACTGTCTCATTGTCGTAGGGCGCCACCTGAACATTATCGAATGGATAACTCAAAGGCTTGTCCTCGGCGCCCTCGATCACCAGGTTTTTGTTCAAGTAGGCTTCGTAAGTCGACGCACTGATCACGCCAACTTTTTTGCCGGACAAGTCTTTGCTCGCCCTGATGTCGTTGTCCTTGGCGTTCACCACGATCACCGCGGGCGACTGGTAATACTCGACGGGGAAATCGAACACTTCGGCGCGGGCCTTGCTCGGGGTCATCGAGCAGACGCAAATGTCATAGCGCCCGCTCCAGCGGCCAGCAGCAATCACATCCCAGGACGGTGTTTCCAATGTGAGCTTCACTCCAAGCCGTTGCGCAACAGCCTTGGCGACATCCACGTCAAAACCATCCAGTTGGTTCTGTTCATTGAGAAAAGAGAAGGGTGGATAGTTTTCCATCAAGACACCGGTCAGCTCGCCTTTTTGCGTCACGCGATCCAGAACGGGGCCTGCGAAAGCCGTTGAACACGTAGCGAGCAACGCCAAGCCAAACGGTAGAAATGCCGTAGTTTTCAAAGACAAATACCCCAATCAATTCAAAAATCTGAATAGATTAAAACGCACTATAAAACACGTTTGTACTTGTTTTATGGAATAAGAGGCTTGCTTAAGGCTATATCGTAGGGCGCCGGCGCACACACCTTCAGAACTCGAGTCTCAAGGACCATGCCGTCCGAGGCTTTTCAGCGGTCGCGACAGAGTGGCGAGCGTGCTCTATCTGGAAGGTTGATTTTAGGTGCGAAGCTCGAATAATAAGCAGCCCTGGGGCGGGACGTGCAGCGCTCTAAGCCAACCATACTCCACGCATAAATGGCCCCAGAGCGAAAATGGCGTTAGCATTCCGTCCATTCGGCTTAAACAGCCTGTTTTTCAGATCAGGGTCGCATCGTGGAAAAGCTAAAACGCCTCCAAAGTGGAATCGAAGGGCTCGACGCTCTGCTCAAGGGCGGGCTGGTAGCAGGCTCTTCATACATTATCCAAGGGCGCCCAGGGTCTGGTAAAACGATTCTGGCCAACCAGCTTGGGTTCCATCACGCCGAAAATGGAGGCCGGGTTTTAGTCGCAACGCTTCTGGCCGAGTCACATGACCGTCTTTTTCAATTCCTTTCGACGATGAGCTTTTTCGACGCGTCCAAGGTCGGGGCTGAAATCCAGTTTGTCAGCGCATTCGATACGCTGGAAAACGAAGGACTGGATGAAGTAGTCAAACTGCTCCGGCGCGAGATAAGCCGCCAGAAAGCTACCGTTATGGTGGTGGATGGTTTGCTCAATGCGCGCTCAAAAGCTGATTCGCACATCGACACCAAAAAATTCATCTCTGAACTGCAGGGGCACGCCGCTTTTGCGGGTTGTACCGTGCTGTTTCTGACCAGTTCCCGCCTCGACGATGGCAGCCCAGAGCACACCATGGTTGATGGCGTGATTGAAATGGGCGAGGAGCTATATGGCACGCGTTCAGTGCGTAGAATTCAGCTGCGTAAGACGCGCGGTAGCTCGGCAATGACGGGGCTTCACGAGTGTGAAATTACCGAAAATGGCTTGGTGGTTTACCCAAGGCTGGAAAGTCTCTATAGCCACCCATCCTCTCCTGATAGCGCCGACATGACGCGTATCGCCAGTGGCATTCAATCACTGGACGACATACTCGGCGGAGGCCTGCACAGTTCCAGTGTGACGCTGGTCATAGGCCCCTCCGGCATTGGCAAGACAACGCTCGGCCTCAAATTCCTGTCTGAGTCGACGGTGGAAGCGCCGGGCCTGCATTTTGGCTTCTACGAAAGCCCACAACGGCTGCGACTCAAAGGCCAATCACTGGGTATCGATATCAAAGACATGGAGGACCGTGGCGCCCTGTGCATTGCCTGGCAGCCTACGACTGAGGGATTGCTGGATGGGTTGGGCGCACGACTGCTGAGTCTCGTTGAAGAAAAGGGTATCAAGCGCCTGTTCATCGATAGCTTGAGCGGTATGAACCGCGTCACCACAAATCCGGCGCGAATTAATGACTTTTTCAGTGCGCTGATGAACGAACTGCGATCCAGGGGCGTGACGGTATTTGCCTCGTGGGAAATGCGCGATCTTTTTGGCTCCGAGGTCAGTGCACCTAACTCTGACCTGTCCAGTATCGTCGACAACCTTATGCTTATGCGGTTCTCTGAAAATCAGTCTGAACTAAGCAGGACGCTTTCCATTCTTAAAGTACGAGACAGCTCTTACGACCCTTCGCGTTTCGAGGTCGTCATTCGTGATCAAGACGTTTTCCTGAAAAAGGCTTCGAGACATGAACCATCAGTCCCCACTGAGTCATCGCCCGGTTCAGCATCTTAAGTCTTTGTGCGGGTTGAATTAACATGACCACCATCCTGGTCGTCGACGACGAATATCTGATCGCTGACATTCTCAGCTTCGCGCTGGAGGATGAGGGGTTCATGGTGGTAACGGCCAGCAATGGTCGAAAAGCGCTCGAAGTGCTCGATCGAGAGCGGCCTGCGTTAATCATTACCGACTTTATGATGCCGGTCATGGACGGCCTGGAATTCGCCACAGCCGTTCGAGCACTGCCTGGCGCGAATCACTTGCCGATCATCTTGATGAGCGGCGCTCAGGCACACATCGGTATGCAGAGATCCGATCTGTTTGATGCGGTATTGGCAAAGCCATTCGACATCGACTTGATCATTGCCGAAGTTAAAAAGCTCTTGGCTTCTGAAGAGTAGCTGTTCGATCCACCAGTGAGGGTGACTGGGGTGAATGTGGCTTCAACGCCCTCGGAGAACACCTGACGCAGTTGCTGCGGTGCACTTACCGTACGATCAGGCGCTGGCGTTTCACTCTTTGAGTGCGCATGAGCAAACGCCGCGGTGGCAGTTGCAAAGGATGCAAGCAACGCTACGGAGGGTCAGGTTTTTTCCAAAATGAGTGGCATCTTTATTACCTCTGCTTAACGACGAGTAAAGGTTTGCTGCGAATTCGTACTCTGTATCGCTGAGGCCAAATAGGGCCCCAGCGGTTACCCACATCAAAAGTCCAGGGTAAGCCCGGCGTACAACGCGCGCCCATCACCGGGTGAGTGCAGGGACGCTTGGGCACCGTCCGGGTCGTACCAGACGTATTCGTAATAGCGGTTGGTGAGGTTTTTCAACTGCAGGTCGACGCTCACTGACTCGCTCACTTTGTAGGTGGCGCCGAGGTTCATCAGCACGTATCCGCCATACGTTCCTTGGGTGTTTTCTCGTTCCAGGTAGGAGTGGGTCTGGCCGTTCATCCAGGCGGTCAACTGCAAGGCAGGTGTTGCTTCATAGCTGATGCCAGCGTTGTAAAGGTGATGGGGGATATGGTCGATTTCCTGGCCTTTGCTGTTGGGCAAACTGGTACTTGGCTGAAGTATTTTCGAATACTGCCAGGAGTAGGCCATCCAGATGTCAGTGCGTTGGTCAGGGTGCAGGTTCATCTGTAAGTCGTAACCCCAACGTCGGGTTTCACCAACGTTATCTGAGTCGCCGCTCGGGTCGTTGAGGCGGCGACTGACTTCACCCGAGGCCTCTTGCTGCCAGTAGGCGATGCGACCGTCAATCCAGTCCGCCGGGGTGAACTTGATGCCGGTTTCCCAGCCTTCATTGATTGAAGGTGCCAGATCGGTATCTCTTGGCGGGATTTTGTAGGCGGCCGCGCCGGTGCCAACCTGGAAGGTACGGCCCCAGTTGGCATAAAAACTGGCCACGTCCCACGGCGAGTAGACCACACTAAGCTTGGGCTGTTTGATCAGGCCATAATCGTTGATGTCGTAGTCCAGGCCGGTCATTTCGTTGGTGAAATCACCCTGGATTTTGTCGACCCGATACGCCGGTACGATCTTCAGCGACTCGAAAGGTTTGATCTCCGCCTGGACGTAAGCGCCGTAGGTGTCGAAATCGAACTGCTGGTCGCGGGTAGTTGCCAGGCGAGCACGGTCTTTGGTGCGATAGCGTTCACTCTTGTTCTGCTGTTGTTGCACGTCTGCACCACCTTCCAAAGCGAAGTCATACAGCCAGCTAACTTCAGGTCGCCATGTCAGAGATGTAAGGGCGCCATACTGGGTTTCGTAGGCATCACGTTCCTGTTGGGCGCTCGTGCGCCAATATTGCGTCCAGCGTCGATCATCGAAGGTGTTGACGTAAGTCTTCGCTGACCACGCGAGGTTCTCAGCCACGTCTGTATCGAAATGCAGGCTGACCTGATTCATACGCCGAGTGCCCTTGTCGGTGGCGTTGAAACGGTTGGTTATGCTCGGATGATGGCGGGCGTCATCTTCGGTCAAATAGCCGGGTTCCTGAGCCTCAGCTTCGTAGTGACGGGCGATCAGCCCGATTTGGTAGCTGTCGTCATCCGGTGTGTAGAACCACTTACCAGACATCGAAAACCTGTCTGCCTGGGAATGATCCCGGTAGCCATCGGATGTTTGATAGGCAAAGAAATAGTTCTGAGTCCAGTTGCTGCTTTGCATGCCCTTGGCGAGCTGGGTTTCCTGAGTGTTGAAACTACCGAAACGGATCCGCGCCTTGCTGTAGTCCCCACCGGTGCGGGTCAGCATGTTGACGTTACCGGCGATGTTATTCAGACCATAGCGCGCATCACTGGTGCCTCGGACAACCTCGATGCTGTCCAGCTCCATGGGGAAAATCATGTCCATGAACGGCATGTTGCCGTCGTTGCTGTTGCTAGGAATCCCGTCAATCAACAGTTTTACGGCGTTCACTTCGCCTTCGCCGTTAAAGCCACGGAAGGAAATTTTTCCTGAGGTCGTGCCCTGGTTGAACTCCGTGAGCATCACCCCAGGAGCGCGGCTGAACAACTCCCAGCTGTAATTGACTGGCATTTTTTCCAAGATATCGCCCCCGAGGATATCCACCGAGCTGAGTACACTGCTGGTACTCAAGGGGCCGCTGGCTGAGCCCTGAACGTTCACGGTGCCCAGCGTCAGGGTCGAGTCTTCGACTTTACCGACGTCGGCCAGCGCCGCGCACAAAGGGTCCATTGCGAATAGGCCAACCGACATCAACGGCCATAGGGAACGGGACACAGACAAACGCTTTGCAGGACGCAAAGTAAGTGAAGCAGGCATGGCACGCACTTCCTGGTGATCAAGAAACTCTAAAGGCGTCTAGCGTCCATCGAGGCCGCTAAAAGATTTAAATACGCAGCACCGGACAATGTCGCGGTGTTGTGATCAGGCGAAGGGAGAGGCGCGTGGACTTAGGCTCGGCCACCGAATCCTGGGATGGAGCGTCGGCAGTTCAGGATTGTCGAGGGACGTGTCGGATGTGTATTGCGGTAAGAAGTGTCGGTAGTAGTTGGAGGGAAGCGCTGCCATTCCCGCATGGCCACAGCAGCAATCACCGTGCTGCATAACCGTTTTTGAAGGGGCTTGCTGGACAGTCTCGAGTGTTTTCTTGAACCCGGGAGGTAAAGCTTGAGAACTACCTCCCGAGCAGAATCCCCCCCAAAGCATCAACTGAACATCCGGCGTCTGCATAGCGCGGCTCAGCGGCATGGCAAACATGTTTAGCAACACGGCCAGGCAGGCGATCCAAGGGCTGATGCGTTTCAACGAGGACATGTGCAAGGTCAGCGTAGAGGGGCGCTTATTTAGCCGGAATTAAGGAGTGATGTAAAAGTTTCACACGTGCGCTATTTCGCCGCAGGTAAGGAGTGACTTACTGTTCTTTAGGCATCCGGGCTACCGCACGTCACTGCCCCGTGAGTATTGGTAAAGTGGCGCACTGTGCTTGGTTAACGACTGCGGGCCCCGGAAAGGGGCCCGCACCGTATAGCCTTTACCTATCCGTTGTAGCGCGACCTAGGGTATCAAGCGCATCGCGCGGAGTTTGTCGAACACATCAAAGAACGCTTGATCGCTCGCCTGGTAGGCGGTGAAGCCCATTGCACGGCTTTTCGACATGTCAGTGACGACTTCGATGGGTCGACCTAGGTCTGCGTCGGTATGCCATGGGGAGATCAGGCGATCTATATCGGCTTCTTTCAAGCCGTGCTCCGCGACTATTTGCGTCCACGCGGCTTGGTCTTGCGCCATTTGCGTCTCAAGCGGTGAGAGTGCGGCGGGATAATCGGCAGCAGGTACGTCGAAGTATTCGGCAATTCGGCTCCACATCCATTTCCAGCGAAACACATCGCCATTAGTGACATTGAATGCCTGGTTGGCCGCAGCCGGCGTGGTGGCCGCCCACAGTTGTTGTTTCGCCAACTGCCGTGCATCCGTCATATCGGTGAGGCTGTCCCACTGCACGCTTGATCCCGGAAACACAAAAGGGCGATGGGTGTGTTTGCAGATCGAAGCGTAGACGGCGAGGGTGGTGGCCATATTCATCGCGTTGCCTACGGCAACTCCGGTGACCGTGTGCGGGCGATGAACGCTCCATGTGAAGCCGTCCTTTTCAGCCGCGGCGAAAAGTTCGTCCTCTTGGGCGTAATAGAAATTCTCGACATTCAGACGACCCTGCTCTTCGCGGAACGGTGTTTGCGCAAGGCGGCCTTTACCATAGTCTTCGAAAGGGCCGAGGTAGTGTTTCAGGCCAGTAACCAGTGCTACGTGCTCAACGCTCTTGGCTGGGCGAATGGCGGCGAGCACGTTGCGTACCATGGCGGCATTGACGCGAATGTTTTCGGCCTCCGTGGCTTGCCGTGACCATGTGGTGATGAACACATGCGTCGGTTGCAGATCCGCAAGCGCATGTTCCAGCGCCGCTGGATCTTGGAGGTCTGCCGCAATGGGGATCACACCTTGCGATGGCGACGGGTGCCGCGATAGCGCGGCGACCTGCCACGTGTTGTCGATCAGTAACTGAGTGATGGCGCTGCCGACGATGCCGCTGGCGCCAACGATCAAAGCTGTTTGGCTCATAAGTTCCTCCTAGATGTAGGTTTGGGAGTCCACCTAAGCCACAGAGGTTCAACCTAAACAGGATCGGTATGGGCGGCCGTCATAGCCTCTATTCCTGGATAAAGCGCTACATCAAAACCAGGTCCAAACGCGCAATCGAGTATCGACGTAACTTGGCTGGTAATGGGTACGTGTTTAATCCTCGCGGCAGCGCTGCCTCTCTCAAACGCGTTCTTGCGCCAGCCAGGCGCGCTGAAAATGAAGATATCTTCATCTGCTTGTAACGGGCGTGTCCGGCACCTAGCATCGTGCAAACCGAAATCATTACCATCTTCGTCGGATGCCATTATGCGTTTGTGTGACCTGCCTCACCGCCAAAAAGCTTGCGTAACCCATGTGGAAGGAACCGGCAATGCTGATCCGCTGAGTCAGCGGTTACAGGACATCGGCTTCGTGCCGGGCGAGCAGGTTACGGTGGTGGCGCGGGCGCCCTGGGGCGGTGATCCGGTGCTTATCCAGGTGGGGGGCAGCCGGTTTGCGCTGCGCCGCAACGAAGCCCAAATGATCCTCGTCGAAGTGAGCGTTTGAATGGCCACCATCCGTTTAGCCTTGGTGGGTAATCCGAACTGTGGAAAGACCGCGCTGTTCAATTTGCTGACCGGCGCCAGGCAAAAGGTTGCCAACTACGCCGGTGCTACGGTGGAGCGCAAGGAGGGTGTTGCACGTACGGCCAGTGGTCGCACATTCCGTGTGCTGGATCTGCCGGGGACTTACAGCCTGGCCTGCGTCAGCCAGGACGAACAGGTCACCTTGAACGTGCTGCAGGGCTTGTACCCCGGCGAGGAGCGCCCCGAGTTGTTGCTGTGCGTGGTCGATGCCACCAATCTGCGCTTGCACCTGCGCTTCGTGCTTGAGCTGCAACGCCTGGGATTACCGGCGGTCCTGGTCCTGAACATGGCTGACGCTGCACATCGCCGAGGTATTCGCATCGATACCGCTCGACTCTCGACCGCGCTCGGGATGCCGGTGATAGAAACGGTCGCCGTTCGCCGTGATGGTGCGCGGGCGTTGTTGAACGCGGTGGATGGCTGCGATGACATCCAACCGGCACCCGCCCCGGAGCAGGGCGCCGACTTACATGCGCGCGTGCGTGACATCCTCGAGACATGTGTGAACACGCCGCACCTGTCCGATGCGCGTGTTGATACGCTTGATCGATGGTTGATTCACCCGGTGGCAGGGCCGCTGGCACTGGTCACCATCATGTTTCTGGTGTTCCAAGGGGTTTACCTGATCGGCAAACCTGTCACCGACTGGATCGGTGACAGCTTCAGCGCGCTGTCCGTCCTGGCTGGCACCTATCTGCCAGAGGGGCCATTGCGCGGGCTGATTTGCGATGGACTGATCAGCGGGCTGGGCACCGTGCTGGGGTTTATGCCCGAGATCCTCGTGCTGTTCTTTTTCATCTTCATTCTTGAAGAGTCTGGCTATCTGCCGCGGGCTGCTTTCATTCTGGATCGGCCGATGCGTGCCGTCGGCTTGACGGGGCGTTCGTTCATCCCGCTGCTGTCGAGTTTTGCCTGCGCGATTCCAGGCATCATCGCCGCGCGCAGTATCAGTGATAAATACGATCGGCTCACCACCATACTGGTGGCGCCGCTGATGACTTGCTCAGCGCGGCTGCCGGTCTATGCCCTGTTGATCGGCGCGGTAATTCCAGACATCCGTGTCGGCGGCGTGTTCGGTCTGCAGGGGTTAGTGTTGCTCGGTTTGTATGGCGTGGGCATCGTCGGCGCCATGGCAGTCGGCTGGGTGTGCAAGCGTTTCAGGCCAACGACCCAGCAGCAACCCATGCTGATGATGGAGCTGCCGGCCTACCGTCTGCCGCGCGCACGTGACCTGATCCAAATGCTCTGGGAGCGCGGTTACTTGTTTCTCAAGAAACTGACGGGCGTCATTCTCGCGCTCACGGTGATCATGTGGTTTATCTCGAACTTCCCCAACCCTCCGGCTGGCGCGACCAACCCGGCGATTGATTACAGCTTTGCCGGGTATTTGGGCGCTTCGCTTCAGCACGTGTTCGCGCCGTTGGGTTTCAACTGGCAAATCACGCTGGCGCTGATTCCAGCGTTCGCCGCGCGCGAAACCGCAGTCGCGACCTTGGCCACGGTGTATGCCGTGGCCAATGGCGACGATCTCACCTCGCTGACCCAAACCCTGGCCGCGCAAGTGCCGCTGGCCAGCGCGTTATCCCTGATGATGTGGTTCGCCTTCGCGCCGCAATGCATGTCTACCCTGGCGGTGATCCGCAAGGAGACCGCCAGTTGGGGGCAGGTCGCCCTGGCGTTCAGTTACATGTTCGCAGTCGCCTATGCTCTCGCGTTCATTACTTATCGAATCGCAGAGGCCGCCTTATGACCCTGGGACTCATGGCTCAATATGCCGTGATCGGCGTGTTGCTGATTGGCGCGGTGTTCAGTGTGTGGCGACGCTTGGCGCCCTCCAAGGCCGGAGGCTGCGCCAGCGGTTGCGGTACGTGCTCTTCCGGCTGCCAACCCACCCAACGCATCGCGCTGCGCACCCTGGATACGTCGACAATCGACGAGGCTGAGCGTAATGGCAGCCGTTCTATAACTGTGCCGTCTGACGATTGAACCGCGGCGGCTCTCCAGTGATCGCCCGGCTCAACGGCGTGCCAATCAACAGCC
This sequence comes from Pseudomonas fluorescens, assembly GCF_900215245.1. Classification (GTDB taxonomy): domain Bacteria; phylum Pseudomonadota; class Gammaproteobacteria; order Pseudomonadales; family Pseudomonadaceae; genus Aquipseudomonas; species Aquipseudomonas fluorescens. The sequence goes on from NZ_LT907842.1 coordinate 5,469,922, forward strand.
GTTGCGTTTCATCCAGCCTGCAAGGGTATTAAATTGCGCCGATGAACATTGGCCGAAGCTACCGATCCCCCTAGCTCAAATCATGCAGGTCTCGCCCGAGAGGCTGGCTCAACGACCACTCAGAAAACCGTACCCTCAACCCCTGTCGCTGCGGCGTGCAGCACATTGGGCCAACTGTATAGCTTTGCGCCGCTGGAAATGGTGCAAGCCTGAGCAATGGCCAAGTCATGCCGTCCGTGGAGTATTGCAAGCGCAGCACGCCATCGGACACGGTCACGCGAAGCCAAAAATCGGTTGGGTCGCCAGAAAAGCAACTGGGCGCCCAATCCGACGTGCCGTGTGTCAGCACGCTACTGATCATCGGCATGCCATCGTTATATTCAATGCCTGCTTTGAGCCAAGTCTCCTCATTGAGCCTGACCATAATGCCCGCTTGATCATAGAGCTCGCGAAAATCGGCGCTAACTCGGACTTGGGCTGTAAAGCTTGCTGAGGTTGCAAACCCTAAGAAATGTCCGCTGTCGCGTATGAATCCGTAGTGCGTTTTACGCCAGAAGTCGGTTTGGGAATCGGTAACCACCTCCAAGGTGCCGTCGCTAAAGGCTTGGCAAGAGCGCGGTGTGTTCAGCCAGTCAGCTGTTCGCCAAATTGACGCTTCACTGTCCTGACTGAGCTCTGCGTTCTGCTTCCTGTCCATCATGTTACCTCGACAATTTATCGGATGGATCGGCGCTGCAATCCTGCTCTCTCTGCACTGGCTCGAAGGCCACCTGCCGAGCATCGGTGCAGGCTCAAATCACCGGGAGCGTAGACGTTGCCATTCATTCCAGCAGTCCTGCGCAATGAGGTCTGGATAGCCGCGCTCTTCTTCCATGGCTAAAGCCGTGCTGAAGGGTAGAGCGATACACGTAGCTGCGTCTCGGATTTCGCAAACCTCAGCCTCGGTCAGTGGCGCGCCTTTTTTATCCTCGGCGGCTCGCAGCACGGCCGCCAGAGCCGGCACAAAGACGAGACATAGCGGATCTGCAGTCATCAGTTTCCTCCCTGAGTCGATTAGAAATTGCAGGGTTGGCCAGTGTCGGACATCAACATTACCTTGGCGTGCGAACCGCAAAGATCGCTTCGCCATTTGATCAACTGAGCGCCCAACAATCAACTTTGAACTAATCACTACGCCCGCCCCCCTAATTCTGTGCAAGTTGCCTCAAGCCCAGGCAACGCCTGGGTTACTCAATCACACACGAAGGCTTGGTGAATCATGAAAAGCGAACAAGTTGAAGGCGCTGTAGAAAAAGTTGCCGGCAAGGCGCAGAGCGCAGTGGGTAAACTCTTTGGTGATTCGAAGCTGGAAGCTGAAGGCGTGGGACGTCAAGCTGCTGGTCAGTTGACCCAAACCTATGGCGATGCACTGGACAGCGTATCGACCTTTGTTAAAGAGAAACCAGTTGCTGCAATCGCGATTGGTGCCGTCGCTCTGTTGGTTCTAGACCGTCTCTTGCGCCGCTGATTTAGCAAAAAAGGACGTTTCGACAGCGGCGTTCTTTTTGCGTTTGTCTATCGCCCGGCACCCTTGGCTCTGTCCATCAGTGGGCCTCGGGCGCGCGGGCGGTATGCACGGCTCACGTCCATCGTGCGCTGACCGCCGGTGCTGAGGTCAAGTCAGGGGAGGAGGGCGTTGAAAATTTGTGCGGATGCTGACCGCGCTGTATTGATTTTTGGTGGGCAACCCAAGCGTTGGCACTGCCTCACGCTGAATCAATCCCGCGTTTTTGCACGCTCGCACAGCAGTTAATTTTTCTTCAGAAACCTGAGCTCCGGACGGACTCGGTACACGCTGGTAATTTCCCATCTGCCTTGCGAAATCGGCCAGGATTTTGGGAAAGAAAACGGGCACAGTTCCTTAGCTAGATTTTCAGCGAGCGGCAAGTTATTGCGGCAAGCAGTGAATCGCCAGCGTCATAGTGGTGAAATCTTGAATGTTGCTGGCGGCAGATAATCCTAGGGGAGCTACTCCTTAAGAGATGATGATGGACACTCGACTTAGATCATTCATTCCACGATTTTGACGGCTATTCGGCCTTCGAGTCGTCCGCACCTTATGCACAGCTAAGCTCGTCACTCCGTAAAATAATCCAATAACCAGGTGCTGCCGCCAGACTGAACAGGGACAACAATCCTGAGCAGACGATTAGGAACTGGTGACCAGACTCCAGATGTGACGGGCACCGATTTATCGGAATCGCATAAGCCATTGATTTCATTGATAGAAGTGAACAGTGCTAGCTCTAGATTGGAAAACAGATTTCTGTTTTCCGGTAAAAAGCTGCAATTCCAGCCATTTTCCACTCAACGACTGCACTGAACGGGTGTTTAGTCGAACAGTTGTACGACAACCTCTAGCCACGTCCTGAACTCAGCCACAGGCCAAGCGCGAATGTCTTTAAGGGGCTTTGTCGCGACCTCGCCGCGAGCTCAGCTGTCAACGGCGGTTAGTCATCGCCGGGAAACAGACTGGCAGTCCGCAATCATTATTCAGAGGTTGAATTCAACGCGTTCGCTATCCTAAGCGCCTAAATGGCTCGTTTAAATCCTACCCAACAAGCCCAAGGAAGCCGATGGTTGCATGCCAAGAAAGCGTCCAGGCGAAAGTACATTCAGTTCTGGAACGAGGTTCAGGCCATACATCAGGGATGCAGATTCTATCCTGCACTCATAAGAGACGCGATTTAATAGACGAAAAATTTCGCATTCTCTCAAGTGCTATAACCATGTCTAGGGGTAATCGGATAGTCGCTTTATTTATGTATTGCAAAATTTCAATTTATAGGTAATTAAATTGCTCGCTCACAAGTGATTGTTCTGACAGGAAAAATAAATCGAAAAAAAACACTAAATAAATACCAATGCTCAAATATCAATTTAAGCATTATTCGGACTGCCAGTTTGTTGACAGTAGTGAGTTAATAAAAGTTGTTGTAACTATCGGCGTTGTAAGCTAGCGTCTGTCACTAGCAACTGACGTGTAGTCTTCTGATAGGTTTCAGTAGTCGTCTACCAAAACGTAAGTCCTGCGTGAGGGGACTGCATGTCCATGAAGATCTGGCCGGCATACGGCTGCAAAAGGTTTAGATGTAGGCGAGCGCCGGACACTTATCAGCGGCAGCGATTACCTCAACCAAGATCATTCTGACGGTGGCGCAGAGTCATGGTTGCAAGAAGTCGCCTCACCATTTTAGTGAAGTAAAGTGATGGTGTTAACCACGAGCATGTAAGAGTTAATGGGTCTCGGAGGGTTGATTACTACTATCAGTTCGACATGACAGGTGATAACTAAGGTGAGTAAGGAAATTCGCACGGCCATAACTATACATGCTTCCAAGCCGGTTCGAGTTAAGGTTCCACCCCTGAAAATCCCACGGCCTTGGAAGCCAGCTAACGCTACAGTTACTCAATCCGCGGTGCCTTATGAAGCTCTCAATGTGAGTGAAGCGGAATTACGCCTTGCGCGGAAGCGCGATGCGATATTCAAGCAACTGAGATTAGGGTTGATAGGTCAAGCCAAAGCGATGGAGCTTTTGGAGGTCAAAAAAAGCCAGTTCTACAATCTCTATAGGTTATTTTTACAGTCAACTAGCTATCTTGAGCTAACTAGAAAAAAACGCGGAACCAAGCCCGGAAACCATAAGTTAACGCCGGGCCAGCTCAGCGCCCTCGAACTTTCATATCAAGAGAATTACAAGGGGCCAAAAGCATCATCGGCGAAAGTTTGGAAGGGAGCACAAGGACTGGTACCTGAAGATGAGTTGCCGCCCAGCAGGTATCAATGTAGGAGATTTGTGGCTGCAAAGCCGGAAAAAGAAAAGTATTACAGAAAGTATGGTAAGGAGGCGGGCGACAACAAATACAAGCCGAAGCCTAAGAAAAAAATCATGGAGCGTGTGCTTCAGCAAGTGCAGATGGATCACACTATGGTTGACATGCTTTTAGTCGACCAGTTTGATCGCAAGGTTTTGCTAGGGCGCCCTTGGTTGACAATGATCATGTGTGCTCTCACAAGGGTGATACTTGGGATGTATCTGAGCTTCCGCCCCCCGAACTTAATAACTGTAGCAAGCGCTCTAGCCTTTGCAGTCCAGGACAAGTCTAGGTTTTTAGAGCTCTACGGGATTGATCCCAAGGCGTATCCATTTTACGGCATCCCCTTTTTGATATATACGGACAATGCTGCTGAGTTCACAAGTCCACGATTCATGGCAACGTGTAACAGATGGGGGATGGACTGGGATCATCGCCCAGTCGACAAAAAGTGGTTCGGCGGGTTAATCGAGCGCGTGATAGGCACATTCATGGGGGAAGTGCATTTCTTACCCGGAACCACAGGTAGTAATGTGATTCAACGAGCAGGCTTAACTCCAGAGCTAGACGCTAAGTATGACATAGTGGAATGTGGTAAGTGGTTGCTTGAACAAGCGATTATTTACCATGGGACGGTGCATGAAGGCTTACAAAGCACTCCGCGTCAGGCGTGGTTTTATTACGACTCCCAAGGGCTTTTAGATCATGACAGGGTGATTAGTCCGGATCGAAAGGAACGCTTTGAGATTGATTTTCTGGCGCCGTCTTACAATCATACGATTCAACCCTATGGAGTAAATTTTTCGGGCAGGAGATATTATAGTCCCGAGCTTGAACCGTATATTGGAGCAAAAAATGTTGAGTTAAGGTTTCAGCCTTATAACCTAGATTCGATCTGGATTATGGTTCCTGGGAGATTTCTAAATGTCCCCTGCACGTATACCAAGGATCGTCTATCCAGAAACTGGGAGTCATATAGCAGCCATAAAGCCTTGTCTAGCGCCAGGCACGTCGGTCATAGCGCGCCTGCAGGGCTTATTGATGATGAGTATGCATTTGCAGCCCAGCAACGGCAGCGCGAACAAGCAATTGCGATTGAGACACAGTCAAAAAAAACGCCAAGGCCACCCAAAGATATTACAGCACAGTCGGAGCGGCTACCCGCTCATCCAGCAGTCCAGCCCGTAATTGGCGCACCACGTATTATCGAGAGTGGCCGAGGTTCGCCCGAAATTTTGCAGCCAACAATAATAGTTGATAGGTTCAAAAAATGACTATGGACGCTTCCCTCTTGTACGACCACGTCTTACCAGAACTTCGCCTTAATCTTGAGCTTTCTGCGGCTGAGCGTATTGAAATCTGCAGGCATGACTTTTGGATCGATACCCCAAAATTCGCTTTGATGTTTGAATGCATTAGCCACATGCTGTACACCCACAACCAGATTCAATCGTCTTGCATTTTTATCCACGGAGCAGGCGGTGATGGAAAATCAGCTGCGTGGCATCGGCTGAAATTTCTCAGCGCAAACTCTGACAGGAAAATGGTTTTTATCGAACTAACCGAAAATACTAATCGCTTCAAGCTACATGATCGTCTCTTGGAAGCGTTTGGCATTGAGGTCGGTCGCCGTAGCACTGCTGACAAAGAAGATCTAATCTTAAAATATATCAGAGCAAACAATATTTGCGCCATAGTCATAGATGAGTTAAATGATGCACTTCTACAGCCGTACGCACAGAAACGTACACTGCTTTCACTGCTTCGTAATCTCTCGGGCACTTTGAAATTATGCGTAATCGCGTTTGGAAACACAGAGGCGTGTAGCATCCTCATGCTGGATCGTATCATTGATCGGCGCTTTGTGCAGTTTGCAATCAAGGATTGGGAGCTGGGGCAAGATTTCGTTGATTTCCTTGCGACGTATGAGGCCCACCTGCCACTTAAGCTCAAATCCGACCTCGCATGTCCTGAGATTAGAACGCTAATCCATACTGAGTCATATAAGATCATGGATAACGTTGTAAAGATCATGAAATGCCTCGCCATGGATGCTATTGACTCGGGAGTCGAACGCATTACGCTTGAGCAGTTCCCTCGGTTGCGTGACATCGCGATGCGATTTGGATTTAACTTGCATATTCCTAAGATCGACCGTAATGCTGACATCTCGAAGCAGGAGCAGCCATGGCTCCCTGCATGACTCCATGTCAGCAAGAAATTTATAACCTGGTATCGGATCAGTTGAAGCTGCCTGAGCCAACTATAATAATACTAAATGCTGAGCCAGGTTCAGGCCTTTCGACATTGATGGAAAAGATCACGAACACTATTGGGTCAGCATGTGTTCCTTTAACATCGAGGCCGGCCATAAGTGGGCGCAACCTGCTTGAAGCATTTTACTATCATTTGGGGCTAGGGGCTGAGGGTATCTCACACCGGGCACCTGTTCCAACCTTTATATCCCCTCTCATAGAGCTGCAACCGATCGTCGGAGTGCTTATTGAAGATATCGATGATTTTGCTGTAACTATACCAATGAGGAAAATGGCTATAGGGCATTTGAGCAAGATTGCTTCAGCGTTGCCGGGTATGAGCTTGATCATTTCTCAGACATTGTCCAGATGGGATCGCGACCACAGTATCCGTCACAATGATATTGATGGGGCTCAAAGACGTTATGAGTTTTATTTGCGTAGCTTTTCAGGTCTGTCGCAGTTCATTGATCACTTTCAATGCACCACCGCATCGCTTGGATTGCACGATGTATCGAACCTTGAACTAACCCGGCTGTATGAAATTACAGGCGGTAATCTCGCTTCAACCATGCAGCATCTTTGTCATCCTCTTTTGAAGCATAAGTGGAAATAAGGAATAGGCATATCAAATGAATGGCGCCTTCCTCTCAGTCTCAAATGAGCTTTTTACATCCTGGTTGTATCGCCAAGGGGCAATACCCACCGATGCAGGTCGATCTATCGATGATCTGTTGGAGATCTACCAATCTTGTATGCAGCGTGCTGATTTCGATCCTGACTTTTGTTTACCAAGCGAGTTCAGCAGTATCGCGCTTGAACGGCTTGGGGTTAGGGGGTCTGATCTTTCTATGTTCGCACCCAAAAGTTCCTGGTTGATACCGCGCTATTATCGCGGGTCATTCTGCTACGAATGCTTCTGTGATCACATTCGGTCATTCAAGCTCCCAACAATGCTTACTGAGTGGTGTTCAGTTATTCAAACTGTTTGCCCTATACATAAAGCTCCGCTACTCGACACGCCCGGAAAGCAAAGCTACAAACTTAATATGGCGGTGAAGATTTTTTCCTACTACCATGCCCAGTCAAGTTCGGTGGAATTTCCCCGTCGTTCTCTGACTCCTAAGGTGGTCGGCGCGTTGCTGTCAGTACAGGCATTTATGTCCAGTGTTGAGATTAGTGCCGCGAGTGGCGGGAATGATTCTGAGTGGCGTCTGATTCAGACTATAGTTCGAATATTTCTTTATCCCCGCTATGGAATTATTCATTCTTTGTTCCCTAGGCAATCGATTGCCACAGATGCTCGGCTTTTTCGATATAACCTAAATTTAGGGCCATTAGTGAGCTCGGTAGTGCGTAGGCAGCTGGCAATACTTCTGGCTGGCTTGATGTTGGATGTTTTGGCAGAGGATGAGCGTCTAGCGGTGGAGGAGTATCTTCAATCATTTGACCGACGTCATTACTTTTTCGATAGCGCCGCCGGGCTAGGTCGATCGTCCAACGTGTTTACTCCAGAGCATGGGAGCCAGCTCCTCGCCCAATTGACTCAGCTCTCAACCAAAATTTTCAGCCCTTACCTGACAGAGTTTATTGCAGGGTTTGGTGGCAGGGGGCGATAGTTATCATCTGGAGGAAATATGCTGCTGCAGTTCGTTACGCAGATTCGGTTCTGCATCCCAATTGCCGTCACCGAGGATGGCGCAGCTTTCGGGCCGCAAGCGGATGTTGGGGTGTTCGTTTCATTCCCGTCGAGAAAAATACTGGCCTGGTTTCATGCGTCAGACCGGCTTAGGAGCAAGGTAGGCACTGTTAGGCTCATGCTGCCTGGGCCGTTACCTTCATGCTTGACCAATCTTGGGTGGATCAATGCTCATGGTCTGACCGAAACGCAGCGTACCGCTGATGTGGTCGACGCTTTGATGGAGTTTTTCTACGACTATCCCGTTTCAGTGTATGGAAGCCAGGCAGTAGTGCGGTACATCGCCAGGCCTGTCTTTGACTCGCTCATGAACAATGCAGTGGCTCGTTACAATCGATATCTCATGTAGAGCCTACCTCAAACTTCGGCTTATCAGGGCACCTGACCTAACTCTCCATGTGCCGACTCAAGCACAGCTGCCATTGGCGTTTGCTGGCCCGTTGCCTGTATAACTGCACCCCATCAGCAGATTGCAGGCGAGGGAAAGCGCAGTGTTTTTAAACGACCAGGAAACCGCAACGGACTTGCTGTACTACAGCGCGATTTCCAAAACGGTTGTGAAGCTCATCAAGGATACGCCTGACACTCCCATCACCATTGGTGTGCACGGGGACTGGGGGGCAGGTAAGTCCAGCGTCCTGCGCATGACGCAGGATGAGCTCAAAGCCAACGATCGTGTCTGCTGCATCTGGTTTAACGGCTGGACGTTCGAAGGGTTTGAAGACGCCAAAACGGTAGTCATCGAGACGATCGTCGATGAGCTGAAGCGAGCCAGGCCAAACTCGGCAGAAGTGAAAGCCGCTGCTGCTAAGGTGCTCAAGCGTGTCGATTGGCTGAAGGTCGCGCGCAAAGCCGGCGGCTTCGCATTCACTGCCATGACCGGCATCCCCACCATGGATCAGTTGAAGGGGGTGTATGACCTGGTCACGTCCGTGGTTACAAACCCAATGGATCATGTGAGCAAAGATGATCTAAAGTGTGCCGCCGAGAAGATCGGTGACTTCCTCAAGGAGGGCGGTGACGACTCCGAGAAGCTCCCTGAGCACATCCATAAATTCCGAGAGGAATTCAAAGAGCTGCTGGACGCCGCCGACATCGACCAGCTCGTTGTTATCGTGGACGACCTGGACAGGTGCTTGCCGAAAACGGCAATCGAAACGTTGGAAGCGATACGGCTGTTCCTGTTCGTTGAGCGCACCGCGTTCGTTATCGGTGCTGATGAAGCCATGATCGAATATGCAGTGCGTGAGCATTTTCCAGACCTCCCGCAAAGCTCAGGCCCGTCGAACTACGCCCGCAACTACCTCGAAAAGCTCATCCAGGTACCGTTCCGCATCCCGGCGCTTGGCTTGGCCGAGACGCGTGTCTACATCACCTTGCTGCAGCTTGAGAATGCCCTGGGCGCCACCAATTCCAAGTTCCAAGCGTTGCTGGACATCGCCCGAGAGGACATGAAGCGGCCGTGGAAGAGCAAGGGGCTCGAGCGCAGCGTCGTGCAGACGGCCATGGGCGGAACGCTGACCGAGGAGGTTAGCCAGGCGATCACCATCAGCGCCCATGTCACCAAGATCCTGAGTGAAGGCACACGGGGTAACCCACGCCAGATCAAGCGATTCCTGAACTCCATGATGCTCCGCCAGGCGATTGCTGAAGCGCGTGGGTTTGGCAATGAGATCAGCCGGCCAATCCTGGCGAAGATCATGTTGGCTGAGCGCTTCTACAGCGATTTCTACGAGCAGATCGCGAGGCTCGCATCCTTGGCGCAGGACGGCGCACCAGAGGCTCTCGCCGGGCTTGAGAAGCGGGCGAGGGCCGCGCCTCAGGAAGTCGAGGATGACCAGCAGGATACGGGTGAGCGAAAGGCTAAACCCAAGGTGGCCGTGGCCATCGGTGCTGAGCTTCAGCAATGGCTTAAAAGTGACTGGGCGCTCAACTGGGCACGGATCGACCCGACACTCGCCGGTGTTGATCTGAGACCTTACGTCTTTGTCACCAGGGACAAGCGCAGTTCCCTCGCAGGCTTCGTAGCCACTAGTCAGCTTGAAGCATTGGTAGAGACCCTGATGGGCCCACGTATGAAGTTGAAAAGCGCGCCTGTGCTCAACAGCATGCGAGAGCTGTCCGCTCCTGATTCTGAAGAGGTCTTCGATGCGATCCGGGATCGTATCCTCCAGGGAGACATCTTCGATAAGCGCCCTCAGGGCATCGACGGTCTGGTTGGCCTAGTCAAAGAACAGCCACGGCTTCAAAACCGACTGCTCGAATTCATACGGGGACTACCTGTCGAGCGATTGGGTGGCTGGGCGGCGTCCTCTTTCAGCGAGTGCTTGGTTGAGCCAGCCGCAAAATCAGCGCTCCAGGCCGTTCAAGAACAGTGGGCCGCACAGGTCGAGAACAAAAAACTCAAAGTAGCCGCTGAGCAATTGTTGGATCTCGGCCCGAAACGCTAAGGAATGCAGCATGGGAACATCGAAAGGTTACGGGGGATCTGTTTCTGGACTGGTTCCGTCTTGGGTGGATGATGTGGCGCCTGCAACTACACCGGGTCAATCCGGTGAAGCTGGGCAGCCCTCAAATCCTTCCAGCGATCCAAACAGTCCGAACAATCCTAATCCGCCAGGGCAGGGAGGTCAGTCAGGGCAGCGTCCTGTAGACAACAATGGCACGGCCAAGCTGCAGCCAGCTCGAACACAGTTCACACGTTTTGCCAGAACAGGAAGCCGCAGCGCGCTGGGTAGAGCTCTCTCCGGCTACGTGCGAAGCGGGACAGGCGGGGCTGGGCGTGCTGCTCGGCGCATGGGGGCGTCCCGTGCAGCAGCGGGGCGCCTGCTTGGCGTCATCAGGGATGTGCAGCGCTTCGGTGCAGCCGAGGTATTGCGTCGGCTGAATCTGAATGGCCTGGCAGGCCGCCCATCTTCTGAAGTATTCATGGCCCTCGTTGAGTTTGTATGTCCCGCCGGCGGAGCGATCGACGAGGCGGTGGCACGTCAGGCCATGCTCGAGAATGTCATCGCGCTCGCCGAGTCCGGCGAAACCACGTTGGATGAAATGACGCCCGAGCAGATGAACGAATTCTTCCTGGATTTCGTGTCGCAGTCGATCGAGGGAATGGTGATGGCCGACCTTGGTCAGCGAGGTGTGACCATTCCCGATGACGTTGACGCGGTCGAGCGTATGCAGACGGAGCTTCACGACTTCATTACAGGCGCCACGCGCGGACGGCTATCCGATCGACTGGAGGGATTGCCAGGGCTGACTGACGAGGACATCCAGGGCGTGATCAGCCGAATTTACGAGTCGGCCTTTGAGATCATTGCCGTTGCAGGGGAGGCAGCACAATGAGACACCACAGCATCATCTGCAGGCTCGGCGCCAGTGATATTGACCCGATCGAGATTAAGCACCCTGGGAGCCGTGAAACCGCAATTTCATTCCTGGATGGTTACCAGCGTCTGAGCTTTGGTATTGGGCAAGCGATCGATCAGCTTGCGAATAAGGGCATGCGCCCCAGCGAGACCTCAATCGACCTGGCCCTCGTAGCCGGAGCGCTCACGGCGGCTGATACCCGGATATCCCGGAAGACCGAATCCCAGAATGCCTGGACGCGTGAGATCGACCTTTACGTGCCTGTGGCAGATCCTGCGTTGTGGACTTCGATGTCAGCGCTGCTTGACTCGACCTTGCATTTCTTAACCGGCGATCGATGGAGGGTCATCTTCCGCGCCAGGCCTGAAGGCTTGGAGGAGCTGGCTCCCATCGTGGAGCTCTTTCGGAGCGCTACTCCCACAAGCGTGTGTCTTTTCTCGGGAGGTATGGACAGCTTCATTGGTGCGATCGACCTGCTGGCCCAAGGGGAGTCTCCGCTGCTGGTGAGCCACTACTGGGACTCCAATAGCACCAGCAAATATCAGAATCAATGCTTTGAGGCGCTCCAAGAGCGATACCCTGATACTCCGATCCACCAGGTACAGGCCAGGGTGGGCTTCCCGCAAGGGCTGGTGGCCAACACAAAGGGTGAAGATACGCTGCGGGGGCGCTCATTCCTGTTCTTCGCGTTGGCGGCGTTGGCGGCCGATGCCACGGGCGAGGAGATGGTGATCCATGTTCCTGAGAACGGTCTGATCTCCCTGAATGTCCCGCTGGATCCGCTGCGATTGGGCGCTCTGAGCACGCGGACAACACACCCCTACTACATGGCTCGCGTGAATGAGCTCTTTGCTGGTCTTGGGCTTCGGATGCGGTTGCACAACATGTATGGACATCGCACTAAGGGGCAGATGGCCGAGCAGTGCGCTGATGGTGAATTTCTCCGTGCGAACGTCCACAAAACCATGTCGTGCTCCTCACCGGGCAAGGCACGATACCAAAAGGATCCGACCAACCGGCAACCCAAGCACTGCGGCTTCTGCGTTCCTTGTATCATCCGGCGAGCCTCCATTGCCCATGGATGCGGCGATGATATAACCCCGTACGTGATTCCCGATTTGCACGCGAATGTCTTGAACACGAACAAAGCTGACGGGGCACATGTGCGATCATTCCAGATGGCCATCCGCCGACTGCAGCGGGCGCCGAACAGTCCGAGGTTCGACATCCACATCCCTGGCCCCTTGATCGACCATCCGGACGACCATCAGGCGTATGAGCAGGTGTATGTGGACGGCCTCAATGAAGTCCATCGATATTTGACTGGAGTCAGGGCGCAGCCCCTATGAACCAAACAGTGCGCGAGCGTCCGAAATGGGTGGATTTTCACTGCCACCTGGATCTCTATCCCAACCACGAAGCCTTGATTTGTGAGTGCGATAGGGAAGGGGTAGCCACGCTCGCTGTTACCACCACGCCAAAGGCCTGGGCTCGAAATCAGGAACTGGCTAGTACTTCTAAGCACGTGCGGGTCGCCTTGGGTTTGCACCCGCAGCTCGTGGCGGAGCGTGAAGGGGAGCTCACGCTGTTCGAGCGCTTGCTGGAAGGGACGCGATACGTCGGAGAGATTGGTCTCGATGCCGGCCCTCGGTTCTACTCCAGCTTCGAGGCGCAAGAGCGGATCTTTTCCCGGATCCTGTCAGCTTGTTCTGAGCAGGGTGGCAAGATCCTCACTGTGCACAGCGTCCGCACTGCTGCAAAGGTGCTGGGACATATCGAGCGCCTCCTTCCACCCGATCGCGGTAGGGTCGTGCTGCACTGGTTCACTGGCAGTGCGGCGGAGGCTAAGCGGGCTTTGGATCTCGGATGCTACTTCTCGATCAACATCGAGATGTTGAAGTCCACGAAGCACCGGGCGCTTGTAGCATCGCTGCCATTTGATCGTATGCTCACCGAAACCGATGGGCCGTTCGTGCAAGTGGGTGGTAAGCCGTTAGCCCCTCCAGATGTAAGGAATGCGATTCAGGCGATTGCTACGCTCAAGGGACTCGGCACTGCGCAGGTCGCAAATCAGATTGTTAGCAACTTGGGTAGTCTCCTGCGTAGTTGCTAGTGCTGCCCAGATGATCACACGCACCTACTCCAAGCGTGTACCGACGCTTAACGGTCGTCTTTCCAGAGCCTGCTAACCCTCGATTTGTCAAGCCCCAACAGTTCCGCAGTCTCTTTCTGGTTTTTTCCTTCAGCCTTGTACTTGAGCACCGCCTGCCGATTGGCCTCTCCAGATCTGATACGGGGATGGACTGAGTGAAGCTTACCGTCCTCGAACTCATGATGGAGCTTATCGAGCACACCCAGCCTTTCGAGCTTCGCTATCTCACCAGCCACGCCCTTCAAGAACTCCTTGGGTGTTTGGTGACGCGCATAGGACGAAGCCACCGCCAGTATGGCGACAAGATCAATGTCGAGTACTGAAGAGAATTCCTCCATCGTTGACAGGGTGGGATTGCTCTTCGCGTGCTCAATGTTACTCATTTGCCGAGCCTCGACTCGACCATGGAAATCTTCTTGGGACAGGTTACGAGCTGCGCGTGACAGCCTCAAGACTGCGGCCAACGGTTCTCTCAGCGACATTTGGAGCACCCAAAGCCGAGGATAAAGCCATATTGCGCAGTTGTTCTCCATGCAATATAGTGCGCGATAAGCAACTGGTGGCGCTTTACTATTTTTTGCTGGGCACGCTCCATCACCCTGGAGCGCGCTAGCGCTTGCCGCGCTTACAGATCCGGCCTCCGTCAATTTACCGCTAAATCCTCAAGGCCAGCGTTTGCGAATCAGAATTTACTCAGACCTCCATGCCGAGTTCCACCGTTTCGACCCGCCGCCCCTCTACTCTGGGGTTGAACTGGTAATCCTCGCTGGTGACATCAACAAAAAAGTCAGGGGCGTCCAATGGGCCAACGAGACGTTCGCCTGCCAGGTCGTGTACGTCACAGGGAACCACGAATATTACGACGGGCACCTTGATCGCACCTTGCAGAAGATGAAGGACGCCGCGGCCGGCCACGTGCATGTTCTGGAGAACGAATCGCTGATTCTGGGGGATGTCAGAATCCTCGGCAGCACAGCATGGACTGACTTCACTTCAACAGGGAACCAGGTCGCGGCCAGCAACGCTGCCAGGCAAGGTATGAACGACTTCAAGTACATCAGGGCAGACTCGAACTACAGAAGATTGAGACCGGATGACCTGATTACCCGGAACCGCATCGCCAAGGACTGGCTCACCCAAGAGCTCGCTCGACCGTTTGGCGGCAAAACGGTAGTGGTGACCCATCACTCACCATCTCCCGTGGTGATTGGTGAGCAGCATGAAGGGCATCTTACTGCAGCGTACACCAACGACTGGCCGCATTTGATCGAGAAGGCCCATGTGTGGGTGTTCGGTCACACGCATGAGGCTACAGATGTTGAGCTGGCCGGCTGCCGGGTGATCTCAAACCCCCGTGGCTACCCTGAGGAGAGCACCGGTTTTGACCCTTACTTCGAGATCCAAATCTAATGGCCACTTCGGCGATGAAGCACTTTTTTGACCACGCCGTCGAGCCGATAGAGCTCGATCAGGATCTTCCCTCGGAGGTCATCCAGGCACAGGGCATTTCCTGGGGTGTGGTGGTCGACGCTTACCTTGTCAACGCAGCAAGGGTAGGGCAGAGCTATGCGGCGCTCGTTTACAACGATCAGTCAAACGTAAGCTCGAATGGAATGACGGTTGCTACCCCTCCACTTCAGCTGGTTGAGACAAGGGCGGGGTTCAAGCTAATGCGCAGCCTAAGTGGCAAAGACTACTACGTTATCGCTAGTGAGCTCAGCGAGCCGCGGTGAGCATCCAATTGGGTTGACTCACCCGGCCCAAACGCCGTTTTCGAGCTGTAGTACTTGGCAAGGCGCGGCGAGCGCCTTGGATTTAGACCTTTATGTATCCCGCAGACCAATCCGCTGGACGGCTTCGTGTGCGCTCGCATTCACGTACCACTTCAAAGTGCACTAAGGAAAATGCATGTCTGATCTGAAAAAAATTGAACTCACTGTTAAGAACTACATTGTTAAAAACTCCGCTGACATTGATACGCTCTATAGCCAAGTTCGGTGCGAAGACAGTGAAGGAAAAACTTTCTATTTCAAAGAAGTTTGCATGTTGGACTACTTGAAAAGGCACGGGGCGATTGTTACTGACAAGCCTCGTACGTGGTACTTCAAGCATTTGAACAAGAAAACCATCGTTCTAGTGGCCTTCCAAAAGGCAGATGGAAAGATTGAGTATGACCTTGATCACCTGCGACAGGTTGCTAGATCCAGCATTCTTAAAGGGATCGTTTTCGCGGTAGCGGCAATTCCTGCGGGTTTGATCATCGCAACAGCGACTTTTGGTATCGGGCTGCTGTTTACGCCTGTGTGCCTCTTCTATGCGTACAGAAGTCTCTTTAAAATCCCCCTGATGCTGCGTCGCGATACGCTGGTAAATGAGCTCGCCGCGCAAGGAGTGATTGTACAGTAGTTGTCAATCTGGACTGCTGCGATGCAGGGTCAAGGCCGCGTGTCGATGAGGAGCAATAAATGACAGCAGTAATTTTTGATCTCTTCGGTACGCTTTTGCAGATTCGAAACCGGCAGAACCCCTTTCGACAGCTCCTCCGCCTCGGCTCACAGCAGGGACGCGCCGCTTCCCCTGGAGATCTGCGCTGGATCATGACCAACGCCGGTGGGTTGCAGGAGGCTGCTGATTTTTTTGGAATCAAACTTTCCTCCACTCAACTTATTGAGCTCCAGAGCTACCTAGAGCTCGAACTTGAATCGATCACACTTTTTGAGGATGCGCTGCCGGCGCTCGCTCTGCTGCGACACCACCAAATAAGAGTTGGCGTGTGCTCGAACTTGGGTGGCCCGTATTGCTCGGTAGCCCGGGATTTGCTGCCGGGGCTCGATGGCTATGCGCTCAGCGCCGAGGTTGGGCTGATGAAGCCTGATGTGGCCATGTACCAACACATCTGCACCCAGCTTGAGGTTGCACCCAGCCAACTCCCAGGATCGGACGCGCCTAACGTCTTGATGATCGGAGACTCCTGGCGATGTGATGCTGATGGCCCCCGAGTAGCCGGCATCGAAGGTTACCATCTGGATCGTAGTGGGGCGGGTCGCTTTTGTGACCTGCTTGAGTTTGTTACAGGTATCAACACCAGCAGAGGTTGATGCCCACAGCCAGCGGTTCTGCACCTAGCCCTTTCTGATAGGTCTCCGCATCCCAAAAATGGCCATTTTGGTCTCGTGCCTGGCTCATCTTGATACCCATAGATGTACGTCCTGGTAACGCCTCACTTTGTTCAAGGCCGGCCACGCGAGTTGGTTGAGTGGCCGTGGTCACTGTCCACAACGCTGATGATGGGCATCAACTCAGAGGTCGATAACTCCAACGCCGTACGCTTTAGCGCCCAGCTTTCGATCCGCTAGCGCGGCTGTGGAGGGGGCGATATCCGGTAACTTCATCCCCGATTCCAGAATGTATCAACGGGGCAAGAGCGGACACAAGGCGCGAAATAGTTTCAGCGAGTCCTCTAGAACGCGGGCTTGAGAACGCAGGGGCTCTAAAGGGCGAGTTGCGGCTGAGAAGTACCATCGGGTGGTGCGTCATCAGTACCCTCATTGAGTAAATGCATCCAGTTGGGATGCGTCGAGAGCACAAGCCGTTCTAGGACGCACATCAGGTCGTCCGAGAGCAGGACAAGGACGAGCGTCTGCAGCTCAGCACTCTGGATTACCTCAGAATCCAGAGTGAGCTCGTGACCAAGGATTACATCCCGTTTGTCGACATCTTTGCGCATATGGGCGAGAGGTGTTTGGGCGATCTCTCTAAGCAGCGAGTGATGTCGAGTGGCGTTGCATAGCGAAGAGGCGCTGATGTCATCATCACGAGCACGTCCAAGGGATACAAAATTCTCCAAACGAGAGCTGACATCATTGACTCCCTAGAGATGGCATCCGGGCTCGCCGAGTACCACGATGCCCCGGCAGTTAGCTAAAGCCACTCTCGGGGGCTTTCTCTATAATGCAGTCACCTGTTTCCAGGTAGGTAGCTGATCTGAGGTGCTCGAGGAGAGTTGCCATCACTCAGTTGTGCGGCCGCGTTCAGGAGAAAAGCTCCGCTCAACCTGAGCGATCACATCAGGCGGATAGTCCTGTGAATTTGACTCACGCAGGGCGGCTATAACTACGCGGCTCCTAGATACCGCTAGCGTTGATGTTCAGTGAATTCGGTCAATTGCACACCCAGGTCGGCCATCGAAGCCACTATTTGAGCGACCTCAGAATTGGCAGTGGGATCGCTGCACTGAACCTCCAGCAATTTTATCTTCACCCGATCATGCTCCTTGTTGAGCGGTACGCAAATGTACCGATCTTGGCCACTGATGTTTACTTCTGTGGTGTCCTCATCGCCAAATTTCTTGACCAAT
The DNA here is from genome assembly GCF_900215245.1 of Pseudomonas fluorescens. Lineage (GTDB taxonomy): Bacteria > Pseudomonadota > Gammaproteobacteria > Pseudomonadales > Pseudomonadaceae > Aquipseudomonas > Aquipseudomonas fluorescens. The sequence continues at coordinate 5,487,606 of NZ_LT907842.1, forward strand.
AACCGAACTTCAGCTTCTTCATCCAAGTAAAAAGGTAAGGCGAACGCTCCGATGCGCGATACCCCCTTCGGTGTGAAAAAGCGATCAAATCGATCAGACGCAATCTTTTTGAACACCCGAAATGGATGACTCACTTCGATTTCGCTGTACCTGATTTGTCGAATTTCCGCTCGCTGCAGGACGGGCTCGATCAACAGTCGCAGTCGCACCTCTCCAAACGACCAGAGCGGGCCCGGCTCGTCCCCTGAGGCCAGCGACAGGTAAAACAGATCCCGCGCAAGGTCATCAATCACGCGTCTACCGTCAGATTTAGGGGTGAGGTAGCCGAGGAGTCCGAACTGGCCTGCGAATGAGGTGAGTTCACCTTCACCCATGCGCTTCTCTACGGCATGCAATCGAATTGATCTGGTTTGGGCAATGCTTCTCAGTGTTGAGAGTTTTGTGTAATGCCACCGGGAGGTCGAGGCTATGGGTGGAAAACAATAGTTCCAAAGCGTTGTTGAAAAGCTGTCGTCCCCATCCGGCCTTTCGGTGATGACGGCATCGGTAGCCGTAAGCCTTGAGAAGTCGAACAGAGATGACCATTCATACTGTTCCGTTTCTTCTTTGAAGATCTTTTGGAGGCTGTAGGAATCTGCAGAGGGCTTAGTATTCAATTCGAGGTCACTTTTACTGAATGGGGGCGGGGCGGGACGTTTTCTCAAGCAGCAAGGGACTCAGTCTATTCCGCCTCGCCGCACTGCGTTCTTGCCCAGTGCCGCCAAGTCGAGATTGGCGTCGCCGTGATCAATCCTAACAGATGCTCAGGCATCGCTCGATCGGTCAGGCGCCCGTGATTTGCGCGGGGAAAATTCGGTTGGGTAGCCCGGCTTTAGTATTCTCGAGCCATGCCAGCAAGCGCACGTAGCTGGGCGCCGATCACCTCAATGGTCGCGAGGTCAGTGATGGTATTGGACTCCACATCCACCTTGCTAGCGAGCTGACTGATCATCACCTCTGGTTTATTCAGCACCTTGGCGTTGAAGAAAACGAGGATCTGACGCAAGTGGTATTGAGCTCTTAACGGGTGTGCGGCATCAGCGTCTCACCAAGTCCCTTTTTCAACGCTCTAACTAGGAGAAGGTGACAGGCAGCTAGTCGTTACCTAAGGGGTCGATGACTGGGGCGCGTAGGTCACCGTGAATGCCCGTATGCATTTGGGGGCGCTAGATCGTGCAGCTTCTACTACGCTGACTCGACGAAGAGGAATCAAGCTCACTGGCCCCGTTGTTAGCTCAGCTGCGAAAGGATGCCGAATGCCACATCTCATCAAGAATGCCCTATCAGCTTTGAGTTCAAACGGATGGGCGATCTTTCAATTGCCGGATGATGGTGATGGCGCTGCCGTAATCCAGCAAGCTGCGCTCGATATTGCCTGTCTCCTCGGGCAGCCCAAGGCAACGCGACGCCGGGGGCCTTTGGTCGATGTGCTGATTCCTACTGATAGGCAATCTGCGAACCGGCGCTCTCTCAGCGTCCGCTATGGGTTGAGCCCATTCCCATGGCATACCGATGGGGCCCACTGGAGTACGCCGCCACGGTACATCGTTATGGGTTGCTTGGAGGCCGCCCCTTGCACTGCTCAAACGCTCTTCTGCGAGGGGAGCACATTCGATCCATTGAATGTAGATGGCGCTCGGTCATCGGTTTTCAGGATTACCAATGGCGGCAACAGCTTTTACGCTGCGGCTCGAGGAGGTTCTGACCGTTACTACAGGTTCGACCCTGGCTGCATGACGCCCGTGGATGCCGGCGCTCAGGAAATCGTGCGCTCGATCGATCTCTTTGAGCCCTCAGACGAACAGGCAATCACTTGGCAGGCCGGGAAATTCTTGCTGCTTGATAACTGGCGTTTTCTACATCGCCGCGGATCCGCACAGGGAAGCACTGAGCGGAAACTCCTTAGAGTCACCGTAATGGAGAAAGGCAAACATGGCTAACACAGGAAGTGACGTAAAAAAGCCGCGCAAGGAAGTGCCATCAGCAATCTCGGCGGAGGCCCTGCTAGGGAAGTCTCGGCTTTACGCCTTGCGAGCGTTGCAGGCTAAGGCCTCAAAGGATTCGGAGGTCTATCAGATCTGGGCAGCTCTGGCCCTTGAACTCTTGGGTAAAGCTCAGCTTGCGGCGATTCATCCTTGCCTGGTTGTGGAAGCCGACAATCCAAATAGCCTTTTGGAGGCTTGCGGTGTCGAAACTGACACCAAGGTGAAGACCATTAGTGCTCACGTGGTTTTCGCACGACTGAAGCACACGGTGGCAAAATTCGGCACACCGCATGCTAAGTCATGCGAATTGATCTCCTCACGTAGAAATGCCGAACTCCATTCGGGCCAGGCAGCATACGCCGGAGTCGTGGATAGCGACTGGGAGGGGGAGTTCTGGACAACCTCAGAACTCATCCTCGCATCCATGGGGCAGGAATTGGAGGATTGGGTGGGCAGTGAGTCAAAAATCCCTGCGGCCCTTGCCAAGGACTTCCACACGATCAAGGTGCAGGCAGCCAAACAAAGCATCGCAAACGCCCGAGCAACCTTCGAAAAACCTGATGAAGTGCCTGGGTCATCACAGCAGAAGCCGAAAAAGCGTTCTCCTAAAGAGATCAAGGAACTGCAAGAGCATTCCCAGGGCTTGGAGTGGTGGACGTATCGAGGGGCCTTCAGATACCACTTAGATAGCCACTGGGACATCCCGTGCCCTGCATGTGAAAGCAAAGGCTTCTTAGGGGGCGATCGTGTCCACGAAGAGGTCATCGAGCAGGATCATGAAAGTGGGTACGAAACGGTTGAGCGATACTCCACACCCGTCGAGTTCTACTGCCCAACGTGTGATTTGCACCTGGAGGGTGCCGAGGCTATGAAGGCGGCAGGCTTCGATGAAGAGTACGTTGAGAAGGATGAGCGAGAAATCGAGTACGAGCCAGACTACGGGAACGATTAGGTTCTGCACTAAGGGCGGTAACCACAGGCTCCTGAAACAGTGGAAAGCCCAGTACGGCGCAGGCGTTGTTTAGTCCTGGGCGTCATTGCAAGGCTGATAAGCGAGATGGACGAGGGAGCACTTCATAACTCTTCCCTCGGCGCCTAATCTCAAGTTATCAGCGGATTAATTTTAGCGTTATTCCTGCGAGAGCCTCATTAAATTCATCAACCGCTATGGCAGCCCTGCCGTTCAGGCTAGGCATGTGGTAGTGTAGTTTCTGCAAGCTTTGCTTTAAATGCAGATTACTGCTTAGCAGGATATCTTTTGCGGAAACGGTTTTAAGCAGTTTCTTGCAAAGATTTTGTCCTTGTTCAGTTCTTCCTATGTAAAGTGATATGTTCACAGTGTTGGTTTGCACTCGTACAAACTTAATATGCTCATCATATGTGTGAAAGCGAGGATGGTAACAACCAATAAAATCTTGAGGTTTTGGATAGGCGGCTACTGCTGATAGAGCAGGGTCAATCCAGCAATCATTGCTTTTGGCATGGTTGCAATCGAAACAGGCAACCGCCAGATTCCACAGATGAAAAGAATGCTGCACGAACGGCTGCCGCGGGAGAATGTGCTCTATTGGTTTGGCGTTAGAAATATTTACCAAGGGGCGCTGGCAGTAGCAGCATTTATGGGCTTGCTCTTCCTCGAGAAAGTCTCGAAGGTGTTTGCGGAGGAGTTTGCCAGTAACTCCGGATTTTTTATCCTTATTGTGCTCGTACAGATCCACCCACAAATCGTTCGGGCCTTTGGGATTGCCAGCTTGCCGGCTATCAAATTCAGCCGCTGCACGACCATCAAAGTCCTTCAAGAGTTTGAGCGTGCCAGGCTTGTGCTTTTTGACCCCGTGGCATCCGTCACCATATCTGGCTTCGAACGCTTCAATCTCGGCTGGGCTCTTGACGTTAAAATACGTCATTGCTGGCCAGCCTGGATAACTGTGCTAATCGCTGTCATCGCTTTGTGGATCAGATCAAGGTCACCTTGTTTCTGAGCACCATTATCATGAGTTGCAGTTCTATTGATGATTTCGCTGATGGTGGAGAGATCTTCGATTGCGGATTTTCCGAATTCTTTAGCTCCGCCCGCATTGGTATTGACCCGTTCAATCACATCAGAGACAAGCCTGGCACATTTTTCATGAACCTCCCTGTTATGAGGTGTGTAGGTGTGGAAGCCTTGCAATAAGATGGTTTCAACTGAGTGCCGATCTTCGAGATCTATCAGCTCCAGAACACCCTCATTCACATTGTAGCAGAAGCAGTTGCTATCTGTTGCGTTTGCAATCATTACGGGAGAGTGGGTTGCTACCACTAGGGACATATCAAATTCTTCGGCCAGTATTGAGAAAGCTTTCGGCAGAATTTGTTGCCATCGCACGTGAAGGCTGATTTCGGGTTCGTCAATGAAGTGGGTTGCGTTGTGGCTTGCCGTGCTAACGAGGAGAGTAATTAATTGGAGGATATTTCTTTCACCAGAACTCAGGTTCGAGAACGGGATGATGATGTCATAGTTGTTGAAATGCAGCTCGCGTTCTTGGCGCGGGACGATGCCTATCTCATACGCTGAAGGGTCGAGCTGTTTCGCTAGCTCAATCGCCTCTTGGTCGTGAGGCGGCGTAAGACTCAACGAAATGATACCATTGCCATCCTCGCCTTGTTTTTGTGCCTTTCCTTTTCGAATCAAATACACTTCTTGATTGAAACCCAGCTCGACCAAAATTTTGGCGAAAATATTGAAGCGGTAAGGAGTTTCGAGCAACGAAATTAAAGACTTCGTTGACGCCGAACTCCTTTTAGCGAGCGATTGAGACTCACCGATTAGTGCATAATACCTTTCCAATCCTCCCGTGGCTTTTGGAAACCTATCTGCGCGAGAAACCGAGAGTGCTGCGCACTCCATTCCTCTCTCCGCAAGCTGATGGACTAGATCACAGAGCAAAAAACTCTTGCCCGCGCCATTGTTCCCGATGACATAAAGGCATTTATTGACCTGGGACTCAGTAAGGCTTTCCAGGATGGGAGCGCTATTAATCAAAAGACTAGATTGGTAGCCGCCGTCTTTATCATGATTACCCATGCCCATGAACTCATTGTCTTGGAATATTCCGAGCGTCTTGCGAGGCATTACCCTGCAGAGAGAGGGTATATCAATATAGCCATCTGAAAACTGAGCATTAATTATGCGCTGGACAGTTGGCAGGGTACGATTATAGCTTGTGTCGGGTTCCGTCCAAATGCCATGAATCGAGCTTGCAAGGTTTACTGTGTCCAGATAACTTAAGCCTTTGGTTGCGGGGTTGTTACGCGTCACGTCAATTTCAAGTAGCTCTCCTTTCCCGCGACGGGAATCTGAACTGGCAACGATTAGCGTTCCATATGAGAATGATTTTGCAGTTGGCGTCGAGAAATTTATCACCGTGTTGATAGGGTATCGCTGAGCCAGTAGATTCAAGACCCGCAAAGCATACTTGTGGCTTTTTGTACGGAACTGAGGTGTTATTACTATGATCTCGCCTGATACATCCATGTCGAGAAACTCTTCCAGCGGTGTAAGCTTCGGAACTTTTATGCCTGATGAAGCGCCCACGTCCCGGCGATTCAGGTCAAGGATGTATACTGGGTTTTGGGCAGGATAGTCAGGCACTCCGTCGAACCCAAACTCGGTATAGTCCTTGTTGTGCATTTCAAGCTTTAGCCGTCTTAGCTCGGCCTCACCACTTCTGTCATCCCTGATCAAGTGATAATACTTGATTATTGAATCTATAGCCACTTGGGCTGTAATAGGCTGAAGATCAATGATCGAACTGCATCTCAAGTTTTCAGCAATGCCAGCCACTAAAAAGGATGATATCCTAGAGTAACTGGTTGTTACGCCGTGGCTTGACGAAAGGATATGATTGATCATGAAGATAGTAAAGTCGCGCACGCCATCCCTGTTAATTATTAACAGGTGATTTTTGACTACATGCAAACAGCTTGAAAATGCCTCATCACTTAGCCTGTGGAGGGCGTTTTTTACTCCGAAACCACTTCGCTCGAAGTCGTTTTCAATCTTGGTTCTCAAGTCTTCCGGAGCGGACAGGCGTTCTAACTGAGGGTCTATTCCGCTCTTCTCGTGAGCAATGGCGAATACGAGGATTATCCAGTCAGCATCAGTACCATTTAGCCTTAGCGAAGACAGTTCGGAAATGATTTTCCGCCGAACTTGAGTCCAGTCAACATCTTGAGCGATCAGTTCCATTATCGTTTTCAACCATTAAAAGGGATTCGTCGCCCAGCTCAAATGCTATTGCATGGAGCTAGTCATAGGGAGCGATAGCTATCATTGTGCCATGAACGAAAAAGGATGGAGCCATGGCGGTATTGGCCTACAGATGCTGAAAGCATGCGATCACTCTTCCAGCTTTCTGACCAGCCCGCCAAACTGTTGTGCCGGTTCCACATAGCGCAGTGCGGACTTCATATCGCTCCAGCCGACGTACTCCATTAGCGTCTTGATGTCCCAGCCTGAGCTTGCCGCCCAGGTGGCAAATCCTCGGCGGATCGAATGAGCACTGTAGCTCTCCGACGGCAATCCACACCGATCGAGGGTATCGCGTAGGAGGGGTATCAAGCTGTGCGCCGCGAGAGGCCGATCGCTGATGTTTCCCCAGCGATCAATTCCCCGGAACACTCCACCGCGAGTTAGGCCTGCAGCTTCGATCCAGTTCAGGTAAGCCTCCACCGGGCAGAGCTTGCTCAGCGATGGCGTCTTGTACTCACGGCCGATGTTTTGACGGTCTCCTTTACTCGAGCCCAGATAAAACTTAATCCCGACGTACCGCTCCGCATGCGTGTTCTCGATCGTGAGCCTGGCTAGTTCATCTCCGCGGAATCCCCTCCAAAATCCAATGGTGAGCAAGGCAATGTCGCGGGTTGCTTTGAGAACGGCGACTATGTCGCCGGCGGCCCTTGCCTGATCAATCTCACCCTCTAGGTGTGCCACTGCTTTTTCGAGGTGTAGTAACGCCAGAGGAGCTGCTTGCCTCTGTTGCACGGGGTGTACCGCCCTGATGCCTTTCAGCAGTTGCCTGACCTTGGGGGCTTTTGTGGGGTCGGGGAAGCCGTTGCTTTGATGCCAGTTTGCGAGCGCAGCCAGGCGTTGCTTCAGCGTGCTCAGCGCCAGCTGGTCGGCGTATTCAGCGATGTAGCGCACAACTGATTCCGTAGTGGTGGGCAAGTATCCGCCCCAGGTCACCTCGAAATGGGAGAGGGCGGACGCGTAGCTCTTCGACGTGTTCTGCCGAACGCTCGCCTCTAGGTACCTGTCTGCCTTGCTCACCACTTCTATCACCTAGATTCCCCGTTTCGAGCCTTCAGCGGCTCGTTTTCGCCAGTTGTACCGCCTTTCAGGCCATTTTACCTCTGCTCAAGGGTCTGCCAAGCTATAAACCTCGATTATATCTTGCCAGTTGTCGGCAACTTCCCAGCAAGGTTTGACATTTTCGTATTATGTAATTGCATGACATGTGACATGACTCGAAATCGTCTGGAGGGGGTATGGCGCGAGGCGGCGTTAACCTAGCGGTGGTGCAAAAGGCGCGGAACAGCCTGCTAATGCGTGGTGTTTATCCCAGCATTGATGCAGTCCGAGTGGAGATTGGAAATACGGGCTCAAAGACCACGATCGCTCGGTATCTAAAGCAGCTGGAATCACCAGGATCAGAAGCGAACCCTCGTGAACGCATGAGCGGCGCGCTGCGCGGGGTCGTCGAAAGCTTGTTGGATCAAGTCCAGGAAGAGGGCAGCCAGGCCTTTCTTGAGGCACGAGCAGAGTTCGAGCACGAACGTAAGCTATTGGTCTCACGAGCCGAGGCACTTGAGAGCGAGCTAGATGAAGTCAAGCTCCATTTCAGGGCGCAAGGAGATGTCTTGGCTGCTCAAACTGAAGAGCTTAAGACCACTCAGTCCACACTGCAGACTGAGATCACGCGCAACGCCAGGCTCACCCAGAGCAACAGTGATCTCGAAGTCCGGATTCAAGAGAAGGATGTGCAGATCCAGTCTCTGGAGCAAAAGCATATGCATGCCCGGGAGGCCCTGGAACACTACCGTGCTTCGATCAAGGAGCAGCGAGACCAAGATCTGAACCGCCACGAGTCCCAGCTCTATCAATTGCAGCAGGAGCTGACCGTCCTTCAGCAGACGCTCATGGTCAAGCAGGAGGAGATCACCCGATTGATCCGGGATAACGAGCGCTTCATTGCCGAAAATCGCCAGCATGCCAGGGAAGCCTCGCAACATCGTGAGGCTGTCGAAACCCTGCGGGGTGAGCTGAGCATTGCCAATGCTACTACCGCGCGTGCGGAAGGTGCGAAGGAACTGCTCGCTCAACAGTTGGAAGCAAAGGCTAAAGAGGCTGGTGAGTCTCAGTCGCAATTCGCAGCCGCGAAGCTAAGGGAGGTGGATCTGGCACACAAACTCACCACCGCAGAGGCTGAGCTCATGGCTTTGCGCGTATCGAGTGAGGCGGATGGCTCGCAGGCGTAGTCCAGAGAACCTTGAACCCATTAGCACATCGCTGAGTACATTTGTACTCCTGTCAGAATTCGCAGCTCGCGATCCGAGCCAGGTAGTCCCCATGCGAACCAGCGCCTGCCATACCCTCTAACTTCAGGCTTACCAGTATCTGTATAGCCGAAGCCAGCTCGCTCAAAGCCCATGCAGCCACCTACACATAAGCGGCCGAAATCATGGGCGTGGAGAAGAGCGAAGTCCTATTCGTTGCCAACCTGCGACTCCAGTGTAAGGAGTCGAGCTGTGGTGACCGCGGCTTGGAGATCAAGATGGCTTGAGGCGAACGACTTCATAAGAAGCGGGCGGGGAAGGGCCCAATCCCATTTCTCTCGGATCATGTTTTCGACATTTTCCAAGATCGGCTCTACGTTCGAGATGTCCATTTGACCGACCACGCGCAACGCTCGCAATGTGTCCTCCGCGCCGAATGCAACTTCCAGGAATAGCCCGGTGTTTTCACACTGAATACCTACATGCCTGAGCAACAAGGCCAGCGCATCGTTGGTGTAATCCCCTCGCCAGGTTGCCACATGGCTTACGCTGGCAGAGCCAATTATCGCCGCGTCACCCAACCCGAGAGCGCGGAAGTTATTCCGAGCCTCGTCTAGGAGCGCTTGAGCGTGTTTGTCCAGGAAGGGGCAGGATGTGGTCTCCATCAACACGTTTCGCATTTCAAGCCTGACACGATCATCCACCTGGGCACCAAGCCCATCAAACTGAGGGGGCTCGCCGCCCCGCGCCGGTGTGACCACGATCACCTTTGCTTCGAGGTCGACATCCTGAACCTGCCAACGCCTTCCGCCGAAGATGATGCGTTGTCCCTTGGTCAGGGGTTTGCTGACGGGCAGCGAGCCAAGTGGCTTCCCATCCCGGAGCAAACGAAACTCTTCATCGCTTGTGAAGGCGGTGTAGAACTCATAGTGGTTGATCAACCGCTCCCCGAGTTCGCCTGGTAGCAGAAGTCCTGAGCTGTCTTGGACGATCAATTCCTTCTCACCCATACCCTTGAGCAAAGCCAGGAAATCAGGCTTGGTGATGCTCGCAAAACTGCCGCTTGCGATGAGATTTCCCCATAATTGCGCCGCAGAAGCACCGCCGAGCTGAGCAATTGAGGATAGGCACTGTTGCACTAGTGTCGAGGCGTGTAGGCCTCCCGATCGAGGCGGCTCAAACCATCCACTGATCAGCAATCGGATCATAGCGACCGTTTGGACAAGGCCCTCACGTAACTGATCGGAGAGATCCGACTTATCTGTTAAAGGGCGCTCCCGGCAGTACGTCCTGAGCATCGCAGGCTCACCGGGGCGGCGACCCGAGCGGCCAAGCCTTTGCCTGAGACTTGCCACAGAGGGTGGACAGCCGATCTGGGCGACCGTCCTGATGCTACCGATGTCTATACCCAGTTCCAGGGTGGTAGTGCATACGGCAGAAGCTGGAGGATCTCCCGCTTTCAACGCCCGCTCGGCATCCTGGCGTAGCTCCTTGGACAAGCTACCGTGATGCGGCCAGAACTCGTTCGGAACACCATCGTTTTCGCACAGTGAGCGCAGACGGTCGGCAAACCATTCAACCTCTTGGCGCCTGTTCGGGAAGATCAGGTTGTTATGCCCCCTCAGCACCTTGTACAGGTGGCCTGCGATAGCCACTTTGGTACCTGAGGTGTCTTCCTTCTCTGCGCCTTCATCTGTTGATGCATTCCCTGGGTGTTCCACCACCAACTGCTGCATGGGCTGCTCAATGTAGCCACGCACCTGTACCTGGAGCTCTTGGCCAGAGGACTTTGACTCAATAACCGTGATGCCATCCGGGCACACTGGCCTCAGGAACTTGCGGGCCAGCGACATCTCCCCAAGCGTCGCCGAAAGCCCTACACGGGGCAGCGTTCTACCCACGACGATTTCAACCCGTTGCATTAGCGATTGCAGCTGCTTTCCACGCTCACTTCCGATGAAGGCATGAAGCTCATCGACGACGATGTAGCGAAGGTTCTGAAAAGCCCCAGGTAAGCCTGAGCCTCTATTTACAAACAGGGCTTCTAGGGACTCCGGAGTGATCAGCAAGATGCCCTCAGGCGATTTCAAAAACCGTTGTTTCTTGCTTGCTGCCACATCGCCATGCCAAGCAACGACGGGCAGTTCGAGCCTCTCACATAACCGGCTAAGCCTGTCCCACTGGTCGTTGATCAGCGCCTTGAGCGGGCTGATATACAGCACCGCGCCGGCTGGCTCACTGTTGTTGAGCAGGTTGGTCAGGATCGGCAGGAATGCGGCCTCTGTTTTACCTGCGGCAGTGGACGCTGCAATGATCACATCGCGATCGGCGGCCACCAATGCCGGTACCGCCCACTCCTGCGCATCACGCAGGGACGTCCACCCCTGTGACCAGATCCATTGCTGAACCTCCGGGTGTAAACGCTCGAACGAAGAAGAGTCAGAGCTTGAAGCTGGCGAGCTCATCGTCGGCCTCAACTTCTAGATCTTGCTGCCCGGCCTCATCCTTGGTCAGCTCCACGGCGCCCAATAAGGTTCGCCAATCCGCGGTAGGGTTTTGCTCGATCACCGCGAGCAAGTTGATGAAAGCCGTAATGGTCGTGCGCGGCGTCCGGAAATATGCCTCGCCCAAGCGCTGATTACAGTGCGCCATGAAAGCGGGGATGGCTTCATCCGGCAGCAAAAACTTCTCAGGCTCACCGTAGGCGTAAACATTGCGCAGCTTCTGCAAAAGCACGTAGAAGTCTTCAGGTGTCAGGCTGCTGAGTCGAATGACAGGCCCAGAAAGGTCGACCAGGCCAGACTTAGCAAAGCTGTTTTCAGCGAGGCGGGATTGCAGGGCAGGGTAGCTGTAGAGCCCCCGACGAGTGTCCATCAGAAACTCTGGTGTGCCGCCCAATACAAAACCCAGGCCTTCAGCGGAACCCTGCAACGAATCGTTGAGGATGCGCAGAATCTGTTCGTAATTGGCGTTACGGGCCTGGGTGTTTGCCAGTTTGTACAGGTTGACCAGTTCATCCAGGCATACCATCAAGCCGCCGAAACCAGCCAGGCGTACGAATCGTGACAGCAATTTCAGCTGGTCGTAGACAGAAGCATCATCGACGATCGTCCGCACGCCCAGAGCAGCGCGGGCGTCAGTCTTGGTGGAGAATTCCCCGCGTAGCCAACGAATGGCGTCAGCCTTGAGCTGCTCGTTACCTTCCTCGAAGCCGCGGCAGTAGGCGGCAATGACGTCGGCAAAATCATACCCATTGACCATCTCGGTGAGCTCTGCCAGGTACTCACGAATGACCGCCTCACTCTCGACACCTTTGGTCTTGGCTTCCGTTTTAGCTTGGGAGATGAACTTCTCAACGATACCCTGCAGAGCGCCGCCTTCTGGCTTGGTGCGGGTGGCCATGTTTTTGGCCAGCTCCGAGTAAAGTGAGCGCGCTTGGCCACCTGAAGCGTGAAGCCGGCGGTCTGGATTCAAATCGGCGTGCATGGTGACAAGCTTGCGCTCCATGGCGATGCCGCGTACTAGGTTCAGGAAGAAGGTTTTGCCCGCGCCGTACTCGCCAATGACGACGCGAAAAGCCGAGCCGCCATCCGCGAGACGATCCACATCTTTGAGCAGCGAATCGAGTTCACCCGCTCGACCTACCTGGATGAGATGCTGCCCAACACGGGGCACTACGCCCGCACGCAGCGATTGAATGACCGCGTCGCGATCCTTGGCTCGTATCTTACTCATAGGGCTAGCTCATCCAGAATGTCGGGGTTGATTTCGATGGGATCATCACCTTCGGTCACGGGCATGTCGAACAGCTCGAACGCTGTCTCGTTGATCCGCTCCAAGGCGCCATCCAGCATCAGTTCCATATCACTGGCTGCGTCTTCCAGCTCGGCACGACTCCACTCAGCCCGTGACACCAGAAGCCGAAGGAACGCTGAATGCTCGACGTCCAGGCCATGTACGGTAGCAAGCTGTTCGGCGGTACTTTCTTCCTGCCGTTGGGGCGCCTCGGGCTCCAAGGCGCTAGGCGTCTCAGTCAGCGATTCTTCATTGAAGACGCTGGCCAGGAGCGCCGACACTTCTGCCGTTTCTTGTTGCAAGCGAGCGACCTTGTCCATGTCCAGTGCAAAGCCAGAGCCAGTGCTTTCTGATGTCTGTGTCGCAGTGGCCAGCGCGGCATTCGCAGTCAGTGCCTCCACTCCATGGGAGGGACGAACAGCTGCACTGTGGAGGTCGCTGTAGACGAACTGCGGATCGAGGGCGAGCGACTTGTATACGCGCTCAAGGAGCTTAACTTCCTGTGGCGTCACCTCGCCATCCGCTTGTGCCAGGTGGGCCAGGAAGCTGGCAATTTTCCGCTTGGCCTCGATCGTCAGCGGCTCAAGCTTCTTCTTGAGGCTTGCCAGTGTCGGCGGTTGCTTCAGTTGAATCTGGAGGTGCGCCTTCAAGCGTTTTCGATGCGCGACGCAGAGGTGATCCCATGAGTCAATGTGGCCGGACAGCAGACTCACCTCTTCTAGCGAGGTGTCACCGTCAGCCGCAGCCACTGCACTGGCCAGGTCTAAAGTAACTGCTGCAGCGCTGTAAGCATCGGTCGAACGAAGAGTACCTTCATCAGAGTCCGCTGCGAACAGTGCGATGGTGTCTTCTGCCTTGGGCGTACGGCTGCCAGAAAGCACATCGGGCTCTAATCCGATCCGCTTGCTTTCCAAGGCCCGTGCGAGTGCCACGACTTTGTCGCGGGAAAGCGCGCCGGCGGATTTGAAACGGCCTGCCAGCTCAGCGAAACTCATGCAGATAGTTTCGCCGCCGACGCGTTGTGCCAACTGTTCGAGTTCGGCTTTTGCTTCAGCAGGCCAGAGTTCTGTTGGCAACTGCAGGATGGCTTCCAGACTATATCCAGCGTCTGGGTTGCGCCCCAGATATCGACTGTAAGCGTCTAGAACGGTGGTGCATTCTTCCACTATACCCTGCAGCTTGTTACGCGTTCCTGAGGTTGCGGCGACATCGGGGAGGTCGCCCACGGCTGCTGCCGGGATGCTCAATCCGGAAGAAGCGGGGCGATAGGCAATCTTCAGCTTGGTCTTGTTCTGAGGAAGCACAATGCCGTTGGGATAACGTTTTGCGAATTGGTTTTTGAAGAGCGCTGCGAATTGCTCAGGACAACGGGTCACAGGTGTGCGTCTGGAAATGTTGGGCTCTGCGAGCGCCCAGGCCAATGCCCAGCTCGGATTGAGAGGGTATTTATCCACGGCCATCTGACCCAGCGCGACTCTCAGTGACATGGGCAGCTCGTACCCATCTGCGGCACTGGCAATCGGTTCACTCATATAGCTCTGAGGCTGAACAGAACCCGCGTCGATATGGGCGAGAAAGCGGGTAGCGTAGCCGCGGAAAGAATGGTTGTCGCCGTAGAGACCAAGCAAGCGTTCGACCTCGGCCTTGATGGCAGCAATCTCTACCTTAGCCTGAGGATCGCTCGGTGCATCGATCAGCGCGCGGCGTTCCAGCCCGTAAAAAAACAGGAACACGTATCCCGCATCCGCAGGCTGGCGGCGACCTCCTGCCAACCATTGCAGATACGCTCGCCGCGCCTCAGGCGTGATGCTTCGGTAACTTGGCCAATAGGGCATCTGCCGCTCGGTAAGGCTCATGGGTGAGCGTGCGACTCGAAGCGTTGCATCAATCAGGGACGGTTCAGTCTGACCGAACTGGGTTGCCCGCTCGGTGATGTAGAGCATTCCACCCGGGATAGCCAATCCGGCCACGGTGATGGACTCACCTTCTGCAAGCCAGCGAACGCCCATGGGCTTTGCACTTGGCTTTGGGATGGTGTAGTTCTGACTATCGCTGGACGAACCGACTTGGACAGTATGGAAGTCTCGCTCGCGGGTACTGGTGCCGAACTGGACGGTGAGACTGGGGGAGGTTGCCTGTCGAGATTCAGCGGCGATCTCCGCAACAATGTCATCTTCAGGCGCGTAACGCTTTGCCTGGGTGGCGCGTCTGACGGCCCATACCAATGCACTTACGCCCAAGATAACTCCAAGGGCGATCCACGCTTGCTTTGGAACTTGCGCCAAAAGGGCAACAACGAATAACAAGGCGTACAGAGCGATCGGCCCGCCGCCGCTCCCTTTGCGCTTCCGTGGCATATGAGTATTCCGTACAGTTGGTAATGGCCAGATGACATTCTTACGGATTTCACGAGGCGGGCCAAGCGGAACAGACGAAGGGAGCGCTGGGGCGAGATTACTTAAACGGATCAACGCATCGCAGATGCAGGCAATCGTGCGGTGGGGATGATGCGCGTGATCTCGACGCCGCCTACAGATATCTCAGGCTTGGTCAGTGATGCGTTGGAGAAGGTTTCGGGCAAGTCCCCGGTTGAAGCTCTCCGTGCATTAGCTGCGCTTTATCCATTTGCCCAGAAAGAGGCCGCTCGCCAAGCAGCCTTGAACACGCTGCGCGTAGGGTTGATCGGTGCGCTAAGTGAAGCGACATATCTCGACAAGGGTGGGCGTGTGATCGCTAAGACCAAACCTATGTCATTAGGCGCTGAGCCCTCGCAGGATAATGAGGAGCGCGTTTGGGCAGAAATGGTAAAAAACCACGCGCTCACACGCAACCTAACCGTGCAAGGCGGCGTGATTCCAGCACTGGGCGTTATACAGCGGGAACACTGCTATAAAGAGCAGGATCTGGTTGAACTTGCCAAAGCGTCGGCCTTAGTACCGCCTGATCGGGCGCACATGGTCGGCAAGGGGCTGTATTGGGGAATGACGGGTGATTTCGGCATGGCAGTGCACTTCCTAATCCCCCAACTGGAGAATATCGTCCGGTTTCATATGAAAGGAGCGAGGCTGAAAACCTCCAACACTGACTTGGAGGGTATCGAGAACGAGAACGGCCTGAGCACGCTTCTAGACGTAGATGGCGTCGATGCAGTATTCGGTGGCGACATCGTGTTCGAGATGAAAGCTTTGTTCTGCAGCGCGTTCGGGCCGAACCTGCGAAACGCGTTCGCTCATGGCGTGATGGATGATGACGATTTTTACTCGGCGGACGCCGTTTACGCTTGGTGGTTCATGTTGAGATGGGTAGCCATGGTGTACTGGGCCCAGTCTGCGTCAAACCGTCAAGCCGTTGCCGAGGATCTACTCTCTACGGTAGAAGGCGCGCCGGCAGTTACTGGCGAACCTGAGACAGATGCTTCTTAATATCTGCGAACCCCAGGCGAGGGTTTGGTCAGGAAACAGACCAAACCCTCTACCAACTTCACCTTTCCGATGACACCATGTTCGACCAAGGTATTAGCTAACAGCTCTAGGTCAGGCCTTGGCGCTCCAAACACCGCGCGTTAGTCTCAAGCTTTTGCGTTGAGGCTGCAGATGCGAACGAAGCGAAGGATCACCCGGGCATACTGTGTGGATTTGGCCAAAGAATTAACCATTGGCGGTGCTCATCAGGCCTATTTCAACCAAAACCAGCCACGTAGCCGTTTTCTGTTCCAGTGCTCATCACCGGAATGCAGGGCGCTCAAGGTGGTGCCAAAAATCACAGCCGTCAATTACTACATCCACCCGACCGAAAAAGCGCGCGTCAAATCTCCGCATTACAAAGACAACGAGCACTATGACCATCATGCGGACTGCGAGTGGATGCTGCCAGATGAGGACGAAGGTAGCGATGCGCCGTTGCCCGGAGAGACTGAGTTACAGACCCGCACACGCTTGGCAAAACGCCAACTCACTTCGGTAATCGATATCTTTGTTCCCCCGACACAGCCAGAACAACCCGTGGTACGTCCACCTCGAGCCGCACCAGGCGACGAGGACGAGGCAGGAGCTATTCGTCGACGGGGCGGTGGCGGCGGCGCAGAAGGCACCCGATCCGATCGGAAGCACCGAAGCGGTGACCTGCGTGAGCTAGTGGATTACTACCACGACACACGCGAAGCCTTGAAAGACCTCTTTCCCGAGGTAACGATCAACGTGACAGGGCGTGGTGAAATACCGTTGCGTTCGTACTTCAAGAAGGTGGCTTGGGCCAGACCTGACACTGCAGGATACGTCTACAACGGCGGTGGCCGGATTGAGCCGCGTGAAGGGGCCGGCTTCGTATTCAACTTCTATGACAAGGTTACGGACAAAGATGCCTCTCTCCAGGTCTCTGATGAGGTCATGACTCAGCACCGATCAAGGCGCTATGTGAATGAAATTCTCGATCAGGCACGGCTGGTAAGGTACTTCACGTTCTATTTCCTCGGCACCTTCACCTATCACGAGGCCAGCGACACCATGGTTGCACAGGTTACTGACCTTCGCTGCCTGGCGATTGACTTGGGGCCGTTGAGGAACTGAGCTTCAGTAGAGATGGCAGCTCCTAACCATTGGCAAGGGCGGCACCCGATGGGTAAATGCTTAAATCAGCGAGAGGCCTTCGCCTAGACGTAGATAGGCGCCGTGTAATGCAGCAAAGGAGCAAGTGATGCGTCAAGTGGTGTGTACCGATTGCCTTACCGAAACCTTCCTGCAGGATCATGCTTCGGAGAACGATATCAGCGAGTGTGACTACTGCGACCGAGAGCTCCCAGTCATGGACATGGATGAGCTGGTGGAACTCTGCGAAACGGCAATCCACGCCTCTTTCCGTGAGGTTCAGCAACCGAATTCAGTGATTCATCATGGTTACCCACCGATCGGTGAAAGTCTGTATGACGTGCTGGAGCGCATGCTGGGTTCCGATGAGGCCCTGCTTTCTGACATCCATGAGCGCTTGCTCGACTCTTGGAGTTGTCCAGATGATGACGATCCTTGTTTCGAAGAGGAAACAGAGGCTTCGTCCGAGTTGACTATCGGTTGGCGGAAAATGGAGCACAGCTTGAAGTTCGAATCGCGGCTGGCAAATCCCTTGGTGGGGTCAATCCTGACAATGGTCTTCGACGGCATAGAAGATCTGCGCTCGGTGGACGACCGGTCAGCCATTGTGATCGCAGGCCAAGGTTATCCAATCTCGTCATTCCAACGGGGTAGGGTGTTTCAGGATGAGCAGAGCATGGAGGAAGCGCTGACTCACCCTGAAAAGCATCTCGGCCCGGTACCAGGAGGCAAGGGATCTCCTGGCCGAATGAACGCCAAGGGAATTTCGGTTTTTTACGGCGCAACAGATGACCACACGGCAATTGCGGAGGTGCGCCCTCCGGTTGGCAGCATGGTAGTTACCGCGCGGTTCGACGTAATCCGGCCTCTGAGGCTTCTCAACCTGAACGACCTGGCTTCAATGCGTCCGCATCGGGGGTTGAGCTACTTCAATCCAATTCGCAGGAGCCTCACCGAACGCTGCGCGTTTCTGAAAGACTTACAGCGCCAGCTGACGATGCCAGTTATGCCGGACTCGGCGGAAAGCGGGTATCTGATCACGCAAGCTATTGCCGATTTCCTTGCAACCCATGAAAAGCTGAATCTCGACGGTATCTTATTTCCCTCTGTGCAGGTGCAACAGGATACGTCACTGGGGCAGAACGTCATTCTTTTCAACAAGGCCAGTGGGGTAGAAAGGCTCGAGGACACACAAAAGGCTGAGTATGTGAGTCTCTGGGAACCGGATGAAGATAGGTTGGTGTATTACCCAGAGTACTGGGAAGCGGAACCTAAAGACTCAGATCAATCCTCCCGGTACGTCCCTCTGGTACCTCCGCCGGAGCCAAGCCTACGTCTAGCTCGAGACGGCATTGTGATTCACAAAATCCAGGGAGTCCGCTTCAGCACCGAGATCGACCCAGTCCACTATGTTCCTTGGTCGCAGGACAGGAAATACCATGGGTTTCGATAGCGTGGCTGGTTCCTAACGAGAGCTCGGATCTTATAAGGGATCTCGGAACCCATCGGAGTTTAGCGGGCCAGTACCAGCCGTACCGTTCATCGGCAAAACCTATATATTGGGTTAGGCACATATTGAAAGCACTACATATTGGGCTAAATTGTGCTTGAGAGCCTACATCTGGTGTTTTGCCATGAACGAAGCCCATATCGAGAAAGCAGCGACCGATCTGCTCATGCAGATTTACCGTGATCGCCGTTACCTGTGGCCAGATCAAGATGTTCCGCCGATGATGATGCGCAGCCCCCGGATCGCTGCCATGGTCTGCGGCTACGACTACCATGAGCATCCCACCCTGGGAGACACCCATTTCAATCGGCACAACGCCGGTACTCGTATCGCGGGCCTGATTGACCGTCAATCGAACAAGATCGCGGTCGCGACTGAGTTTGGTGACAAAGTCCAGCTCTTCACCGGCGCGCATGAGATCGGCCATCTTGTGCTCCACGAAGACACTATCATGCACCGCGACCGCGCTTTTGACGGCAGTCATCTGCAAACACCACGTGCACCTGCAGAGAGACAAGCCGATCGCTTCGCCGCCTGCTTCCTAATGCCTCAGAAGCTGGTGAGAGAACGGTTCGAGTTCATGTTCTGTTGCAAGGGGCAATTGCGCTTCAGTGACGTGATTGCCTATCACCTCGACCCCAACAATCCGGATCGGCTTCTCTACTCCCCGAAAGAGTCGGGAGAACGTGAGCTGGCGCTGGCGCGATGCACCCGATTTAACAACCAGCACCTGGTGTCACTGGCCCAGCAATTCGGTGTCTCAGACTCGGCGATGGCCATCCGGCTCAAGGAGCTGGAGTTGGTGCGGTGGCCTTAGAACGAGCAGGGCGTTACTGGAACGTGCAGTAGGCAGAAGTTGTTGGGTCGCCCAGAGAGGCATCACTGTTCTGGGTAAAATAAAAAAGGGGCCTTCACGAGGCCCCTAATCTTTGCTTCTGAAGGGTTACTTAGCTAACCAGCTCTCGACTTCGTCGGCACCATGCTGGCTTTTCCACTCTTTCAAGGTCTTGTGGTTACCACCCTTGGTCTCGACGCGCTCGCCTGTATGTGGGTTCTTGTAGACCTTAAGCTGACGGGGCTTGCGGGTGGACTTTTCAGCCACAGCGGCTGGTGCACGTCGACTGACAGATTGTGGGTCAAGAATGGCTATGATATCGCGCAGGCTGTAGCCGTACTCCGAGAGCAGGCTACGGAGCTTTTGTTCAAATTCGATTTCGCGCTTCAGGCCATCATCGTTTTTGAGGGTCTCAAGTTCGGCAAGCTGAGCAGCCAGTTGTTGCTCCAACTTACGGAATTCGGCGAGTCTGGACATTTGATGCTCCTGTATATGGTGCGTCGAGTATAGGGGTGGGGCTACAGGCCATCAATGCGCAGGTTCAAGCCGATGCCTGAGGCCAAAGAGCAAAGAGCAAAGAGCAAAGAGTCGAACATCATCCGAGTATGGCCATTGATGCGAGCTTGCGAAACCAAGGTAGTCTGCGAGTGAGAACTACAGCCTCCTAGATGCGAGGCGTGAGGCTTGTTCTTCCAGCTTCGAGATCTATGACCACTACATCAATCCGAGATCGCAACGCTTCCGGAAGGCACTCTATCAAGGCTAGCCGCATGGCCTCAGGCGTACGGGGGGTAGGGACGCCCGAGGGCGGAACCTGCAGTCTTTTTCCCGTGTTGGACGGTAGTTCCCCAAACCAGAACACCAGGTAAATCCCGCAGCCATGCGAGCGCCAATCAATCAGATAGCGATCATGCAATTGGTGGGTTGCACCCTGCCAAACCTCGTCATGCCACTGGCACTTGATCTCAATTGGAATCTGAAAGTCACCGCAGGCGAACGCGAGATCCACTCGCTTGGATTTGGGCATGTCAGCTTCTGTGAGCTCCCTGATACCGAACTGCTCCAGCTCTCGGCTGATGAGCATGGCAAAGCGGTCTCTGCAGATGTTCTCAACGTAGGGCACACCGTTGTCGCCCCAGAACACGCTTACCCGATCCAGGTCATCACCCAACAATTTTTTCTGAATCACGGAAAGCTCATCGAGCACCAGTGCTCTGAGGTCTACCATGTTCGTCGGCGGCCCCTCACGGAGCAGCGCACTTAAGGCACCTGGCTGAAGGGGGGCGAAGTCTTCCTCTGCACGCTTCTGTCGCTGCTCGGCCGCCATATGTAGAAGATCCAGGGTGTAGCTGTCTTCCGGCTCTGCAATCAGCTCCTGCAGGGCTTCAATTGCCTCGATCGAAGTATCGTCTGCGAGCCGCTGGATCATTGATCGAACGAAACTGGCAGCCTCAAAAGGAGATTTGCTTCCGTCACTCACCCACGGCCTGTTCTGGCGCGGCCAGGATCCTCGAAAATTGGATACGATCCATTTGACTTGAGCGGTATCGAGTACACGCTTTTGCCCTCGGCGCTCTCCGGGTACAAGCCTGATGATGGGCCAAATGAAATCCGGATCGTCTTTGCCAATTACCGCAAGAGCCTCCCTGGATTCATTAAAGCTGACCAGAAAATCTACGGCCCGCCACATGAGCATCCGACTGACGGAGCTGAATTCAACGTCCGAGTAAAGCTTCGCGATCGCGCCCATTTCGTGCAGATGTTCTGGTGCGACCAAGAGATGGATCATCCTGTTCTCAACCGATTCTCCCATCACGAGTTGGTCGCTGAGCCAGGCGGCAGAAAGGAGAGCAGCGGTTGCATGCCACTGGGGTTGAGAGAAGATTGCATTCATTGCTGAGATTTGTGGTTTGCCAGCCTTGATGCAGGGCTCAAGGCACAGCCAAGCGAAGTCATAACGACTCAGGGTGTCTCGCCTTGGCAAGTCATGGTTGCCAAATAACTCGTTTTCGAGAGCTTCGCACAGGGACGAAAGGTCGTTGGGAAGAAGCGTTATCTGATTGTGCAAGCAAGCAATCAAAGCGGATAGGAGAACGGGTGATTGGATGTCTGAGAAGCCTTCACCCGCGCGCAGCCTGGCCAGTAAGCCGGCAACCATAGGTAGAGAGTAGTTCCACATCTTCTCCTCAGCAGGACTGTGAGCCACATCATGGGGAGACGGCAGGTCATCGCGGTGTAGCACGGCTTCAAAGCCTACAATGGCATCGTCGGCAAACTCGGCACCAAGCCACGCCGTGAGGGCCTCAACTGAGTTAAGGTGCACGTCGTAAACGTCGTGGTGGCCCAGGTAGTAACTGGCCGCAAGGAGTATCTCCCGCAGATCGCCATTTCGCAGAGATGAACGGTGCTGAAGATAGTGGTCGCGATCGGCTTCATACTGAACGCGGAGCGCTTCTATTCGCTTCGCCTGCCTCAACTCTCTTTGAATCGCATGTTCGGATTTGCCTGGATTTTCCAGCGTGTAGACATAGGCCTCTAGCTCAGAGTCATCTCGTTGGAATTTTCGGCTGACAGCTCGAACATCAGGGTCAAACGTGCGATTTCTACACGCTATCAACATCAAATCACGCCATTGCGCCCGGGCTTTCTCATCCTGAGTGCTAAAGAGAGCCAGTCGCTCCAGAAAAAAGAGCAAGTCGGACTTGCGGCTTGCAAGCCCCAAAAGGCGATCCTCCAGATCACAATTCTGTGACCAGACGGAGCTGGCAGATTCCTGATCATGCAGCACATACTGCTGGACGGCATGCCTGAGATCGTCGGCATTGTCGAGATGGGCGTTGAGTGTTTTCCTCTCAGGTACATCATAAAGGTCAAGCCGGTGGATAGCGCCTAGCCAGTTCCAGAGAAGCGCGGCATCTTCTGGGCAGTCGGTGAGTACGTTTTCAGTGATGACGCGGCTGATAAGAAGCGCGATAAGACCGACCAAGTAGCTTGGTGGCTCAGTTTCACTAAAGTCGACCGGAACGCATTGCTCGGTGAGCAGGCTCAGCAGCTTTGGAATCCTACTGAGAGCCAGTTTTTGGCTAAAAGGTAGCCAGTAGACTCCGCCAGATGTCCTTGAGGATGCTCTAGGTAGCGAGCAGACATACAGCCCTGAGCATGCCAGGATATTCATGGCCAGAAGCTCATCGCTTACGTCAAAATCATTCGCCTCGATGACGAACAGCGCAAGCTCGAACGACACGTCAGTATACGACTGATGTAATCGATCAATCATGCTCTGCCGGCGTGCCCGGTCACAGGAAGGCAGCAGAGCCTGTACAGCATGCTTGCGCTCTGAAAAAGCATGTCGATCCGAAAACACCACACCGTCAAGAGCGTCTTCGAGCGACCTGGCCAACGGAGTGCCCGTGAGACCCTCGATCAGAAGGGCCCTTAAGTGAACATTGCTGTCCGGCGATGTAATGATCGTCTCGATTTTGCTTACCAAGTGATCATGCATCAGGCCACTGGCCTTATGACTGCCCCAATCCTGGGATCTAAAAAATGGATCTGTTTGCGACAGGGATGTAAGCGCGTCGAGCATGCTTTGAGCTTGCTCTGCAGTGAGGTTCGCCGTCTCGCCATACCGCAACACGCCATATGGATCGGCTGCAATCACCGCAGATGACATAGCTTGGCTGTGGTAAGACAACCACGCGTGCAGGCCTCGCAAACTCGCAGGCACACTGCCGCCGGTGCGAAACTGAGCGAGCACTCTCTTCTGTGCTTGAGTGGTTATTGCGACCTTTGACAGCCATCGAGCCCCGAGAAACTCTGCAACCACGCGATGTATGGGCTTTGCCCGTTCCGGGCCAACCGTCTGGAACAGTTTTGAGGAAAAAACCGCTTGTGCGGCTTCCGCCTCGGGCAGCTCGCTGAGCTCTGCAAGCCTGACATCCCCTACTACGAGATGATTAGGGCCGGAGCGACTGATCGCGTCCCCGCTCGCGAGTAGCAATCCCGCGCAGAGAGCCCCAGCGGCCGAAAGCGCTTGTTCTTCAGAAAGAAGGCCAAGCGCGCCGTCAATACGGTGAGGGTCATGCTCAGGCCAGAGTAGAGTGCACACCCGTTCGAAGAGGCCCCCACGTGTAGCAGGGAGAGTCCTGTCAGCAACAGCGACTTTGCCAATGAGGCTAAGAGTCAGAGGATTATGGTAGAGCTCGGCAATCCCTTGATCCTCAAGGTGATCAAGGACATGATCCACATCGAGCTCTGGGTAGAGCTGGCGCATGAAAGCAAAGGCATCAAACCTCGTAAACGCTTCGATGGTTAGGATGCTGGGGGCTGAGCCATAAATTTGCGCTAGGTTCACAACATTGCGTGACTGCCATTCTCTCGACCTGCAGCAAAGGATGAAGTCGGGATGCCCGGCATCCTCAAGCTTCCCTAACACCATATCCACAGCATCGCTATCCCGCCGCGCCATGGCTTCGTCGAGCCCATCTATCAACAGAGGTTTACCAGGAAAATGAAAACGCCCCGGGTTGCCGCTGGCGATGAACCGTTGCGCGCTGATTGGCCGGACGTCTAAGCGCCGTCCTAATTCCTCAATCAGCTGGCTTTTACCCATGCCCGGCTCCCCCAATATGACCTTGGGGCCTGCAATGGCAAGGATACCATCCTCATCAACGATGGCTAGACAGCCAGATGATTCGTTGTTTTCAAGACGCAGATGGCGAGAAAAATACCGCTCGATTGTCACGTTTGAACAGCTCCATGCTTGCCCGGCGGCGCTCGACGTCGGCGGATGCGTAGAGAGCATCATAACTTCCGTTTGACGGGAAATCAGCTTTGAACTCGAAGGGTAGGGGGAACTAAAGTTAGCCGCTATGCCGTTGCCTGCAACGCTGTCCAGGACAACCGGAGCGCGCAGCCCGGGAAGCCTGGAGGGCATTAAACGTTTCCGTGCGTAGAGGGCATCCAGGTGTACATAACAGCAGGTGCATGATCACAAACTTGAAGATCAGTCCTTGGTCGCAGGTATTCGCCAGAGCGGAACCAACTGGGATAGTTCCAGCCCAGAGATCTGAACCTATCCATGCGCGCGTCCGAAAGCCCTGAAGATTGGGATAGAATTGCGCCTATTTGGGTGTAGGAATCGTGTATGTTTTTGGAATGGACGCCATCTAGGTTAGGGCGCTTACTGACTAGATCAGCCAACTGGCGTCTCCTCGTCGAAAGCGATCGTCTTGTCGTGGCCGTCGGTGGGGAGCAATACCACATAGCACCAGAAACGCTCCCAAGCTTTGAAATCAAAAGCCGCATGCTCTGGTCGGAACTGGTGTGGCCTGCAGGCACCGGCGTGCGCTTTGGTGGACTCTCGAACCTACGCGCTCCAGCTCTGCACCGTGCACTGAACGATCTCCTCAAACGATCCCGCTGCCAACGCTTCGATTCCTACTACGCCAAGCTGTCCCGGTGGCTCGCAGAGGCTGACCATGCCTTAGCAACCGCTGATCAAAAGCACCGCTGGCTTACCTATGAAAACCAGCAAGCATTACTGGGTAGCAAACCAAGCCTGGAGTTGAGCGTAGCGGCGCTAAAAGAGCTACTTGACACCCCAGAGGTGAGGGCCCATCTGAATGATGGGTATGCCCAAGCTGAGCTCGATATCGAACGGTGGACGTCTGATTGGGCGAGCACATGGGAAGAGCGCAACAAGCTGCACACGAAGCGAGAGCTTCGTAACTGCCGGCAGATTTTCGACAAGGTAGAAAGTAAGCCTTTGACTGACGAGCAGGCAGAGGCGGTGGTGTGCTTTGACAACCGGGTTCAGGTTGTCGCATCGGCGGGCTCTGGTAAGACCTCCACGATGATCGCAAAGGCTATCTATGCCATGCATCGGGAGATTGTCAGCCCCAAATCTATCGTCATGCTGGCTTACAACAAGGATGCGGCTGCAGAGCTTCAAGCGCGGGCCAAAGCCTCTCTTGAACGGCTTGGCAAGCCTAACATCGAGATCGCAGCCATGACGTTCCATTCATTAGGGCTGAAGATCATAGGTTCGGCTACCGGAAGCACACCGCATGTGCCCGCTTGGGCACGCAAAGAAAGTCTCGCGTTGGCCAGGCTAGCCGCGATTGTTGATGACCTCAAAGATAAGTCTCCAGCGTTCCGTACGCGCTGGGATATTTTCCGCTTGGTGTTTGGTCGACACCTACCTCTTTCACGCAATGACAAGCTCTTCGATACGACAAACTCGGACGGCGAGGGGAAGCTGGTCACTCTAAAAGGCGAGGAGGTGGCCAGCCAGGAGGAGTGCATCATTGCCAACTGGCTTTTTTACAACGGGGTCGAGTACCAGTACGAACGTGAGTACGAGCACCCGACCGCTACGGCGGAACATCGCCAGTACTTCCCGGATTTTTTCTACCCTGGTCTAAATCTCTACCATGAGCATTTTGCTCTGGACGCAGAGGGCCAGCCCCCCGAGCAGTTCAAGAAGTACCTGGAAGGGGTGGCTTGGAAACGTCAGATCCACAAGCAGAAGGGAACGCACCTGATCGAGACGCTTTCTCACCAAGTCCGCAGTGGGGAAGCGTTCACCCATCTGGCTAAAGAGCTCACCGACAGGGGCATCAAGCTCGATCCCAACCCTGATCGGCCGATTCCATTTAATGGTTTGGAACCCATCAAACATGCCGACCTACTTGGACTGATCCGTACGTTCATTAACCATTTCAAAAGCAACTGCTATACGGAACAGGACTTGAAAGCTCGCGTGGCTGAGATGGACAGCGGCGCCTTCAAGTACCGGTTCAACATGTTCGTAGACCTGCTGATCCCGGTGGTCAAGAAATGGGATAAAGCCTTGGCAGAAGAGAACGGAATCGACTTCGAAGACATGATTAACAAAGCTGCAGGATATTTGGAGGCCGGTCACCGGTCGCCATACGACCTGGTTATGGCTGACGAATATCAGGACGCATCGCGTGCCCGGGCGCGGCTTTGCAAAGCCCTCGTTCGTCAGCCTAATCGGTTTCTGTTCGCCGTCGGGGACGACTGGCAATCGATCAACCGATTCGCGGGTGCAGACGTTTCCGTAATGACAGGTTTCAAACCCTGGTACGGCCATGGCCAGGTGCTTCGGCTAGAAAAGACATTTAGATGCCCTCAGGCCATTTGTGACGTCTCCAGCCGATTCGTGTCGAAGAACCCAGCGCAATTCAAGAAGAGCGTGAACTCTGTGACGGCGCCCATCGGGCCGGCCTTCCAGACTATACAGGTTGAGCACCGGAACAAGGTAGCCCAAGCGGTTGATAAATATGTCGAGCGCCTTTACCAGCAGATCTGCGATGGAAGCGTGCCATTGGGACGGGGCGGCAAAGTGAATGTCTTCGTATTGGGGCGCTACAAGCTTGATGCCAAATTCCTGAGTCACGATTGGCAGCAACGTTTTGGCGATCGTATGGCGTTCAGGTTCAAGACCGTGCATACCTCAAAGGGTGACGAGGCTGACTATGTGATTCTCCCAGGCATGGTCATGCGGGGGTTTCCAAACGTTAAAGTTGACGATCCACTGTTCTCCCTGGTTATGCCGCAGGGCGACACGTTTCCATCCAGTGAGGAACGCCGGCTGTTCTACGTCGCACTCACAAGGGCAAGGCGCAGCGTTGCGATGTTCACAGTCGCAGGGCGCCGCTCATCTTTCCTGCAAGAGTTGATCGACGAAGGTGTCGTAGCTCCCTGTGATAACAACGGACGAGCGATAACACAGCCGGCGTCCGCTGAACTCAAGCCCGATAGGGTTTCTGCCGGGGCGGCCACTGCGCAAGCTCCCGCCAAGGCCAAGGGGCCTGTCTGTCCAGGCTGTAAGGTAGGGGAGCTGATATGGCGACGAGGGCCGTACGGAGAATTCCAATCCTGCTCAACCTTTCCCAAGTGCAAATACAAGCCGCCGAAGAAACGCATGTAGGGCCGTCAGTCGTGAGCCTCCAACATGAACTCGGATATTTTGCAGGCGAGGGTATGCGCGGGCAACAAGTCATTCACCGCGCATGCCGGTGCTAATCTTTTGTTGGCGGCTAACGGCTTACCGACACTCCGTATGCACACAACGTCCAAGCTCCCAAGATTCTCGATCCGGCAGCACCGGATAGGCCGGCCCAAATAACGTTTTTCTTAGCCTGATTAATCCTCTCCCGGCCTGGTCATGCATGCGGATCGTGCAGAGGTTAAGCTAGCGCCTAGCTCTTGCCTGGTGAACAAAGGGTTCGCAGGCGAAGATGGCCGTGAGCTATCATCCGAATCCTCGTATCAGGCTCACCGGAAGTTCACCTTCCCGCTCAGACCCAAGATCGATCATTCAGTCTTCGGCAAATGAATGCCTGGTAGCCGCCAGCCTGCTTGGAGACACGGATGTTCATTCGCTTGCGCGCCACTTATCACCGGGCATTACATGCCTATATCGTCTGGAACAACGAGACTCGCCGCAAGCTGGCCGCCCTGAAGCGATACCCTTGCGCGGTCGCCGCTGCTTACAAGGCCGCAAATGCGTTCTTGGCCACGCCTACTCATGAGAATCTGTTCCAGCCGCTAACCCCCGTGCTCATTGAACCTGGGAAGATACAGCGGTATGAGCGTGAGTTATTGAACGGTCTGAGGAACGATCAAGTCAGGAACATCGCTATTACGGGGGAGTACGGGGCAGGGAAGAGCAGCGTGCTTCGCACCTTCGTCCACCGCCACCCAGAGTTTGTCTACGCGTTTGTTTCGTTGGCTACCTTCGGCAAGGATAACGAAATCTCCGGGGCGTCTGATCTTGTTAGCGATACCGACGTGGCCTCGGATTCTTCGCGGCCCTCCGAATCCTCCACCAAAGCAGGGCAGGAATCTAAATCCGAGGCAAACAAGGCTGAATCCGATCTCGTTGTTCGGATCGAGGAGACGATCGTCCAGCAGCTGCTGTACGCCGTCCCAGCAAAGACGCTTCCCAAGACCCGCCTTAAGAGAATCGATCAGGCTTCCGGCCTGAAGATCTGGTGGAAAACGCTCTGCTATGGCGCCCTTATTTTGGCAGCGCTGAGACTTTACGTTCCTGTGGCAGAAAAGCTGCCAAAGATCGAACCGAGTTGGCTCATGGAATGGCTGCTGTTGATCCCGAGCCCGCTAGCCGTCGGGATCGCCGCGTTAGGGTGCATACACCTGCTACACACGTGTCTGAGGCTGGGTTCGCTGTTTAGTATCGATGGGTTGACGATCAAAGGCGGCAAACTGGAGACCACTCACCATGGCTCCGTCCTGCACAAAAATATCGATGAGATCATTTACTGCTTTGAGCGCAGCAGCATCGACGTGGTGATCATTGAGGATCTCGACCGGTTCGGCATCCATGACGTGTTCACCCGATTGCGAGAAATCAATTTCATCATCAAGCAATCACCTCAGGTGGGAAGACCTGTCTATTTCGTCTATGCGCTACGCGATGAAATGTTCGTCGTTGGCGAAAAGACTAAGTTTTTTGACCTCATCGTTCCAGTGATCCCCGTGATCAATTCGGAAAACTCCCAAGAAAAGATGATAGAGCTGCTGAACCATCGAACCTTCAAATCGAAACCTTTGGGCGAACACCTCGACCGTCGACTGGTGGAGACGGTCTGCTACTACATCGATGACCTCCGGCTGGTGAAAAATATCGTCAATGAATTCGATATGTTCTCAAATATACTTGCCAGCGGCTTAAGCCTAGAGCCAGACAAGCTGTTTGCGATTGTCGCCATTCGAAATCTGCATCCCGGAGCGTACGCCGACTTGGTCAAACGCCGAGGGGCGATTTATGGCGTCATCAAGGGACTGGCTGCCTGGAAAACCCAGCAAAACAGCGCCAATGCCAAGCGACTTGATGAATTGCGGCGTGAGCGAGATGACCGGGTCTTCGAACTGGCTAACAATGTCACTGAGTTGAGGGCCTACGTGTGGTTCACGCTTCTTCGACTGACCGAAATGGACACGGCAACCCATGTCCTAATCACTGGTACCCAGTACACGCCAAAGCAGTTCGTGACCGACGAGGTGTTCGACGTATTCATGAATCACGCCGGGCCCCTCTCAATGGTTGTCTTGGATCAATACGGGCGGGCCAGAAACCAATCTAGAAATGTCTCGAAGGCTGAGCTGCTCACCGCTACATCCTATGAGCGGCGCCATGCTTTGCTTGGGCGGCGACTCAGCACAATCGCGGACGAAATCGCAGCGGTGCAGAAGCAATCGGATCAGGTCATCCGGATGTCCTTCAGTGCTGCCGTCAAAAAAGGCTACGGGGAGGTCGTAAGAAACAAACTTCCAGGCTTGAACGTCGTGAGCTATCTGATGCTGCACGGTTTCCTCGACGCCGACTACACGGACTACCTCGGTTATTTCTATCAAGGTTCGCTGACACCTGGTGACAAAGATCTGATCCTTTCGCTGAGACGTGGTGTGCTGCCTGAGGTATCCACGCCTGTCGATAGCCCGAGTACCGTGCTGGAGAAGCTTAAGAGCGACGAGCTGGACGAGGGCAGGGGGATCATCGTCGACTTGATCGCCTGTCTCAGCGCCCGACCAACCTCGTTCGCAACTAACTCAGCAGATGCCCAGCTAAGCCACATACTTAAGAGCGGCCTCAACGAACACCCCGAACGAATGGCCGTCGCTGTACGCGATCTTATGAACCGAACAGAAGCGGCTGAATTTATCCGCGCTGTGTACCGCCTAGAACCCAAACTGTTTCAGAGCCTTTTCGACGCCAGGGACACGGGGGACGCTGGCGGCGTGTTTGAAGGAAGCGAGGCTCGTCAGTCCCTCGTCAAAGTAATCGCCGACAACCTGTCAGAATCCGACTTTAAGACCCTTGCCGATGGCGCTTCAACAGATCTAGTTCCTACGATCGACTGGCTGGAAGATGCATCACGGCTGATGCCAGGATTAGAGAGCAATGTAGGAGCTTGGGCGTGGCTCAGGGCTTACCCAGTCCAGTTTGCCTCACTGGGCCATATGATGAGTCTCGCAGACCTCGAAAGGCTGATCGACTGGCGCTGCATCAAGATCAACATGCCAATGCTATCGCTGATATGCGCGAAGTCGGAAGCTGGACAGCATTCCACAGACGCCAAATCCGAACCTGCAGATGTGGGCATCGTGTCTCTGCGTAGACTGCAGGCTTTGGGCATCAATGGGCTCGGTGATTATCTGCTATCACACGCCGATGAGCTCAGTAGCGCATTGCTAGGTCAGTCTGCTGTCCTGGATGAATCAAGCGATTCCTTGGCCAGTTTACTAGCAGAACTGGACACAGATGACGACCTGACAAATCGACTCTTCGATCACACGACCTGTGACTTGCACACACTCAATGACGCCCCGAGACATCTTTGGGCAAAGGCACTAGAAAGTGATCGCCTGGTGGCCAAAGCCGACGCTGTGTGGATCTTTTTTGAGAAACTCATTGCGCCAGACGGCCACGTTTCGGGCGAAGAAGTCGGATCGGAACCCAAAACGGTGTTCACCGCCTTCATCGCTCGGAATGCATCGGCTCTCAAGGGAACGCTGTGGCAGTCAACGAGCGCAGACTGGGCGCTGCAACAGTATCTTCTGAGCTCACCCAGCATCAGTAATGACGTGCTCAAGGTATTGCTCGATGGAGTCGTGCTCCAAGATCTATCAATGATCAAAGCGGTCTTACCTGCGGGGCGCTGGGTCATGCTGGTGGCCTCATCATTCCTTCCATACAGCTCGGAGGTCAGGGACATCGTATTGAGTACTTGCCCACACCTCGAAGGCCAGTACTTGGTTGAACGGTGGGATCTAGCAAAAGCCGAGATCGATATCGGCTCGCTCCAACTCGACTCGATGCTCACGCTGAGCAGAAGCAAAGCGTTGCCACTCACACTGAAAATTCAGATGTGGTCAGGGCTTAGCCTGGAGACGATTGAAAGCAAACCCGAAGCGGTTCCTGAGCTCGGCCGTGTATCTGCGCTAGCCAACCAAGCTGGCGAAAGGTTTGCTGATTCGCTGACGCCTGTGCTGCGACATCTGGTTCGCAACGCAAGCCTTATCCCGGAGCATCGCTCTGAAATGCTGACACAATGTCTTCGAGGGATGAAGTGGCCAGACGTTTCAGCAGTTCTGGCGTTGCTCGACGATGAGGACTTCAAAACCGTTAGCTCGAAGGTAAAGAAGATCAAGGTAAGAAACACTGAGTCAAACCAGAGGTTGGTGGGCGCGATGAAATCTGAGGGGTACCTGGCAACGGTGACACCAGAGGACGACGTCATCATCGCAACTACCAGGCCTTCATCCATGACATCTGAGAACGGATGGCTCTAGCCTGACCGTTGAAGGTAGCAGCTTAGCGACCACCATACAGCGTCGCCTGGGTTCACGATTTCTAAGCCGCTCGTCCAGGCGTTCATTGAAATATCTGGAGAGTGAGCGAGGATCGTTTGCGAGGCTTATGCCTTTAGACCCTGAGTTCCAGCTACGGTCGTGTGGGGCTAACGAAGCAGAAGCTCACAAGCGATCGGCGACAGAAATCTAACGCCTTCGTCTTAAGGCCGGCCATTTCTATCAGCTGCCATCGATTACCAGCTGTACAAAGCTGGTCATTTGCGTGGGCTAGTGCATTGACCAGCACAAGGGTACGTCTTGACCGGCAGAAATCGACCCATTCCAGCCCTTCGGCATCGAAGATATCGGCCGTGAGCTGCTATCAGGTTGCAGGCAGATGTCGAGCCCTTTCAACCATCCAGGGTGCTAGCGAACCAGATGATGCAATCGAGCTCGGCCAGATTTGCTGCTGGGTAGCCATCTGCCCGCTTCAGAGCCGCACGGAGAAGACGAGCACAATCGACGTAGCGCTCTCCATTGCTGAGACCTCTTGGGAACGTAATGTCCAGACCTTCAAACCAGCCTCGTATTGGGCGATTTAATACGTAGTAGTGTTTCGGGAAAAACTGACAGAGCATCTCGGAGAACAACGCGCCTCTAGTTGTCAATCCAATTGACGTGAGGCGATTTATCTCCTGAATCACTACTCGGTCACGACCTGCGAACGGGGCGTCGAGCACCCGAATAAGGCTTTTTGAAAATTCGCGAAAGTCGCTATTACGACCCGTACGCTCCCACCCTTTGCCTTGAAAGCGACTTCCCTGTTCCCCCATGTACCACAATGCACAGAGGTTGTTGTAGAAATCATCAATTCGAGTCTGGTTCCAGATCCTGGCCTTGCTTGTACTACGAATCAGCGACACCAAATTGGTCTTATTCCTTCTAAAAGCTTTCATCTGGTCGCGCCGCCGAGTGAGGTACGGCTTATAACCTTTGAGCTTGCGTATCGCCGGCAGTGGCAGGTGATATGCCTCTTGGGTTTCTTTGGGGTCATCCGCTTTCGAGCCACCCGCGTTCGCAGGTTGGCGAGCCTCCTGATACCTATCAAGCCAAGTTTCATTCAGGGTCACGCTCACTTCGAAAACTCTTTCGATCCACTCAGACGCCAGTTGAAACTGCTCGTCAGATATGCAGGCGAAACCGTTGGCCTCGAAGTTCGTGGAGAATGCTGCCTTGGTCAAGTTGGAGGATCCAAGCAGCGCGTAGCACTTTCCATCGTGCTCACGCCAGAACATGGCCTTCGGATGAAAGCCATTGATCGACTCCGCTACCATGAACTCTTGATGGCGGTCGGCTGGGAGCCATTCCATGACGGCCCGACAGGCGCTCTTGCGGGTGATGCCAAAATCTTTTCCGACGATGAAAAGGAAAGACTCACATTGGTCGCCAAGCGACTCTTTAATACCCCACTCGGTAAGGTAAGCACTTACGATGTATAGCTCTTTCGAGCGGCTCAGTGCGCGGTGGTAAATTCCATCGAGGCTGAGATTCTCGGATTTTTTCGGAAGCAGAATCAGTTCCATATGACGCCTTATCAAGTGTGGTACGAAATTTAGGTACGCCCTTGCCGCGTCCATAGATTGTCCGCTCTTGGCCGTTGGCAGCCTTGGATCGGTGCTCCAAGAGGATGATAGCCTTTTGCCGTAAAATGATGCACCGTTGCCACCTTTGACCATTATTTCCAAGGACTACCGAAGTGAGCAGTACGCGATTCGTAGGGAATGCTAAAGAGCTGAAAAGCGCCCTGAACGACAAGGCAGACAGCATCGTAATCACCGATCGCAAGCTTGCTTTGGCGGTACGTGTGATCAAGTCCGTGACGTACACGAAGCTTGCATTGATAGCAGGCGGAGCAGGGGTAGCCGCGGCCAGCTTCTGGAACCCGGTGGGGGCTATTTCTGGTGGTGTTGCCGGAGCAAGCGGTCTGGTGGCCTTCGGAGCTGCTGCGGGTGCGGTAGGTGCTACCGGTATCAGTGGCGGCGCAGCTGCGGTTGCTGTTGCTGCGCTTGCCACCGTCGGCGTGCTTGGATTGGCGGCAATGGTCATGCATAAGGACTACGCGCTTTCGATCGATGGCGGCGCCAATGGCAAAGTCACTACCACTGACGACAAGCCCGATATGAATGGAAAGTTCTCATTCAAGATGACCCTGAAACGCAACGGCAGCAACTGAGGGGCAAGAGGGAGGCTGCCTTGTGAGGCGCCCGCTTCCGACCCGAAGCGGTCAGTCGTGATCGGCTGATATCGACCCAACGCTATCCTTGGTGGGGGGCACTCGGCTATCAGCTGACAACCGTATAAAACTGAGGAGGATGGCTGTTTACGAAACGTAGGAAGGGTTAACCGCTAGCGAGCCAGGGCGACCAACAAACTGTCTCAGAAGTAAGTGCGGCATTAAAAAACCACGTTCATTGTTAAGCTTAACTCTTCAGAGGCGCTAGCAACCTCTCTATAGTTTGCCTGAATTCCAATATTTTTTATTGGTAAATTTAACTTTGCGGCCACGCTCAGGCTTTTGTTGGCTTCACGTGTCAGGTTGATACAAATATTTTGATCCTTTATTTGGTTGCTTTGATGCCCGCGCTGCTCGACAAGCCCACGTAGCACAGAGTCATTCCAAAGCAGGTTTTTACGAAGGTACTGCTCTGCCCCTACAATGTCAGGTTGTCCGCCGGAATAGCTACTGCTAATTGAAAATACGTTTTTTAGAACTTTTGAAATTGAGCTTTCAAAAGATACTTCGGCTGTCGCTAGAGTAGTGCGGCCTTCTAGATTGAGAGTGGAGGTGGCCCCTTCTTTTGTAATGTCCACTTGCTTGATCTGCACCTTTGACGCGCCTAGAATCTGGCAAAGCCTAGTAAAGTGACGCATTTTTTCCATTGAAAATACTTCTTTAGCCTCCGATAGTTCAGCATATACGTCTCTATCGTAAGGGCTTTGGATAAGTATATTGCCATGCCTTACCTGATCAGAATCAAGGATGTTAGTTAAGGCAGGGCATTCTTCTTTTGAAGATAGCGCGGAGGTCGGCAAAACAAACGCTTCCTCACTATATAGAAAACTCCGCTCATCTGGTGGCAGGTCGTAGCGACAGTGCTCGATATCTGACTCGTTAAGGACTAAGATCGCTCTGCGCTTGGAGTGATTTTCTGGAAACAATGACATTCAGATTTTTACTCTCGTTTACTAGTGGCGACTACGAATGAATCTAACTATCCAGCTGATTATTTCTTGGATCCATCTCGTGGTTCCTGCCAAAGAATCGCGTTGAGATCTTTTTTTTTGATGAATTCGCAGATTCTGGAGAAGCTCATCTAGTCTTGGTGCATCGACTGTCCGGTTTACTCGAGATAGAAACGTTTTCATTTGAACATCAACATCAAAATCGTCATGATTATTTTGACTATCAATCAAACACACTATCGGTGCGGCTCTTCCGAGCGAATCACTTTCGGATGTTATTATCTGCGCTACGAAATAATTTTTAAGATGGAATATTTTCCATCCATCTCCAGAGGCTGCTAGTTTCCCGTCTGCAGTCACATGGGATATCTTCGACAAGGTTTTCTGCCTCTGTTCTGAGACCGAAATTATCTCGCTGTTTTCGTTGAGCATAGTGTCGCTAGACCTATTGTCGAGCGCCTGTGCGTAAAACGCTAGAGCTTTCATATAGACCCCATTACCTGGATTAAATGCTGAACTGTCGACTTCATTCTGGAGTCGACATCAAATGATCCGAGGATTACTTTTGGTCGTGTATTTAGCTTAGAAAGCCCGGCCTCAAGCTGCACCCTTATGAAGTTATCTCTAAAGTCTCCCTTGACGGCAGAACTGGCAGTAAGATAGCCATCAATTTTATCCATGTGAGTGACTATCACTATAAGAATCGGTGCCTTCTTGCCGCTATCCTTCAGCGCTTTCTGCCACACTTCAGCAAGCCCTAGGTCTCGCTGGACGCGACTAACATCAATAGAAGAGGCTTTGATTAGGTACAGGGCGTAGTCAGCTGTGTTGTATAGCCTATGCCAATCCTCTTTAGCATCTGCGCCACCAGGGACGTCAAGCGTTGCTTTGAGTTCGAATTTTAAATCTTGCAAAGAAAGTCGATTGGACGCAACTCTCTCAGTCGAAACTGTTTGGGCATTCACTGTATTGAGGGTGCCAGTGCTCAGAAAATGTAGCAAAGTGCTTTTTCCTGCACCCCTAGCTCCAAGCACGGCGATTCGCTTCCCCGCAATCTTGATTACGATCTTGTCCCAAGCGTCAGTTATAATTGTGAAAGGCGAGAGAATTGCTTCAATGACGTCGTCGAACATGCTCATGAGAGATTCCAATCCGTGGTGCTTAAGCAGTTTTCGGCTACCTAGCCAGATACTTTAATTGTTGGTGCAGTCTGTCTGTAGATTTGACCCGCCGCTGTTGCTGTCAGTTGGGGCTGAAGGCAGAGGGGCGCCAAAAACTAAAGAAGCAAACATACAAGTAGGCCCGATGATACCATTCATAGTGGATGCATTCTGCTCTTGTCAACGCAGTAAAGCACGGTCGAGTCAAAGCACTCTGTGAGGACGGTTGCGCGCTCACGTTGAAAACGTCATAACGAGCGCCCCGAATCCTGGGCAAACTGTGAACCCACAGCCTTGGGATGAATGTCCGCAATGGGGCGTTAGCAGCCATTCGCGACTGACCGTTAATGACCATTGCGAAAGTGCTGCTCTTGCTCATTTTCGAGGCTGGCAAGAACGCTGTGGGAGCGGGTTTACCCGCGAAGCAGGAACGGAAAAACGGCTGCAAATTACGTACGAACACTCGGGTTTTGACGCAAGGCCTGTAACGCTCGGGCCTTATCTACGGATTCATATACCTCGCGGTCACGGAGGTATGCAATGCCATAAATCGCATCGTTTTCTTCGGCTGAAAATGTTCGGCTAGGGCTAAAACCCAAGGCTTCATAAACGTGGAAGCGCGGAGCGTCAAAAGTAGTCAGATCTAGTAAGTAGTCGGGATGCGCTGCCCCTGATCCTGCAACATCAGCCGCCCACGTTTGTAGCTCCAGCGTACTGATCGCGTTGCTCAGATAGCATTTCACTACGTAGGCAATGGTCGTAGGGTTTTCCCGCGTAAGCCCAGTCATGATCATCCTCTCCTGTGCGCTTCATGCCCATTCATTATCAGGATGGATAGGGGAGGGCTGAAGTTCATTCGGCCGTACCACGTCGACAACAGCTCGCGGATTACGCTCGACATCCCGTTGCTTGAAGCACTACTCAGGCTACCTGTTGGGGAACTTAAGGAACGTATCGACGAGGCGGTCGTTTCCTTCCTCAGAGCCAATACCGATGCGCCATCCATAGATGAACGATCCGAACTGATCCTGATGCGGGTCGCCATAGACACACTGCTTGACGTTCCGCATGACAAAGCTGCCTTCCGCAGGGCCATCAACGAACACTTCGACGAGCTACCGAACCAGCCCATCTGGCATAAAGGGAGCCAGGAC
Organism: Pseudomonas fluorescens; assembly: GCF_900215245.1. GTDB lineage: Bacteria > Pseudomonadota > Gammaproteobacteria > Pseudomonadales > Pseudomonadaceae > Aquipseudomonas > Aquipseudomonas fluorescens. Next base: position 5,524,792 of record NZ_LT907842.1, read on the forward strand.
GAACAGTGGTGGTGCAAGCACTGGGACAAGCACGTAAATCGCCCGCTCGACGCCTGGGTTCACGATTTCTGTGCCGCTCGTAACGCCGCAGCTCATGGCCCCGCAAATGGTGAGAAGGGAAGCATCTGGCCTCGCCATAACCATCTCATTTTCTCCGCCTGGTTGCTGCCGCTGATCGTCAAAAAGCTACTTTCCCAAGTCGGGCTTTACGCGTTCACCGCCGAAGATAAGGTCGCCAGGGCGGGCTTTGAGGTCTTTCTGGCGCACGATCTGCTGGCCTTCACCGACAAGGATGAGAACAAGGTTTGGTGGCAAACAGCCGAGTCTGAGCTTTATCTGCCTCTGTTTGCTGAGCAATTGCAGCGAGCATGCGAATGACAAAACCATGGTGTTGTGGGCTTGAGTCAATGCGTGCTGATACGCAGTGGGATAAGGGGAGGGAATCCGGGAGAGAAGTGAAGATCTAGCTTGAAACCGCCCTCGACCCGGTGTGTAAACCAATTTTTTGATGTGTAAATCACCCCGCTTTACACGTCAAAAAACTGGTTTACACATTTCCTGAGACGCCAGCCTCAGGCCACCGTAACCACATGCCGGGATCGTAGTAATAGGCACGCCTGAAACTGACACCAGGCTCGCCTATAAGGGGGAGACAGTGAGCGGATGGCGATGGTGTAGTCTAGGATCAGACCGCAGAAGGAGCGTACTCATGAGCACTTTGCCCCCCGATCAACAGGCCCGTTATTTAGAAGTGCTCGACGCAGCGAAGCGTTTGTATAGCGGCGATATCGACGCAGCCATGCACTGGATGTCACGTCCGGTAAAAGCATTTGGCGGCAAAGCTCCTGCCGCTATGGTCACGACCAGGCTGGAGACGGACATGGCTATCGAGTTAATCAGGCGCTTGGATCACGGGTTTGTCGCCTGATTGTCAGCGAACAGCGCTCTAGAGGCGTGTCAGATGTCGAGCCTGATTCGGCTCAGGGCTGCCAAGCCAGCCACACCCTGATGATGTAAACCTCCATATGCCCATCGGGCGAATTGGCCGTGCGCCTCCTGAGTCGCCCTGGGTGAGGTTAGTTCCTTCTCGATCTATGCTGAGTGCGGGGCGTCTAGGCGTCTCTCAGCAACTTTTCTAACGTGACCTGCTCCCTAGTGCTCAACAGCTCCACAGGGTCGGTACTGTACGACTGCAGCGAGTCGAAAACGTAAGCACGTCCCTCGGGGCTTTAGCAGCTGTCGCAGTAATCGAGGGTGTCGCAATCGTTGTAGAACGTGAACACCCAGCCGTCGGCCTCGACAGTCATCAAGCCACAGCAGATCTCAGCCCACGACTGCTGGCCAATGCGGCGCATGGTGCGAACCCCTTGGGCAATGTCTCGCAGGATTTGATAGGCCTCGCGGGCTGTTAGTGTTTTTGCTGCCAAACGAAAAGCTCCTGTGCGTATTGATGCTTTCGGCCTGTTCGCGACCGGCCTGGGCCGACAGCATCGTAAATGAACCTTGACGTCTTGCGCGGGCTACGCCGCCATCAATTTGTGCCGCACTGATACTCGCAGCGGCTATACGCCCACGCGAGTATGCCGAATTATCACGATCCGGCAGCAACCGGATGAATCGTCTAGCATCAATGGCTTTTTCATGGCATATAGCTAGCGCATCCAGGGAGGGATAGCATCGGTCAGGTTGACGCTCAGCGACCCTCTCCCTGCCACTGAATCAAGTGAGGGTAGCGCTGTGTACCTTTCGGCTTTGAAAATCGAAAACTTCCGCCAGTTCGGCCAAGGCGGTCATGCGTTGAACATCCAGTTCAACGAAGGCGTGACAGCCCTCGTAGGTGAAAACGACGCGGGCAAAACCGCAGTCATCGATGCGATTCGCTACGTTCTGCAGACACGTGATGCTGAGTATCTCAGGCTACAGATCGAGGACTTTCACATCGCCAACGATGGCACCCAGGCGGAAGCCATCACCCTCAGGTGTACGCTGGAAGGACTGAGCCCCGCGGAACTCGGCGCTTTCGCTGAGTATGTGACCTACAAGGGTGGCGTTGGGAGGCTATACGTTCACTGGTCGGCTCGCCGCATCGTTGCCTCCGCCTCCACCCGTAAATGGGTCGACATCTCGGTTCGCTCGGGTGAAAACGGAGAAGGCCCGTCGTTGGACGTGGGTGTACGGCAACTACTGGCCACCGCGTACCTGAAACCGCTACGCGACGCAGAACGAGAGATGTCGCCGGGTAGAAACTCCCGCCTATCTCAGGTACTCAGTAGTTTCCCGAACATTGACGCCGGCAGCGCCTTTGATCCTGCAGCGCTTCCAGCTGACCTTGCTGACGCTGAGGCCCTCAGCATTGCAGGCATGGGCGACTATCTTCGCCACCTGGTGAACAGCCACGGCGCCATCGTCTCCGCGCAGAAAGAAATCAACGACACCTACCTGCGTCCGCTCTCCCTTGCTGGTCAGCCACTGACAAGTCGCATTGGTTTCGGGGAGGCGGGAACGGATCCCGCCAAACTCAAACAGATCCTAGAGCGTTTGGAGCTGGGGCTGTTGGATCACGCCACAGGTGAAGCCCGCGGCGTTTATGGGCTGGGCTCGAACAACGTGCTGTTCATGGCCTGTGAGCTACTGTTGCTCGGCAAAGAGCCCGACGGACTTCCGTTGCTCCTCATCGAAGAGCCAGAAGCGCACCTACATCCTCAGCGCCAACTCCAATTGATGGAGTTTCTTGAGGCTGCGGCTCAGCCAGCTACAGGTTTGAGGCCGGTTCAAGTCATATTGACCACGCACAGCCCCAACCTAAGCTCCAAAATTCCGTTGCAGAACTTGGTTCTGATGCAGCGGCAGCAAGCGTTCTCCCTTGCGGAAGAACAAACCTGCCTTGCTCCTGACGACTATCGCTTCCTCAGCCGCTTCCTGGACGTTACCAAAGCGGGTCTGTTCTTCGCGAAGGGGCTACTGGTCGTAGAAGGTGATGCCGAGGCCATTCTGCTGCCGTCACTCGCTCGGCGACTTGGCAAAGATCTCACCAAGCATGGTGTATCGATTATCAACGTGGGCGGCGTCGGCCTGCGCCGGTATTCGAAAATCCTGCAGCGGAAAGACACTTCTAAGGGGGAGATATCGGTGCCTACCGCCTGCATTACAGACATGGACGTGATGCCGGACTGTGCACCCGAGATTTTGAGCCTGAAGGGAGTAAAAGGGGCTGTATGGCCAGACAAATCCGATCGACGCTGGCGCGCGATGAAAGACTTCGGTGCCACTGCGCCTGACCTTGAAAAAGGCCTCAAGGAGCACCGCGACAAGCGAGCAGAAAGTGACGGGCAATGCGTGCGCACATACGTTGCAGATCACTGGACGCTTGAGTACGACCTAGCGTTCAAGGGTCTTTCGCAGGAAGTCCACCATGCCGCATACCTTGCCATCAATGAGGAAAAGATCGACGAAGGCAAGGAGACCAAGATCACGCTGCTGAAGAAGGCGCGGACAGCTTTCGACAAGATCCAGACCACCTATACCACCGAGGATGCTCGGTGTTCCGCGATCTACAAACTGTTCAAAAGAGCTTCTAAAGCGATCGCAGCCCAGCACCTGATCGATTTGATCGACCAGCGGTTTGAAAACAAAACCCTGGACGCCACGACGCTGCGTGGGCTGCTGCCCACTTATGTTGTCCACGCGATCGAGTACGCAACCGGAGGTGCCGCACTGACCACAACCTCTAGCCCAGCTCACAACCTCGTGGTGCCGGCAGCACCGGCAGGCTCAGCTGATCCGCTGGATGAGGTCGCCGAATGAAGCTTAGCCAACTGGTCGCCCCCATCACTGATGCCGATGTGGATTGGGTCATCAAGCTTATGGGGCTGGAAACGCTGGACGAGCCTCGTCGTGATTTCTTGAAGTCCATGGATACCATCGATGTAGCGGCTTGCCCGGGAAGCGGCAAGACGACGCTGGTCGTGGCGAAATTGGCCATCCTGGCTCGTCACTGGAAGAGCCGTATGCAGGGTATCTGCGTGCTTTCACACACCAACGCGGCCAGGGAAGAGATCGAGAAACGCCTCGGCGGTACGGAAGTAGGTCAACGGCTGCTGCGCTTCCCTCACTATATCGACACTATCCATGGTTTCACCGGACGATTCTTGGCTTCGCCATGGCTGCGCTCGAAAGGGATTGCACTGCTGGCCATTGACGATGACCTCACGCACAAGGCACGCCGAAGAAAGCTGACGGATAGCGAGCACTTCGGTGCAAAGACGGCCTTTGAGATGAAGCACAAAAGCCTCCACAGCCTGCGAGTCCGGTCTGCCGATTTCGATCATCCACTCGGGGATGAAAATATCGGCTTTGCACCGCACACCGCCACCTACAAAAGTGTGGTGAAATCGCTGGGTGGCGCTGCCAAGGCAGGTTACTTCTGCTTCGATGAAGTGTTCGTGCTGGGCCACGCCTTACTCGACCAAGAACCAGGCGTGTGCGGCGCATTGCGTCTGCGCTTCCCGTGCGTGTTGATCGATGAGATGCAGGACACCCAACCTGACCAGGCGGGCATACTGCAACGCGTCTTTCCTCACGATGATCCAGATGTTCGGGTCATCCGCGTCGGCGACCCAAACCAGGAAATCTTCGACAGGAAGACACCACTATCAGATCCGTTCCCTGACCCAAAACGTCAGTTGGAGATCGCCAGCAGCTTCCGCTTTGATCAGGCCATTGCATCGATTGCCAACACGTTTGCCTATGTCCCGATAACGGATGGCTTGAAAGGGCTGCGGACTGAAGGGGAACCCAGCACCATCCCGCACACGATCATCGTCTTTCCGGACGAGGATGCAACCGGAGTGCTGGACGAATTCGGCAAGCTGGTGCTGAAACATCTGCCGGAAGATATCCGCGAAAAAGGTGTGTTCGCCGTCGGCGCCGTGCATCGGCTTGAGAACTTCAAACCCAACCAGTACCCGAAAGCCTTGGAGCATTATTGGCCATCCTATCGGTCTGACACGACTAAGACGTCGTTTAAGCCCCGCACGTTCGCCGAGGGCGCACATATAGCACGCCGCTATGCGATGAAGGAGCCCACGGCCAACTCGGCCGTTGAGCTACTGGCCTCGTGTCTGATCAACCTCGGTGAGCTGGCTTTCCCTCGCAGCCTTGTTCAGATCCGAGGTCGGCACCAAGCCGCTGTGCATGAGAAATTCATGATTAAGCACGAAGCCTTCGCTCAATACCGCGATTGTCTCCAGCAGATGCTGTTTGTGCCGTCCGAAATCACGCAGCAGGATTGGGTCAAGGTCATCGCACCGAAACTCATGGTACTGGCTGCCGCGCTCTATGATTCTGAGGGTGTGGCAGCTGAACTCCTGGGGCGCCAATACCTTGCTTATGAGCCCGCTCCCGTTGCCACCGAAGCCGGAGAAACAGGGGGTTCCCTTGTAAACACCTACAGGTTCCAGGATGTCTCTGCCGGCGTCGACATCCGGATGTCATCCATTCACTCGGAAAAGGGTAAGACACACGCCGCGACGATAATCCTGGAGACCTTCAGGGGCAGTCACTTCATCCAGAAACTCATGCCATGTCTTGAGGGAAAAAAAGCAGCTACCAAGAGGCCCCAGGAAACAGCGAAGAAAGACATGATGCTGATGTACGTCGGGATGACCCGTCCGTCGCACATGTTGTGCTTGGCCATACGGCAGAGTTCATTGGGGGAGGGCGCTACTGGTGTAAAGCGCAGGGTTGCGCTTGAGAAAGCTGGCTGGTCAATTCTGGAGCTTGCAGCGTCAGCACCTGCCCCTTAGTCACCGACCGCCACTATGCAGACATTAAAGCCCGATGCTTTGCCATGAATGACCAACAGCAAGGACGCAGCAATAATGAAACCCGAGATGTCAGAATTTTCCTACGGCTTCGCCTTCACCAACGAGCTGATCACAGCGCCTAGCACTCATGTAGTGGCTGCCCCTGAGTTTCCTTCACTGCAGAAGGAGGGAAAACCGGGTGGCGGCTACGACGTGAAGATTCCTTTCGGATCGCCACTGTTTCTGCAGTTCAAGCTGAGCCATCGCTTGGAGCGCACAAACTGCAAGGAATATACGCTGATGGGGGGCGCCTACTACCGTTGGCACCTCCATGCGTTACGGCATTCCGCGCAGCATGATTTGCTACTGGAGCTCGAAAGCACGGGCAGTGAAGTCTACTACGTGGCCCCTGCGTTCCATCTAAGCGCCGAGCTCAATACGCATTACCTGTCGAAGCAAATCGTCGACAACTCTTTCGGGTTCCGCCCCAATGATATCGGCGTGCTGCCTGACGATGATGAGCACTACGTTGTGTTCAATAGCCATCCTGTGGCCTACCTGTGTTCGGATGACCCATCGCGAGTCAAAACCCACATGATGAGTGATCTTCTAGGTACCTCCCGGGATCAACGAGCCACCCGGGATCTGGATGAGAGCGGGATTCGCCAACTTGGCCAACTGATCGTCGACGCGCTCCGTAAAAGCAGAAGCCGGCGCCTGATCGGGCACAAGTCGGTCAACCCAGATGAGGTCGCGCGGGCAATCGATGCCCAGCCTACGCTTCGCACGCTCGCATTTATTTCGCGCACAGTCTTGGACTCCGAGCTGCTCATCGTCAGAAATGAGCCAACGGCCAAGCGCATACTTCGCAAGCGAGGGTAGGTGGGGAATGCGTCGATTAGGCCCTGGACTCAAGCTGCGGTCTTGAAGGGCTCACCGCGACCGAGCAAATGTTGAGTGCTGGGAGAGCCTTGTACGCATTCTGTCAGGCAACCCACTGCCTACGATCAGAAGCTGAAAACTAAGATTTACCTTAGTTTTTGCGGTTTTGTCACAGTTGACTAGAGAATCTAAGCTATGGCTTAGTTTTTCCCGGCTGCACCAAAGCGTTGGCTCTAGTGCGGGGGAGCATCCACCGCTTGGGTGGCCTGCCTAGTGTTGAATGTGATCATGCGTGCAGGCTTTCCGTGACTGGTATCCGATCATTTTCGAGCCGGGGGGGGGCACCTGGACTGAGCACTTCCCCGGTCATGAGCTTGCTCGACCGAGGCTTGAGCGCTCAGGAGAGTAGGGGGCTCGTATTTTCCAAAGTGCCTTGTCAGTGGCAGATGACTGGGCAAACGATCTAGCGTGCGGCGCCTTCAAGCCCCGGCTATCCAACTCTCCATCTTCCCTTCAAACCCATCCGCGCAAAACTCCAGATTTGGCCAATAGTTCTGGTACACCTCATAGTCTAGCGCCGCTGCGATTCCGCGGTTCTCGGTGCTCAAAACGCTCCATGCTCGATACATCCGTTGCTGCCAGCCTGTCTCTGTCACTAACCGGTGCGATGTGTTCCATGACCAACCGTCCTTCATAAGCGTTGTCACAAAGAATTCCGCAGCCGCATCCGCACAGCTGGCGTCGTGGGCAATCATTCTGTCCAGGATCGAATAGGAAATACCAATCGCCTGGAAGATCGATACCACTTGGCTGTCCAGCTTGTCGCTACATTGGGGAGCTTTCGAGGCACCAGTTTGCTGCGGGATGAAGGCGAATACGGTGGCGATTGGGGAGATCATAGGGGCTGCCTTTATTGTTGTTGTTTAATTTCATGATGCCCATGGAGCAAGCTTCGTCGCAACACGGCGCATGATGTCTGCCCGGGCACTCATGAATCGAAGCCATGAGGCAAGCGGAGTGCGCAAGCACAAGGATGTAAGCCCGGAGTGCCAAGACCCAGACGCAGTCGGGGCTTGGTTCACAACAGCCGTGCCCAGCCCTCAGGAGCTCCTGCGTCTGGCTTCACCGCGATACGTGATCGCGAACAAAGCGCTCCACGTGCATGCTTGCCCTAGTCACGAGTGGAGGTTGTTAGGGACTTGGTGACCGGAATAGTGATGGAGTACAAATGTACTCAAAAGGACTTATGAAGACTCATTACATTCACCTCGCTCCGTATATCTCTCCTGTGCAGCTTGTGAGCCGTCGGTGGTGTCTCTGATGTATTAGCTCAAGCAATCCCGCGCTAGCTGATACCAGCGCCGGCAGCTGGTGCAGATGCTGATGGAGGCGCGGAGAGCCGTCAAAGAAGCGAGGGCAACAAATCATGCAGACCAGATGCGCACCGCTCGATCAGAAGTAGATCAGGCGAAATGGGCACTAGGGAGAGGGGCCCGGTATGGTGGAGCGACGGCAGTCCAGACTACAACCGCCACAAGGCTATTAACACGCCCTATGCTGAGTGGTACCGCTCACTGTCCGAGCCGTAGCGATCATGCGCGCAGGACACAGATTTTGCGCCGACCTTCAACCAGACATTGATCTAGTACCAGCTTCCTAAAACCGGTGCCTTGGGCGAGTCGCTACAATAGTGCGGCGCTTTTGTCGTTTTAGGGACTACCAAGGGCTGGGTAGGCAGCAGATGTGGTGAGGTGCCTAGGACAGCGAAATGCTCTGTGCGCAACCAACTGCTGTACCTTAATGACGCCGGGGAGGGCAGTCAGAACAGCTGCCCATTACCAAGAGGGGCGGCATGCGAGCAAGATCACTGGCATTACTTGCTACTGCGCAAAGCAGTCCATACCCATTGGCTTTTTAGTTAATATATTTGTTTAAACGTTGAAATGGGTTTGAGCGCAAAATACCAGCCTGCACCAGCTGGATGTAGCAAGCATTGCACCACCTCACGATCATGCCGGCGCGAGGCACATTGTTAGCTTTGCCCGGCCGAAGCTTAAGAAACGGCCGCCACAATATGCTTGATCGGGAATATATCCTCGTGCTGATCCACTGCGCTGGAGGATTCAAGCAGAATAGATAGAACGATTTAGCATCTGACGCATCTAGATCTGCCGGGCTCTTACCAGCTACCAGGATCGACCAAAGAGTAAGCTTTTCAAACGCGCGAAGATTCAGATAGTTCGGCTCCCCCCGAACAAACAAACAAAACAGTGACGCTCCAGCCGAGCAAATCTCCTTACTGCTAGCTGGATTAAAGGAGGTTAAAAAGTGAGTTATTACTTTTTCAGGCAATTGCGCCGTGACTCCTTCTTTTACAAGATATAAAGGGACTGCAGTAGCAGAGGTGTCATGGTTAATGTTATTAGACTCTTGGTAGAGCCGTTCAATAGTAGAAAAAGCCTCCTGTTTATTAGCGACTTTATTTCTGTATTTTTTGCTTCTATCAAAACTACTCAGGAGTTGACCTTCCGGCTTACGACACCGTGCGCAACCCTCATTAAAAGCTCTTAAGAGTTTCGTGGGAAGCAAACCATTTACGTCAATTTTTGGAAGATAAGCTGTCGGGTAATTTTTTGCTCGCCGATGAAACAATGGTTGCATTTCATCAGGTGTAGGGTAGGTCAGCAGTTGGGAAATCTGTCTCCAGCGCAAAAAATATTCCATATAATGTTCAGGGACTCTTCCGGAAATAGATCCGTTACCTGTGTTGACTTTGAATCTTCCATTGGTTTTGTCCGAAAAATCAAAGCAATCGAAAGTTAAATAGTTAAGGCAAGCCCTCAAGGGTATTTTAAGATAAAACGAGGTGGCGAACATAAACAAGCCGAGCTCTAGTCCTTTCTTTCCGTTCGTGATTTCTTTTAACGCATCAAGGTATTCGCAGCACAACGGCTCTGCATCAGTGCAACTGCATGTATTCACATCAGGAGTTTCGGGTCTACTAGCAGGACAAATGACAAGACCGATGGCTTCAGAGTTAAAACTAAAAAATCGGTTAATAACCCACCTGACCCCATGCTCGCATAAGGGAGAGTGAAATGGACGCCATTCTGGGTTGGCTTTTAGAAGGCCAAATTCTTTTACGAATCTATCGTTGCTCTTTGATATCCATGACTCAGGAGGGGTATTGCAGAAGCTCAAAAAATCTTGCACATCGCTATTATTTAGTTCCGCCAGGGGCTTCGTTTTAACAATGAAGCTCCAAAGCAAAAACTTTTCTAAAACTGATTGATCCCAGCGCGCCTGAGCGGGCTGAGCCCTGGTGGCCAGCGCATAATCAGTCATCAACGCATAGCTTTCCTGAGCACGTAAAGCCGACGGAAGACTTTGGAGGTAAATACGCACCAGCTCTTTTTCTGCACAAGACCGTTCGCTGGAGCCCTCGGCATGCGAGTCAGGCTGCGTCAGCAGTCCATGAAACATCAGAACCATATATGCATCCAAATGTAGGCCGGCCATTGCGAACGGCTAACAGCCTTGAGCCTTAGAGATCTCAGCATCTGAATCTATACAGCAGGTGCTATGAAAGCAAACATCTGGGCGGCGTCAGCCGTGCAGACGAATTTTTGTCCGATTAACTTTCGTCAATCGCCCAGAGTACAGGAGCAGCTTTAATATTTGCGCGAGAATAAGTTCATTGAGAACAAGGATTTGCGCTGGGGCCAGTATGGCTGAGTTCCATTTTCCAATTTACTTTCGTCACGCGGCACACCAAGGAGAGATTTGGTCGCAGGCGGTGGGCACCAAAAATCAGGGGCTACAGAGCGGTTTTTTCCAATTTAGTACTGACAGAAAAGGCGTAGCCGGGTTGAGATAGTACGTCAGTTGTGCAACCTAACTGGTTGGCGTGGAATGCTTTCCGATTAAGTCGTCCACGTTTCCGATAAATCAGTGGGGGTCACACCAGATCCAGAACGTGGCTGAAAGGGAACGGGGCACGTTATGAACCTATCTGACGTAGTACATGATTTAACATAATATACATTATGCGAACCATCCTATACGGGCCTGAGGGGCTCTGGTGGTCAGATTTGCAGGCAGGCACTGCTTCTTACGCATCACCTGGTCCAGCTTGCTGCTTGGCGATGTAACTCACGATGAATGTATCCTGCGATCCACGCTCCTTGTGATAACCAACCACGTTGGCCAGCGTACACCTCAACATCCTCATAAGAATCGAGTCAGAAAATTTCGCGCTGTCAGACTCATACGGATACCGGCTGCTGGTGAATACATTGCGGTATCTCTCAAAGCAATCTTCTTGGCTGTCCAAGGCCAGGCTGCAACGGATCTGGTCAGGAACGGCATAAACAGTGTCAGCAAATCATGCCTGTCAGGACTCTTGCGGTTAGTTTTGCCGATGCTCAGCAACTGCTGGTGAGCCTTGGCAAGTGCTGCCGGATCAAGCTTATAAGTTTCGCCTGATGTCCCTGGGTTCTGATCAGGCAACGAGATGAAGCTTTTGAGCAGGATCTCCATGCCGATTGCTGCATTGACTTGTGCTACGTGCGGCAAGTGTTGAGCGTCAAGCACCTCGGCTGCTTTCAGGTAGCTATGAGCGCTTTCAATCATCCAGCCTGGGAAGTGAGCCATCGCAGTAATCCATTGCGTTATGAACCGATTTACGGGATGAGCCAAGTCTTTTGTGATTAGAGAAAACGAAATAGTATCGGCCAGACAGGGATAATTTGTGCTTCAGCGCACCGTCGTTGTTTGTTTTCAGCGCGGTAAATTGAGCGAATGAAGACTTAAAATACCGTCAACGTTTCACAGTACCCTTCTCCCTTTATTATTCGATTTAATTATAACTAAACTAAATGAGTATTTAGTCGAGTTATAACCATAACCTGCCAGCATTGGCAAACGCGTATATTCCCTCCTCTACGCTATACCTACGCGCAACACGTTGAGGTTGCGTTTAAACAAGACAAAGTCGGCATCTCATATTCGCCCTCATAACGGCACTACCCGCCCAGGTTTTATCGCCAGCACACTGCACGGCGCCTGATGCAAGAGTTGCTCGGCAGTACTGCCCAACCGTTTTTTAAGCCCTTTGTGCTGCACGGTTCCCATCACGATGACATCGGTAAGATGGTCCATGGCAAACGCACAAATACTCATCAGGGGCGCGCCCTCGATGAAGTGGCGACATTCCACCGGTACGCCGTGGCGCTCACACAAGGCAGCGAATGCCTCCTGCTGAACCACGCCCAACGTGTCATAAATGCCGGTGGCCAAGGGTAGCGCGCCGTAACCCATGTCTTTTGCATACACGGCCGTCCAGTCGAACACGTGCACGACCTCCAGCCTGGCATCACACTGTTCGGCCAACTTCGCGCCGGCGTCGATGATCTGGTCGTTAAACACAATGTCCTGTTCTTCACTGCGCAACAGATCAACGATAGCCAGCACTTTGCGTGGCAGTGGGTTAAGGTTGTTAGTCACCAGATGAATCGGTGCAGGGCAATCACGCAGCAGTTGCCAGTCCAGTGGCGTAAAGAAGATACGTTTCAACACGGACTCTTCCTGAGCATCTTTGATAATCAGCGCCAGTTGTGTCTCGTTGACAAACTTCAGGATTTCTTCGTACGGGTGCTGAACCCAGATCACTTCACTCGTGGCATGAATGCCCTGCTGGCGTGCCAGTTGGGCTTGCTTCTCCAGCCACAGGCTGTGGGTCTGCAGGTACCCTTCCCTCGCCTGGCCTATTTGTTCGGGAGCGAACAGACCGGCCACCGCCAAGGCTTGTAAATAATCAAATGCGACGATATGCAGCGGCAGTTGCATGGCTTTTGCCAACGCATTCGCGCGGTCAAACGCCGCTGTTCGGATCATGGCCGCCGGGGCAATCAACAGTAATGGTGGGCAGGACATGGTGCACCGCAGGGTCATGAATAAGGCTCCAGACTGAACGGTTCCAAACCCGATAACTTGATCCTTGTCAGTTAACGTGCCGTGGGAGTCGAACCGTTCGCGAGCCAATACCGACGATACTGAGGTTCATCGACCCTCTGAGCTTCGCAAGCATGCGAAGCACCGCAAGCCCCTTCAGTAACCGCTCGCCGCCGTCATCGCGCCGCCCACGATCGCAATTCCCGAACTGCTGCCCAAGCGCGAAGCCCCGGCCTCAATCATTTTCACCGCAGTCGGGTAATCACGCACCCCACCGGACGCCTTGACTCCAACCCCGGCGCCCACGGTTCTGCGCATGAGGGCCACGTCTTCGACCGTGGCGCCGCTTCGGCTGAACCCGGTAGACGTCTTCACGAAAGCCACACCCAAGTCCCGGCAGATTTCGCACGCCTGGACTTTCTGTTTGTCGTCGAGCAGGCAGGTTTCCAGGATGACCTTCAACGGTACGGTGCCGCAGGCCTTGTGGACCAGGGCAATATCATCGCGTACCGCGTCCAGCAGCCCCTCCTTCAACCAACCGATATTGAGCACCATGTCGATCTCCCCTGCCCCGGCGGCAATCGCCCGTTCAGCCTCAAATGCCTTGGTGTCACTCAGGCCAGCGCCCAGCGGGAAGCCCACCACCGCACAAATCACCACGCTATCGTCGCTCAGGCACGACGCGGCGTAAGGTACCTGTCCCGAATTCACACACACCGAATAAAAGCCGTGTTCCCGGGCTTCCTCGCACAAGGTGCGAATCTGCTCACGGGATGCGTCGGGAGCCAGCAAAGTGTGATCGATGTACTTTGCCAATGCTGTGGGTTGAAGAGTGTTCATTTAACGGCCCCTTGCCTGTATGTTGCCAATGATCGTGTGCCGCTTGTCACAGCGCTCACAAGAATGCGTTATAATAGTCACAATTAATGTTACTTATTTAACAGAAACAATCAAGCCCTGGAATACTCGTGGACAGTAGAAAAGCCGAGCGACTCAAGCTTATCCAACAAGCCTTGCAGGACCAGAACGCCATTCACTTGAGGGAAATGGCTGCGTTGCTGGACGTTTCCGAGATGACCCTGCGCCGCGATCTCAATCACTTCAGCGATCACCTGCGTCTTCTTGGCGGCTACATCACCCGGGGCGGCAGCGAGGTCAGCGAATACCGGGTCGCCGACCAGGGCACGCGTCACGTCGAGGAGAAACGCCGCATCGGCAAGCTCGCTGCCGGTTTGATACAGGCCGGTGACACAGTCTTCTTCGACTGCGGCACCACCTCGCCCTTCGTCATTGACTTCATCCCCGACGAGTTGGAGTTCACTGCCGTGTGCAGTTCGTTGAACGTGTTGCTTAAGTTGCACAACAAACCCAACTGCCACATCGTCTTGTGCGGCGGCACCTTTCACCGCAAGAACCAAGTGTTTGAAAGCAGCGCCGAAAGCAGCATTCTCGACAGCGTGCGCCTGACGTGGGCCTTCGTGACGGCGGCGGGCGTCAGTCAGGAGTTCGGTGTGACGTGCTTCAACTTCAATGAAGTCGAGGTCAAGCAAAAGGTCCTGCGCCAGGCCCAGCAACGCGTGTTGCTCGCCGACTTCAGCAAGTTCGACACGGTGCGCACCGCCCATTTCGCCACCCTGGAAGACTTCCAATACGTGGTCAGCGACAAGAAAATCCCCCGCGCCTATCAAGACGTCATCCAGGCACGCGGTGCGCAATTGCTGGTTTAACCCAACAGCCTCTGCCGTTCCTGCTCAGTCAAATAGCCGGTGGTCACGCTGAATGAAGCGCTCGCCCCGGCCGCCAGCTGCCGCACGTGACCTTTGGCTTTCTCTGCGGTGTAGCCCTCCGGCTCGCAGGTCGACGGCAGCACGAACGCAGCCACTTGCTGATCCGGTGTGTGCAGGACCCAGCGTGCAGCGTGTTCGAATTGCTCGGGGCGATAACGGGTGTAGAACGCAGCGCCGTCGGGATGCTCAAGCAGAAAGTGCGCGTGGCCGGTGGCGTCGGTGCCGACGCCATCGAGGAAAAACACAATTTCAGGGTCATACAGCGCAGGCGTTTCGAGGCAGGCCAACTGGCCGGGATGCTCGGCCAGTTGCGCCATGTAGGCACTCCAGGCGGGCGTCGGCTTGACGTGGTCCGGCACGCTGGTACGCAGGCGCAGACGCTGCATGCCCAGTGGCTCGACGAACCGCGCACCGTCCACATAGGCGTAGTTCATGTGGGCCATGTACATCAAGTCCATCGGCTTGCCGGCCAGGTTCGTCACGTGCATCTCAATATCGAACAAGGCCGAATCGGCGCGCAGTGTCATGCTGGGGCAAGCCCGGTAACGATCACCGAACCCCTTGGCAAACTCATAGGAACCGCCCAGGCGCACAACGCCCTCACCCAGCTCCAGCCAGGCTGTGTCCATAGGCGCACAAGGCATTTCGCCATGCAAGGCATGCGTGTCATCCGGCGCCGGGCAACCGTTGCGCAGCAAGCCACTGTGAAACATGAAACAGCCATAAGTATCAATGACCGTCGGGCTCGGCCGGGGCTGCTCGAACAGGTTGCTCATGGTCAGGTCGCAGCCATCGAACACGGCCGACCAGATCATCTGCCCTTGATAAGGCAGGATCACCAGGCGTCCACGGCTGTTCTCCAGGCTCACAGCCAACACGCCGGACGCATAGGTCCAGGCACTGACCTTGAACGCCTCAGACTGTAAAAGGATCTTTTCCTGCTCACCAAACACCGCACGATACAGCGGGATGCGCGTGTTCATGAGGCCACCGCCGCTGCTGCGCCCGATGGCAAGGGGTCGGACTGGCGCAAGCATTTGATCGCATACATCACGATCACGATAAAGCACAGCAACGGCACGCTGTACGCCAGCTGCATGTTGCCGCCGCTGGCATCGGACAACAGGCCCTGAAAGATCGGGATTACCCCGCCACCGACAATGCTCATCACCAGCAACGACCCGCCGACGCCGGTGTCTTCACCCAGGCCATCAATGGTCAGGCCGTAAATGGTCGGCCAGCATGGGCCGAGAAAAATACTCACGCCAACCGCTGCGTACACCGCCGAAATGTTTGGCACCAGGATCGTGTAGGCCAGCAGCACAATGCACAGCACGCCATAAATCGCCAGCACCCTGGCCGGGTGCAGCCGGCGCATCAACAGGTTGGCGATCATCTTGCCGACAAAGTACGCGGCGAAGGTGGTCAGCAGAAACCATGAAGCGCTGCGTTCATTCATACCGCCCATTTGCATGGCCAGGCGAATGGTAAAACTCCACACACCCACCTGCGCACCCACATAGAGAAACTGCGCCAGTACGCCAAACGTAAAGCGCGGGTTACGCCACAGCCGCCCCAGGCTTTGACGCAGGCTGCCAGGCTTGCTACCGGCCGGCTTATTGCCCTTGCACGCAGGGAATCGGGTAATCGCGATCAGGATAAACATCAGCACCAGAACAGCGATCATCCACTTGTACGGCAGCAGCGTGGACTGGATCATTTGCAACTGCTGCACCGCCGCCTCAGAGGCGCTCATTTGCTTCAGTTGTTCAGTGGTGGCGTCGGAGTCCTTGAACATCACGAAGCTACCCACGTAAACCCCGGCCATTGCGCCAAAGGGGTGAAAGGTCTGCGAAATATTCAAGCGTCGCGTCCCGGTTTCCCGCGGGCCCATCAGCGTCGAGTAGGTGTTGCACGCGGTTTCCAGGAACGACAGGCCGGCTGCAATCACAAACAGTGCCAGCAGGAACATGCCGTACTTGGCGGTGGACGCCGCCGGAAAAAACAGCAGGCAGCCGAACATGTACAGCAACAGCCCGATCAGAATCGTGCTTTTGTAGCTAAAGCGCCGCACCACCATCGCGGCCGGAATTGCCACAAAAAAATAGCCCAGGTAAAACGCCGACTGCACGAAGGCGGTCTGGAAATCACTGAGCAAAAACGCTTTCTTGAAGTGTGCAATCAGCACGTCGTTCATGCTCGCCGCTGCGGCCCACAGTGCAAAGATGCTGCACAGCAGGATAAAGGCGAACCAGGGCGTGCGGTTCAGGTAGAAACCGTCGGGGGTTTGTTGCAGCGCAGGTTTGTTCATTATTGTTCTCCGGGCTGGTGGGGGTGTTACCGCTGTTGCTGGAAGCGGGCGAATGCTTCGCTGTCGGGATAGGAAGTCTGCGTACCCAGCGCCATCACCGAGCAGGCGGAATACGCCACGGCCTGTTCCATGGCCTGACGAATCCTGCCGTCGCGGTTCCAGTGTTGAATGAAGCAACCAATAAAGGCGTCACCGGCACCGGTGGTGTCACGGGCGGCAACCCGTTGGCCCGGCACCTGGCATTCACCCTCCTCGCCGATATACAGCGCGCCGTGCTCGCCAAGGGTGACAATCACGTGGCGAACGCCGCTGGCGACCAGGGTTTTTGCGGCCGCACGGGCCGACTCCGGCGAGTCCACGGTCTGGCCGGTGATCAGTGCCAGTTCCGATTCGTTGGGGATCAGGAAATCCAATTTCGCCAGGTGCTCGGCGCTCAATCCGGCCATGGCCGGTGCCGGATTGAGCAGTACCGCAATGCCATGCCGGTGAGCGAATTCGATGGCGTAGTAGACCGTCTCCAGGTTGATCTCCAGCTGCAGCACGATCAACGTGCACGCGCGCAGGTCGACTGCCGCCGCATCGATATCCGCCGGCGACAAGTGCGCATTGGCGCCTTTGACGATCAAAATGCTGTTATGGGAGTCGGGCCGGACAAAAATCGGCGCCACGCCGCTGGAAACACCAGGCACCCGCTGCACGTAACGGGTGTCGATACCAAAGCGCTGGAAGTTGGCCAGTGTGTTGTCGGCAAACATGTCGTCACCGACCTTGCTCAACATCAACACATCCGCCCCAAGCTTGGCTGCCGCCACCGCCTGGTTGGCCCCTTTGCCGCCGCAACCGAGGGCAAAGCCCGGTGCTTCCAGGGTTTCGCCCTGGCCCGGCATGCGGTCGATGTAGGTAATCAAATCCACCATATTGCTGCCGATGACTGCGATCTTGCTCATTGCTATTCCACCTTGTTGCGGCACAACCAGGCAGGTTGTGGCGCTCTTGTTTTGTTATTTAAATAACATTAGGTGTGAATATTCAATCTTTTTTTACGCCGAAGGATCAACGGAGCGCGCAAAGGCGCGGCGGCACCCTTGGGTCGTCGCTGATTGACTTCGTCGGCGCGGCTGCAAAGCCCGGCGCCAGAAGGCTCGGGACGCAATTATGTAGCGCGTGTGTAAGCGTCACCTTGTGCCCCCGGGGAGCGCTCACTAAGCTGGCCGATCTTTTTTGATGCAACCCGGAACCACCATGTCTCGAAGTATTGCCCACCTCGCCTTGCTGCTGGGGCTGATCACCGCCATCGGCCCATTCGCCATCGACAGCTATTTGCCCGCGCTGCCCACCCTTGGGGCCAGCCTGCAGGCGTCGCCAGCGGCTGTGCAGATGAGCTTGACGGTGTTCTTCATGATCATTGGCGTGTGCCAGCTGTTCTACGGGCCGATCAGCGATGTGTTCGGCCGCAAGCCGCCGATTTATGCAGGCTTGGTGATTTTTGCCGTGGCCAGCGTCGGTTGTGCGCTGGCCCCCACGATTGAAGTGCTGATTGCCTTTCGTGCCCTGCAAGCGTTTGGTGCGTGCGCCGGCATGGTTATCCCACGGGCCATCGTCCGCGACCTGTATACCGGCCACGAAGCGGCGCGCTTGATGGCTTTGCTGATGCTGGTGATGAGTGTTTCACCGATCCTGGCGCCCTTGGCCGGCAGCGTGGTGATTTCACTGTGGAGCTGGCGTGAAGTGTTCGTCGCGCTGGGCGTCGTCGCGGTGCTGTGCCTGGTGATGACCATCGTACAACTGCCGGAAACCCATCCGGCCGAGCGCCGTTTGGGCAAGACCTTGGGCAGTGCGTTCGGCAGCTATGGCGCCCTGCTCCGTGACCCGGTATTCACTGGCTTGTCGGTGGTGTGTGGCTTTGGCCTGGCGACGTTTTTCGTGTTTATCGGCAGCGCGCCGTTCGTGTACATCGAGTATTTCGGCCTGACACCTACGCAGTTCAGCCTGTGCTTTGCGGTCAACGCGGCCTCGTTCTTTGCCATGAGCCAATTGACGGCACGCCTGAGTGCGCGCTTTGGCCTGCCCCCGCTGATTCGCTGGTCGGTTGTCGGCGTTGCCGTGGTCATGACATTGCTGGCCACCTCTACGCTGTGGAGCGACAACCTGGCGCTGATGATGACCCTGCTGTTTATCGGTTTCGGTTTTCTCGGCCTGTTACTGCCGGCCGCGGGGGTGTTGTCCATGGAAGACCATGGTGCCGTGGCGGGTTCCGCGTCGGCGCTGCTCGGTGCGATCCAAATGATCACCGCCGCGGTGTCCATGACCCTGGTCGGCGTGTTCGCCGACCACACGCCGGCGCCCATGTTGGTCGGCATCGCGCTATGTGCCGTCGCCGCAATGCTGGTCACCCTGTGGACCCTGCGGCGTTTGCCGACGCACCTGGCCTGTGCAAGGCCCTGACATTGTTTTGATTGATAGCCGTTATTGGCCGGAATCCGTTCAGGGGCGGGAGCAGGCTTTATAGAATGGCGACCACACTCAAACCACCACCGATGGGTGCTGGAGGTCGTCATGCGTTACCTGCTTATTCTAATGCTGAGCATGGTCAGCACGTTAGCCGCCGCCCAGGGCGAGCCCAATCCGGGCGCTGACACACCGGCCAATCAAACCGACGATTACGCCGAAGACCTCGAGATCGCCAAGGCCGTGCGTACCACTAACGCTGCATCCACCACTTGCGGCCCGGTCAAGGGCCATGTTGTGTACGTGGACAGCCGGGGCGTGCGCCACGAACTCGACTACATGCGGGTCGCAGACAGCTGCCCGCACAGTTGAGCGCGCTTACAAATCAAACCGATCCACCGCCCGCCGTCGCTCGTTGTCATCGCGCACGTCATAGCTGGCGGTCGTCTGGATATTGGTGTGATGCGCCAGTTTCTGCGCAATCGACAGGTCATGCTCTTCGATCACCCGGGTGATGAACGAACGCCGGAAATCATGCGGCATGATCTTCACGCCCACCTGTTCGCCGCGCTGACGGGCGATGTAGTAGATCGCGTGCTTGGTAATGCGTTCGCGCGTGATATGGCTGCCGCGACGGATACGATTGAACAGAAAGCTATCGTCCGGTTCGCCTTCCTTGAGGTGCGCGCGGCGAAACTCCAGCCAGGCTTGTAGCTTGGCAAACGCCCAGGCCGGCGCGTACTTGACCAGTTCCTTGTTGCCCTTGCCGATCACGCGCAAGCTGCGTTCGTCGAAGTTGATCTGCGCCAGGTCGAGGTTGACCGACTCCGACTTGCGCATGCCAGAGCCATACAACAGGCCGATCACCGCCGCATCCCGCAGGCCTTGGGGGCGCGGGTCGGCGGCGCAGACTTCCATCATTTCGCGGATCAGTGTGCGGCGCAGGTTACGGCCCTGTCCCAAACGGGTGCCGGGCGTGGCCTTGACCGAGCGCATCTTCAACAGGTGGTCCTGGCTGATCAAGCTCAGGCGCCACGCCTCGTTCATTACCCCGCGTACCGCGTTCACATACAGCGAAGACGTGTTCGGCGCATAGCCGTCCTCACGCAACGCGGCGACCAGGGCAATCACCTGTTCAGGTTGCAGCAGGTGCCAGTCGATCTCGTCGAGGTTGATGTCTTCAAAACCCAGCCGGTCGGCCGCGTCCTGCAGCACGTAGCGCATGGTCAGTTGGCTGGAAGGGGCCAGACGGGTGAGGTAGAGGGTCAGCGGGTTGCGGATGGACTCAGTCAAGGTAGATCAGCCTTTGGATTAAATACCTCGACCAAGCCATTGTTTAATCGAGGTATTTAGTGAATTGGCGAGTACCGAGTCTAACGCACGACCGGCCCCTGCACAAAATCACGGGGCCGACTCGTCATCCTCTGTGGCGTTTTCCGGCTGAGGCTGGGCCTGGGATTGGCTCCATTCGGCGTCCTGTTTCTGCATCAGCCCAAACCAATGCTGGCGCATGAACGCCAGGTAGCCGTCCGGCGCCTTGGCGAAGTCACTCTCGTCGCCATAGCAGCCCGGGAGCGGCAACTCGGTGCCCTGCTCCTTGTACTGGCTGACCAGCGCCTGTTGCGCTGCAATAGAGCAGTCCGTCGGCAGCGGCATGCCACGCAGGGCGCCGGCTTCCTCGTCCCACCAGCTCGCGCCAACGCGATCGACACCGCGCAGGCGGTACTTCTGGGATTTGCCCACATGCATGATCAGCTTGAATTCACGAGGGCTGACGTCGCTGGTGCAGGTTCGCGAATAGCCCACCGTGGCCTGGGTCAGGCCATCGCCGGTCAGGTCGGTGACCTTGGTTGCCGCCATGTCAAAGTGCAGCGCTGCGTCGAATTGGCAACGCTGCACATCGTCATACAGCATCCACACGCGTTTGGGATGGTCGCCCGCCAGCAGGTATTGGGCCGCGTAGACGAAGGCCGACTGGGTGCCGTCATCGTCACGTTCACCCACTTGCTCGGCGAGTACCAACAGGTTTTTGCCTTGGCGGTCGTCCCAGGTGTAAGCGGCGACCTGCTTGCCACGCACTTCCACGCCCTCCGGTACCTGCTCGATACGGGTGAGCGCCACCCCGTCGTCGGCCCTTACGGTGGTGACACAGGCCACAGCCATCAACAATCCCAACAACGCAGGCCGCAATTGGCCGCGAAAAAGCTGCACGCTATTCATCCGAGTACCCTGGCAAGAGATGGCTTACTTTACCGGCACTTGAAGGGCATTGCAGAGAAGATTGTTGAATGACAATCGGTCGGCGGCGCAACGCTTTAAAATCCCAGCGGTTTTACCCGGTAAACCTATTGCCTGGCGCTTCAGTCACTTAGCTGAACCCTAGCTGTCTACCTGTCAAATAAACGAGTTTTTCATCCGCCTTTCATATTCGTTCAACATTTTTCCGCTTAACCTTGGCCGCAGAACTTGAGAACAAACCGCGTTTTCCCCGACTAACCTGTTGATTACGCTTTACCTTTCATCTATTTCGTCTTTAATCTGATAGCTATGGAAGAATCTGTTACCCGTCTGCAGGAAAGTCGAATGAATGCCGCAAACCCACGCTACGTTTAATCAGCCAGCGTTTATCGGACTGATTACTGCTGTTTTCACGCTTCAATTGCTCTAGCCCCGAGGTCATGAATCTTTGAAACCCTACCCTATTCATTGCGTGTCGATCGTTATCCCGGTCTACAACGAACAAGAGAGCCTGCCTGAATTGCTGCGTCGCACGACGGCAGCCTGCAAGCAACTGGCTTACGAATACGAAATCATCCTGGTGGATGACGGTAGCCGCGACAACTCGGCCCAATTGCTTGAAGACGCCGCCGCTGAAGACGGCAGCAACGTGGTAGCGGTGATCCTCAACCGTAACTACGGCCAGCATGCAGCGATCATGGCCGGCTTCGAGCAGTGCCGCGGCGAGGTGATCATCACCCTCGACGCCGACCTGCAGAACCCGCCGGAAGAGATCCCGCGCCTGGTGGAACAAGCCGCCCTGGGCTTCGACGTCGTGGCGACCGTGCGTAACAACCGCCAGGACTCGGCCTTCCGTCGCTGGCCGTCGCGCCTGATCAACCTGGCGGTGCAACGCTCCACCGGCGTGGCAATGACCGACTACGGCTGCATGCTGCGCGCCTACCGCCGCACCATCGTCGACGCCATGCTCGCCTGCCGTGAGCGCAGCACCTTTATTCCGATTCTGGCCAACGGCTTTGCCCGGCACACCACCGAGATTCTGGTGCATCACGCCGAGCGCGAACACGGCGAGTCCAAATACAGCGCGATGCGCCTGATCAGCCTGATGTTCGACCTGCTGACCTGCATGACCACCACCCCGCTGCGCCTGCTGAGCATCGTCGGCTTCAGCCTGGCGGCGCTGGGCATGCTGTTTGCCTTCGCACTGGTGTTCCTGCGATTGGTGTTTGGCGCCGAATGGGCCGGCTCAGGCATGTTTGTCCTGTTTGCCGTGTTGTTCGTGTTCACCGGTGGTCAATTCATCGGCATGGGCCTCTTGGGTGAATACCTGGGGCGCATGTACAGTGACGTGCGCGCCCGCCCGCGCTTCTTTATTGAAAAAGTGCTGCGTAACCAACCTGCAGCACCCGCTCCGGTCGTCGTGGTCGACGGCCTGACAAGTTCTCACACTTCCACTTCTCCTTCCGATCAGGTTTCGTCATGAATTCAAAAGCTGTTGTCTTCGCTTATCACGATATTGGCTGTGCAGGCATCGAAGCCCTGCTGACCGCCGGTTACGACATTGCTGCCGTGTTCACCCATGCCGACGACCCCAAGGAAAATAATTTCTACGGCTCCGTCGCTCAACTCTGTGCCCGCAACGGCATCCCGGTACACGCACCGGAAGACGCCAACCACCCGCTGTGGATCGAGCGCATTGCCAAGCTGAACCCGGATTTCATCTTCTCGTTCTACTACCGCAACCTGCTCAGCGAAGCGCTGTTGGCCACCGCCAAAAAAGGCGCGTTCAACCTGCACGGCTCGCTGCTGCCTAAATACCGTGGCCGCGCACCGGCCAACTGGGTGCTGGTCAACGGCGAAACCGAAACCGGCGTGACCCTGCACCGCATGGTCAAGCGTGCCGATGCCGGCGCGATCCTCGCCCAGGAAAAAGTCGTTATCGACCGCACTGACACTGGCCTGACCCTGCACGCCAAGCTGCGTGAAGCGGCCACCAACCTGCTGCGCGATGCCCTGCCACAACTGGCCCAAGGCAAGCTGGCGGAAACTGCCCAGAACGAAAGCCAGGCCACCTACTTCGGCCGCCGCACCGCTGCCGATGGCAAACTGGACTGGAAAAAGCCGGCTGAAGAGCTGTTCAACCTGGTTCGCGCCGTTACCCAACCTTACCCGGGCGCCTTCTGCGCCGTAGGCGAGCACAAACTGATCGTTTGGCAAGCCGACGTGGTCAAGGGCAACGAAGGCATCGCGCCAGGCCGTGTGATCAGCGTCAACCCGCTGCGCATCGCCTGCGGTGAAGATTCCCTGGTGGTCAAGTTTGGCCAGCGCAACGAAAACGGCCTGTACCTGGCCGGTCCTTCCCTGGCCGACGAGTTGGGCCTGGTAGACGGTTCCGTACTGCGCGGCGCCGAGTCCGGCCGCAAGCCACGTCGTACTCGTGTACTGATCCTGGGTGTGAACGGTTTCATCGGTAACCACCTGTCCGAGCGCCTGCTGCGTGACGACCGTTATGAAATCTACGGCCTGGATATCGGTTCCGACGCTATCGAACGCCTGCGCAGCCACCCGAACTTCCACTATGTGGAAGGCGATATCAGCATTCACTCCGAGTGGATCGAGTACCACATCAAGAAGTGCGACGTGGTCCTGCCGCTGGTGGCCATCGCTACCCCGATCGAATACACCCGTAACCCGCTGCGCGTGTTCGAACTGGACTTTGAAGAGAACCTGAAACTGGTTCGCTACTGCGTCAAGTACAACAAGCGTGTGATCTTCCCGTCGACCTCCGAAGTCTATGGCATGTGCCAGGACCAGTATTTCGACGAAGACACCTCCAACCTGGTGGTTGGCCCGGTCAACAAGCAGCGCTGGATCTACTCGGTCTCCAAGCAACTGCTCGACCGTGTGATCTGGGCTTACGGCGACAAAGGCCTGAACTTCACCCTGTTCCGTCCGTTCAACTGGATGGGGCCGCGCCTGGACCGTCTGGACTCGGCACGTATCGGCAGCTCCCGCGCAATCACCCAGCTGATCCTGAACCTGGTGGAAGGCACGCCGATCCGCCTGTTCGACGGTGGCGAGCAGAAGCGTTGCTTCACCGACATCGCTGACGGCATCGAAGCCCTGGCCCGCATCATTGATAACGACAACGATGTCTGCAACGGCCAGATCATCAACATCGGCAACCCGGAAAACGAAGCCAGCATTCGTCAGCTGGGCGAAGAACTGCTGCGTCAGTTCGAAGCTCACCCGCTGCGCAGCAACTTCCCTCCGTTCGCCGGTTTCCGCGACGTAGAGAGCAAGGCGTTCTACGGCACCGGTTACCAGGACGTGGCACACCGCAAGCCAAGCATCGAAAACGCCAAGCGCCTGCTGAACTGGGAGCCAACCGTTGAGATGAGCGAAACCATCGGTAACACCCTGGACTTCTTCCTCAAAGAAGCCATGCTCGAAATCGCGGACAAGCGCTGATGCAGGCAGGTCTTCGCATCGACGTCGACACCTACCGTGGCACCCGTGAAGGTGTGCCACGGTTGCTGGAGTCCCTGGATGAAGCCGGGGTGAAAGCGACGTTCTTCTTCAGCGTTGGGCCGGACAACATGGGGCGCCACTTGTGGCGCCTCATCCGTCCGCAATTCCTGTGGAAGATGCTGCGTTCCAATGCCGCCGGACTGTATGGCTGGGATATCTTGCTGGCCGGCACCGCCTGGCCGGGCAAGCCGATTGGTCGTGACCTGGGGCATTTGATGCGCCAGGCCAAGGCCGCCGGCCATGAAGTCGGCCTGCACGCGTGGGACCACCACGGCTGGCAGGCCAACACCGGGCGCTGGAGCGACGCACAACTGGTCGAGCAGATTCGTCGCGGCGTCGACACCTTGAGCGACATTCTCGGTGAACGCATCGACTGTTCTGCCGCCGCCG
This sequence comes from Pseudomonas fluorescens, assembly GCF_900215245.1. GTDB lineage: Bacteria > Pseudomonadota > Gammaproteobacteria > Pseudomonadales > Pseudomonadaceae > Aquipseudomonas > Aquipseudomonas fluorescens. The sequence continues at coordinate 5,550,135 of NZ_LT907842.1, forward strand.
GCTGGCGTGCCGATGAACGCGTGGTGCAAGCCAAGCAAGGTTTCAACTTTCGCTACAACAGTGATTGCCGGGGCACCAGCCTGTTTCGACCCACCTTGGCCGATGGCAGTGCGGGCACCCCACAAATTCCGGTAGACCTGCCGACCTTCGACGAAGTCGTCGGTCCGGTGGTGGCTGCCAACAATTTCAACAGCTTTATTCTCGACCGGTTTACCGAGTCAAAGCTGAACGTCTACACGATCCACGCAGAAGTAGAAGGGATTCTGATGGCTGAAGATTTTCGCCAATTGCTCGCCCAGGCCGGGCAGCGCGGCATCGACTTCAAACCCTTGGGCGATCTGCTGCCCGCGGATGTGACCACCCTGCCCCAGCAACACCTGGTGCGCGGCGCGTTAAGCGGCCGCGAGGGATGGCTTGGAGTGCAGCAGGCATGATCCGCCGCTGGGCATTGCCCCTGCTCCTGTTGGCGTTTGGTGTGTTTTATCTGTTACCGCTGGCCAGTCATGGCCTGTGGATTCCCGATGAAACCCGTTATGCACAAATCAGCCAGGAAATGCTGCTGACCGGCAAGTGGGCTTCGCCACACTTCATGGGCATCCGCTATTTCGAGAAACCCGCCGCCGGCTATTGGATGATCGCGCTGGGCCAGGCGATGTTCGGGCAAAACCTGTTCGGCGTGCGCTTTGCATCCGCCCTGAGCACCGGGCTGAGCATCCTGCTGGTGTACCTCGTGTCTCGTCGGCTGTGGAACGACCCGCAAAAAAGCCTCGTCAGCACCGTGCTGTACATGAGCTTTGTCAGCGTGGCCCTGCTCGGCGGTTATGCCAACCTGGACCCGCAATTCACCTTCTGGGTCAACCTGACCGGTGTGGCGCTATGGTTCTGCTTCGACAGCACCACCCGCCGCGGCCGTTTGTGGTCGTGGGCCTTGCTCGGTTTCGCCTGTGGCATGGGTTTCATGACCAAAGGCTTCCTCGCCTGGCTGCTGCCGGTGTTGATCGCCCTGCCCTACGCGATCTGGCAAAAACGCTTTCGTGAATTGCTCGGTTACGGCGTGGTCGCCGTGGTCGTCGCGATTGTGGTCAGCCTGCCGTGGGCACTGGCCGTGCACCTGCAAGAGCCGGACTACTGGAACTTCTTCTTCTGGCACGAGCATATCCAACGCTTTGCCGGCGATGACGCCCAGCATGCCGAGCCCTTCTGGTTCTACCTGCCGCTGATGGTCGCGTTCTCATTGCCGTGGATCGCGCTGCTGCCGTCCACGGTGAAACGTGCGTGGCTGGAAAAGCGCCTGCCTAAAACCGTGTTCCTGCTGTTATGGCTATTGATGCCCCTGGCGTTCTTCAGCCTGGCCAAAGGCAAGCTGCCGTCGTACATCATGCCTTGCCTGCTGCCGTTGGCCCTGCTGATGGGGTCGACCCTGAGCGACAAGCTTGCCCAGGGCCAGGCTCGCGCACTGCGCATCAACGGCTGGCTGAACCTGAGTATCGGTATCGCGGCCTTGTTGGCGATCAGCTGGTTCCAATTGAAGAATCCGGTGTACGAACGCGGTCAGGAAACCCTCAGCCTGGTGCTGGTGTTTACCTTCCTGTTCGGCTGGATTGTGGTCAACCTGCTGCAGGCCGCGCGCCCGTTGAAACTGTGGGCCGCACCGGCGATCGGCAGTTGGTTGCTGGTCGCCTTGGTGCCCGCCGCCCTGCCCCATTCGGTGGTTTACAACAAGACGCCGGATCAGTTCATCATCGACCACCTGCCGGAACTGCAACCGACCGCCGCCCTGCTTAGCAATGACCTGGGCGCCGCGTCGGCCCTGTCATGGCGTTTGGGCCGCCCGGATGTGAGCCTCTACAACACCGTCGGCGAAGTGAAATACGGCATCGCCTACCCCGACACCGCGCATCGCAAGATCGATACCAGCGAAGTCCAGCAATGGATGAGCGAGGCGCGCAAAAAGGGGTCTGTCGGTGTGGTGATGCGGGTCAAGGGCGACGACGAGGTTGCTGAAGTGAACCTGCTGCCCCAGGACGGTAAACGCTACGAGCAAGGCAATATCGTGATCCTGATCTTCCCACAGGCTGCGCAATGATCACATTGCTTCTGCTATTGAGCGCCTGCCTGCTCACCTGTATGGGCCAGGTTTCGCAAAAGTTTGCCGTGGAAAGCTGGCGCGGCCAGCCGCACGGATGGGCGCCGAAACTGCGTTCCCCGTGGCTGTGGTCGGCACTGGTGTGCCTGGGCCTGGGCCTGTTGGTGTGGCTGCTGGTGTTGCAGCGCCTGGAGGTGGGCATCGCCTACCCTATGCTCAGCTTGAATTTCGTGCTGGTGACGTTGATGGCGCACTTTGTCTTTCATGAGCACATCGATGGCCGTCATTGGCTCGGTGTGGCGCTGGTGATCGGCGGCGTCGTACTGCTCGGGCGTCACGTATGAGCCGCGCGCAAGGGTTTGCCCTGGCCTTGGGCAGCGTCGGCCTGGTGAGCGCCGCTCAACTGGGCATGCGCTGGAGCATGACGCGCCTGCCACTGCCGGACGCCTGGCTGAGCGCGTTCAACAGCAACGCCATTGATCTGGGCGCCCTCGGCGTGGTCATCCTGGCAATCATCGCCTATGCGCTGTCGATGGTCTGCTGGCTTGGCGCGCTCAAGCATTTGCCGCTGGGTCGCGCCTATTCGCTGCTCAGCATCAGCTATGCGCTGGTGTACCTGCTCGCGGCCAGCCTGCCGGTGTTCAACGAACATTTTTCGCTTTCAAAAACCCTGGGGGTGGCGTTGGTCATCCTCGGTGTTCTGGTTATTAACTCTCGTCGTGCTAGCGTTGCAAGCCCCAGGAATGCCCCATGAAAATCAGTGTATTTGGTAGCGGTTACGTCGGTCTGGTACAGGCCACCGTATTGGCCGAAGTCGGTCACGATGTGATCTGCATGGACGTTGACAAGAGCAAGGTCGAGTCGCTTCAGAAAGGCCATGTGACGATCTTCGAACCGGGCCTGGCTGCCATGGTCAAGGAAAACCTGGAAAGTGGCCGCCTGCACTTTACCTATGATGAAAAACTCGCCGTTGAACACGGTGAAGTGCTGTTTATCGCCGTGGGTACACCCTCGGATGAAGACGGCTCGGCCGACCTCAAGTATGTGCTGTCGGTCGGTGACGCAGTATCCCGCCATCGTGTGGAACCGGTGATTCTGGTGGAAAAATCCACCGTACCCGTCGGCACCGGCGACACCTTGCGCGCCCATATCGAAAAAAACCTGCACATCGCGGGCCGTCACCTGGAATTCGATATCGTCTCCAACCCGGAATTCCTCAAGGAAGGCACGGCCGTCGCCGATTGCCGCCGCCCGGACCGCATTATCATCGGTTGCGAACGTGAAGAAGTGCGTGAAGTGATGCGCGACCTGTATGCGCCCTTCAACCGCAACCACGACCGCATCATTTTCATGGACCTGCGCAGCGCCGAACTGACCAAGTACGCCGCCAACTGCATGCTGGCCACCAAGATCAGCTTCATCAACCAGATCGCCGAGCTGGCCGAACACCTGGGTGCGGACATCGAAGCCGTACGCCTGGGCATCGGCGCCGACTCGCGGATCGGCTACCACTTCATCTACCCGGGTTGCGGCTACGGTGGTTCGTGCTTCCCCAAAGACATGCGCGCCTTGATCCACAGCGCCAAGGAAGCCAACTGCTCCAGCGACCTGCTCGAAGCGGTCGAAGCCATCAACCAGCGCCAGAAGAGCAAGCTGTTCGAACGTATCAACGCTTACTTCAAGGGTGAACTGAAAGGCAAGACGTTCGCGTTGTGGGGCCTGGCCTTCAAGCCCAACACCGATGACATGCGTGATGCACCGAGCCGTGTGCTGATGGAAGCCCTTTGGGCCGCAGGCGCCAATGTCCGTGCGTTTGACCCTGAAGCCATGCAGGAAACCCAGCGCATCTACGGTGACGAGTCGCGCCTGACGTTGCTGGGCACGCCGGAGTCCGCCTTGAGCGGCGCCGATGCGCTGATCGTCTGCACCGAATGGCAGCAGTTCAAGGCCCCGGATTTCGACCTGATCCTCGACCGTCTGAAAAACCCGGTGATTTTCGACGGTCGCAACCTTTACGACGGCGAGCGCCTGGCGCGCAAAGGCTTCAAATACTTCCCAATGGGTCGTGGCGATTCCTGCGAGTTGCCGATCCCTCAGCAAAACTGGGTAGCGCCGGTCAAGGAAGACTGACACGTGAACAAAGCTCAACCGCCCTTGCTTACTGCAACGATCCGCAACCAGTCGCTGGGGCTTGGGCTCCTTGCGCTGGTGCTGTTTATCGTCGGCAATTGGCACCAGGCTATCATCGGGTTCGACTCGCGCTTCGTGGTGTTTGCACAAGAGATGCTGCGCCATGGGCCGAGCTTCTTTCCCACCACCTATGGCCAGCCCTACGCTGACTATCTGGCGACCTCGACACTGCTGACGTGGCTGTTGTCCTTGCCGTTCGGCCAGGTCACCAGCCTGACGGCATGGCTGCCGACGTCGATTGCGTCGGCACTGATCGTAACCCTGGTGTACCGCCTCACGGCGCCCTACTCCACGCGTTGGGGTCTGTTGAGCATCGCGATGTTGCTGCTCAGCAGCACCTTCATCAGTGAAACCCGTGCGGTGTCCCTGGACCAGATGCTCGCCGCCATCGCCCTGACGGTGTTCTACCTCGGTTATGCCCACGATCACTTCGGTGCCGCCAAGCGCCTGCATTGGTTGCTCCTGCTGGTGATTCTCGGCTTTGCAGTGCGTGGGCCAATCGGTCTGGTGATCCCAACCGGCGTGCTCTGCAGCTATTACCTGATCAATCGGCAATGGCGCCAACTGTTCACCTTTGGTGTGCTGGCGCTGGCCCTGTTGGTGGCGTGTGTCGGCCTGCTGTTGCTGCTGGCCAAGCTCAGCGGTGGCGAAGACTTCATGCAGGACGTGATCCGCATGCAGTTCCTCGGGCGCATGGACGGCACCGAAGGCTCCAGCGGCGTGTTGTATTACTTCACCAGTTCCATGGGCAACTATGCGCTGGCCTACCCGCTGGCGCTGTTGGTGCTGGTGGCGGTGGTCATCGGCGGGCGCAGCGAGCCGGACCCGGCGCTGAAACTGGTGGTGTATTGCGCAGCGGCCGGTCTGCTGGTGATGCTGGGCTTGTCGGTACCCCAAGCGAAAAAGGCGCGCTACATCCTGCCGATGCTGCCCATGGCGGCGATCATTGCGGCCTACCCGTTCCAGGTCACCCAGGGGCGGCTGTTCGCGGCGCTCCGCGGCCTGATCCTGGGCATCTGGACGCTGTTGCCGGCGCTCCTGGTGATAGGCTTGGTGGTGGCGCGCAAGCGCTACCCGGCCCAGTTGGACAGCCTTGGGCTGATCTTCACGTTACTGGGCGTGCTTCAGGGGTTGGCATTGCTGTCACTCCTCAAAGCACGCCTGCGCACGCTGGGGCCCGCATTCGCGGCGGTGCTGGCGCTCTGGTCGACCTACATCGTGGTGGTCGAACCGCTGGAACGTACGCTCTACGACACCCGCACTTTTACCCTCGCGGTCAAGGCGCACATCATGCAGCAACCGGCACCGGTGGTACTGCATGGCTTGGGTAAAGACGCGAAAGCCATCAAGTTCATGGTCAACTTCAACTGCGATAAGGTCCCGCTGTTCACCCAATCGCCCGCCGATCTGGCCCCGCTGCAAGGGCCGGCCTGGCTGGTGATGAGTGCTCAGGACTTCGAAAAACTGCAAGATCCACGCTTGCGCTCGATCACACCGACGCTCAGCGGGGAGTTCGACAAAGACCCTTATGTGTTGCTGCATCTGGAGAAAGCTTCCGCGCCTTGATCGCTGGCGCTGAACGCGGTCACAGCGGTCTGACAGAAACAACGCCCACTCCTCAAAAAGTGGGCGTTTTTCGTTATTAGCGCCAGGAAAGCGCCTACGTCGCTATGCGTAAAGGCTGGTGCGCTTTGCCTTCCGATGCCTGGAACCCAAATGTAGACTCGTTCGCCAAGTGCGTTAACTATTTACTTCAGGACGCTGCCATCCCCTCTACGCAGAGTGGCTGCCATTATTAAAAGGGCAATACCGTGCCAGAAGATTTGTTGCTTATTCCTGCGCCGCGGCTGGAACGGCTGATGGAGCTGCGCGACGCGCTGGTGGCGTTGAAAGGCCCATTGGCCAACAACACTGCGCTACAGGAGAACCTGCAAAGGCAGTTGTTCAATGAAGAGACCCGTACACGTGTGCTCGGGCGGATCAACCGGCCGTTCACCCAGAACACACGCTTAACCCCTTGTGGCGAGGCGTTTTAACTCACTATTTTTGCATTCAACCTTCATTAATATGCATTGGCACCCCTGTGCTCCGGTCGGCACACTGTTAAGGGTTCCTCCCCCAACTATTGGAACGTTCAAAGGGCTTTCGCGGGAAACCTGCCAAGCCCTTTTTTTCGCCTGTTATTTACGGACTGCTCCGATGCTCGCTCGCTGGTTACCCGCTGCAATCAATACCCGCCCTGCCGAATGGAGCCGCGCCGCAATCGGCATGGCCTTGGGCACGCTCTTCAGTGTCTGGGTGTGTGCTCGGCTCTTTGGCATGGACGTCGCGCTGCACCTGCTCGGCCCCCTGGGGGCTTCCGCCGTGCTGCTGTTTGCGGTGTCGTCCGGTGCGTTGGCGCAGCCCTGGTCGATCATCGGCAGCTACTTATGTGCCGCGGTGGTGGGATTGCTGGTCGCACGAGTGCTCGGGCGTACCCTGGGCAGCGCGTGTCTGGCGGCCGGCATGACCGTCATCCTGATGTGCTGGCTACGTTGTTTGCACCCACCGGCCGGTGGCCTGGCCATGACCCTGGTCCTTGCCGATCCGGCCTCAATCGCGCTGGGTTGGCACGAGTTGGGCCCGGTCATGCTCGGCGCGAGCGCCCTGCTCGCGTGTGCGCTGGCCTATAACAATGCCACGCGCACGCGCTATCCCAAGGGTCCAGTCGAGTCGCCTGCGGTCATCATCGGCCGTGCTGCACCGGCGCTGGACGCCTCGATCACCGCAGCCGACCTGAAACAGGCCATGGCCGAAATGGAGCAGTTTTACGACGTGCAACCTGCCGAGCTGGAACAACTGATTCACGCGGCCGAAGGCCATGCGCGGCGGCGCAGCATTGGCGAGGTGCTGGCCGGCCGAGTCGCGTGAGCTGATCTGCATAAATGCAAAAACGACCTGCATGATTCCGGGTTGTACGGGGCAAATTTGCACTGGTACGATCGCGAGAAGGTTCGTTCACGGACATCTTGATAAAGAACAATAAAAGCAGGGAGTTACAGATGACTGCTCAGGTTTCATCCGAAGCAAGCCACGCCGAGGCTCTTCAACCGGAGGGCCGCCAGCACGAGGTGCTGGCCGAGGTGCGCAACCATATCGGCCACCTCACCCTCAATCGCCCCGCCGGCTTGAACGCCATCACCCTGGAGATGGTCCGCAGCCTGACGGCGCAGTTACAGGCCTGGGCGGATGATCCGCAGGTTTACGCCGTGGTCCTGCGCGGCGCCGGTGAAAAAGCCTTCTGTGCTGGTGGCGACATCCGTTCGCTGTACGACAGCTTCAAGAACGGCGACACCCTGCACCAAGCCTTTTTCGTTGAAGAATACGCACTCGACCTGGCCATTCATCATTACCGCAAACCTGTCTTGGCGCTGATGGACGGGTTCGTGTTGGGCGGCGGCATGGGCCTGGTGCAAGGTGCCGACCTGCGCGTAGTCACTGAGCGCAGCCGCCTCGCCATGCCGGAAGTGGCCATCGGCTATTTCCCGGATGTGGGCGGTAGCTACTTCCTGCCGCGCATTCCCGGCGAACTGGGGATTTACCTCGGCCTGACCGGCGTGCAGATTCGCGCGGCCGATGCACTGTATTGCGGCTTGGCGGACTGGTCTATCGACAGCGCCAAACTCAGCGACCTCGACCACAAGCTCAATCAACTGCAATGGCAGGATTCACCGCTCAAGGACCTGCAAGGCGTATTGGCCAAACTGGCGGTGCAGCAATTGCCCGATGCGCCCCTGGCCGCACTGCGACCTGCGATCGACCATTTCTTCGCCTTGCCGGATGTGCCGAGCATCATTGAGCAATTGCAGGAAGTCACCGTCGCCGACAGCCACGAATGGGCCCTGAGCACCGTCGAGCTGATGCAAACCCGCTCGCCGCTGGCCATGGCCGTGACCCTGAAAATGCTGCGCCGTGGCCGCCGTCTGCCGCTGGAGCAGTGCTTTGCCCTGGAACTGCACCTGGATCGCCAGTGGTTCGAGCGCGGCGACCTGATCGAAGGGGTGCGGGCGCTGATCATCGATAAAGACAAAGCCCCCCGTTGGAACCCGCCAACTGTCCAAGGGCTGGACGCCAGCCATGTCGACAGCTTCTTCCGCGACTTCGTGCAGAGTGGGAAATAGGTCATGCAAGATATTGAATACACCGAAGAACAGGTAATGATCCGTGACATGGCGCGCGACTTTGCCCGTGGCGAAATCGCCCCGCATGCGCAAGCCTGGGAAAAAGCCGGCTGGATCGATGACGCTCTGGTCGCAAAAATGGGTGAATTGGGCCTGTTGGGCATGGTGGTGCCTGAAGAATGGGGCGGCACCTATGTCGACTACGTGGCGTATGCGCTGGCGGTAGAAGAGATCTCCGCCGGTGATGGCGCGACCGGCGCACTGATGAGTATCCATAACTCAGTGGGTTGCGGGCCACTTCTCAACTACGGCACACACGAGCAGAAACAAACCTGGCTGCCTGACCTTGCCAGCGGCCAAGCCATCGGCTGCTTCTGCCTGACCGAACCCCAGGCCGGCTCCGAAGCCCACAACCTGCGGACCCGCGCTGAACTGCGTGATGGCCAGTGGGTCATCAATGGCGCCAAGCAGTTTGTCAGCAACGGCAAGCGCGCCAAGCTGGCCATTGTGTTTGCGGTGACTGACCCGACGTTGGGCAAGAAGGGCATTTCCGCGTTCCTGGTGCCCACCCAGACGCCGGGCTTCGTGGTTGATCGCACGGAACACAAGATGGGCATTCGCGCCTCGGATACCTGCGCCGTCACACTCAGCGAGTGCACCGTGCCCGAAGCCAACCTGCTGGGTGAGCGCGGTAAAGGCCTGGCCATTGCCCTGTCCAACCTCGAAGGCGGGCGCATCGGGATTGCCGCCCAAGCGCTGGGCATTGCACGGGCGGCGTTTGAGGCGGCGCTGGCGTATGCCCGTGATCGCGTGCAATTCAACCAAGCAATCATTGAGCACCAGAGCATTGCCAACCTGCTGGCAGACATGCAAACCCAGCTCAACGCCGCACGCTTGCTGATCCTGCACGCCGCGCGCCTGCGCAGTGCCGGCAAGCCGTGCTTGTCGGAAGCCTCCCAGGCCAAGCTGTTTGCCTCGGAAATGGCCGAAAAGGTCTGCTCTTCAGCGGTGCAGATTCATGGCGGGTATGGGTATCTTGAGGATTACCCGGTGGAGCGTTACTACCGGGATGCGAGGATTACACAGATTTACGAAGGGACCAGTGAGATTCAGCGGATGGTGATTGCCCGAGCACTGAAGGACTACCAGCTCTGACAGATACGCCGCTCCCACCTGTGGGAGCGGGCTTGCCCTAATGCCAGTCAGTTAAGCGAACGAAATGCTCAATGCAGCGAAGATCAAATGTGGGAGCGGGCTTGCTCGCGAAGGCGGCCTGAAGCAAACATTGATGTTGATTGACCCACCGCTTTCGCGAGCAAGCCCGCTCCCACCATGGGGTCTACCGTGTTTTTGGGGTCAGCTTACTGGTCCTTGAACTCAGGCGCGCGCTTGGCCACAAATGCCGCCATGCCTTCCTTCTGGTCTTGCGTCGCAAACGCTGCGTGGAACACCCGACGTTCAAAGCGCACGCCTTCGGACAGGCTCACTTCAAACGCACGGTTCACACTTTCCTTGACCATCATGCTGATCGGTACTGACTTGCCAGCAATCAGCGTGGCGACTTTCAGCGCCTCTTCCAGCAGTTCATCGGCCGGCACAATGCGCGCGACAATCCCGCAGCGCTCAGCTTCCACCGCATCGATAAAGCGCCCAGTCAGGCACATTTCCATGGCCTTGGCCTTGCCCACCGCGCGAGTCAGGCGCTGCGTGCCGCCCATGCCCGGCAAGACACCGAGGTTGATTTCCGGCTGCCCGAACTTCGCCGTATCACCGGCCAGGATAAAGTCGCACATCAACGCCAATTCGCAGCCGCCGCCCAAGGCGAAGCCGTTAACGGCCGCAATGATCGGCTTGCGGCGGTTGGCCACGCGGTCACTGTCGCTGAACAGGTCGTCGAGGTAGATTTGCGGGTACGTCAGCTCGGCCATTTCCTTGATGTCGGCACCGGCGGCGAAGGCTTTTTTTGAGCCGGTCAACACGATGCAGCCGATTTCCGGGTTAGCTTCCAGGCTGTCGAGGGCCAGGTTCAACTCGCTGACCAATTGCGCGTTCAAGGCATTCAGCGCTTGCGGGCGATTAAGCGTAATCAGCCCGACGCGGCCCTGCACTTCGAGCAAAATGGTTTCGTAACTCATGTATTGGCTCCTTAAAGATTGCGTGAGATGACCATGCGTTGAATGTCGCTGGTGCCTTCGTAAATCTGGCAGACCCGCACATCGCGGTAGATCCGCTCCAACGGGAAGTCGTTCAGGTAACCGTAACCGCCCAAGGTTTGCAAGGCGGCCGAGCAGACTTTCTCGGCCATTTCCGAAGCAAACAGTTTGGCCATGGAGGCTTCGACCAGCGCCGGCTTGCCGCTGTCGCGCAGGGCGGCGGCGTAATGCACCATCTGCCGGGCCACCGCGATTTGAGTGGCCATGTCCGCCAGGCGGAAGGCCACCGCCTGGTGTTCAATCAACGCTTTACCGAAGCTTTCACGCTCGCGTGCATAGTCGCGTGCCGCCTCAAACGCGGCGCGGGCCATGCCCACCGATTGCGAGGCAATCCCCACGCGGCCGCCTTCGAGGTTGGCCAGGGCGATTTTGTAGCCTTCGCCCTCCTCGCCCAAACGATTGGCGACGGGCACTTTCACATCCTCAAACAGAATCTGGCACGTGTCGGAAGCGTGTTGGCCCAGCTTGTCTTCCACCCGCGCGACCGTGTAGCCCGGCGAGTCGGTCGGCACGATAAACGCGCTGATCCCACGTTTGCCGGCTGCCGGGTCGGTGACTGCAAACACAATCACAATGCCGGCGTTCTGCCCGGAGGTGATGAACTGTTTGCAACCATTGAGCACGTAATACTCGCCTTCAAGGCGCGCACGGGTTTTCAGGCTGCTGGCATCAGAGCCTGCCTGTGGCTCGGTCAATGCGAAGGCACCGAGCATGGCGCCACTGGCCAAGGGTTTGAGAAACTGTTCTTTCTGCTGATCGTTGCCGAACTTGAGAATCGGCACGCAACCCACCGAGTTGTGCACGCTCATGATGGTCGAGCAGGCGCCGTCACCGGCGGCGATTTCTTCCAGCGCCATGGCATAGGCCAGGTAGCCGGTGTCGCAACCGCCCCACTGCTCCGGCACCAACATGCCGAAAAAGCCCAGCTCGGCCATTTCGCCGATGGCTTCCTTGGGGAAACGGTGCTCGCGGTCCCATTCGGCGGCGAACGGTTTCAGGCGTTCCTGGGCAAATTGCCGGGCCGCCTCGCTGATTTGCACTTGTTCGTCATTGGGCAGCATGTTGAGTCCTTAATACAGACATTCGACGGCCATGGCCGTGGCTTCACCACCGCCGATGCAGATGGCGGCAACGCCGCGCTTGAGGCCTTTCTGGCGCAGGGCCGAGAGCAAGGTCACCAGGATGCGCGCGCCGGAGGCGCCGATCGGATGCCCCAAGGCACAGGCGCCGCCGTGCACGTTGACCTTGCTGTGGGGGATTTCCAGCTTGCTCATGGTCACCAGGCTGACGACCGCGAAGGCTTCGTTGATCTCGAACAAGTCCACCTCGCCCAGGTGCCAGCCGGTCTTGCTCATCAGCTTGCGAATCGCGCCCACCGGCGCCACCGGAAACAGCCCCGGCTCATCGGCAAAGGCCGCATGCCCGTGGATCACTGCCAGCGGCTTGAGACCACGTTTTTGCGCCTCGGACTGGCGCATCAGCAGCAACGCCGCCGCACCATCGGAGATCGAGCTGGCGTTGGCCGCCGTCACCGTGCCGCCTTCACGAAACGCCGGTTTCAGGCTGCTGATCTTGTCCAGCCTGGCTTTGGGTGGTTGTTCGTCATGCACGATGGTTTTTTGCTCTTTACCGACAGTCACCTGTACCGGGACAATCTCCGCAGCGAAGCTGCCGTCGGTAATCGCCGCTTGCGCCCGGGTCAGCGAGGCGATGGCAAATGCGTCCTGGGCTTCACGGGTAAACCCGTTGTGCTCGGCGCAGTCTTCGGCAAAGGTGCCCATCAGGCGACCCTTGTCATACGCATCTTCCAGGCCGTCGAGAAACATATGGTCGATCACCTTGCCGTGGCCCATGCGGTAGCCGCTGCGCGCACGGTCCAGCAGGTACGGCGCGTTGGACATGCTCTCCATGCCACCGGCGATCACCACCTCGACACTGCCGGCCAACAGCGCGTCGTGGGCCAGCATGGTCGCTTCCATGCCTGAGCCACACATCTTGTTCAGCGTGGTGCAGCGGGTGGCCTTGTCCAGCCCGGCACCCAGGGCCGCCTGACGCGCAGGCGCCTGGCCCAGGCCTGCAGGCAGTACACAGCCGAACAACACTTCATCCACGGCATCGGACGCAATGCCGGCCCGCTCGACCGCCGCGCGAATCGCGGCGGCGCCCAGTTGCGGCGCGGTCAGCCCTTTGAGGTCGCCCTGGAAGCCGCCCATGGGCGTGCGCACGGCGCTGACAATAACGATCGGATCGTTCATGGATAATCCTCCTTACCTGGCAGCCATGCGCAAGGCACCGTCGAGACGGACTACCTCGCCATTGAGCATGCTGTTTTCAATGATGTGTCGCACCAGCGCAGCGTATTCGGACGGTTTGCCCAGGCGTGGCGGAAACGGCACGCCGGCGGCCAGGGAGTCGCGCACTTCGGCGGTCATGCCCGCCATCATTGGCGTTTCGAAAATGCCGGGGGCAATGGTCATCACCCGAATGCCATAGCGCGCCAATTCACGCGCGGCGGGCAAGGTCAGGCTGGCGATGGCGCCTTTGGAGGCGGAATACGCCGCCTGGCCAATCTGCCCGTCAAACGCTGCCACCGATGCGGTGTTGATGATCACACCGCGCTCACCGTCGGCATCCGCCTCGGTGTCAGCGATGGCCGCAGCGGCCAGGCGCAGCAGGTTGAAGCTACCGATCAGGTTGACGTTGATCACCTGGGCGAAGCTGGCCAGCCCGTGGGGGCCGTTCTTGCCGAGGATCTTCTCGCCGCGTACCACACCGGCGCAGTTAATCAGGCCATGTAAACCACCAAAGGCTGCAACGGTGGCGTGAACGGCAGCTTCAGCCGCGGCTTCCTGGCTGATATCCGCCACCACGCTGCGGGCGTTCTCGCCAAGCTGTTGGGCTTTGGCCGCCACGGCCTCGGCGTTCAAGTCCACCAGCATCACTTTGGCTCCGGCGGCGATGAGCATTTGCGCGGTGGCCGCGCCGAGGCCCGAAGCACCGCCGCTGACCAGGAATACCTTGTTTTCAATCTGCATCACTGTTTCCTTAAAAGTGGATCAAGCCAGTGCCGCTTGGGCCTTGGCGATTTCCTGATTACGCAAAATAAAGCGCTGCAGCTTGCCGCTCGGGGTCTTGGGCAAGTCACTGACGAATTCGATTTCCCGTGGGTAGGCATGGGCGGCCAGGCGTTGGCGCACGTACAGGCGCAGCTCTTCGGCCAGTTGCGGGGTGGCGCGGTATTGCTCGTTGAGCACCACGAACGCTTTCACCAGTTCGGTGCGCTCCGGGCAGGGTTTACCGACGACTGCTGCCTCAATGACAGCCGGGTGCTCCACCAGCGCACTTTCCACGTCGAACGGCCCCACGCGGTAACCGGAGGTGGTGATCACATCATCACTGCGCCCGACAAAACTGATGCTGGCGTCCGGGTTCAGCTCGACGGTGTCGCCACTGAGGTAGTACTTGCCCACAAACGCTTTGGTCTTGACCCCGTCATAACCGGCAAACCAGCACATCGGCGATTGTTCACGGTCGATGGCGAGGATTCCCGGCTGCCCGGCGGGCAACTCCTGATAATCGTCATCCAGCACCACGATGCGATGCCCCGGTGAGGCAAAGCCGGCCGAGCCAACATGCACCGGGTGCGCCAGGCCATGGTGGTTGCACAACACCATACCGAGTTCGGTCTGGCCGTAGTGGTCGTGAATGGTGACCCCCAGGTTATCGGCGAACCAACGGATCACCTCCGGGTTCAACGGCTCGCCGGCGCTGCTGACGATGCGCAGCTTGCCCTTGATCGAACGGGCGAACTGCTCACCACCGGCAATCAGCAGGCGATACGCGGTGGGAGAGCCGGTCAGGTTGGTAATCCCGTATTTATTAATCACCCGGCAGGTACTGTCGAGGGTGAACGGGCCATCGTAGAAGGTGATCGGATGGCCCATGGACAACGGCCCGGTCACGCCGAAATAGATGCCGTAGGCCCAGCCTGGGTCGGCGACGTTCCAGAACGCATCTTCGGGGCGCAGGTCCACCGCGTCACGGGTGTAGCTCTGAAACGCAACAATCGCCTTGAGCGGCACCGACAGCGCTTTCGACGGCCCGGTGGTGCCCGAGGTGAACATCAGTAGGAACGGATCATCGCCGCCCAGCAACACCGGCTCGCACACTGGGGAATAGTGGGGCAATTCGGCCCAGAAACTGTAATCGCCCCGCACAATGCCTTCACCCTTGGCCCCGGCGACCGTCACAATGGTTGGGCACCCCTGCACCTCGGCCAGCTTGGGGCGGTTGACCGCATCGGTGACCACCAGTGCCGCTGCAGAGCTGCTCAGGCGATGCTCAATCGCTTTGGGGCCAAACGCGGTAAACAACGGCTGATAGACCGCGCCGATGCGCCACGTTGCCAATACCACCACCAGCAATTCAGCCGTGCGCGGCAGCAGGCCCGCGACCTTGTCACCGCGTTTGACGCCCTGGGCCTGCAGGAAATTGGCGAAGCGCGCCGCCTGCTCCTGCAACTGGGTAAAGGTGTACGTGGCGCTCTGCCCGTCCTTGCCCTCCCAGAACAGGGCGATGCGCCCCGGCAGCGCGTGCCGGTCGCAGCATTCCACGCAGGCATTGAGCGCCTGAAGATTGCCGGCCAGCGCGGCGTCAACGGTGTGCTGGTAATCGAATTCGGTCGTAGCGGCCAGGTAGTCACGCATTGCTTCAAACCCTTCTGTGTTTTTATTTTGATGACGGTTTTGAGGACAACAATCGTTGAAATAGTCGCTCTGGAGCGACGACGCAGCAATGGTCAAAGCCTTCAACTTCGCTGACTGGTTTGGCCAATCATTGATTGCGCTGATCAGCCGGTCAGTCCAAGTGATTGGACGCCCACGGCGCTTGCTTCTAACCTGATGGCCTGCGCCACCATAGAAGCCTTCCATGATCGTTCGCCCCAAACCCAACCTGCTGGGCATCCTGTTTTCCCTCAAGGGCTCGATTGCCAAGCGCATTGCCCTGCGCAGCCTGCTGGTCACGTTACTGGCCTCAGTGATCGTGTTGGTGGAAACCCTGCACCCGGCGTATTTCTCCAAGGTCAACGCAACGCCCTTTACGTTGCTTGGGCTGTCGCTGTCGATCTTCATGAGTTTTCGCAATAACGCCTGCTATGACCGCTGGTGGGAAGGCCGCAAGCAACTTGGGCAAATGGTCATCGAGGTGCGCTCGCTGATTCGCGAAACCCAGGTGCTGGTCGATGCGCTTGAGCGCGCCGCCCTGCTTCGCGGTGTGTGCGGCTTTGCCCATGGTTTGATCGCCCGCCTGCGTCATGAAGATGAAGCCCGGGCCATCAAGCCGTGGATCAGCGTCGAGCAGGCGCACCCCAACCTCCCCGACCGCGTATTGCAGCAACTGGGCGGGCAATTTTCGCTGCTAGCAGAACGCGGCACGATCAGCGAGTGGCGCTACACCCAGCTGGAAACCCGGCTGGTCAGCCTGAGCCAGGTGCAAGCGTCGTGTGAGCGCATCAAAAGCACGCCGCTGCCCTTCCCCTATACGCTGCTGCTGCACCGCACTATTTACCTGTTCTGCATTCTGTTGCCGTTTGCCATGGCCGAGCCATTGGGCTGGCTGACGCCGCTGTTCACCGCCATCGTGAGCTACACCTTCTTTGGCCTGGATGAAATCGGCGACGACCTGGAGGACCCGTTCGGTTTCGATGAAAACGACTTGCCGTGCAATGCGATCGTACGCACCCTTGAGCGCGAGATTCTTGCCGCCCTCGGCGAAACAGCGCTGCCAGCTGCGCTGGAGCCGGTTGAATACGTGCTGAACTGACACGGGTTTGACACTCGCCGTGGTCTGACCGAAGCTGATGGCTTTGCGATAGCCGCCCCTGCTTTTGGACGCCTGCATGTCAAAGTCACGCCGTTACTCCATCATCGGCCTGTGCGCCCTGTTATTAATTGTGTTGGTCACCTGGTTTTTCTCCCGCTCCAGCCCAGTGGCCGTGCCGCCGGCGATTGCGCATGGCTACTCCAAAGCCTTGAAGCAGGCACGTAATGGCGAGCCGGGGGCCGCGCGCGTGCTGTATCAACAGCTCGGCCGGCCGGACCTGTCCCCCGAACGTCGCGCGGCATTGCATGCCGAACTGCCCAATTACCCCAGCCCACAGGCGCTGAAACTGGCCGATAAAGACCTGGCCGATGAGTCTCCACTGGTCCGCGAGGCGGCCATCCACAGCATTGTCGGCCTGGTACCCAGCGGCCAACGCACGCTGTTACTCGGCCCGGTGCTGGATGACCCTGAACAAGACGTGCGCTTTGCCGCCGCGAATGCCTTGCTCGGCCTGTCGCCGGATACCCTGGGGCTGTATTTCGGGCCCTTGCAGCAAGTGCTGGATGAGTTTGTGAAAAAGCTCAAGGGCCAGCCCGAAACGGCTGAAGGCTGGATTCAACTGGCGCGCCTGTACATCCACAGCGCCGTGCTGCCGGAGGCGCAAAACGCACTGGAGCAGGCCATGCGCATGCAGCCGGACAATCTGCAGGCGGTGGTCGCACAAATCGAGCTTTTGGACAAACAAGGCAAAACCGATGAGTCGCGCCAGTTGCTGGCGCGCCAATTGGCGGCCCATCCCGAGTCGGCATACTTGCAACACGCCCTGGGCATGTGGCTCTTGCACCACGGCGAACGGCCCTACGCCCTGCTCGGTTTGTCCAAAGCGGTAGAGCTTGAGCCGGACAATCAGGATTACCGTTACGACCTCGCCACCACCCTGCACGCCCAGGAGGAATTGGAAGCGGCTCAGCGTCAGCTGGAAGAAATCATCCAGCGCCACCCGGCCAATCGCAAGGCGCGGGTGCTGCTGGTCAATTACTGGAAAGAGAGCGGCCAGTTGCAGAACGTCCAGGTGTTACTCGCCCAACTTGAGCAACAAAACCCGGATGATCCCGCCCTGCAGCAAGGCCTGTAGCCGCACCGAAAAGTTATAAAAGTTAGCCAGGCTTGTACAAATTGCGCAAAACGTTGAACCGCTACGGGCCACTACGGTCAAGTGAATATGGCGCGCCCAAGGCGGTGCGCTCCTCTACTTGTACGTGACCCGAGGGCACTTCTTGTCTACATCCAAAGCGCTGTTCAGTGAAAAGGCGGCCACCGGCATCGAAGGTCTTGATGACATTCTTTCCGGCGGGCTATCGCGCAGCCACCTGTTCCTGCTGGAAGGCGAACCTGGCACAGGTAAAACCACCGTAGCGCTGCATTTTCTGCAGGCCGGCGCTAAAAACGGTGAACGCTCCTTGTACATCACCCTGTCCGAAACCGAGCGGGAGTTGCGCCAAGGCGCCGAGTCCCATGGCTGGGACCTGGATGACAATATTTGCATCTTCGAACTGACCCCGCCGGAGAGCCTGCTCGATGCTCAGCATCAGCAAAGCCTGCTGTATTCCTCCGACCTGGAGCTGGGCGAAGCCACTCGGCAGATTTTTGAAGAGGTGGAACGCGTCAAGCCGACCCGGGTGGTGATCGACAGCCTCTCGGAAATCCGCTTGCTCGCACAAAGCTCGCTGCGCTATCGCCGGCAAATCCTGGCAATCAAGCACTATTTTGTGCGCTACAACGCCACCGTGCTGCTGCTGGACGACCTGACCACCGAGTCCCTCGACAAAACCGTGCACAGCGTGGCCCACGGCGTGATTCGCCTGGAAGAATTGACCCCCACCTACGGCGCCGAGCGGCGTCGGGTGCGGATTGTGAAATACCGTGGCCAGAAATACCGCGGCGGGTTTCATGACTTCACCATCATGGGCGACGGCATCCACGTATTCCCCCGCCTGGTTGCGGCCGAGCACCGGGGCGGTTACGTACGCCAGACGTTGAGCAGTGGCATCCGCGAAATGGATGCCTTGATCGGCGGCGGTGTCGAGACCGGCTCCAGCACCCTGATCCTCGGCCCTGCCGGTACTGGCAAATCCTTGATATCGATGATCTTTGCCGCTGCCGCTGTGGCCCGTGGCGAGAAAGCCGCGCTGTTTATTTTCGACGAAGAACTGGGCCTGTTGTTCGAACGCATGAACAACATGGGTATCGACCTCGCGGCCCTGCAAGCCACCGGCAACCTGCTGATCGAACAGGTGGACGCCGCCGAGCTTACGCCTGGCGAGTTTTCCCACCGCGTGCGGCGCTGCGTCGACGAACGCGGGATCAAAACCGTGGTGATCGACAGTATCAACGGCTACCAGGCTGCAATGCCGGAAGAAAACTCACTGATCCTGCATATGCACGAACTGCTGCTGTACCTCAACCGCCGGGGCGCCGCGACCTTTATGACCGTCGCCCAGCACGGGCTGGTCGGCGATATGCAGGCGCCCGTGGACATCACCTATCTGGCCGACACCGTGATTCTGCTGCGCTACTTCGAGGCGCTCGGGAAGGTTCGCCGGGCCATTTCGATTATCAAGAAGCGCACCGGCGCCCACGAGTCGACCATTCGCGAGTATCGAATCAGCGGGCGTGGCCTGACGATCGGCGAGCCCCTCGACAACTTTCAAGGCGTACTGCGCGGCATCCCTACCTACATGGGCGCCGGTTCCCCGCTGCTCAAGGAAGACGGCGTGTGACCGGTCTTTCCCCCGTCTCCGAACGCGCAATCATCCTGGCGCCATTGGGCCGTGACAGCGCCCTGGCGCTGGCGATGCTCAACGAAGCCGGCTACAGCGGCGTGATTGCCGGCAACCTCACGGCGCTGTGCGAGGCCCTGGAGCAAGGCGCCGGCATGCTGTTGATTGCCGCTGAAGCCTTGCGCGGCGTGGA
The DNA here is from genome assembly GCF_900215245.1 of Pseudomonas fluorescens. Taxonomy (GTDB): domain Bacteria; phylum Pseudomonadota; class Gammaproteobacteria; order Pseudomonadales; family Pseudomonadaceae; genus Aquipseudomonas; species Aquipseudomonas fluorescens. Next base: position 5,569,580 of record NZ_LT907842.1, read on the forward strand.
TTTGCAACCGCTGCTGGAATACCTGCATGAACAACCGGCCTGGTCAGACCTGCCCATCGTACTGATGACTCACCATGGTGGCAGCGAACAGAATGGTTCATCCCATCTGAGCGGGCTGCTGGGCAATGTGACCTTTCTGGAGCGGCCCTTCCACCCGGTGACCCTGATCAGCCTGGTGAGCGCGGCCCTGCGCGGTCGGCGCCGGCAATATGACGCGCGTGACCGCCTGATCGACTTGAGCGAGAGCGAACTGCGTCTGCAACGCACGCTGGAGACCCTTGAGCAGCAGGTTGAAGAGCGCACGGCGCAGTTGCGCAGCAATGAAGAAGCGCTGCGCCAGTCGCAAAAAATGGAAGCCGTAGGCCAACTGACCGGCGGCATCGCCCATGACTTCAACAACATGCTCACCGGGATTATCGGCAGCCTGGAGCTGCTGCGCAGGCGCGTTTCGCGCGGGAAACTGGATGATCTGGACAGCCTGATCGACCTCGGCGTGACCTCCGCCAACCGCGCCGCCGGCCTGACCCATCGGCTGCTGGCGTTCTCCCGTCGCCAATCCCTCGACCCCAAGCCCGTGGAGATCAACCAGTTGGTCACCTCCATGGGCGAACTGCTGCAACGCAGCATCGATGAAAGCATTAGCCTCGACATGCGCCTGGCCGACACGCTCTGGACTGCGGAGGCCGACCCTAATCAGCTGGAAAGTGCCCTGCTCAACCTGGTCATCAACGCGCGCGATGCCATGCCCAATGGCGGTCGGCTGACCGTGGAGACTACTAACCGCCACCTCGACAGTGTGTTCACCGCCGCCTACGGCACGTTGCTGCCGGGCGATTATGTGGAGCTGAGCGTGAGTGACAACGGTTGCGGCATCCCTGAAAGCGTGATTGGTCGCGTCTTCGACCCCTTCTTTACCACCAAGCCAATTGGCCAGGGAACGGGCCTGGGCCTGTCAATGATCTATGGCTTTGCCCGACAATCCCATGGCCATGTGATCATCCACAGCGAAGTCAACAAGGGCACGACCGTTAGCCTGTTTCTTCCGCGCTTTATCGGTGAAACCGTGGCGGCCGCCGCAGTTAACCCGGCGCTGTTGCCATTTGCCAATCCAGGCGAGACGGTGCTGATCGTCGAAGACGACCCGGCTGTGCGCGTGCTGGTCAGCGCGGTTCTCAAAGAGTTGGGGTACGGTTTTGTAGAAGCGGGCGATGCCAGCGCGGCGGTACCGATCATTGAGTCTGACCAGCGCATTGACCTGTTGATCAGTGATGTCGGCCTGCCCGGCATGAATGGGCGGCAACTGGCGGAAATCGGGCGGCAACTGCGCCCGGAGTTGAAAGTGCTGTTTATCACCGGCTATGCCGAGCATGCAGCCGTGCGAGGTGGCTTCCTTGATCCGGGAATGCAACTGATCACCAAACCCTTCACCTTCGACCTATTGACGGCCAAAGTGCGCGAGATGATCAAGCAATAGGGCTGCAGGGCAGCCCTGGTGGGTTTCAGGCCAGCAAACGCTGGATATGCTCTTGCAGCGTATCCAGGTCAAAGGGCTTGGCCAGGATCGGCGCATTGCGCGTGATCGGGCTGTTGCAGTCGAGAATTTCCTGCGGGTAGCCGCTGATAAAAATAACTTTCAGCTCCGGGCGCAGCATGATTGCCGGCTCGGCGATCTGCACCCCGGAAATGCCACCGGGCAAACGGTAGTCCGTCACCATCAGGTCCAGGTGCGGCTTGGTCGCAAGGATTTCAAAGGCCTGCTCCCCATCGATCGCCTTCAATACCCGGTAGCCCAGGCCGGCCAGGTACTCACCCAGCACGAACATAATGGATTCGTCGTCTTCGACGATCAGTACGACATCTTGTGCATCTTCACTCATGGGAAGCCTTTGTCCGGTCAGTTGCTGCAAGTACGACCATGGGGTCACGCAGAGGTTGCGTCGAGGTGACGATTGATTTCATACCGGCGCCTCAAGCGGCAGGCACACCCGAAACAGGGCGCCCTCGCCTATGCGGCTTTCGACCTCGATGGCCCCGCCATGGGCGGTCACGATCTGCTCGGAAATAAACAAGCCCAAGCCCAGGCCTGCCGCTACATGGCTGGCCGAAACACGCTCGAACTGCTGGAAAATACGCTTCTGGTTGTCTTCGCTGATACCGATGCCACGGTCACGCACTTCGACGCGCGCCTCTCCATGTTCGGTATACACCCGCACATCCACAGGGCTCTTGGCCCCGTAGCGCAACGCATTGGTGAGCAGGTTGGTCACCACCTGCTCGATACGAAACTCATCCCAGTTACCTACGACGCCCTCTTCGGCCTCCAGGTGCATGGAAGAGTCCGCAGCAGCCACCTGCGGTGCGAAGTTTTGCACCAGGTTACGCACCAGGTGGGTCAGGTCGACGCGCGCGGGGCGAATCGACAGCTTGCCGGTGCGGATGCGCGACACATCGAGCATGTCTTCGATCAGGCGAATCAGGCTCTGGATCTGGCGCTCATCGCGGTCGACCATCGCGTGCATCTTGTCCAGCGTAAACGCGGCGGCGTTGTCGCGGGCCAGGTGCATCTTGCGCAGCTGGGTTTCCAGGATCAGCCCATTAAGCGGCGTACGCACTTCGTGGGCGACGATCGACATGAAGTCGTCACGCATGCGCACCGCCTGTTCCAGCTCGGCCTGGGTGGCCTGCAGGCGCGTCAGCAACAGCTCCTGCTCACGACGGCTGCGCTCCAGGGCTTCGACCTGCAGTTTCATCGCCTTGCTTTGGCGATACAGGTCCACAAACACGTTGACCTTGCTCTTGACCGCGTGGATATCCAGCGGTTTGTGCAAGAAGTCGACGGCGCCGCTTTCATAGCCTTTGAAGGCATAGTTGAGTTCACGGCCGGCGGCGCTGACGAACACAATCGGGATATTTTTGGTTTTTTCAGTGCCGCGCATCAGTTCGGCCAGCTCGAAACCGTTCATGCCGGGCATCTGCACATCGAGAATCGCCATGGCGAACTCGTGCTCCAGCAACAGTGACAAGGCCTCGTCGGCGCTCAATGCCTTGAAGACCTGGCGATCCTCGCGCTTGATCAGCGCTTCGAGGGCGAGCAGGTTTTCCGGCAGATCGTCGACGATCAGCAGTTTGGCCTGGACAGTACTTAACATGGGGAAGGTTCCAGGGAAGCCAGCAATGAGCCAATCTGGCTCAACGTGAGAATATGATCAGGTGTATGCAAGGCCAGGGCCGCCAGGGGCATCACGGCGATGCGTGCTTCGGTGGGCTCTTGTACAACGGTGGTGCCACCCGATTGTTTGACGTGGGCAAGGCCTCGCGCGCCGTCGTGATTGGCGCCCGTCAACAGAACCGCCAGCAAACCGCTGCCATAGGCATCGGCAGCGGACGCAAACAAGTAATCGATGGCAGGTCGGGAATGGTGCACGCGGTCTTCCTGGCTCAGGGACAGGCTGCGGTCGTTTTCCACCGACAGGTGATAACCGGGCCCGGCGAAATACAAGGTACCCGCCGCTATCACTTCCTTATCGCGTGCCTCTTGCACTGGGATGCGCAGGCGCCGCGCAAAGACTTCGGCCAACTGACTACGGCGCTCATCCGGCAGGTGCAATACGGCAATGATTGGCACGCTGAAGCTACCCGGCAACGCGCCAAAAATATTCAGCAACGCCTCGACGCCGCCGGCGGACGCGCCGACGACGATGGCTTCAATCCCGCTGATTGGGTGGGTTGCGGCGTCGCTCATGATTTTCGGTAGATCCGTTCCTGCTTGACCAAGGGTTCGAACTGCTTGCTGTAAGCGGAAAAATCCAGGGTTTCTTTACTGCCCAGCACCAGAAAACCGCGGTGGCAGAGCGACTCATGAAACAACCCGAACGCTCGATCCTGTAATTTTTTATTGAAATAAATCAGTACGTTACGGCATGAAATTAACTGAGTTTCTGAGAACACACTGTCGGTTGCCAGGCTGTGATCGGCAAAGGTGACGTTCTCGCGCAGTGATTTGTCGAAGATCGCGTAATCGTAGGCCGCCGTGTAGTAATCGGCAAATGAACGCTGCCCGCCAGCCTGCTGATAGTTAGCGGTGTAGGCCCGCACATTCTCCAGGGAGAAAATGCCTTGCTTGGCTTTTTCCAGCGAGGCCGGGTTGATATCCGTGGCATAGATGATCGTGCGTTCCAGCAAGCCTTCTTCGCGCAGCAGGATGGCCATGGAGTACACCTCCTCCCCCGTGCTGCAACCGGCGATCCAGATCTTGATCGACGGGTAGGTTTTGAGCAATGGCACGACTTCCTGGCGGATCGCCAGGAAGTGCGACGGGTCGCGAAACATCTCGCTCACCGGGATCGTCAGAAATTGCAGCAACTGCATGAACGCGGCGGGATCGTGCAGCACACGCTCCTGCAACGCGGAAATGGTCGCGCAGTCAAACTGGCGCAAGGCATGGGCCACGCGGCGCTTGACGGACGCACCCGAATAGTCGCGAAAGTCATAGCTGTACTTGAGGTAAATCGCCTCGATCAGCAGGCGCAGCTCAATATCGCTGCTTTTGTCCAAAAAACTTCGCTCCACTTAAATGCGTTCCATCTTCGGTAGCCATACACGTATCAGCGAGAACAGACGGTCGAGGTCAATCGGCTTGGCCAGGTAGTCGTTCGAGCCCGCCGCGAGGCAGCGTTCCTGATCGTCTTTCATGGCCTTGGCCGTCACCGCAATGATCGGCAGCTTCTTCCAGCGCGGGTCCTGGCGGATCAAGGCGGTCGCCTCGTAACCATCCATTTCCGGCATCATCACGTCCATCAACACCAGGTCCACATCGTCAACTTCATTGAGCCTGTCGATCGCCTCACGGCCGTTACGCCCGATCACCACCACGGCGCCCTTGTGCTCCAGGGCACTGGTCAGGGCGAAGATGTTGCGCACATCGTCGTCCACCAGCAGGATCTTGCGGCCTTCGAAGACCTTGTCGCGGCTGCGCGCGGTCTTGAGCATCTTCTGGCGGTCATGGGACAGCTGGGATTCGACTTTGTGCAGAAAGAGTGTCACCTCGTCCAGCAAGCGTTCAGGTGAGCGCGCGCCTTTGATGATGATCGAGCGCGAGTACTTGCGCAGCTCAGCCTCTTCGTCACGGGTCAGGTTACGCCCGGTATAGACGATCACCGGCGGGAACGAACAGATGTCCTCGGTCGCCATGCGCTTGAGCAGCTCATTACCCAGCATGTCCGGCAGTTTGAGGTCGATGATCATGCAGTCATAGATGTTGGTGCGCAGCAGATCCAGGGCGGCCTGGGCGAAGCCTACGTCGGTGATTTCAATGTCATCGTCGCCGATCAAGCGGGCAATGCTGTCGCGTTGCAGGTCATCGTCTTCCACCAGCAGGACGCGTTTGACCTTTTGGGTCAATTTGGCTTCCAGACGCGCAAACACGTCCTTGAGCTCTTCGCGGGTGGTCGGCTTGACCGCATACCCGATGGCGCCCATGTGCATCGCAGCCTCGACGCGATCTTCCACGGAGATCACATGCACCGGAATGTGGCGGGTATTGGCGTGTTCCTTGAGGCGTTGCAGCACGGTCAACCCGGAATGGTCGGGCAGGCGCATGTCCAACAGGATGGCGTCGGGAATGAACTCCTCGGCCAGGCTGTAGCCTTCGTCCGCGCCATGGGCGACCAGGCAGTTGTAGCCCAGCTCATGCGCGAGGTCGAACAGGATGCGCGCAAAATTGGGCTCGTCTTCCACCACCAGAATACAACGGGTGGTAAACGGTGCCTTGTCGCGATCATCGGCAAAACGCGGGATCTGTTGTGCGTCGGCAATCGGCAGCGCAGACACCACAATCGGCTTCGGAGCAGGCGCTGCGACGACTTGGCGTGGCTGTTCAATCGGCGCGTCGTGCTCCGTGCGCTCCACATAGTGCTCCGGCAACACCAGGGTAAACACGCTGCCCTTGCCCGGCTCGCTGGTGACGCTGATGTAGCCGCCGAGCAACGTCGCCAGGTCGCGGGAGATCGACAGCCCGAGGCCGGTCCCGCCGTAGCGGCGGTTGGTCGTGCCATCCGCCTGACGGAACGCTTCGAAGATGCTTTCCTGCTGGTCGGGCGCAATGCCGATCCCTGAGTCGCGCACGGTAAAGGCAATGCCCCCCTCTGCGGCACGGGACACCGAGAGGCTGACCGCACCTTGCTCAGTGAACTTGACCGCATTCGACAGCAGGTTCTTCAGGATCTGTTCCAGACGCTGGCGGTCGGTAAACAGCATGGTCGGTGAATCTGCCTGCACTTCAACCTGGAAGCCCAACTTGCGGTCGGCGGTCAGCGGCTCGAACATCACACGCAAACCATCCACCAGGCGCGCGACGCTGGAGTTTTCCGGGCGCACCTCAAGCTTGCCGGCTTCCACCTTGGAGATATCGAGGATGTCGTTGATCAGGTTGAGCAGGTCATTACCGGCCGAATAGATTGATTCGGCGAACTTGACCTGCTCGGCGCTGAGGTTTTCCTGAGGGTTTTCCGCCAGCAGCTTGGCCAGGATCAGCGAGCTGTTCAGCGGTGTGCGCAACTCATGGGACATGTTGGCGAGGAACTCGGATTTGTACTTGCTGGAGCGCTGCAATTCGTCGGCGCGGTCTTCCAGTTCGATCTGGGCGCGGTTCAGCTCGACGTTTTTGCGGTCCATGGCATCGCGCTGCTCGGCGAGGGTTTGCGTCTGCGCGGCCAACTGCTCGTTGGTCTGCTCAAGCTCGGCCTGCTGGGTTTCCAGGTGAGCCTGGGATTCCTTGAGGATGCGCGACTGCTCTTCCAGCTCCTCGTTGGCGGTCTTGAGCTCTTCCTGCTGGACTTGCAGCTCTTCGTTGAGTTGCTGGGTTTCGGCCAGCACTTCCTGCAGGCGCTGGCGATAACGCGCAGCTTCAATGGACGTGCCAATATTGCCGGCAATCAGCTCCAGCAACTCGACATCACGCTCTTGCAGCGGGCGCAGGAAGCCCAGTTCAATGACCCCGTTGACACGGTCATCGTCGCTGGTCGGCATCACCATCACGCTGCGGGTTGACCCCTCGCCCAGGCCCGAACTGACCTTGAAGTAGTCCACCGGCACATCGTCCAGGCGAATCAGGCGATTGAGCTGGGCGGCCTGCCCGACAATGCCCTCATCGCTGTAGATCGACTGTTCACGCTGCTCCTGTTCACGTGAGAAGCCATACGTGGCCACACGCTTGAGGCCGCCGTGTTCTTCACGCACATACAGCGCAGCCACCGCCGAGCCCATGTATTGGGCACAGAAATGCAGAATGTTGCGCCCCAACACATTGAGGCTGAGTTGCCCCAGCACCTGTTCGGCCAGTTCGGTTTGACCGTTGCGTAGCCAGGCCTGCTGTTCCAGGCGTCGGGCAATCTTCTGTTGTGACGCGAGGTTTGCGCTGTAACTATCTGATAGAGATACTAAATTCTTTCTTCCGCTGTACGCCAGGAAACCACTCAAGCCGAGCACGAAGATCAAATACAGGGTGACACTGACGACCGTCGTGCGGGTGACGTCTGCGTTGCGGGCGACACGGAACTGCTGCTCCATGTCCACCGCGTTTGCATATTCCTGGCGAATGGCGTCGGTCAGGCTCTTGCCTCGGCCAGACTTGACTGCGCCGCGGTAATCCCCGCTCTGGCGCTGCAGGTCAACCATTGATTGAGCGTACTTGTTCCATTCGACCTGCATCGACTCCAGGCGTTTGAGGCGATCCACTTGTTGCGGATTGTCTGCCACCAGTTCCTGCAGGTTACGTAAGTCGCCAATGATGCGCGGCTTTGCCACTTCATACGGGTCGAGGAAATGCTCGTCACCGGTAATCAGGAAGCCACGCAAGCCGGTTTCCAGGTCAACCGTGAGCTTGGACGACTCATTAAGGTTGTTGATGACCCGATCGGTGTGCTCAACCCACTGGATCACCGACAACAGATAGGTAATCAAGACGACAAAAAAAGCCGCGCTGAGCACGCCCACGCCCAGGGGCAAGGCCACGTTTCGGCTCAGGAGTTTACGGAAGCTCTTTTCATCGACAGACGGAGCGGGAGTCATGGGCATGCCTTGGCCAAGTGCGGAAAAAGGGGGAGTTTGCCCGAATACCATCGCCCAGGGCTACGTTTGTGCGCTGATTTGAAGCAAAAGCCTACTCATAGCAGGTGAATTTCAAGGTGATTTGGTGCGGTTGATTCAACTGATTAACACACCTCAAAACATGTTCCTACAACAAAGGAGGAACGCACGTTCATGGTTCTCGCACTCAGGACTGCGCCTCAGGAACACGGAAGATCTTTTGGAAGGCGTCTTTTCATGGCCCGCCAAGGTAATTCAAATGAACATCACCCACCTAGCACCCCAACCTGACATTACCGCCCACCGCCAAACTGTCACTGAGCCTGACATCACCCCGCAAGACGCCTCAGGCACGTCAACAGCGACACGTTCGGATAACAGCATCGCTCAGGCGCCCACCACGAGTTCCTTGCAGCGCCTGCTGGCTGACCAGGAAAACCTGAGGAGCCTCGCCCTCAGGCTCCGGGGTATTGTTCCCTGGGTTAACGACGGCTTCTCAACGGCTGCCTGGTTGAACAAAAACACCCTCCCGCTGAATCCGAACTCATCCCAGGCCTTAGCGCATACAACGCCGCCAACCTTCACGAGCCTCATTACTGAGCTCGGTTATGACCTGCCGCGCACTGCGGATGAGTTCACTGCGTTGGCGCAAAAAATCGAGCAAAAAGCCTTATTGCATCCGTTGGGAGATTTAGGTGGCGCGCTGTCCTGGCCAGTCCCCCTATCGAGAGCAGACGAACTCAAGCTCGACCGCTTCCTCTCTTCCGACAATACCGGAGTGCCAGGCCTGCCGTTGCCGCGCGATGGCAAGGCAACTCTGGGTTACCTGTTGAGCGCCACCGCGTTGACGCCAAGCGATCTGCAGGATCCGGTCAAGGCGTTACAAACATTGCTCGACACGCCCAGCGCTCAGGCGCTCGGGCACGCGATACAGGCGCACTTGGGAGGGGTGTCTTCGGACACCAGTATTTACGACTATCTATTGACCGCGATTAACGTTGGCCTTGACCCGAAATCCGCAACGATCTCGCGGGATCGTAACAACGTGGCTGATTATGACCTGGCGCACCCTGACAATATTGGACGGTTGCCGTCCTCGATTGTTGAAAGTCTGAGCCAGAAGCTTGTCTCAGACGGCAAAGCCACACAGGCAACGGCTAAACTTGCGAGCCACCTGCTGCTGGCCAGCCGGTACCCACACTTTCTCATCAAAGATATCCCTGCCAGTGTGACCTACGGCAGCACCGTCTGGACGCAACTGAGCCTTGCAGCCGCCAAGATCGAAGCGCAAACACCTGGCCGGGTGCAAACCATGACCTACGCCGAGGTATTGGTCGCAGCGGAGTCCATGCCGGCGAACAACCACGCGGTTCAGTTTGCACAGCGCGAAGCCCTGCGAGATTGGGGCGGCAGCCAGGGCGTGCTGACGGCGCCTGACAGCGAACCTTCGGAGGCCGACATCGAAAAGGTCAGGCTCGCCTATAACGATCAGTTGACGGCGCTGCCGAACATTTCTTCGTCGATGCAGACCGCTTGGCCCAGTCGCGAGAAGATGGCACTCAGCCTACTTGAAGCTGCGTTTCCGGGGGTTGATCCACACGTTTTTAAAGCCAGGGTTTTAAAAAGATTCTACGAAGGTGGCGGCCGCGCTCCCGGGGTTTATCCAGAGTTGCGCTCCATGCTCGATATCGTGATGGAGGGCGTAAAGCTGAAGAAAAATTATCGCTGGATCATTACCAGTAACATCGGTGTGCCGATCAACGACTTCAACAACTTAGTCCGGTCCGATAAAGCGAGCGTTGCCGACCTGTTCGACACAGCGTACGCAGAGACGAAAAGTGCCCAAACCGATGGGCACCGCGGGATGGTCAAATACCTGATTTCCAAATTGCCACTGGCGGACCGCAGGAACCTTGAATCCGGCAAACTCGAGTTCTTCCACACCAATGACTACAAGATTGCGATGGATTTCACGTCGCCGCTCGCCTTGTCAAAACGTGGGAATACACTGCATGTAAAAACCACGCTCGCCGGTGAAGTCAATATTTACCGGATTGACACCAGCAAGGGAACTATCGAAAAAGACAACCACCTGACCCGTACATTCACCGAGCCTTACAGCGGTGAAAAACTCGATAGACGACATGCAAACACAGTATCCCGAACGACACTTCTGGCCCCCCCGTACCCTGGCAACCACGCCGACGAAAACCCCCAGCCTCCTGCGATCCCCAACAGCTATGGCTCCGAACGCACCGCTTTTATTGCCGATGCTTTCCTCAAGGCTCTCGCTCTGGATAACGACGATCTACTGAACCACGCTAGGGGCGTGTCGTCGTTCGACGCAGACCGGTTGTTCAACGCGGCGATTGGTGAGTTTTTTCTCAACCTGATTCCGCTTCGGTCTGCCATCGTCAACTTCAAAAACAACAAGATTGCCGACGGGTTATTTGATCTGTTCTTCGATGTGATTGGGCTGGTCACACTGGGCTCAGGTAAAGCCGCACACGCCGCAAAAGCGCTGGGTACAGGCCTGAACGCAACCAGCAAGGTCGTGAAAACGGTCAAGTTCATTGGCACGGCCACCCTTGAGGCGCTCAATCCGCTCAGTGGTCTGGGCGACTTAGCGGTTGGCGGCGGTAAGCTACTGGGCAACAGCGTCAATTATCTATCGGCCAAAGGCCGCGATGTCATCATCAAGCTCAAAGGCCTCACAGGTACATTCGATGGACTGAAAGCGGCCAGCAAAACCCACGGCGTCGCCGCGACAGGTTCCTATAAGGTTGCGGGGCAGACCATCGAAGGCGGTGCGGTATTTCATGAGGGCAAATGGTATGCCTATGACCCGATCAGCGACCGCCAATACGGTCCTGCGCTCAAGGACTTCATACCCAAAGTCGCCGCCCATGACGGGGAAGTCCGAGCGTTCACCGATAGCTGGCTGGGGAAAATGATCGGCGCCGTAGTCGCCCCTCCTGCGGTAAATCCAAATTTCCTTAAAGACTTTGTGTCCGCGTTATCCAGAGCCAAAGCAGAGGACAATGCCGCGTATATAAGGGGTCAGAACACGGGAAAACCAGACGCGATCTTTGGCTACTCCCCAGCGCTGAAAATTGATGATTTGAAGCGTCTTGCAGTCGCTGAACGGCGTACGCCGACGGAGCTCGGCAGCCTGGTCAAGCGCATAGATGAACTGCAAGCGCTGCCCGACCGATTCAAAACGGCCCGTGAAACGGCGCAACTCGTTGACGCTGATGCCTATAAGAGAGGGTATGAGGCGGGTAGCCCAGAAGGTATCAGTGGGTTCGCAGGCACGTTGACCCTGAACCAGTGCGCAGAACTGGCTATCGTGCGCGGCCGTACCCCCGAAGAGCTCGGCCGCTTGGTCAAATATATGGAAAACCGAAGAATTGCCGTCGGCCTGGAGAACTTCAGGGTATTCAACGCGGAGATAACCGCTGCGGGTGGCAAAGCAGTTCCCGTTCCGCAAGGCTTTTACCTCAGCCAGGTCTCCCTGCTGTCGGACGGCGAGTGCGCAGCGATCTCTAACGTGATGGCATCCGCCGCTGCGCACCTGAGCCCCGGCAAACAAGACGTCTTTATGAAAAACATGTATGCCGCGATGGTGCCTGCGCTGAGCCCCGGCGACATCGCTGAATTGAGAAAAATTGACCCAAACAAAGCCACCATCGAACAGCGTCGGGCAGCAGACGTCAGCAAGTTCCGCGTGCAGTTGAACCAAATGCAAGAGGTGATGGGCACCCGTTTTCATCACGGAATGCAGGCTAGACAAGTCCCCCACACTGAAATCATTGCGGAACTCGCCAAAGCGGGTAAGGCCTCGACGTCAAAAACGCTATTGATCAATGGCCCAGGGCACGGCATTACGGCCGGTTACAACGCCAAAAAGCGCGAATGGTTTTATTTCGACCCTAACTTCGGGAAAGCCACATTCACCACCGAAGCGGCGATGAGTGCTGGGCTGGAAAGCACCTTGAATCGTGGTCTTAGTTCACAATTAATGCCGCACTTTCCAGGCACCACTCGCGACACCCCCCAGTATAAGATTTCGGTATTCGACGAAGCGAACCTGAACGCTACGCTCAGTGGTTCAGGCGTCGACGTGTCATTCCTCTACCAAGAGAATTTATTTAAAACCACCCTGTAACCCTGACTGAAGACCCAGCGCTGCCGCTGTGGCGGTGGTTTTTTCTGACGGCCATCACCTTGCGTCAATGGTGCTTCTGGAACATGCCATTGACGCCCCGCCCCTGTTGATGACAGCCGCTCGCAGGCAACGCGACATTTCCCCCCATTCCCTTCACAATGCCACAGCCTACGGAACTTGCCGAGATTGACGCGACTCATTAGAGAATGGTCTTTCAACCGCTAAAGACCTGCCCTTCCATTTTTCGGGAATTTTCACTATGTCCGCTACCTCCTCCACCATCCTTGTAGTCGAAGACGACGCCATCGTGCGCATGCTGATCGTCGATGTACTTGAAGAATTGGAGTTCACAGTGGTTGAAGCTGCAGACGCTGAGGAGGCCTTGAAAATCGTCGAAAATGCTGGCCTGGTAATTGACCTGATGATGACTGACGTGGGCCTTCCGGATATGGACGGCAAACAACTGGCGATCAAAGTGCGTGAACTGCGCCCCAGCCTGCCGATTCTGTTTGCCAGCGGCTATGCCGAAAACATTGATGTATCGCCCGGTATGCAGGTGATTGGCAAGCCGTTCTCGATCGATCAACTGCGTGACAAGGTCAAATCGATGTTGCCCGCTGCCTGAGCCGACCTCGTTCGACGCCGCCCAGCAGTGGCGGCGTTTCGCCCTCTTCGCAACACCCTGCCCGCCCCCCATAAGCCCATCCATGCATACGGCTTTCCAGCAAGGCGGGATATTACTGCCAGCTTAAAACGACGTGCGCGACCCGACATCAGAATGACTGCGATCTACTTCAGTTGAGCGTGTTTGAAGGGATTAACGTGACGTGCGGCCATTAAAAATGGAAACTCGGCGTTTTACTCTACACCGCCCTTTAAAAAGCACTCTGGAAGGACGCAACAACATGATTGGAAAACCGACGCGCCTGCTGTTGGCGAGCCTCTCGATTCTGATGAGTACCGGCGCTTGGGCCGATTTTACCGCAACCCCTGCCGAAGCCCGGGCCATCGCCAAAGAAGCCTATCTCTATGGCTACCCGGTGGTGGCGATGTACAAGAGGCTCTACACCCAGGCCGTTGATAAAGGCGGGGCCAAATTCAAGGCGCCGTTCAATCATATCGCGAGTACCGCCCAGATCTTCACGCCCAAGGACACGGCGTTCGCCACCCCGAACGCGGACACACCCTACTCGTTCGTATGGATGGACCTGCGCAAGGAACCTCTGGTACTGACCCTGCCAAAGATCGAAGACAACCGTTACTACTCGGTGCAGTTGATCGACCTTTATACGCAGAACATGGCTTACCTGGGCACCCGCAGCACCGGCAACAATGGCGGCCACTACATGATTGCCGGCCCGGACTGGAAGGGGCAGCAGCCGGTTGACATCGACCGAGTGATCTACAGCGAAAGTAACATCGCCTACGCTTTGTATCGCACGCAATTGTTCGACGACAAGGACCTGAACAAGGTCAAGCAGATTCAAAACGGCTACAAAGTGCAGGCGCTGAGCAGCTATGTAAAACAGCCCGCACCGGCGCCGGTGCCGAAGATTGAATGGCCCAAGCCTACTGCGACCATGACCGAAGGCCCGCAGCTGTTTCGCTACCTGAACTTCATGCTGGCGTATGCCGCGCCCCAGGACAGCGAAAAAGACCTGTTGGCCCGCTTTGCCAAGATCGGTATCGCGCCTGGCGCGCCGTTCAAGGCCAAGGCATTGACCGCCGAACAGCGCAAGGCGCTGGAAGATGGCATCGCCGATGGCCGGGCTGAGTTTGCGGCATTCAAAAAGGACAAGATCGACACCCATCAAGTGTCCAGCAGTGACCTGTACGGCAGCCGCGATCGCCTGAAAAACAACTACCTGTACCGCTATGCCGGGGCCGATCTGGGGATTTTCGGCAACTCCCCCGACGAGGCCATCAACCTGACCTACTCGGTTGACAGCGAAGGCAAGCCGGCCAACGGTGCGCGCCACAGCTACACCGTGCACTTCAACAAGGACCAATTGCCGCCCGCCGATGCATTCTGGTCGTTGACCATGTACGACGCGAAGACCAAGTTGCTGGCGCACAACCTCAAGAAACGCTACCTGATCAATTCGCGGATGCTGTCCGACCTCAAGCTGGACGCCGACGGCGGCCTGACCCTGGCATTGCAGCACCACGAGCCGCCCAAAGCCGAACAGAGCAACTGGTTGCCGGCCCCGCCCGGCCCGTTTTATGCGGTGCTGCGGATTTACCTGCCCAAGCCTGAAGCGGCGCAATGGACGTTGCCACCGCTGACACCGCTCAAGTAACACCCGGTGCCCGGCCGAAACCACGCTTTGGCCGGGTACGCCCCTCCTCCATGAAATGACTGCAGCCCTGACCTCACTGACGCAGGGCTTGCGAGCCTGCCTGATTCGCCGCCCTGCCCGGCTATAACAAAGCTGGCGCCGGCAATGCGTGCAACCCTCAGCGGTTCTTCAGCTTCACATAAGACTGATACACGTCTGCCGCCCAGCCATCGATGACGCTTTTAACGTCATCAGCTTTCATCACTTGAGAATCGTTGGACAACGGCTTGCCGGTGCCTTTGCGAACCACCTGCGCGAGCACCTTGCCCGTTGCGCCATCCAGAAACTGCGCCTCAGTGCCCAGTGTGGTTTCCTGGTCACGAATACCGGTTCCGGTACTCACCGCGGCCACCACCAACGCCACGGGAATGTACTCGTAAGGCTTGAGGCTTTCGGTCTTGCTGCTCACTGCGGTAATGGCTGCGCGCACCACGATCACGCCAGGGCCGGGGGCATTGGCCAACGGCATTGACCTGGTCAACTCGCGCTTGAGCGCCGCGCTGTAGTAACGGTTGATGCCGTCCAGGGTACTAGACGGGATTTTCGTAGTGGCCTGGGGTTTGGGATAGAACTGAGTGGGTTCGATATACACCGCGGTGTAGCGTTTGAGGTCCAGGTGGGGATCGACCCAGCGCATCACCTCGGCCCCCGAAGGCGACTTGGCCGCTTTCAGTTGGCTGTAGTCCGCGAGAAAACCGGAATACTCGCCCGGTTGGGGGACCTTCGAGGCGCAGCCGGACACTGCAACCGTAGCGACGCACAGCGAACTGAGCATTAGCCTTAGTTTCATCATTGAACTCCCTGGCGGTCATCGTCGAAACAACGGTCCCTAGGTATAGCTAACACGGAAGGAAATTGCTCAGCCACGTTCGCGCGGGATCAGGCTTTGTAACTGCGCAGCCAGGAAGTTGGCGTCGAAGGCGAACGTGTCCGGGTCTTTCAGGCCATTGGTTTTCTTCCATAGCCAGTCATGTTTTTCCGGCGGCAGCACCAGCGAGATACTGCCGTGCCGAGCAGCGGTCAGGCCTATCACCGAAACGTTAATCAAGCCGCCTGTGCCCATGACTTCCGGCACGAACTCGACGGCTTTGCCGGTGATCTGCACGGTGAGCTTCTCGGTCCTGAAGGTCGAGCTTTCGACCGGCAGGCTTGGGCTGCTGGCGACATAGGCTTCGCGATGGACGTCCAGCAGGCCGACGGTCTTGACCGGCTCCAGCCACTGTTCAATCTGCCCGAACAACTCACCGAGTTTTTGCGCCCAGCGTGCCGACTGCAGGTCGAATTGCTGTTTCTTGTGCGCTTCGCTATCGGCGTAGTGACGAAGCATCTCGCCCAGTTGCTGTACATCGTCCATTGCAGATTTCCTTGGGTGAGCCAGGTTGCGAAGTCAGATCATGGCAGAAGTGACGGCTTGCCGTATGGCTTAAAACTGCTCCGGTCATTTAGCCGGTAACTGCATATGACTAATCTGCAGGCGCTGAGTAAGGTAATGCGACATTCCTTGTCAGGAGCTTCGCATGCGTACCATCGGCCTAATCGGCGGCATGAGCTGGGAGTCCAGCGCCGAGTATTACCGCATCATCAACCAACGCGTGCGCAACCAGCTTGGCCCACTGCGCTCTGCGCAGGTGTTGATGTACAGCGTGGATTTCGGCCCGGTGGAACAGGCTCAGCATGCCGGCCGTTGGGATGACGCCGCGCTGATTCTGGAAGATGCCGCGCGCCGCCTGCAAGCCGGCGGTGCCGAGTGTGTGGTGCTGTGTACCAACACCATGCACCGGGTGGCGCCACGCATCGAAGCGGCGGTGTCGATTCCGTTTCTGCATATTGCCGATGCCACCGGGGCGGCGGCCGTAGCGCGCGACACGCTGAAGGTCGGCCTGCTGGGCACCGCGTTCACCATGGAGCAGGATTTCCTCAAATCGCGTCTGGCCGCCCAGGGCTTGACCATGCTGGTGCCCGACGCGGACGAGCGCCAGGCCGTGCACCGGATCATCTATGAGGAGTTGTGTGTCGGGGTGATCAAGGCGGCTTCGCGTCAGGTCTATCAGCGCGTAATCGCGAGCCTGGCCGCACGGGGTGCCCAGGCGATCATCCTGGGCTGCACGGAAATCGGCCTGCTGATCAAGCCTGAACACAGCGACCTGCCATTGCTGGACACCACCGAGCTGCATGCGCAGGCTGCGGTGGCGTTCGCGCTGGCGGATTAAGCCGATTTGCGCAGGCGCGCCATGCTCAGGGTGTCGACAAACACACCGTCACGCAGGGCGTAATCGCGCAACCGGCCTTCGACTTCGAAGCCGAACTTGCGGTACAGGTTATGCGCCGCCTCGTTGTCGGCGTACACCGTGAGTTCGACGCGGTGCAGGTTCATCCAGTTGTCGGCTACATCCAGCGCGGCCGTCAACAACCTCGACCCCACACCCTTGCCCTGCCAGGCCGTCGCCACGCCCATACCGAATGAACCGACGTGGCTCTGGCGTACGCGCAGGTACTGCTCCATGCCGAGCTGACCAATCACCTCGCCGCCATGCATCGCCACCAGCTGTAGCCGCCGCTCGTTGTCCATCACCAGGCGCTTGCGCCAGGCCTCGATCGACTGAAAAGGCATTTGCAGCACCTGACGACACACAGCCGGTTCGTTATAGAGCGCAGTCACACCTTCAAGGTGGGCTTCGGTAAAGCGCTGGATCACGATGTGGGGTTCAGGTGTGTGCATTGTGTTTCATCCTTTGAAAGACAAGTGGCAGGCCAGTGTAGGGGCAAACCCGCGTCTCTGACGAGCGCGAAGTCCTCGCGCAAATCAGCCGGCGATGCCTGCGTCGCTACGAAAACGGTTGCACCCGGGTTGGATCGGGCCGTTGGCGCACGGGGTTGCCGATTAAACCTTGAGCGCGGCCAGCCGCCATAAGCGTGCGATGTCCGCGGCCCGCTCGCGTAACAAACGCGGCGCTTCACTGCAGGCCTGTTCCAGGCTCATCGGGCCCGAAGGCAAGGCGAAGGCGGCGTCCACACCGTGAGCGTACATTTGCTCGTAGCCCTCGCCCAGCGTGCCGGCAATCACGATCACGGGCACGTTGTGCTGGCGGGCGATGCGTGCCACGCCGAACGGGGTTTTGCCGCGCAGCGTCTGGGCGTCGAAACGGCCTTCGCCGGTAATCACCAGGTCGGCACCGCGTACGGCCTGGTCCAGCCCGACCAATTCGGCGACCACCTCAACCCCGGCGCGAAATTGCGCGCCCAGGAAGGCCTTGGCGGCGAACCCGAGGCCACCCGCCGCGCCACTGCCCGGCTCATCGCGCACATCGTTGGGCAGCACCTTGGCGCAGTGATCGGCAAAGTGGCCGAGGGCGGCGTCCAAGTGTTCGACCTGCTGCGCATTCGCACCTTTTTGCGGGCCGAAGATCGCAGAGGCGCCGTGTGCACCGCACAACGGGTTGTTGACGTCGGCGGCAATCTCAAAACGCACGTGGGCCAGCCGAGGGTCCAGTTGTTCGAGGCTGATGCGCGCCAGTTGAGCCAAGGCCAGGCCACCGGGCGCAAGTGCCTGGTGGTGAGCGTCGAACAGTTGCACCCCGAGCGCCTGCATCGCGCCTGCGCCGCCGTCGTTGGTGGCGCTGCCGCCAATCGCCAGGATGACGCGCCGGGCGCCGGCATCCAACGCCGCGCGTATCAGTTCGCCGGTGCCGTAGGTGCTGCTGGTGCAGGCATCGCGCTGAGCCGGCGGCACGCGTTGCAAGCCGCTGGCTTCGGCCATCTCGATAATCGCGGTGTGGCTGTCGGCCAGCCAGCCCCAGTGCGCCTCAACCGCCCCACCCAACGGGCCTCGCACGGTGTGGCTGCGCAGTTCGCCATGGCAGGCGGCAAGGATCGAAGCCACCGTGCCTTCACCGCCATCGGCCATCGGGCACTGGATCAGGCGTGCCTGCGGCCACACGTGGGCCAACCCTTCGGCAATTGCCTGGGCGACGCCTTCGGCACTCAGACTGTCCTTGAATGAGTCGGGGGCGATGATGATTTTCATGGGGCTTCTCCGTTTTTTATAACGCCCATGCTGCCAGTTGGCTGCGGCAATGACGCCGGTCAGATGCACAAGGGTGAGCGAGGTTTGTTGTTCATTTCGACAAAACCTGGGGCAACAGCTGTACGCCAAGGTAAAGGGCAAGCATGCCATCGAGGGTCAGTGGGTCGACACCACTCAACTCGGCTATGCGCTCCATCCGATACCGCAGGCTGTTGCGGTGAATACCCAGCGCATCGGCACACGCCTGACTCTGGCCGTCGTGTTCGCACCAACTGCGCAAGGTCGTCAGCAACTGACCGTTGGCGTCCTTGGCCAGCACTTTGCGCAACGGGTTGAGCAGTTCGTCGAGGGCGTCTTCATTACGGTGTCGCCAGAGCATCACGGGCAGGCGATAACGGTTGAGCGTCAACAACCGGGAGTGCGGAAGAATGTCGCGACCATAGGCGAGCAAATCCCCCACGCGACGGTAACAACGGCGCAACCCCGCCAAACCATCGGCCTGCCCGCCCACGGCCACTCGCAGGATATTCCAGCCGAGGCCTTCGAGCTTCTCCAGCAAGCGCAGGTTATCCACGTGCACCGCTGCAGGTCGGCACCACAGCAGGGAAAACTGCGCGCAGCTCACGCACCAACTGTCCGGGTAGCGGCTGGTGAGCCAGGTGCTCAACGCGTCCGCCGATTGGCCCACGCCCAATTCGAACAAGTACGGTGTGCGCGTCATTTGCGGTTTGAGCCCCAGCTGTTGCGCTTCATCGACCAAGCGCGGCGAGTCGCCGGCGTCGGCCAGCAGCAACGCCAGCAGATCATCACAGCGCTGGCGCCGCCATTGCTGTTCGGCTTGTTGATGGCGATGGCTGACCAGCATTTCGGCGGTCATGCGCACCAACTCGGCGTAAGTACGCAGCAGCTCCGGCTCACCGGTAATGCCGAGCACGCCGATCAGCCGCTGGTCGTGCATCAGCGGCAGGTTGATGCCCGGTTGCACGCCCTTGAGGTGTTTGGCGGTCTGGCCGTCGATTTCCACCACGCGACCATTGGCCAGCACCAACTGCGCGCCTTCATGACGGGTGTTGATGCGCTCCGGCTCGCCGCTGCCGAGGATCAAGCCCTGGCTGTCCATGACGTTGACGTTGTAGGGCAGGATCGCCATGGTGCGATTGACGATATCCTGCGCCAGGTCATGATCCAGCTCGAACATGGGGCTAAGTTCCTTGAAAGGCAGGGTTGTTCATCGGCACAGCGCAAAGGCTGCTTGACTGTGCGCTGGCACAAAGACAGCGCCCCGGCCGGTGGCCGAGACTCTTTGGGCGATCAACGTTACCCTCGCATCGCGAAAAATCATAATAAAGAGAGACTGCCATGTCACAGAGCGCCGCTGCCACACTGGCCACCGATGACGATAAAAACGCCATCTACAAGCGCATTACCCTGCGCCTGATCCCCTTCATTTTTATCTGCTACCTGTTCAACTACCTTGACCGGGTGAACGTTGGCTTTGCCAAGTTGCAGATGCTCGACGCCTTGAAATTCAGTGAGACGGTGTACGGCCTCGGTGCCGGGATCTTCTTTATCGGCTACGTGTTGTGCGGCGTGCCAAGTAACCTGGCGCTGACCAAGTTCGGCCCGCGCCGCTGGATTGCGTTGATGATGATCGTGTGGGGCACCTTGTCCACCTGCCTGCTGTTCGTCACGACACCGACGCATTTCTACGCCCTGCGCTTATTGACCGGTGCGGCTGAAGCCGGCTTTTTCCCTGGCGTGGTGCTGTACCTCTCGCAGTGGTTCCCGACCTTTCGCCGTGGGCGGATCATGGCCTTGTTCATGTCGGCGATTCCGGTCTCCGGCTTGCTCGGCAGCCCATTCTCCGGCTGGATCCTCAACCACTTTGCTGCAGGCCAGGGTGGCCTGGCGGGCTGGCAGTGGATGTTCCTGCTGCAAGGGGTCCCGACGGTGATACTCGGCGCACTCGCGTACTTCCTGCTCAGCGACAGCTTTGCCAATGCCCGGTGGCTCACCGCCCATGAGCGTGCGGTACTGGAAGCCGATCAGGCGACAGACTTGGCCAACAAGCCGAAAACTGCCACCGATTCGCTCGGCGCCGTGTTCAAGAACCCGGCCATCTGGGCGTTCGGCCTGATCTATTTCTGCATCCAGAGCGGCGTGTACGCGATCAACTTCTGGCTGCCGTCGATCATCAAGAACCTGGGTTTCAGCGATAACCTGGTGATTGGCTGGCTGAGTGCGATTCCGTATCTGCTGGCCGCGGTGTTCATGCTGCTGGTGGGCCGCTCCGCCGACCTGCGCAAGGAGCGTCGCTGGCATTTGGTGGTGCCGATGTTGATGGGCGCGATCGGCCTGGTGATCGCGGTGAATTTCGCCACCACCCCGGCAATTGCGATTCTCGGCCTGACCATCGCCACCATGGGCGCCCTCACCGGTCTGCCAATGTTCTGGCCGGTGCCAACCGCCCTGCTCAGCGCGGGCGCGGCGGCAGGCGGTTTGGCGTTGATCAACTCCATGGGCCAGATGGCCGGCTTCCTCAGCCCCTACATCGTAGGGTTTGTGAAGGAAGCCACCGGGTCCACGGACATCGCGTTGTACCTGCTGGCGGCGGTGATTGTCGCCGGCAGCGTGCTGGCATTGCGCATGACGCGGACCTTGAAAGTCTGAGGACAACACCGCCAACCTGAGCGGTGCGCCTTGCCATCGAGCCACCCCCTCAGGCCGGCTGCTGGGCCGCCGTGCGCGGCCCTTTGATCGTTTTGGTGTTGATCTCAGCCGCCACGGCGGATAAACCGCGCATGTCTGCTGTGTTTACAGCAATCCCCCGCCATCGATATCCAGCACGGCACCGGTCATAAATCCATTCTCCATGGCCAGCACATACCCCGCCGCAACTTCCTCAGCCTGGCCGACTCGCCCCACCGGCAAGCCCCCGCCAGCCTTGGCGAACATCGCCAACCGTTGCTCCTCTGCCAGGCCTGCATAAGCCGGCGTATCAATCACACCCGGGCTGATCACATTGACCCGACGTGGCGCCAACTCTTTTGCCAGTTGCTTGCCCAGCGCCTCGGTCGCTGCGTTGATACCGGTCTTGATCAACTGGCCGGGCGCCAGTTTGCGGCCCAGTTGGCCCGAGGTCAGGCTGATGCTGCCGTGCTCAGCCAAAAACGGCAGTGCCTGTTGGATTGCCCGCAGCGCGCCCCAGAGTTTTACATTGAAGTTGTCCTGGGCTTCGGACAGGTCGGTTTCACTGAGGTTTTTGGCGCGCACCGACGGCCCGGCGGTAAAGACCAGATGATCAACGTGTCCGACCGATTCGAACAACCGCTGCAGGGAGACGCTGTCGGTGACGTCGACCGGCTCGCTGCGCACACCGTTGTCGACACTCGCGGTCAACCGGCGCCCGGCCAGCACCACCTGGGCGCCACGTGCTACGGCGGCCTTGGCCACTGCTGCGCCGATACCGCTGCTGCCGCCAATCACGATGATGGTTTTACCGTTGAGGGAGGATGTCATGAGGTTGATACCTGAGTGAGAAAGTGAGCGTTGATCTTCTCAGCTTGGCAATCGGCGAAAAATCCCGGTAAAACGACAAGATCTTTAAAGGATTTTTACAAATGAGCTCAACCCTGGACCTTGAAGTGTTTGTGCGCACCGCTGACACAGGCAGCCTCTCGGCAGCCGCGCGTAGCCTTAACCTCACGCCGGCAGCGGCCAGTATCGCCCTCAAACGCCTGGAAACCCGGCTGGGCATCCGCCTGCTCGCCCGTTCCACCCGCAGCATGCGCCTGACCGAAGAAGGCCGGCGTTATCTGGACAGCGTACGCATAGCGCTGGAAGCCTTGTCCGAGGGCGAGCAGGCGATCAAACAACAAGGCCAAAGCCTCAGCGGCCTGTTGCAGTTGGCCGCCCCCTCGGATTTCGGGCGCAATGTGCTGCTGGGTTGGCTGGATGAATTCAAACTCGAGCACCCGAACATCCGCCTGCAGTTGCTGCTTAACGACAGCAACGCCGATCTGTTCCGCGACACCGTCGACATCGCCTTGCGCTTTGGGGTGCCACGCGACTCCAGCCTGGTGGCATTGCCCGTCGTGCCCGGCCATCAGCGCATGCCTTGCGCGAGCCCTGACTACCTCGCGCGTCACGGCACACCGCGTACGCCTGCCGACTTGGCGCAGCACAGTACGTTGCGCTACATGCGTCGCGGGCAGCCAAATAACACCTGGTACTTTCGCCAAGGGGCACAGCTTCAGGCAGTTGAAGTGAGCGGGGATTACCTCAGCGACGATGGCGAAATTGTTCGCCGCTGGGCCTTGGCCGGCCACGGGATTGCGTATAAGGCCAACCTGGATATCGCCCGGGATATCAAGGCCGGGCGCCTGGTGCCGCTGCTGCCCGATTGGCAAGGTGAGCCCACCCCTTTCAACCTGATGTGCCCTCACCGCCTGCAAGTGTCGGAACGGGTCAAAGTGCTGCACCGCTTTGTACAGGAACGCTGTCAGACCTTGCTGAACACATGAAGAACGCCGCGCAGGGGTTGTTCCAGAGCCCTTGAGTCTGGTATTGCATCACTCACGTTTCCCAGCCATGAGGATCTTTGAATGATTTATCGCACATTGGGCCAGTCCGGGTTGAAGGTCAGCGCACTGACCCTGGGCACCATGATGTTTGGCGAACAGACCAGTACCGAAGACGCGCTGCGCATCATCGACAAGGCCTGGGACCAGGGCATCAACTTTATCGACACTGCCGACGTTTACACCGGCGGGCGCTCCGAGGAAATCGTCGGTGAAGCCATCGCCCGCCATCGTTCGGATTGGGTGGTGGCGTCGAAAGTCGGCATCGGCCCGTTGGACGGTTTACCCAACCGCAATGGCTTGAGCCGCAAGCGCATGTTCAACGCCCTCGAAGCCAGCCTCACCCGCCTCGACACCGACTACCTGGACATCTATTACCTGCACCGCGAAGACCACGACACGCCGCTGGAAGTCACGGTGTCAGCAATAGGCGACCTGATCCGCCAAGGCAAGATTCGTTACTGGGGCCTGTCCAACTACCGGGGTTGGCGCATCGCTGAAGTGATTCGCGTGGCCGAGCGTTTGGGCGTAGACAAGCCGATCATCAGCCAGCCGTTGTACAACATCGTCAATCGTCAGGCCGAGATCGAGCAAATCACCGCCGCAGCCGCCTATGGCCTGGGCGTGGTGCCTTACAGCCCGCTGGCGCGTGGTGTGCTCAGTGGCAAATACGCTCCGGATGTAACGCCCGAAGCCGGCAGCCGCGCAGCACGTCAGGACAAACGCATTCTGGAAACCGAATGGCGGGTTGAGTCGCTACGTATCGCCCAGCAGATTCAGCAATACACCCAAGGGCGTGGCGTGGGGATCGTCGAGTTTGCGATTGCCTGGGTACTGAACAACTCGGCGGTCAGTTCGGCGATCGTCGGGCCGCGTACCGAGGCCCAGTGGGATGCGTACACCGGGGCGCTGGATGTGAAGATCAACGCTGAAGATGAGGCGTTTATTGACTCGCTGGTGACACCGGGGCATTCGTCTACACCGGGGTTCAATGATGTAGGCCATTTTGTGTCGGGGCGGATTAGCCGATAACAACAGCCGCCGACACTCTCCAGTGTGGGCGGTGTTTTCGTTGCAGGCTTAGGGTTTTATTTCTACTTTAACGTCTAACCCATGGGCAGCCTCTCTGATGTCCTGTTCTGTCAAAGGCACTTGTTTTAATATCTTCGCGATCACGGCGGCGACAGTCCTGTAGGTGCCATAGCCAGGCACAAAGCCTTGAGCGGTAGTGGCGAACACTGTAAGCGCCTGGTCCATTTCACTTTTTGGCAGACCGAACACCTTACCGATATCATTATTTTTATTTAAAAACAGCAACACTGCATTGACTGGATTATCCAGGCCCTGCTGAACAGTGTCGGCAGTGGCTTTATCTACACCCAGCATTTGCAAAAAAGCAGACACGCCGGTAAATGGTTTTTCGAGAAAATTGGCAACGACATTGATCACAGCACTCAGGTCACCACGCTCCCTGAAAACGAGCGCCCTGAATTGTGCCAATGTTATTGGCACAAGCGGCAATTGACTGTGAGCACCATTTTTGAGGAAGTAAAAATTACCTCTATTGCCAGAACCCAGCAAGTTACCGTGGTAGTCGTACCGATAGACCACTTTCTCGCCATCGGGTCGTACACCACTGAAGGTAGGCTTGCCTGCATCAATCGACTCGAGTTGCTGATTAACAAGGCCATTCACAAAAATACACTGGGTGGGATTTGCGCTGAATTGATTCAGGTGTTCAAACACATTCCCAATGATCTGTTTCCCTGGGCCCATCAGCACCTTGGGGGCGCTGCCTTCAGGCGCGCAGGCCAGTGCCTGCACGGCGGCACTGACCGGTGCAGATTCTGCTTTATCTCCAAAGTGGGCAAGAAAGGCGTTAAACGTTTCAGGCTTTTTGGGTAAATCTTTCAAAAAATTATCTATTTCCCGATAACTTTTAAATTCATGATTTGACTTAAAGTCTTTCTGCTGCATCCACAGTACGAAGTTAACTTTGCCTGGCACGATAGGTTCGCGCTTGACCATGAACATATCCTTGGCCTGATGACGCCCCACATTAAACGTGTAAACCGTTACGTGGGGCTGCTTCGCGGCATCTGGCAATACCAGCGCATCAAGCAATTCTTTGCCGCCCGGCGTCAGTACGCCGCGTTCTGTATCGCTTGCCAACGATGCGGAGAATTCTCTATAAATATTAAGCTTTTTCCAGGCCGGTATATCATCCTTGGGAAATGCGTGGCTTTCGCCAAATCGACCGATAATGCCAGGCAGGCCGCTGAAAGAAGCTGGTGAGGAGCCATAATAGGGTGAGATACCGCGCATGCCGTCTACTCTCTATCAAAAGTCTAAACCATTAATTTGCTGAGCGGTTTTCCACGCGCACCGTCGTAACAGGTGCGGTGACTGAAACTCAGGAAGTTGCCATTAATCCGTTGGGGTCGAGCGGTTTCCATGGCTCGCCTAAATGCAGCAGCGCTTTAGGCAAGAGAACGTTCAGCCAGGCTAACTAAACGTTGTAAAACCTATGTGATATCTGCGTAGGAGTTTGTTCCATTAAATCGGCTTAATCGTCGTGACAAACAATGTCATGCACCCT
The DNA here is from genome assembly GCF_900215245.1 of Pseudomonas fluorescens. Classification (GTDB taxonomy): domain Bacteria; phylum Pseudomonadota; class Gammaproteobacteria; order Pseudomonadales; family Pseudomonadaceae; genus Aquipseudomonas; species Aquipseudomonas fluorescens. The sequence goes on from NZ_LT907842.1 coordinate 5,595,375, forward strand.
ATATTCCCCCCAGATTTCCTGTCTTTTGTATCCATGGGTTTTGGCGAGGACGCTGTGTCTAAAGGTGTTGTGTTATCGGTATCGGCCTCGGTGTTATTTGCCGTGATGTATTACTTCACTTCGTTGCTCACGCCATTGAGCGGCCTGGAGATTTTCGGTTGGCGCATGTTGCTGACCATGCCCTGCATGACCGTGTTCATGATCGTCAGTGGCGAATGGCGGCGCGTGTGGGAGCTGGTGCACAGGTTGGTGGCCAAGCCGAGGCTGATCGGCGGCGTGCTCGTGTCATCGGCCTTGCTGGGTTTGCAATTGTGGTTGTTTATGTGGGCGCCGCTTAACGGGCGCAGCCTGGATGTGTCGGTGGGGTATTTCCTGCTGCCGCTGACCATGGTGCTGACCGGGCGCCTGGTGTACGGCGAACAACTGTCGCGCCTGCAACAGATCGCGGTTTTTTTCGCCGCGCTCGGGGTGCTGAACGAGTTGTACCAGGCCGGTGGTTTTTCCTGGGCGACGCTGGTGGTGATCATCGGTTACCCGATCTATTTTGTGGTGCGCAAATACCTCACCACCGACCACCTGGGCGGGCTATGGCTGGATATGGCGCTGATGCTGCCCGTGGCCTGGTGGTTTGTGCAGCACGGCGAACAAGGTTTTGCGGTGATGGACATTCATCCCAAGCTGTATGCGTTGATTCCGCTGCTGGGGGTCATCAGTGCCTCGGCGTTGGTGAGCTATATCGTTGCCAGCCGCTTGTTACCCTTCAGCCTGTTCGGGCTGCTCAGCTATGTAGAGCCTGTGTTGCTGCTGGTGGTGGCGTTGATCTTGGGAGAAAGCATCAAGGGCGGCCAATGGCTGACTTACATCCCGATCTGGCTGGCGGTGATGGTGCTCGTGTATGAGGGGTTCAAACACCTGGTACGCCAGCGCAGAGCGTAATTGGCAGGCAATAAAAAGCCCGCCCGAGGGTTAACCTCGGGCGGGCTTTTTTACGCTTAGTCGGCGGTCAGGACGCCACGACGCACCTGGTCACGCTCGATCGACTCGAACAGTGCCTTGAAGTTACCCTCGCCGAACCCATCATCGCCCTTGCGCTGGATGAATTCGAAGAACACCGGGCCCATCAGGGTTTCCGAGAAAATCTGCAGCAGCAGACGCTTGTCGCCTTCAATCGAGGAGCCGTCGAGCAGAATGCCGCGTGCTTGCAGTTGGTCCACCGGCTCACCGTGATTCGGCAGGCGGCCTTCAAGCATTTCGTAGTACGTGTCCGGCGGCGCCGTCATGAAGCGCATGCCGATTTTCTTCAGCGCGTCCCAGGTCTTGATCAGGTCGTCGGTGAGGAACGCCACGTGCTGGATGCCCTCCCCATTGAACTGCATCAGGAACTCTTCGATCTGGCCGGCGCCCTTGGAGGACTCCTCGTTCAGCGGGATGCGGATCATGCCATCCGGGGCGCTCATGGCCTTGGAGGTCAGGCCGGTGTATTCACCCTTGATGTCGAAGTAACGCGCTTCACGGAAGTTGAACAGTTTCTCGTAGAAGTTGGCCCAGTAGACCATGCGCCCGCGATAGACGTTATGGGTCAGGTGGTCGATAACCTTGAGGCCGGCGCCCACCGGGTTGCGGTCGACGCCTTCGAGGAACACGAAGTCGATGTCATAGATCGAACTGCCCTCACCGAAACGGTCGATCAGATACAGCGGCGCGCCGCCGATGCCCTTGATCGCCGGCAGGTTCAGTTCCATCGGCCCGGTTTCGATGTGAATAGGCTGGGCGCCCAGCTCCAGCGCACGGTTATAGGCCTGTTGCGAGTCTTTGACCCGGAACGCCATGCCGCACACCGACGGGCCGTGCTCGGCCGCAAAGTAAGACGCGAGGCTGTTGGGCTCGTTGTTGAGGATCAGGTTGATCTCGCCCTGGCGGAACAGGTCGACGTTCTTGGAGCGGTGGGTGGCGACTTTGGTAAAGCCCATGATCTCGAAGATCGGCTCCAGGGTGCCCGGGGTTGGCGATGCGAATTCGATAAATTCAAAGCCCATCAGGCCCATTGGGTTTTCGTATTGGTCGGCCATTTTCGGCGCCTCATTCTTGTAGTGAACACACAAATAGTCAGTTGCGAGCAAGGATGAGGTGGGAGGGAGGCGCACAAGAGAGGCCCCGCACGCTGCGTGCGAGGAAGTCACCAAAGATCAGGGGGGAGCCGAGTAGCTTCATGGTTACATCAGTCTCTGACAGCCGAGGCTTGCGTGAGCGCAAGTCCATATTCTTGTATGCGTAAATCGATTCTACACAGCGTAACAGTATTTGTCCGCACTCTTATCAAATCCCCATTGGCTTGGCCTGCGCAAGGGGTTTGTTGCACAGGTATATGCCGCACAGGATCACCGCGCCGCCCAGCCCCATGGCCACGGTCAATTGTTCGCCCAGCAGTAATGCGCCGCAAATCACGGCTGTCAGAGGGTTCAGCGCAATAAACACCCCGGCACGGGTCGCGCCGATGCGCCGAATGCCGTCGTAATAGCCGATGTACGCCAGGGCTGATCCCAGCACGCCCAGGTACAACAAACTCAAGACCTGCGGCAGTTGCAGGCTGCCGAGCCCGGCGACAGTGAAACGCCCCATAACCAGGCTGAGGAGCGTCAGCATCAAGGTGCCCAGCAGCACTGACCAGGTGACGGTTTGCAACGGACCGAGGCTGCGATTCAGCTCACGGGAAAACAGCGAGTAGATCCCCCACCCCACGACGCAACCAATAATCAGCCCGTCGCCGCGCCAGTTGCTCGCGGTACTGTGCAGCACCTGCGGGTTGCGACTGACGATCACCACGGCCGCGCCCGCCAGGCATAAGGCGATGCCCGCAACTTTGCCGGCACTCAGGCGCTCTTTGAAGAGCCACCATCCGGCCAGGCCGATCACTGCCGGATTCAACGCCACGATCAACGACGCGCGCGAGGCGTTGACGTAATGCAGGCCATAGAAAAAACACAGGTTATAAAAAAAGATGCCAAAAAAACCCAGCACGAACAGCCGCACCAGTTGCCGAGCACTGGGTCGCGCCAGAGGGACCCGCGCGCACAGCATAAACAGCAACAGTGCCAGGCTGGCCAGGATAAACCGCAGGCTGGCGGCCAGTAACGGGTCGACCCGATCAGCCAGGTAGCGCCCGGCGACAAACGTGCCGCCCCATAGCATGGTAACGGCGGCAAGTTTCAGATAGGTCAGTCGATCGGACACGGGTTGCATGAGGATTTGCTCGGGGCACTGAAGGATTGGCGTATTCTTCGACTAATGATCGGTAATCGTAAAATGAGCCTTTACTCATGACCCTAACCCAGTTGGAAATCTTTTCGTTAGTCGCCGAACTGCAAGGTTTTACCAGTGCGGCTCACCGCCTGGGCATCAGTCAATCGGCGGTGTCGCATGCAATCAAAGCCCTGGAACAAGAGCTGGGCGTGGAATTGTTCCGGCGCCACCAGTCGTTGGTGGAACTGAGCGATATCGGCGCGCAATTACTCGGGCGCGCCCGCGCGATGCTCGGCCTGGCCAATACCTTGCAACAGGAAGCGGCCGACGCCCGTGGAATGAAACGCGGCACGCTGCGGATTGGGTCGTTCGGGCCGACGGCATCAATCCGTCTGCTGCCGACCCTCCTGCAGCAGTTTCGACAGGCTTATCCGGGTATCGAAGTGCACGTGGACGAAGGGCCCGACCGACAGGTTATCCAGTGGCTGGATGAGCGACGCATCGATGTCGGGTTCGTGGTGCTGGATCACGAACGCTTCGACACCGTGGCCTTGTTCGAGGACCAACTGGTGGCACTGCTGCCCGCTGCTCATCCACTGGCCGCCAACGCGGCGCTGCCCCTGGCAGCGCTGTGTGATGACCCGTTTATTCTCACCGAGGCCGGCTCCTCGGAACTGGTGATGCGCTTGTTCAGCGAGGCACGGTTAAGGCCTAAAGTGCGTTATCGCTGCGCCCAGCTGCTCAGCACCCTGGACGCCGTCAGCCGTGGTGATGGGTTGAGTATCGTCGCGCAAGCGTCGCTACCGGAACGCGTCGACCCGCGCTACGCTGCGCGGCCGTTGACGCCGGCGGTGCCACGCCGGATCGGCCTGGCCGTGCTTGACCGTCGCCAATCCTCGCCGGCCACCCTGGCATTTATCGCGCTGGCGCAAAAGTGCACCGCCCCCGGACTTATCGCACTGAACGATACCCCGTCAACGCTGGCTTGAACGGCTGAGAGCGACAGAAGAAAGCATTGTTGGTGGCGCGCCTACTGTTCGCAGCGATGTTTATCGTCCCAGGATGAGAGACTCGCCACAACTGACCCAGAGGCCCGGGGCATGGGCTTTAAACAACCGAGCGCCCCAGCGCAATGCCATCTATCATCGGCATACCTCCCTGTGTTTATCGTTATTGGCTGCCCCTATGCCCCTCACCGCCAAAGGCCCAAGAAGCCGAACTGCACGCGCCCTTATCAGCGGCATCTGTGGCGTGCTCCCGGTTTTACTCGGGGTTGCGATTCTTTATTGGCAAGCCGAACGTACGCTTGAACAAAGCACGGAGCAAACCGCCCACGAAGCCGTTCGCCAATTCGACTTGATGCTCGACAACACGGCCCTCGCCGCCCGGGCCTTGCTGCCGCTGGCCGGCCAACCTTGTGACAACGGCACGCAACTGGCGCTGCGTGAGCAGGTGACGCGTCGGCCCTTTGTGCGAGCGACGACCCTGTCCTGGCAGAAAAACATCTATTGCAGCTCGTTGTTCGGCGGGACTTACCAGTCAGCGGTCAACCCGGACGATTACGTTGATGGCGTGCTGTGGTTGATGAACGGCAACCCGGTGACGCCGGACACCGCACTGTTGGTTTACCGCCTGGTCGACGGCGACAAAGCTGCATTTGCCTCTGTCGACGGCTACCACCTGACCAACGCCTTGCGCCTGATCAGCCGCTACACGTACCTGATCCTGCAAGTCGGCCCCAACTGGCTGGATGCCGACGGCAAAGTCCACAACACAGCGGTGCCGGAGTTTGCCGTGGCCCATCATCACCTGGCCTCTGAGCGATATCACTACAGTGTCGACGCAGGCATGCCCGACGGTGAGGTCTGGCGTTATATGGAAGCGCGTTACCCGGCACTGTTCAGCCTGCTGGTGTTCTTTGGCGTACTGGCGGGCATGCTCGCGCACTGGCTGCAAAAGCGCTCGTCCGCCCCCACCCACGAGCTGCAGCGCGCCTTGGGTGCCAACGAGTTCATTCCCTATTTCCAACCCGTGGTACGCGGCGATACCCATGAATGGGCCGGCTGTGAAGTGTTGATGCGCTGGCAACACCCGAAGGAAGGGTTGGTGCGCCCCGACCTGTTTATCCCGCTGGCCGAGCACTCCGGCCTGATCGTGCCGATGACCCGCTCACTGCTGCGCCAGACCGCCGCGCAACTGGCCCCGCACGCCGCGCGCTTCAGCCCGGGCTTTCATGTCGGCGTGAACATCACGGCGCACCACTGCCTGGATCTGGACCTGGTCCAGGACTGTCGGGAGTTTCTCGCCGCCTTTGCCCAAGGCCAAGTGACCCTCGTGTTGGAGCTGACCGAGCGCGACCTGATCCAGCCTACCGACATCACCCGCCGCTTGTTCGACGCCCTGCATCAACTGGGGGTGATGATCGCGATTGATGACTTTGGCACCGGCCACTCGAGCCTGGCTTACTTGCGTAACTTCAACGTCGACTACTTGAAAATCGATCAAAGCTTTGTCGCCATGATTGGCGCTGATGCACTCTCCAGGCATATTCTTGACAGCATCATCGAACTCTCCGGCAAGCTGGACCTGGGTATTGTCGCTGAGGGTGTGGAAACCACGGAGCAGTGCGAATACCTCGCGGCACAAGGTGTGGATTTCCTGCAGGGTTACCTGTTCGGCCGACCGTTACCCTGTGAAGAGTTCATTAAGTCGCTGGCCAGCCATTGAATAGCCATCTACTGCGCTCAATGAAATAATCTTATTTAAGCAACGACGTGATTTACTCGTGCGACATTAACTACTACAATTTTTCCTGCCTGTGCTGAACTCGCAGAAAGGCCTCTTTCTTTGAGTCACCTTAAGCTCTTGGCTTACTAGCTTTGTCTGCAGTTGATATCAGCCAACTACACTATTGGAGTACAGATTTTGTCCAGACTCGCCGAATTTCGCGCAGCAGAAAAAGCCCTTCAAGAACAGCTTGCCCAGCTGGAATCACTGAAGAACGACGCCGGCCTGAAAAAAGAAATCGAATTTGAAGAAAAGCTGCAGGGCTTGATGAAGCACTACGGCAAAGGCCTGCGCGACATCATCTCGATCCTTGATCCGAACCCTGGCAAAGCCGGTGCTGCCGTGACCGCACCCAAACAGCGCCGCGCACGCGTGGTCAAGGTCTACCATAACCCGCATACCGGCGAGCTGATCGAGACCAAAGGCGGCAACCACCGCGGCCTGAAAGCCTGGAAAGAACAGTATGGCGCCGCCACTGTAGATTCCTGGCTTCGCGGCTGATCGACAACGTCTGGCAAAAAGCCCCGCATTGGCGGGGCTTTTTGTTGGCGGGTTCAAAAACGAATCCAACTAACCGTTCACTTTGTTCAAAATCGATCAAAATGGATTGTTCAAAGTTTCAGACTGTCGCGCACCGAACTCACTTCGCCCCGGCTGGCCTCATAGGCTTCGGCTTGCCCCGCGTATGAAAAAACATACGCTTTATCGGTATCAACCGCGCCCACCAATGTTTGTGACAATACGTGTCGCCCGTTCTCGGTAATCACGCAAGTAGTTTCCATCGCGTCAAGACCACTCAATGTGGTTGGGTGCATTTTGCTGCACACGCTTTGATAACCACTGCGGGCAAATTCTTTCTGGATGGATTTACGCATATCCAGCAACACACCCTGAAGATTAACTTTATGCCCGGCCTCAATCGGTGTGCCGGTCAACTCCATGACCATCAAGGTATTGCCATTTTCATCATTCTTGATCGCGCGTTGCCGAGACACCGCCTGAGGGGTTGCCGGTGCCGCGTCGTCGGGCACCACCTCCTCGACTTGCCAGCCGCTGGGCCAATGAATTTCCGGGTCTGCCGCTTGCACGAACGAACTGCCCAACAGTGGACCAAACAGCACACACAACGCACTTAACAGCGGTTTACGGAATTCAATCATTACGAAAAACACCCAAGGTTCAAGCGCCAAAGTTTGACGCCCGACACCCGCAAGTCGCAAGCGCTGTGTGACCTTTTCATTTGGCGCAGCAGGCAGGCCTTGCGTATCATGGCGCGGCTGCATGGATGCTTGCCGCAAGCCAAGGGAACGCTACTCTCACTTCAAGCCGAGCTTGCCCGATTTTTTCTGGAGGGCCCATGAGCCTGCACGATCTGAACACTTTCCCGGGCGTCACCGCCCAACCCGACACCGCGACCACCCACTTCGTGTTCAACCACACCATGCTGCGGGTCAAAGACATCACCAAGTCGCTGGATTTCTATACCCGCGTCCTGGGTTTTTCCCTGGTTGAAAAGCGCGACTTCCCGGAAGCCGAATTCAGCCTGTACTTCCTGGCCCTGGTGGACAAAGCCCAGATCCCGGCAGACGCCGCTGAACGTACCCAGTGGATGAAGTCGATCCCGGGCATTCTGGAACTGACCCACAACCACGGCACTGAAAACGATGCCGATTTTGCCTACCACAATGGCAACACCGACCCTCGCGGCTTTGGCCATATCTGCATTTCGGTGCCGGATATCGTGGCGGCCTGCGAGCGCTTCGAAGCCTTGGGTTGCGATTTCCAGAAACGTTTGACCGATGGCCGCATGAAAAGCCTGGCATTCATCAAGGACCCTGACGCGTACTGGGTTGAGATTATTCAGCCGGCGCCGATGTAAATCGCCGATAGGGGCGTGCGCAGTGTCACTGGATGCCTGCCCACGCAACGCGCAAGCACGAAAAAACCCCATGATCACTCATGGGGTTTTTTATTGGCCGGTGCGGTTTTATGCCGGCGCGGAGGTTCGGATCAAGTGATCGAATGCACTCAGGGAAGCCTTGGCACCCTCGCCTACCGCAATCACGATCTGCTTGTACGGCACAGTGGTGACGTCGCCGGCAGCGAACACCCCTGGCAGGGACGTTTCGCCACGGGCATCAACAATGATCTCGCCACGAGGCGTCAGCTCCACAGTGCCTTTGAGCCAGTCAGTGTTGGGCAGCAAACCGATCTGCACGAAGATGCCTTCCAGGTCGATGGTGTGGAACTCACCGCTGTCGCGATCCTTGTAGGCCAGGCCCGTGACTTTCTGACCATCGCCTTTGACTTCGCTGGTCAGCGCGCTGGTAATCACGTCAACGTTCGACAGGCTGTAGAGCTTGCGCTGCAACACCGCATCGGCGCGTAACTTGCTGTCAAATTCGAGCAACGTTACGTGGCTGACGATACCGGCCAGGTCGATGGCCGCTTCAACGCCAGAGTTACCACCGCCAATCACCGCTACACGCTTGCCTTTGAACAACGGACCATCGCAGTGCGGGCAGAAGCACACGCCTTTGGCTTTGTATTCTTGCTCGCCCGGTACACCCATTTCACGCCAGCGGGCGCCGGTGGCCAGGATCACGGTCTTGGACTTGAGGGTCGCACCGCTTTCAAAGCGAATCTCGTGCAAGTCACCGGCATTTTTCGCGGGGATCAAGCTGCTGGCACGTTGCAAGTTCATGATGTCCACGTCGTACTGACGCACATGCGCTTCAAGGGCGCTGGCCAGTTTCGGCCCTTCGGTCTCTTGCACAGAGATGAAGTTTTCGATGGACATGGTGTCCAGCACCTGGCCGCCAAAGCGCTCAGCTGCCACACCGGTGCGGATACCTTTACGCGCCGCGTAGATGGCCGCCGACGAACCGGCCGGGCCACCGCCGACGACCAGCACATCAAAGGCGTCTTTGGCGCTGATTTTCTCGGCGGCTTTTTCGATGCCGCTGGTGTCGAGTTTAGCGAGGATTTCTTCCAGGCCCATGCGGCCCTGGCCGAAGTTCACCCCGTTGAGGTAAACACTGGGCACTGCCATGACCTGGCGCTCATCGACTTCAGCCTGGAACAGCGCACCGTCGATAGCGACGTGGCGGATGTTCGGGTTAAGCACCGCCATCAGGTTCAACGCCTGGACCACGTCCGGGCAGTTCTGGCACGACAACGAGAAGTAAGTCTCGAAGCTGAACTGGCCTTTTAAAGCGCGAATCTGTTCAATCACTTCGACACTGGCCTTCGATGGGTGGCCACCCACTTGCAGCAGGGCCAGCACCAACGAAGTGAATTCATGGCCCATAGGGATGCCGGCGAAACGCAGGCTGATATCGGCACCCGGGCGGTTGATGGAGAACGATGGCTTGCGCGCATCATCGCCATCGGTTTTCAGGGTAATCAGCGTGGTGAGGCTGGTTACGTCCTGCAAAAGAGCAAGCATTTCCTGGGATTTCGCGCCGTCGTCGAGGGAGGCGACGATCTCGATCGGCTGGGTGACCCGTTCCAGGTATGACTTCAACTGAGCTTTAAGATTGGCGTCCAACATACGGGCGATTTCCTATTAATTCGGTTTATTGCAGACAAAAAAACGCCCGAGCGAATCTCGCCCGGGCGTTTTGAGGGCGGTGCAGCTTACTTAAGGTGCGGCAGAGCCCGCCCTGAGGTCGTTCACAGGTTTAGATCTTGCCGACCAGGTCCAGGGACGGAGCCAGGGTAGCCTCGCCTTCTTTCCACTTGGCTGGGCACACTTCACCTGGGTGAGCAGCAACATACTGAGCAGCCTTGATTTTGCGCAGCAGTTCGGATGCATCGCGACCCACGCCACCATCGTTCAGCTCAACGATTTTGATCTTGCCTTCTGGGTCAATCACGAAGGTGCCGCGGTCAGCCAGACCGGCTTCTTCGATCAGTACGTCGAAGTTGCGGGAAATGGTCAGGGTTGGGTCGCCGATCATGGTGTACTGGATTTTGCCGATGGCTGGCGAAGTGTTGTGCCAGGCAGCGTGAGCAAAGTGAGTGTCGGTGGAGACGCTGTAGATTTCGACGCCCAGTTTCTGGAATTCGGCGTAGTTGTCAGCCAGGTCTTCCAGCTCGGTTGGGCATACGAAGGTAAAGTCAGCCGGGTAGAAGAACACGACAGACCATTTGCCTTTCAGGTCAGCATCCGACACGTCGACGAAGTTGCCGTTTTTGTAGGCGGTAGCTTTGAACGGTTTTACTTGGCTGTTGATGATAGGCATCGATGACTCTCCGTCAGGGGTTAGTAAGTTGATGAGATGAATCCTACCCACTCTTTCCGACGATGGCTCATTGGCAAACCTGATGCTGACGATTGGTTTTCGCTATCAAGTGGCGCTATTAATAGAAGAAATCTCAAATCAGCGGTTGGGTGGCCAAGGTCATGCCAAGAAAGGGCGTCGCTTCAACATAGCGCATGGCGGATTTCATGTCGCTCCAGCCGACGTAGCTCATCAACGACTTCAAGTCCCAGCCGCTGCGGTGGGCCCAGGTGGCAAAGCCTCGACGCAGTGAGTGGCTGGTGTATTGATCGGCCGCGATACCGGCGCGTTCCAAGGCCTGGCGCAGCAACGGGATGACACTGTTGGGGTGCAACCCCTCCTCGCCCAAATTGCCCCAGCGGTCGACTCCGCGAAATACCGGGCCGCGCACCAGCGCCGACGCGCTGAGCCATTCGCTATAGGCCTGCACCGGGCACAACCGCAGCAACGCCGGGGTCTGGTAGGTCTTGCCGAGGTTGTCGCGGTCACTTTTGCTGCGCGGCAGATACAGGCTGATGCCGGCGCCCGGTATGGCCTGCACATGCTCGATAGCCAGGCGGCACAGTTCATCACTGCGAAACCCGCGCCAGAAGCCCAGCAGGATCAATGCCGTGTCGCGCTTGGCGCGCAGCAATCGCGACGGGTCCTGATCAGTCCGCGCCTGAATCGCCTCTGCCTCAAGGCAGGCGACCACCTGTTCAAGGTGCTTGAGTTGCAGCGGCTCGGCCTGTTTCTCCTGCGCCGGGTGCACCGCACGAATGCCCTTGAGCACCTTGCGCACCACCGGCGCCTTGGTCGGGTCAGGGAAACCCTGGCTGGTGTGCCACTGCGCCAATGCCGAGAGCCGCAGCTTCAAGGTGTTGACCGCCAGCACCCTGGCGTGTGCCACCAGATAACGCGCCACGCTGTCGCTGGTCGCGGGCAGGAACCCACCCCAACTCACTTCAAAGTGCTCAATGGCCGCGCGATAGCTACGCCGCGTGTTATCGCGGGTGGCGGCATTGAGATAACGCTCCAGATCGCTCATGAAAACCCTATGCGTACTGCTGACGGGTGAATTGACGCTCAATACCGCTATGACACGGGATAATACGCCAATATCCCATCTGTTGAATCATGAATTTAAACGAGATTTTATTCGTGTTACAGTATGTATCTACATAATACGTACCACAGTACTAAATCGACGGAGACTCCATGGCTCGCGGCGGCATAAACAAAGCAGTAGTTCAAACGGCACGCCTGGCGATCCTTGCCCGCGGCGAGAACCCGAGCATCGACGCAGTCCGCATCGAAATGGGCAATACCGGTTCAAAAACCACGATTCATCGTTATTTGAAGGAGTTGGACGAGAGCGAAACCCGGCTGACGATCACCGAGGCACCCATCGACGACGAGCTGGGTGAACTGGTTGCACGCCTGGCCCAACGCCTTAAAGAAAAGGCCCAGGAGCCGATTGACCTGGCGCTGGCGCAGTTCGAACAACAGAAAGCCGCCCTGCTCGCCCAGCTGCAAGCGCTTGAAGAGGCTCATAGCCAGCTCAGTCAGCAATGCGCTATCCAGGCCGCCGCCCTCGCAGAAGAAAGTGCCGCCCTGCAAACCGCGAGCACCAGCCTGCAAACCGAGCAAACCCGTAACGCCGGGCTCAGCCAGGCGTGCAGCGATTACGAATTACGCATCAACGACAAGGACGAACAAATTCGTTCGCTGGAAGAAAAACACCTGCACGCACGGGAAGCCCTCGAGCATTACCGCAATGCAATCAAGGAGCAGCGCGAGCAGGAACAGCGACGTCATGAAGGCCAGTTGCAGCAGGTCCAGGCGGAACTGCGCCAGGCCCAGCAAAGCGCCATGGTGCGCCAGGATGAAATCACCCAACTGCACCGTGACAATGAGCGACTGTTGATCGAGCACCGCGTCACGATCAAGGAGCTGGCCGCCCTGCAGGCGCAAACCCGCCAGGATCAGGCGGCGCAGCAAAAACTCAGCGAGCAGGTCAGCCTGATAGAAAGCGAGCGCACCCTGCTTCAGGAGCGCCTGCGGGTTGCCCTACTGGAGAGCCAGTCACGCCAGCAAGCGCTGAACGAACACCAGCTGGCGAACAAGAGCCTGGAACTGGACCTCATCAAGGCCCAGGCCAGTATCGAGGCATTGCGCCTGGCGGCCGTCGTTGCAACGACGCCAGAGGCAACGCCCGACACATGATCAGTCCGCCACAGGCGTGCGCATGGTGACGAACTCTTCCGCCGCCGTAGGATGCACGCCGATGGTTTCGTCGAAATGCTGCTTGGTCGCGCCCGCCTTGAGCGCGATCGCCAGCCCCTGAACGATCTCGCCGGCATCCGGCCCGACCATGTGGCAACCCAGGACTTTATCGGTGTCGGCATCGACTACCAGTTTCATCAGGGTTTTTTCCTGGCAATCGGTCAGCGTCAGCTTCATAGGCCGGAAGCGGCTTTCAAAGACCTGCACCTTGTGGCCGTGCTTCTTCGCGTCTTCTTCGCTCAAGCCGACGGTGCCGATGTTCGGCAGGCTGAACACCGCCGTCGGAATCATCGCGTAATCCACCGGGCGGTACTGTTCTGGCTTGAACAAACGACGGGCCACTGCCATGCCTTCAGCCAGGGCTACCGGCGTCAATTGCACACGACCAATGACGTCGCCAATGGCCAGGATCGACGGCTCAGCGGTCTGGTAAAGGTCATCCACCGTAACAAAGCCACGCTCGTCGAGGGTGACGCCGGTGTTCTCCAGCCCCAGGTTGTCGAGCATTGGGCGGCGACCGGTGGCGTAGAACACGCAATCGGCCTCCAGCACACGCCCATCTTTCAGGGTTGCCTTGAGGCTGCCGTCTGCTTGCTTGTCGATACGTTCGATATCGGCATTGAATTGCAGGTCCAGGCCGCGCTTGATCAACTCTTCCTTCAGGTGCGTACGCACCGAGCCATCAAAACCGCGCAGGAACAAATCGCCGCGATACAGTAGCGTCGTCTGTGCGCCCAAGCCGTGGAAAATACCCGCGAACTCAACCGCGATGTAACCACCGCCAACGACCAGCACGCGCCTGGGCAGTTCTTTCAGAAAGAACGCCTCATTGGAGCCAATGGCGTGCTCACGGCCCGGGATCTCCGGGATCTGCGGCCAACCACCGGTAGCGATCAAAATGTGCTTGGCGGTGTAACGCTCGCCATTGATTTCCACCTGGTGCGGGTCAACCAGCCGCGCATGCCCTTCATGCAGGGTCACGCCACTGTTAACCAGCAGGTTGCGGTAGATACCATTAAGGCGATTGATTTCACGGTCCTTGTTGGCGATCAAGGTCGCCCAATCAAAGTTCGCTGCGCCCAGGGACCAGCCAAAACCGCTGGCCTGCTCAAAGTCTTCGGCGAAATGCGCACCGTACACCAACAGCTTCTTCGGCACGCAGCCGACGTTAACGCACGTACCGCCCAGGTAGCGGCTTTCCGCCACAGCCACCTTGGCGCCAAACCCTGCGGCAAAGCGCGCCGCGCGAACACCGCCGGAACCGGCGCCAATTACATACAGATCAAAATCGTAGGCCATTTCACTCTCCTCGGCAGGGCATCAGCATACCGATTTAGATGGGGCTGAAAAACGAAAAAGCCACCCTAAGGTGGCTTTCTCTTAAAACAGGTCAGGCAACCGTGAATCAGTAAGCCTTGCCAGTTTTGTAGAAGTGCTCATAGCAGAAGTTGGTCGCCTCGATGTAGCCTTCAGCGCCACCGCAGTCGAAACGACGGCCTTTGAACTTGTAGGCAATCACGCAGCCGTCTTTGGCTTGCTTCAACAGAGCGTCAGTGATCTGGATCTCGCCGCCCTTGCCTGGCTCGGTTTCTTCGATCAATTTGAAGATGTCCGGGGTCAGGATGTAACGGCCAATGATAGCCAGGTTCGAAGGTGCATCTTCCGGCGCTGGCTTTTCAACCATGTCACGTACGCGAATCAGGCCATCACCAATGTCGTCGCCAGCGATTACGCCGTACTTGTTGGTTTCCAGAGGATCGACCTCTTGAACTGCAACGATGGTGCAGCGGTATTTCTGGTACAGCTTGACCATCTGGGTCAGTACGCCGTCGCCTTCCAGATTGACGCACAGGTCATCCGCCAGTACCACAGCGAACGGTTCGTCACCGATCAGTGGGCGGCCGGTCAGGATCGCGTGGCCGAGGCCTTTCATCTGGGTTTGACGGGTGTACGAGAACGAGCACTCGTCGAGCAATTTACGGATACCGACCAGGTATTTTTCCTTGTCGGTGCCCTTGATCTGGTTTTCCAGCTCATAGCTGATGTCGAAGTGGTCTTCCAGCGCGCGCTTACCACGGCCGGTAACGATGGAAATTTCGTTCAGACCGGCATCCAGTGCCTCTTCGACGCCGTACTGAATCAGTGGCTTGTTCACCACCGGCAGCATCTCTTTAGGCATGGCTTTGGTCGCTGGCAAGAAGCGAGTGCCGTAACCGGCTGCTGGGAACAAGCATTTCTTGATCATATGAGTCCTTACAAAGGGCTGTGCGTACGGAATTCGGCGCAGTCTAATGAGGCCGCAGTCACCTTACAATGGGTCCTGCTGGCGTTGCGATGTCAACATAGAGAAAAAATGTGCGCGTAAGTTCCGCTGATCCTACAAGGGCGTTACCAACGGCACGACAAACCACGCCTTGACCCCTTTGATTAAGAGGGCTGTCAATGTTTTAGCACGCTTTTCGACGCAAGGCACTGACCTGCAACAACTTGCCCGCTCCCAGCGCGTTTGGCGCTATGATTACGCACTTGAACCACACCACGAGATTGATAGATGTCAGAACCCAAAGGCGTAAACGGCTACCTGATCACAAAGCGAGCGGACGGCTGGCACCTGATCAACTTCCACGGTGACAGCGTCGCCGGGGCATTTGCGACCGAAAGCCAGGCTGTTGCAGTCGCCGAGGTGTTCGTGGATGAAGCTGGCCACGCGTCGAGCAAAAGACCCAAGGGCAAGTAAGCCTGCAGGCCCTTTGCAAAAAGCCCCGATGATCGGGGCTTTTTTGTGATTGGCTGTACCTAGGTGGCAGTTCGCTATAATCTTGCGCAAACGCCCCACGACAGTGTCAGCGCCCCTCCAACACCCTCGACGACGATTCCACTATGAACAAGATTCTGGCACTGCCTGCACTACTGGCGCTGATGGCCGGCTGCACCACCACTTCCGATACTTACCTGAAAAATGGCGAGCAAGGCCTGACCATCGACTGCTCGGGCGAGGCCAACTCGTGGGCCAGTTGCTACGAAAAAGCCGATGCTTCCTGCGCCGGCACCGGCTACCGCATCGTCGGCACCGAAGGCACGCCTGCGTTGAAGGAAAGCGACAAGACCCTTGGCAAAGACGTGGGTAACTTCAAGAGCCGCAGCGTGGTTGTCGTTTGCAAGTAAGCCTGAGGGCTACAGGTGAATTTCTGCGAACTTGATGCCAAGGCCGCGCAGGATTTCTATCAGGTCATCCAGGCGCGCAAATGATTCGACTTCATCGTGCTCATCCACCAAGAAATAACTACGACCGCCGCTTTTCTTGAAGAACACGATCCACTCGCCCAGGTCGGCAGGATTCTGGATGACATGGGTGGCCGAGATTTCGCCCTCGGCATGGCGGGCTGTGACGTGTTCACGTTTCATGACGATTTCCAGAAAAGACAAATGCCGCGCATTCTCAAGGCTTGCGCGGTATTTTTTTGGATTGGATAACCAACAGTTTAACGGATCTGCAAACCCCAGGGTAATGATCCTTTGTCGACGACACCTGACATCAACGCCAAAAAAAACCTGATGCCACTATCGCAGCGTCAGGCTTTTTTATCGGATTCAACGGCGTGGGTGAGCCTGAGGCTCAGCCGGAAATACACGCCTCAGCGGCTTTCTTGATATCACCCGGGCGGATCGGGACATTGGACATGCTCTCGTAGAGCTTGATGCTGCTGCCGCTGGAGCGATCTTCAATCTCGAAGATTGCCGAAGGGTCGGCCGAGAATTTCTGCGGCACAATCACCTGTATACCATCCTTATGGGGCTCGATCTGCGGCGGGCGACGGGTGTCGGCCAGCTTGCGCACCACACAGGCGGCATATTCCGGCGGTTTTTTCCCGGAAATCACCACCAACGTTGGCGGGGTCTGCTTGATATCTGCAACCGAAGCACATCCACCTATCGCCAAGGCCAGAACCAACACACTCCACTTCATACTAAAACCTCCGATAAAGACCCTACGACAGCTTAGAGAGTAAATTTCTCCCGCCAATGTAGGATTTATCTCTGAAAACTCGGTAAATAACTGTTTTAAATTGTCGAAGTCGTCGACGACGACCCGATAATAAACGCGCTGGGGCTGATAAACTCTATCTTAACCTACGTATCATTCTGATTTTTCAGAAAAAGCCCTTCTGGAGACACCCCATGAAATTCATCCACCAGCGCGAGCACCTCAACGAGGGCGACATCGTTGTCATCGAATGCTCGCAGACCTGCAATATTCGCCTGATGAGCGATGCCAATTTTCGCAGCTTCAAGAACGGCGGCCGCCACACCTACCACGGCGGTGCGTTCGACAAATTCCCGGCGAAAATTACCGCGCCCAGCACCGGTTTCTGGAACATCACCCTGGACGTGGTAACACGTCGCGCCATCAGCGTTACCCGTAAACCCGCGTTGTCCCACAAGATCCGCATCGTTCGTCGCACCAGCACCAAACTGAGCTGAGCCGAACCCTCGACAGGAAACAAGCTGTGACCACCACGACCAAATACGTCATCAAGTACAAGCTCAACGGCGAACGTCGCTTTGAGTTCGCGCAATTGCACACCAACAGTGTCGAAGAGGCCAAGCAAGCCCTGGCGAAAATCCACGATGCCAGTGACGAAATCACTGACATCAACGTGAGTAAGGCGCTGTAAGCCATGCCTGGGCCGACTGCCGACCTGTTCGCCGAGGATGCGTTGCAGCAACCTGCGCGGCGCGAACAGATTGGCGAAGAGTCCTACGTACTGAGGGGCTATGCCCTGCCCTGGATTGAGCGCCTGCTGCCTGAGCTTCGCCAGGTGCTGGCCCAAGCGCCGTTTCGGAAAATGGTCACGCCCGGCGGCTTTACCATGTCAGCGGCGCTGAGCAGTTGCGGCGCACTGGGCTGGACCACCGACACGTCCGGCTATCGCTACAGCCCCCTCGACCCGCGCAGCCAACACCCCTGGCCAGCCATGCCCAGCGCGCTGCGCCAACTCGCCACACGTGCGGCAGCCGAGGCCGGCTTCAGCGCGTTTTCCCCGGATGCCTGCCTGATCAACCGCTATGTGCCTGGGGCCAAGATGTCCCTGCATCAGGATAAAAACGAGCGCAACTACGACGCCCCGGTGGTTTCTGTGTCGCTGGGCCTGCCGGCGATTTTCCTGTTCGGCGGCGCTGAGCGCAGCAGCAAGCCCCAGAAGATCGCCTTGTTCCACGGTGATATCGTGGTCTGGGGCGGCGTTGATCGCTTGCGTTTTCATGGGGTGATGCCGATCAAGGACGGCGTGCACCCGATCATGGGCCCACAACGCATCAACCTGACCTTTCGTACCGCCGGCTGATTTGACCGCAAGCTTCGGAGTGCCGAGTATCCCCGCAGCGGCTAATCTGCCCGTGATCCGTCAAGAGTGCAGGCCATGAACAACGAACATGACCCACGCTGGGCCGCCATCATCGCCCGCGATGCCAAGGCAGACACGCTGTTTGTCTACGGCGTAAAAACCACAGGCGTGTATTGCCGCCCCAGCAGCGCCTCGCGTTTGCCACGCCCGCAAAACATCGAATTCTTCGACACCCCCGAGCAAGCCGAGGCTGCCGGTTATCGCCCGAGCAAGCGCGCCGCCGGTGACCAGACCCAACTGGCTGCGCACCATGCGCACTTGGTGGCGACGGCGTGCCGGTACATAGAACAGGCCGAAACGCCGCCCAGCCTGGATGAAGTCGCCCGTCTGGCCGGGCTGAGCGCCTTTCATTTCCACCGCGTATTCAAAGCCATCACCGGCCTCACCCCCAAGGGATACGCCAGCGCCCTGCGCGCGCGCAAAATACGCGACGGCCTCTTGAACGAGCACTCGGTCACTGACGCGCTGTATGACGCAGGCTTCAACTCCAACAGCCGCTTCTACGAGTCCGCCGATCAATTACTGGGCATGACGCCGACGGACTACCGGGCCGGCGGCACTAACAGTGAGATTCGCTTTGCCGTCGGACAATGTTCACTGGGCGCGATTCTGGTGGCACAGAGCCAACGCGGCGTGTGTGCGATTTTGCTGGGGGATGACCCGGACAAACTGGTGCGAGACCTGCAGGATCAATTTGCGCAGGCACAATTGGTGGGCGCGGACCGCCACTTCGAACAGCTGATTGCCCAGGTCGTGGGCTTTATCGAAGCGCCTGCGCTGGGGTTGGATTTGCCGCTGGACTTACGCGGTACCGCCTTTCAGGAGCGAGTATGGCGGGCGCTGCGCGATATTCCGCTGGGCAGCACCGCCAGTTATGCGCAGATTGCCGAGCGTATCGGCGCCCCCAAATCCTTTCGCGCCGTGGCCCAGGCCTGTGGCGCCAACTGCCTGGCGGTGGCGATCCCCTGCCATCGCGTGGTGCGCAGCGACGGCGAGTTGTCGGGCTACCGCTGGGGCGTAGAACGCAAGCGGCAGCTGCTGGAGCGCGAACGCCAGTAATGGCCTAGCGGATGCCGATATAAATTCGCGCCACTTCGTCTGCCTGATAGACCTCGAAGTCAGTGACAAACGCCCGCGACTCGACACCCGGTTTTTCGAAATAAGCCCAGACCTGTTGCCAGGTGGCAATGATTGCGTCCGGCATTGGCCCGCGCGCCTCAAACACCAAATACCGGCCCGGCTCGATCACCAGGCTTTCAAAGCCTTGCGCCGCTGCGGTGGAGGCAACACCCGCCATCACATCAAAAAAACCACTCGCATCCGACTCATAGCCGCTGTACACCCCGTACACCGGCGAGTCGGGGTGCTTGCCCGGAATTGCCTGGTAAAGCCCCTGCTCAAAAAACCGTTGCCACAGCGGGCCGATTTTCGCGCTCGCGGGCAGCATTTCATCGGCATTGCGGGTCCGCACTTGCAAGCCCGAGACCCTGGTTGCTGCCACGACCTGTTCCTTGATTGCTGGCAAAGCCCTCTCCTTTCAACGCTGCAATTGACGTTTACGGAATTCGGCGACTTTATGCCGGTTACCGCACAAGGCCATGCTGCACCAGCGACGCTTATGGGCCTTGGTCCGATCATAAAACCACAGCACGCATTCCGGATGCTCGCACCGCCGGATCAAATTGAAATCGCCGGCCACCAATAAATTAGCTGCAGCTTCGGCAATCGGCGACAAAAATTGCTCTGCCGTCTGCGATTTGCGTTGACGCTCCAACAGCGGCGCCCCGGACGCCGGCCAGACCAGCTGTGGATGGCTGACTGCCTTGCGCAAAAAACTGTTGAGCGCCGTGGGATTGCCGACCTGACCGAGCTTGCGCGTCGCGACGAGGTCACGGACCACCTCGCGCAACTCACGTGCGGCGGCGAGCAAGGCGCCCTCTTCAAACGCAGGCATGGCCGCTGGCTGAACCCACTCCAAACGCACTAACCAACGCTGGACGTCAGCGTCGGTCTGCCAGAAATCCCACGGCATGCCATCGATATTCGCCAGGGTATTGAGCATGTCCAACACCGGGTCATCGGCAAGCACATAGGGTTCCAAGGGTGCCGCTGGGGGCGTAGGGATGGCCATGATTCGTCCTCGTGTTCATCGCGCAATCGTAACCACTATTTTTGCGCATGGGTAGTTACATTCGACAAACAGCTAACCTGAAATATTAATTTGACAGGTTACATAATTCAGCGCAGCGTTTAAATGGTAACCCGTAATAACCACTAAACAAGTTACCTAAGGTATGCCTGCCATGTCGATCCAAGCCCCTGTCGTTCGCTACCATCACGTCGATGCCGATGGTGTGCGCATGTTCTACCGTGAAGCCGGCGACCCGGCCGCACCGGTGATATTGCTGCTGCACGGCTTTCCCAGCTCCTCGCACATGTACCGCGACCTGATCCCGCTGCTCGCCACACGCTTCAGGGTTATCGCGCCCGACTTGCCGGGCTTCGGCTTCAACGAAATACCTGCCGAGCGCGCTTACCACTACAGCTTCGATAACCTGGCGGTGACTGTCGGGCATTTCGTCGATGCGCTGAAGCTGTCCCGCTACGCGCTGTACGTGTTCGATTACGGCGCACCGGTAGGCCTGCGGCTGGCCGTGGCGCACCCAGAACGGGTCAGTGCGCTGATCTCGCAAAACGGCAACGCTTACCTGGAAGGCTTGGGCGATGCCTGGGCACCGATCCGCGCCTATTGGGCCGAGCCGAGCCAGGCCAACCGAGACGTGATCCGCACAGCGGTGATCAGCCTGGACGGCACGCGCTACCAGTACTTGCACGGCGTGAGTGAACCGCAACGGGTTGCGCCCGAGTCCTACATGCTGGATGCGCTGTTGATGCAGCGCCCCGGCAATGCCGAGATTCAGCTGGACCTGTTCCTCGATTACCGCAACAACCTCACGCTCTATCCGGCGTTCCAAGCGTTCTTCAAAGCCAGCCAGGTGCCCACCCTGGTGATCTGGGGCCAGCACGATCCGTTCTTCATCCCGCCCGGCGCCCATGCCTACAAAAGGGATAACGCGAATGCCGTGGTCGAGCTGCTCGACACCGGCCACTTCGCCCTGGAAACCCACGCAGTGCTTATCGCTGAGCGCATTCATGCGGTGCTGGGCGAGGCGATTGACTGAAGTCGCTACACGAAATCTCGGCTTCGTCCAGTGAATAAAACAGACTGGCCGGGTGCCAAGGGCCCTGCTAAAACAGCGAAAAGACCGACGACTGCTGGAGACGCATCCCATGAGCACCTGGCCAGACACCCGAATCCTCGACCTGCTGGGCATTGAAGTGCCGATTATCCAGGCCCCAATGGCGGGTGCGACCACCACCGCTATGGTCATCGCGGCCAATCACGCAGGCGGGCTGGGCTCTGTGCCGGCGGCCGCGCTGAGTCTCGAGCAACTGCGTGAAGCCTTGAGCACCGTTCGCCAGGCAAGCTCGCGCCCGATTAACGTGAATTTCTTCTGCCATCAACCGCCCGCTGCGGATGCGGTGCGTGACCGCCACTGGAAGGCGTTGCTGGAACCTTATTACCGCGAACTCGGCGCCGATTTTGATGCGCCAACCCCCCTCTCCAACCGCGAGCCGTTCAGCGAGGCCACCTGCAAAGTGGTCGAGGAATTTCGTCCCGAGGTGGTGAGTTTTCACTTTGGCCTGCCCGAAAAAGCCTTGCTCGACCGGGTAAAAGCCACTGGGGCCAAGGTGCTGTCATCGGCCACTACCGTAGAAGAAGCCATCTGGCTGGAACAGCATGGCTGCGATGCAATTATTGCGATGGGGCTAGAGGCTGGCGGGCATCGTGGGTTGTTTCTCAGCGACGACCTCAATACCCAGATCGGGCTGATGGCACTGGTGCCGCAAATTGTCGACGCAGTGAGCGTGCCGGTGATTGCCGCTGGCGGAATGGGTGATGCGCGCGGGATTGTCGCGGCATTCGCCCTGGGCGCGTCAGCCGTCCAGATCGGCACCGCCTACCTGTTCACGCCTGAAGCCAACGTAACCGCCTCCCACCACTTTGCACTGCGTCATGCCCAGGCCAGCGAAACGGCGCTGACCAACCTGTTCACCGGCCGCCCGGCACGCGGGATCGTCAACCGCGTGATGCGTGAACTCGGCGCGATCAACCCGGCCGCGCCTGCCTTCCCGACCTCCGGCGGCGCCTTGATGCCGCTCAAGGCCAAGGATGAAGCGGGTTTCAGCAACCTGTGGTCAGGCCAGGCACTGCGCCTGGGTAAAGATCTCTCCACTTATGACCTGACGCGGCAGTTGGCGGAGCAGACCCTCGCCAAGCTCACGCGCGACTGACCTGTGGGGCAACTTTGCACTGTACCGGCAATGGCCAACCGCTATATATTCCCGTACATAGCGGTAGAGTCTTCCCCCTATAACAAGCCGTACACCGCCCAAAGGAGCTGCTTCATGATGATCCGCGCCTCACGCTTGGCCCCCACTGCCCTGGTAACCGTTATTGCCGCCCTTGCCTGCGGCTCGGCCCAAGCCGATGAAGTGCAGGTCGCCGTCGCCGCCAACTTCACCGCGCCGATCCAGGCGATCGCCGCCGACTTCGAAAAAGACACCGGCCACAAACTCGTCGCAGCTTACGGCGCCACCGGTCAGTTCTATACGCAGATCAAGAACGGCGCGCCGTTCGACGTGTTCCTCAGCGCTGACGACACCACCCCGCAAAAACTCGAAACCGAGGGCGACACGCTCAAAGGCTCGCGCTTCACCTACGCGGTCGGCACCCTGGCGCTGTGGTCGGCCAAAGAAGGTTATGTGGATGCCAAAGGCGACGTGCTGAAAAAGAATGCCTTCAAGCACCTCTCCATCGCCAACCCGAAAGCCGCTCCATACGGCCTGGCCGCCACTCAAGTACTGGCTAAAGAAGGCTTGACCGACCAGGTCAAGGACAAGCTCGTAGAAGGCCAGAACATCACCCAGGCCTATCAATTCGTGTCCACCGGCAATGCTGAGTTGGGCTTTGTTGCCCTGTCGCAAATCTACAAAGACGGCAAACTCAGCAGCGGCTCGGCCTGGATCGTCCCGGCGGCCCTGCATGACCCAATCAAACAGGACGCCGTGATCCTCGCCAAAGGCAAAGACAGCGCCGCCGCCAAGGCCCTGGTCGAGTACCTCAAGGGTCCGAAAGCCGCAGCGGTCATCAAGGCCTACGGTTACGAGTTGGCCAACTAAAATGCCGCTGTCGAGTGCCGATTTTTCCGCAATCTGGTTGACCATCAAACTGGCGTCACTGACCACCGTGATCCTGCTGGTCATCGGCACTCCGATTGCGCTGTGGCTGGCGCGCACCGGTTCGCGGTGGCGCGGTCCCATCGGTGCGATTGTCGCGTTACCGTTGGTGTTGCCACCGACGGTGATCGGTTTCTACCTGCTCTTGACCATGGGCCCCCATGGTTACTTCGGCCAGTTCACACAGTGGCTGGGCCTGGGCACCCTGACCTTCAGTTTTGCCGGGCTGGTGATTGGCTCGGTGATCTATTCCATGCCGTTTGTGGTGCAACCGTTGCAAAACGCCTTTTCTGCCATCGGCACTCGCCCATTGGAAGTGGCCGCAACGCTACGCGCCAATCCTTGGGATACGTTTTTCACGGTGATCCTGCCCCTCGCGCGCCCCGGGTTTATCACCGCGTCGATTCTCGGTTTCGCGCACACCGTCGGCGAGTTCGGTGTGGTGCTGATGATCGGCGGCAACATCCCGGATAAAACACGCGTGGTCTCGGTGCAGATCTACGACCACGTCGAAGCCATGGAATATGCCCAGGCCCATTGGCTGGCGGGCGCCATGGTGGTCTTCGCTTTCGTTGTGTTGCTGGCGCTCTATTCCAGCCGTAAAACCAAGATGGGCTGGAGCTGATCGATGATTGATGTACGCCTGAACCTGCACTATTCCGGCTTTGCGCTGGATGTCGACCTGCATGTGCCCGGCCGCGGCGTCACCGCGCTGTACGGGCATTCCGGCTCGGGCAAAACCACATGCCTGCGCTGTATCGCCGGGCTGGAGCGCGCTGAAGACGCGCGGGTCCAGGTCAACGGCGAGGTCTGGCAAGACAGTCGCCTGGGGCTGTTCGTGCCGCCGCACAAACGTGCCTTGGGCTATGTGTTCCAGGAAGCCAGCCTGTTTCCCCATCTGTCGGTACGGGCCAATCTGGAGTTCGGCTTCAAGCGCATCCCACGCAAGCTGCGCCGTGTGGACATGGCTCACGCGACCGAGCTGCTGGGCATTGGCCACCTGCTCAAGCGCCACCCGCAGCATTTGTCCGGCGGCGAGCGCCAGCGCATCGGCATCGCCCGCGCATTGCTCACCAGCCCCCAGTTGTTGTTGATGGATGAACCGCTGGCGGCGCTGGACAGCCAACGCAAAAGCGAGATCCTGCCGTACCTCGAACGCCTGCACGACGAACTGGAAATCCCCCTGCTGTACGTCAGCCATGCCCAGGACGAAGTGGCACGGCTGGCCGATCACATTGTGTTGCTCAGCGACGGCAAGGCCCTGGCAAGCGGCCCCATCGGCGAGACCCTGGCGCGCCTGGATTTGCCCCTGGCCCTGGGCGATGACGCCGGCGTGGTCATCAATGGCAGCGTCAGCGCCTATGACGCGCACTATCAATTACTTACCCTGCAATTGCCCCACAGTGCGTTGTGCATGCGCGTGGCCCATACACCTCTGGCGTTGGGCAAACAGCTGCGAATCAAAGTGCAAGCGCGCGACGTCAGCCTGAGCCTGCAGGCGCAAGAGCACAGCAGCATCCTCAACCGCCTGCCGGTGACGGTCACTGAGGAGATGTCGGCGGATAACAGCGCCCATGTGCTGGTGCGCCTGGATGCTGCGGGTACGCCGCTGTTGGCGCGCATTACGCGCTTCTCCCGCGACCAGTTGCAAGTGCATCCCGGCCAGACACTGTGGGCGCAAATCAAGGCGGTGGCGGTACTCGCATAACTTTTTTGCACGCGCGCAAAACCCTGCGGTCAATCAGTCATACCGGCCTGATCCGTTGCCAAGGAATTTGCACGATGCCCGACTCCGCCCCGATTGCCGAGCTGCCCCGCGACCTGCATTACGTTGACGACACGCAGCCCGGCATTCGCCGTAAAAAGCTGCGCGGCAAGTTCCAGTATGTCGACGCCAAAGGCCAACGCATCACCGATGCCGAGGAAATCAAACGCCTGAATGCCCTGGCCGTGCCGCCGGCCTACACCGACGTGTGGATCTGCGCCGACCCGCGTGGCCATCTGCAAGCGACCGGCCGCGATGCGCGCGGTCGTAAACAGTACCGCTACCACACGCGCTGGCGAGAGGTGCGCGACACCGACAAATATTCGCGGCTGCAGGAATTCGGCAATGCCCTACCCAAACTGCGCAAGCAACTGGAGGCGCAAATTGCCGCCCCAGGCTTCACGCGCGAGAAAGTCCTTGCCACGGTGGTGATGCTGCTGGATGCGACGCTGATCCGTGTCGGCAACACCCAGTACGCCCGCGACAACAAATCCTATGGGCTGACCACCCTGCGCAACCGCCATGTGGACGTCAAGGGCAGCGAAATCCAGTTCCAGTTTCGCGGCAAGAGCGGCGTCGAGCATCAGATCAGCGTCAAGGACCGACGCCTGGCCACGGTGGTCAAGCGCTGCCTGGAATTGCCGGGGCAGAACCTGTTTCAGTACCTGGACGAAGCCGGCGAGCGCCACACGGTCAGCTCCCACGACGTGAATGCGTATTTGCACAGCCTGACCGGCGCCGACTTTACCGCCAAGGACTATCGCACCTGGGCCGGCACCGCGATGGCACTCGCGGTGCTGCGGGAATTGGCGTGGCAACCGGAATCGGACGCCAAGCGGCATGTGGTGGCGATGGTCAAGGATGTCGCCAAGCAACTGGGCAACACCCCGGCCGTGTGTCGCAAGTGCTATATCCACCCGGCGGTGCTCGAGCATTTCAGCCTGGGCGAACTGTCCAGCTTGCCAAAACCGCGCAAGCGCACCGGCTTGAAAGCCGAAGAAGTTGCCTTGGCGATGTTCCTCGAACAACTGGCCGCTGACTTGCCGAAAAACGCCAAGGTGGGGTAGCCTTGGCGTCCCTTCTGACTCACGGGATGACCGCCGACGTGAACAACTAAGCCTTCCAAAATGTAGCTGCCATGAGCCGCCCGGTGCGCTTGTTGGCCTGTTCGACATTTTTTTGGAGGTGCTGATGACTGACGTCAAACGGCTGCCCGTACTCGTATCCCTGCAACACGTGAGCTTCCAGTTCGCCAATGGCGAAACCCTGCTGGAAGATTTGAACCTGTCGATTGATCACACGCCCACCGGGATTGTCGGCCGCAATGGTCGCGGCAAAAGTGTCTTGGCGAAGTTGATCGCCGGGGCGCTGACGCCCTCCTCCGGCACCCTCGACCGTAAGGCCCGCGTGGCGTACGTGGCGCAATCCCCGGAGATTGAAACGGGCGCAAGCATCGCCGGTTTCACCCGTACGGCCGAGGCCCTGGCCGCGCTTGCGCGCATGGCCAGGGGCATGCCCCAGGCCAATGACCTCGAAGTGATCGACGATCGCTGGGACCTTGCCGAACGTCTGCGCGCCGCCCTTGATGCCGCCGGTTTGCAAGCCCTCGGTTTTGATGCCCCGGCCGATCAATTGAGTGGCGGCCAACAGGCCCGGGTCGCCGTGATTGGTGCGCTGCTGGCGGCGCCGGATCTGCTGGTGCTGGATGAGCCCACTAACCACCTCGACAGCGCCGGCCGCGACTGGCTGCTGAACCGCCTCGCCGATTGGCGTGGTGGCCTGGTGGTGGTCAGCCATGATCGGCAGTTGCTCAACACCCTGGCGCGCATCGTCGAGCTTTCGCCCCTCGGCGCACGGGTGTACGGCGGCAACTATGATGCCTATCGCCGGCAACGCGACAGCGAACACCAGGCTGCGGTTGCGGCAGTTGAGCACGCGCGCCTGGCGCGCAGCCGCGAACGCAAGCGCCTGCAAAAGGATCACGACAGCCTGCAACGCAGTGCTGCCCGCGCGCGCAAACACGCCGAGACCGCCAATGTCTCGCGGTTTACCAAAGCCCGCTGGAAAGGCGCCGCCAAGGAAATCGTCAGCACGGTACGCAGCGCACATCATGCGTATAAAAACGAGCTTGATGGGCACGTGCGCGACGCCTACGAACGTGTTGTCGATGAAACACCTACCCTGCTTGCGCTGCCTGGCTCGGCACTGCCCAACGGCCGACACGTACTGACAGTGGAGAACGCCCAACTGCCATGGCTCGACCCACGGCAGCCGTCTGCCTACGTCACGCTTGACCTGTCGGGCCCGGTACGCGTGGCCGTGCGCGGCCCCAATGGTTGCGGCAAATCCACACTGCTCAAACTGCTGGCGGGCCAATCGCAGCCTGTCAGCGGCGACTGTGCGGTGCACGTGCCCTGCGCGTATATCGATCAACAGCTCGCGCTGCTGGACGACCAACGCTCCCTCGTAGAGCAACTCAACCTGCTCGACACGCCGCTGGCCGAAGCGCAGTTGCGCACACGCCTGGCTCTGCTGCAACTGGATGCGTTGCGCGTCACTCAACCCGTAGGCCGATTAAGTGGTGGCGAGCGTTTGAAGGCCGCGATGGCGATTGCCTTGTGGCGTGAAGTACCGGCGCAACTGCTGCTACTGGACGAGCCGACCAACCACCTGGACCTGGAGTCGGTGCTGGCGTTTGAACAGGCGCTGCAAGGGTTTAGCGGCGCAATAGTCGCGGTGTCCCACGACGAAGCGTTTGTGCAGGCGATTCGGCCGACCCATCACTTGATCTGGCAACCAGCGGGATGGCACCTGGAGTATGTCTGAGGTCATTGCATGCGCAATCAAAGCGCACTACGGTGGTGGCCGAATAATCTCACCGAGGAGCCCGGCCCCATGCTGCCTTCGTCCCAACGACTTTACGCCAGTGCCGCACTCGCCCATCGCCAACGCTGGCGCGGGCGCGTCGGCATGATGCTGGTGGCCAGCCTTTCCGTGCTGGCGGGCATGACCGATGCGATTGGCTTCATGGCCAGCGGTGATTTTGTCTCGTTCATGAGTGGTAACACCACGCGCCTGGCAGTGGCTATCAGCGCAGGTGACCTCGGCCTGACCGGGCGCTTGCTGTTGCTGGTGCTGGTGTTTGTGGTCGGCAACGCCTTGGGCGTGGTGGTCAGCCGGCTCAGTCGGCGGCATGCACTGCCGTTGCTGATGTGCATCGCCACCTTGTTGTGTGGCGCAGCCGTGTGGCCCTACGACAATGACTTGCCAGCGTTGCTGGCGGCGATTACGGCCATGGGCATGCTCAACGCCGCAGTGGAAGAGGTCAACGGCTTGCCGGTGGGCCTGACGTATGTGACGGGCGCGCTGTCCCGCTTTGGCCGCGGGCTGGGGCGCTGGATGCTCGGCGAGCGCCGCAACGGCTGGCGGGTGCAACTGGTGCCGTGGGCCGGGATGTTTGTGGGGGCGGTGATCGGCGCGGTGCTGGAGCATCAGCTTGGCCTCAAGGCGCTGCTGGTCAGTGGCGCATTGGCCGCGTTGCTGGGGTTGGTGTCACTGAAGATTCCCAGGCGCTGGCACCTGGGCTACATGCCACGCTAGGAAGACAGGAGGCTCGCCCGACGTTTCGGCCTCGACATCCGTGTGCTGGTAAAGAGCTATCACGTCGAGCGAGCGGAAAGAATGATAAGCCAATGCCCGCCAGTTGTAGCGCCGGGCATTTCCGAATATCACTAAGGCAAAGGATTACAGACAGGTCGCGAGTGCCGCCAAACGGCGTTTAGCCGGCATCGTGTCCTCGGCCGCGTAGTACTTCACGCTGGAGCCTGCGCCAGCGACGCGCACGTCGACAAAGTAATCGCCGCCGGTGGTGTAGACGGTAAACCCACCCGCCTCAAGCGGCTCCTTGAAGCCCCCGGCGTCCACGCCGAATACCGCTTCGTCCTGCCAGCCGAACTGAATACATTGGGCAACCACCAGCGTGGCCTTGTCCGACGCCAGGGTCTTGTAGGGCTGACCTGCGCGCGCGTCTTTCATCTTCGAGCCCGCGCAACCGGACAGTGCCGCCACTACCAATGCGCCAATTACCAGCTTGTGCATGCCATCGCCTCCTTGTAAAAAATGCGACTCTACCATTAGCCAGCGACACCCAAGGATTATTCAGTCACCCTGTCGCCGACTTGCAACCTCGCTTCTACCTGGAAACCCGATGACCCCCAACGCCGAGCGCTACAACCCTTCCACCGACTACGCCGACAAGCTGGTCAGTCGCATCGGCCAGACACCTGCGTGGATCGCCAAGCGTATCGGTGTCACGGACAAGCGCATTCGCTACATTCTCGATGGCGAGCGTACCGTCAAGGGTGAGAGCACGCCGATCCAGATGACCTACACCGAGCAGTTCGCCCTGGAATGCCTGGCGGCCGAAGCCAAGGCCAGGAAGAAGCCGGTACCGGCCGCCGAATGAATTTAGTTTCACTGTGAAGGGAGCGCACACTGCCTATAGTCAGCAGGCTCATTTTTAAGAAATCTCCCTTCTGCCCGCTCTCCCGCGGGCTTTTTTTTGCTGCTGATTCAGCGCCACCAGCGAAACAGATAGAACAACGCCATGCTGAGCAGCACGGTGATCAGGACGCTGCGCGTCCAGTACATCAATGCCACGGCGCAAATACCGGCCAGCAGGTAAGGGTTGGCCGGGCTCAGGTTGAGCGTGTGATCCGCGAGGAAAATAATCGGCCCGCAAATCGCCGTGAGCATGCCCGGCACTGCAAACCCGAGAAACTCGCGCGCACCGCGGTTGAGGCGCACCGGCAGGCGTGGCTCGATAAACAGGTAACGGTTGAGAAACACCGCCAGGCCCATGGCCACGATCATGATGTAGATCATTTCAGCCCGACTCCCAGTCGTTTGCAGGCAAACCCTGCGCTCATCCCCAGCACACCGGACACCACCACCGCCGATTCCCAGTGCAGGTAACTCAGCCATACCGAGCACAGCAAGGACACTGCGACGCACACCACGGTAGGCACGTCGCGCACGACGGGGGTGATTAACGCGATAAACGTCGCGGCGATGGAAAACTCCAGCCCCAATTGATCAAGGCCGGGAATGCTTTTGCCAAGCACGATGCCGGCCAGGGTGAAGAGGTTCCAGATGATATAGAACGTCAGGCCGACGCCCAGGGCATACCAGCGGTTGAAGGTCTCACGGTCATAGTGGTTGACCAGGGCGAAGAACTCATCGGTCAGCAGAAATCCCAGGCTCATGCGCCAGCGGGTATTGAGCGATGAGAGTGTCGGGCGCATATGCATGCCGTAGAGCAAGTGCTGGGAAGTCAGCAGCAAGGTGGTCAGCACAATCGAAATCAGGCTGGCGCCACCCTTGACCATACCGATAGCCACCAACTGGGCCGCACCGGCGAACACAATGGCGGACAAGCCCTGGGCCTGCAGCGGGGTAAATTGCGCATCAATGGCCATCGAGCCGGCCAGCAGCCCCCAAGGCGCACAGGCCAGGGAGAGCGGAATAACGGCAATGGCGCCGCGTCCGAACGCGTAGTGAGGTAAGGCTGTAGGCATGGAGACGGCTCATCGACAGACAGTCGACAAGCATGCCAGCGTCATGCGCGGCCTGTCTTGAACGATCGTGCTCAGGCGAGCCTTACCAGGACCTGTTCAACCGAGTCGCGCGCTTCGCGCAGCTCATGGGCATCCTGATTAAGCCGGTGAATGGTATTGAGCAACCGTTGGCGCAGCACTTCATCACCGAGCTTTTCAACGGCGCGCATCAGGTCAAACGCGGCGGTTTCGTTGTTATCCGCGACGGCGTCGAGGGTCTTGCGCAGGTTGCGAGTGGCACGGGTCACGCGGGTTCTTCCTTCATCAGCAATGGGCAGGCACTTTAGGACATTCGTGTTTCAGTTTAATTTCAGTCACTTGTGGTTGATTTGGCGGCGTTTGATCCACGTCAAACGAATTCAGGATTTGACCTACATATATGGACATCCGTATATTCAAATAAACATATGCATGGAGACCATGAGCATGTCTGACCTCCTCTCCCCGCCCACCCTGTTCAAATGCCTGGCCGATGCTACCCGCGCACGCTTGACGTTATTGATCCTGCGCGAGGGCGAACTTTGCGTGTGCGAACTGATCCATGCTCTGGACGACAGTCAACCAAAAATCTCCCGCCACCTGGCGCAACTGCGCAGTTGTGGGTTGTTGCAGGACCGTCGCCAGGGCCAATGGGTCTATTACCGCATTAATCCAGCACTGCCCGCCTGGGTGACACAGGTGCTGGAGACTACTTTGCAAGCCAACCAGCCATGGTTGCAAAACGACGCGCTGCGTCTTGATGCAATGGGCGACAGACCACAACGGGCCAGCAGTTGCTGCTGAGCCATCGGAGCGTTTACTCATGCTTGTCGCAATTGCGATTTTTATCTTCACCATCGTACTGGTCATCTGGCAGCCCAAGGGCCTTGGGGTGGGTTGGAGTGCAACAATGGGGGCAGTCCTGGCCCTGGCCTGTGGGGTCATCAGCCTGGCTGACATTCCGGTGGTGTGGCACATCATCTGGAACGCCACCGGCACGTTTGTTGCGCTGATCATCATCAGCCTGTTACTCGATGAGGCCGGTTTTTTTGCCTGGACCGCGCTGCATGTGGCGCGTTGGGGCCGTGGGCGTGGTCGACGGCTGTTCGCCTACATGGTGCTGCTCGGCGCACTGGTCTCGGCACTCTTTGCCAACGACGGCGCGGCGCTGATCCTGACCCCCATCGTGATGTCGATGCTGCTGGCGCTGCGCTTTTCCCCGGCGGCGACCCTCGCATTCGTCATGGGCGCCGGGTTTATCGCCGACACGGCGAGCTTGCCGTTGGTGGTATCAAACCTGGTGAACATCGTTTCGGCCGATTACTTCAAGATCGGTTTCAATGAATATGCCGCCGTCATGGTGCCGGTGAACCTCGTCAGTGTGGCTGCCACCCTGGCGGTGCTGCTGTGGTTTTTCCGCCGCGACATTCCTCAGGTCTACGACCCGGCCGACCTCGAAGAACCGGCCAGTGCCATCCACGACCGCGCGACCTTTCGCGCCGGCTGGTGGGTACTGGGTATTTTGCTGATCGGCTGTTTCGCCCTGGAACCGCTGGGCATTCCCATCAGTGCGATTTCCGCCGTGTGCGCCGTATTACTGCTGGTCATCGCCGCCAAAGGCCACAAGATTTCCACGCGCAAAGTGCTCAAAGACGCGCCGTGGCAGATCGTGGTGTTTTCGCTGGGCATGTACCTGGTGGTCTACGGCCTGCGCAACGCCGGCCTGACCACCTACCTGGCGACCTGGCTCGACACCTTCGCCACTTACGGCGTGTGGGGCGCGGCCATGGGCACCGGTGTGCTGACGGCGCTGTTGTCATCGGCGATGAACAACCTGCCCACGGTATTGATCGGCGCGCTGTCCATCGAGTCCAGCCATGCGGTCGGCGTGATCAAGGACGCGATGATCTACGCCAACGTAATCGGCAGTGACCTGGGCCCGAAAATCACCCCCATCGGCAGCCTGGCCACCTTGCTGTGGCTGCATATCCTGGCGCGCAAAGGCATCACCATCACCTGGGGTTATTACTTCAAGGTCGGCATTGTGCTGACCTTGCCGGTGCTGTTGATCACCCTCGCCGCCCTCGCTTTGCGCCTGAGTATCTGAAGGAGATACCGAAATGAAAGTCCTGTTCATGTGTACTGCGAACAGTTGTCGCAGCATTCTCTCCGAAGCGGTATTCAATCACTTGGCGCCACC
Source organism: Pseudomonas fluorescens (assembly GCF_900215245.1). GTDB lineage: Bacteria > Pseudomonadota > Gammaproteobacteria > Pseudomonadales > Pseudomonadaceae > Aquipseudomonas > Aquipseudomonas fluorescens. The sequence goes on from NZ_LT907842.1 coordinate 5,628,218, forward strand.
CGGCTTCGAGGCGATCAGCTCCGGCAGTTTCCCCAAAGGCCAGGTCCTGCCGCGCAGCCTGAGCGTATTGCAGGCGGCGGGCATCAGCACCGAAGGGTTGTACAGCAAGGGCAACGATGCCTTTGAAGGCAGCCCGCCGGACGTGGTCATTACCGTCTGCGACAAGGCTGCCGGAGAGGCATGCCCGGTGTATTTCGGGCCGGCACTGAAGGCGCACTGGGGCTTGGAAGACCCGTCCGATGTTGAGGGCGATGATCAACGTCTCAACGCTGCGTTCAGCGCAACGATGGACATCATCGCCACCCGCTGCCAGGCGTTTTTCGCGCTGCCGTTTGCCCGCCTGGGTCCGGTGGAACTGAAGGCTGAGCTCGACCGCATCGCGCGGTTGTAGGCGGAGAACCTGATGACGACGCTGCCTAACCTCGACACACGCTTGTCAACACCCCTGCATACCGGGCCGACTCACCCGCCGCGCATCCTGCTGCTTTACGGCTCTACCCGGCCGCGTTCGTTCAGCCGTTTGCTGGTGGAGGAAGCTGCCCGTCTGTTAAGCCACTTCGGTGCCGACACACGGATTTTCAACCCGTCGGGGCTGCCTCTGCCGGATGATGCCCCTAACGACCATCCCAAAGTCCAGGAGCTGTTGGACCTGATGCAATGGTCCGAAGGCCAGGTCTGGTGCTCCCCCGAGCGTCATGGCTCGATGTCGGCAGTGTTCAAGGCACAACTTGACTGGGTGCCGCTGGCGTTGGGTGCCGTACGGCCGACCCAGGGCAAGACCTTGGCGGTGATGCAAGTGTCAGGCGGCTCGCAATCCTTCAACACCGTCAATCAACTGCGTGTGCTGGGGCGTTGGATGCGCATGTTCACTATTCCCAATCAATCCTCGGTGCCCAAAGCATTCATGGAGTTTGACGACCAGGACCGCATGAAACCCTCGGCGCTTTACGACCGCGTCGTCGATGTGATGGAAGAGCTGGTGAAGTTCACGCTGTTACTGCGCGATCGCCCGGACCTGGTAGACCGTTACTCGGAGCGTAAGGAAAGCGCTGACGAACTGTCGCAGCGCGTCAACCAACGGTCGATTTGATCGGCCCCGCCAGCGTATGCTCGAGCCAACCTCTTTGCGAGCGGAATGATGAGCGCTATTCAACACGCCTGGCTGGGCAACTACGAAGTCAGCAGCACCACCTGCACTGGCCTGACCTTTGCCCGTCACAGCCATGATGAATGCGTGATCGGCGTCAACCTCATCGGTGAGGAAAAGGTCTGGCTCGATCGCCGCGAGTTCGAGGCTGGGCCGGGCACCATCACTTTGTACAACCCGGGTCAGATCCAGGGCGGCGGCGCGGCTGAGGGAGCGCCCTGGCATTTTGTCAGCCTGTACGTGACTGCCGACCAACTGGCAACTGACCTGGGGCTGTCGCACCTGGAGTTTGATCGCTCGCTCTGCTTTCAACCTGACTTGGCGCAACGCGTGGCGGCGGCCGTGAAAGGCGCCTTGAGCGACGATGCATGGGTCCGCGAAGCCCATGAGGAAGCCCTGGTTTTACACTTGGGAGACGTGGTCGGCGTCAGCGGCGTACGCCTGCCCGGCAGCCCCCGCACCGGCAACCGCATGATCGGTCGCGCGCAGGAATTGCTCGCCGCGCAACTGCAGCAATCACTGCCCCTGGACGAGCTGGGCAATGAATTGGGGCTGTCGAAATTCCATCTGTTGCGTGCCTTTCAGAAAGAAACCGGGCTTAGCCCCAGGCAGTGGGCCATGCAACTGCGAACGTGCCGCGCCAAAGGACTGTTGCGCAACGGTGTCTCGGCCAGTGATGTCGCCCATGGCCTGGGCTTTGCCGACCAGAGCCACCTGAATCGACACTTCCGCGCCGCCTATGGCATCACCCCTGGCCGCTATCAAAGCGTGTTGAAACGCTGAACAGCGCAATCTGGTTCAAGACGCCCTGCCCGACCATCACCACACTGCTCGCCTCTTTTGAAGGAACGCGGGCATGTTGACGATCTTTTTTTACGCGCTGGTATTCGGCTTTGTGTTTTGCCTTTCGCCGGGCGCGGTGCTGGCTGAGACATTGCGCCGTGGCTTGCTCCACGGCTTCATACCGGCCCTGCTGGTGCAGATCGGCTCACTGGTGGGCGACGCGGTGTGGGCGGTGATTGGCCTCACCGGCATCGCCCTGCTGATTCAACATGACGCGGTGCGCGTGCCACTGACCATCGTGTGCGCGCTGTACCTGGCCTGGCTGGGCGTGCGCAGCCTGATCGATGCCTGGCATTTGCCCGCACCCAGCCACGCACCGGCCAGTTCCGGGCGCAACGCACTGGCAGTGGGTGCGGCCATTTCCCTGGCTAACCCGAAGAACATTATTTACTGGGGCGCACTGGGCAGCGCCTTGTCCGGCATCGTCGGCACCACGCCCAGCCACGGGCAAACCCTGATGTTTTTTGCCGGCTTCATGTTGGCGTCGGTGCTGTCATGTTTTCTGATTGCCGCGCTGGTCAATTTGTTACGCCAGAACGCATCACCGCTCTGGCAGCGCATCAGTTATGGCGCATGTGGTTTGGTATTGATCTATCTGGCCGCTCTGGCGGCACACGGACTATGAAAGTTATATAGGTTGTAACTTCAAGGTGCGGCTTAACTGAATGAACTCTGAACACCGGATAATTTAATTAATCATGCGTTGACATTTTGTAACCGTCTGAGTAGATTGCCCCTGCCCACAACTGGGGCCTTTTTTAAACCTCACAAAAGAAGCCAATGGACACAGTATCTAGTCGCTGTCCGAGCACCGCATCAGCGGGCATCGGGCGCCAAACCCAGAATATGACAGGACTCGCCTTCCAGGTCCGGTAAGCTGCGCTAGAGCTTGATGCTCCACCGTAACTGCCTCACCGGTCGCCCGTCCGGTCCCGAGGTGTGTTATGACCTTCCAACTCATTGCTTTACCTGATGTGCGTACACTGGCCGCAGCCTTGCGCGCCAAGCTGTGCCGCGAGCCCGTCGGTTTTTCGCCGACCCGCTCAACCTTTGCTGCACCCTCTCCCCAAGTGCGCCCGGCTCCTCCGCTGGCGCACTGGCGTGTCTGCCCTGCCAGCGGCCAATTGCTGCAGCAATGGGATCACGCCGACCCTCAAGACCCACAGAGACCGATGGTTTCCAGACTGGCACACGCCGGCCTGATGCTCGGACTTTACGTGAGCACTCGCGCCGCTTAAGCCGGCTGGAAACAGTAACTTCCCAATTGATGTTCTGGAGTTCTTTATGAACACGTCCAGTAGTAGCCCGCTGCGCGTTAGTTAATTAACGCGCGTGTGGCGGGCACACTAGAAGTTAAGTAGTCACCCTATTTAAACCGATCGCGAAGTCCGCGGCTCGGCATGCTTTCGCTCGCCTGTATTCAGGTAAGTACCGGGTATGTTTTGTCGAGAATTGGCGACAGGAGTACAGACAATGAGCGCCGTAAAAAACACGCCTCTGCACAAGAAAAATGGCACCGCCTCCGACACCAAACTGTCGATGCGTGCCGCCCGTGAAGCCCAGAACGGCCTGTCGGCCACCCTTGCCAATGTGCGCGCCACCCAGGATGGTTTAACCGAACTGGACGCCTCGGCGCGTCTGCAACGCGAAGGCTACAACGAAGTGGCCCATGACAAGCCGCCTCACGCCATCGTCCAATTCCTGCAGGCACTGAACAACCCGTTCATCTACGTCCTGCTGACCTTGGGCGGCATCAGCTTTGTCACCGACTACTGGTTGCCGCTGCAGGCCGGTGAAGAAGTCGACCTGACCAAAGTCATCATCATCATGACCATGGTCTTGCTCAGCAGCCTGCTGCGTTTCTGGCAGGAGCACCGCTCGGCCAAATCCGCCGAAGCCCTCAAAGCCATGGTGCGCACCACGGCCACGGTGCTGCGTCGTGAGCAGGTCGGTGCCCAGCCGACCCTGCGTGAAGTACCGATGCGCGACCTGGTAGCGGGCGACATCGTGCAGCTTTCCGCCGGCGACATGATCCCGGCCGACATCCGCCTGATCGAGTCCCGCGACCTGTTTATCAGCCAGGCCGTGCTGACCGGCGAAGCGTTGCCGGTCGAGAAGTACGACACCCTCGGCGACGTCACGCAGAAATCCGCAATACCGGCAGCCGCCGACCAAGGCAACCTGCTGGACCTGCCGAACATCTGCTTCATGGGCACCAACGTCGTCAGTGGCCGCGCCAAGGCCGTGGTGGTCGCCACCGGGCCACGCACCTACTTTGGCTCCCTGGCCAAAGCGATCGTCGGCTCACGGGTGCAAACCGCGTTTGATCGTGGGGTAAACAGCGTCAGCTGGCTGCTGATCCGTTTCATGCTGGTGATGGTGCCGATCGTGTTTTTCCTCAACGGTTTCTCCAAAGGCGACTGGGGCGATGCGTTCTTGTTTGCACTGGCGGTCGCCGTTGGCCTGACACCTGAAATGCTGCCGATGATCGTCAGCGCCAACCTGGCCAAAGGCGCCAACGCCATGGCCAAGCGCAAAGTCGTGGTCAAGCGCCTCAACGCGATTCAGAACTTCGGCTCAATGGACGTGCTGTGCACCGACAAGACCGGCACCCTGACCCAGGACAAAATCATCCTTGAGCATCACGTCAACGCCTTTGGCCAACGTGATGATGCGGTGCTGTCCCTGGCCTGGCTGAACAGCTTTCACCAGAGCGGCATGAAAAACCTGATGGATCAGGCCGTGGTGCAGTTCTCGGCACAGAACCCGAAGTTCCAGGTGCCGTTTGCCTACAGCAAAGTCGATGAACTGCCGTTCGACTTTGTACGCCGTCGCCTGTCGATCGTGGTCAAGGATGCCGCCGGCGACCAGTTGCTGGTGTGCAAGGGCGCGGTGGAAGAGATGCTGAGCATTTCCACACACGTCATGGAAGGTGGCGATGCCGTACCGCTGGATGAGCGCCGCCGTGAAGCGTTGCTGACGCTGGCGAACGACTACAACGAAGATGGCTTCCGTGTGCTGGTCGTCGCCACCCGCAACATCCCGAAAGCATTGGCTCGCCAGCAGTACACCACGACCGATGAGCGCAACCTGGTGATCCAGGGCTTCCTGACGTTCCTTGATCCACCCAAAGAAACCGCAGGCCCGGCGATTGCCGCGCTGCAACAAATCGGCGTAGCGGTGAAGGTGCTGACCGGCGACAACGCGGTGGTCACCAGCAAGATCTGCCGCCAAGTCGGCCTTGAGCCCGGCCAGCCGCTGCTGGGCGTAGAAATCGAAGCGATGGATGACGCAACCCTGTTGCGCCGCGTGGAAGAACGCACGGTGTTTGCCAAGCTCACGCCACTGCAGAAATCCCGGGTACTCAAAGCGTTGCAAGCCAACGGCCACACCGTGGGTTTCCTCGGCGACGGCATTAACGATGCACCGGCGCTGCGCGATGCCGATGTGGGCATTTCGGTGGACAGCGGCACGGATATCGCCAAGGAATCGGCCGACATCATCCTCTTGGAAAAGAGCCTGATGGTGCTGGAAGAAGGCGTGCTCAAGGGCCGCGAAACCTTCGGCAATATCATGAAGTACCTGAACATGACGGCCAGCTCGAACTTCGGCAACGTGTTCTCGGTGCTGGTCGCCAGTGCGTTTATCCCGTTCATGCCGATGCTGGCGATCCATCTGCTGCTGCAAAACCTGATGTACGACATCTCCCAGCTGGCCTTGCCGTGGGACAAGATGGACAAGGAATACCTGGCCAAACCGCGTAAGTGGGATGCGAAAAACATCGGCCGTTTCATGATCTGGATCGGGCCGACCTCGTCGATCTTCGACATCACCACCTTTGCGCTGATGTGGTACGTGTTCTCCGCCAACAGCGTGGAAATGCAGACCCTGTTCCAGTCCGGTTGGTTTATCGAGGGGCTGCTGTCACAAACCCTGGTCGTGCACATGCTGCGGACCCGCAAGATCCCGTTCTTCCAGAGCACCGCCGCGTGGCCGGTGTTGATGATGACCGCCATCGTCATTTGCCTGGGGATCTATGTGCCGTTCTCGCCCCTGGGCACCCTGGTGGGCCTGGAGCCGCTGCCGCTGGCGTACTTCCCATGGCTGGTCGGCACGCTGTTCGCCTACTGCTGCGTCGCCCAACTGATGAAGACGATCTACATCCGCCGCTTCAAGCAGTGGTACTGATCACCCCCGCCGTTTAAACGGTGGCGGTCGCCCGGCCGCCACCGTGCAACACAAGGACACTCACGATGCGCGTCTTGATCTGTGCAGGTCGTCATTACGCCGACACCAAAAAGTCCCGCCAAGTGCTGGACGCTTACCACCGCCTGCGCCCCGTGCAGGTATTGATTCACGGCGGCAACCAATTCCTGGGCAGCGACATCGAGGAATGGGCGCGGGAACTCGGCATCGACGTGGTGCGCTACCCGCCCAATTGGCAACGCCATGGCAAGCAGGCGGAACGCCAGCGCAACCATTTCATGCTCGCCGACAGCCGGCCCGACGTGATCATCGCCCTACCGGGTGGTGACGACACTTCGGAGTTGGTCTGCCAGGCCAAATCCAGCGGCATTTCGGTGCTGACCGTAGAAAGCTGAATTCAAGCGAGGTGCATCATGCACAAAAAACATACCCCTCAACACTCGGACGGGTTTGCCAAATATCGCGCGCGTCATTACCGCGGAGCCCGCCATACCCTGCTGCTGTTGCCACCGGCCAAGCGCCGCGCACTGCAACGTAACCTGATCTTCATCGGCACAACCCTGGGCCTGGTTTTGCTCGCCGCGTTGTTCTCCAAAGCCCAGGCGGCCGGCGGCGCCTATGTGGTCGACGACGGCGCGGTGAACGCGCCGGGCGAATGCAATGTTGACGCCTGGTACACCGCCGATCGCCACCAGGGCAACAACCATGGCCAAACCCTGAACCCGGCCTGCACGTTCAGCGCACTCCCCTATGTGCAATGGAGCGCCGCACTGTCGCGCGCCAGCAACGCAGGCGATGCCGAGACCCAGGCCAGCCCGCAAGTGAAGGCGCAGGTGTGGTCTCAAGATGCGTTGGGGCTGCAGGTAGCCGTGTCGGCCACCAGCCATTTTGCGCTGGACCGCCACCATGCGTTCGACGGTGCGGACTTGAATGTGCCGTTGACCTGGCAACCCGTATCAGCGCTGCGCCTGAACCTCAACGGTGGCTGGACACATGCCTACAACGGCGGCGAGCAACACCATCGGCTGACGTGGGGCACCGGCTTCGAGTATGAGCTGGCGGATGCGCTGACGCTGATTGGTGAGCGCTATGGCCAGGAAGGCGGCGACCAGGCCTGGCAGGCCGGGCCGCGCTTCCATGTTGGCAAAATGGTCGACGTGGATGTGGTCGTCGGGCAAAGCCTCAGCGGGGACCGCAACCAGTGGTTGACCACAGGCGCGACCATGCGCTTCTAAGGGTTGGCCTGCTGCTCCAGGTGCAGTTGCAACTGTGGGTCAAGTTGCAACTGCCCCGCCAGTTCGTCCAGGTAGGCGCGCTCCGCAGCCTGCTGATCATTGACCAGCATCACGCTGGCCAGGTAGATCTCCGACGCCAGCGCCGGGTCGTGGGCATACTCGGCAAAATCGGCTGCACTCAGGGGTTTGGCGACTTCGGCGTCGAGCCACTGTTGCAACTGCGGGTCGTCGGTATGGCGGCCGATCTCGGCGGAAATCATCTGTTGTTCCTGATCGTCGATCTCGCCGTCCGCCTTGGCGGCAGCGATCAGCGCACGTAACAGCGCATGGCTGTGGGCCTCGGCTTCCGGGCCTTGCAGTTGGTCGACCGTCTGGAAGGCTTGCTGCGGAGCGCTTGCCTGTTGGCGCTGCCACGCCTGGTATGCCTGAAAAGCCGCCATTCCCAACGATGCCAGCGCTGCATAGTTCATCCCGCCGCCACGCGCTTGCGTCGTGCCGCTGGCGGGGGCACCGCCCAACAAACCGCCAAGCCCGCCGAGCAAGCCCCCCAGACCACCGCTGGCCGGGGCATTGCCGGTGTTGTTACCTTTCAATAAACCACCCAGCAGACCGCCCAGGCCGCCTGAGGAGGTGCCGCCTGACTGCCCGGCGCGGAGCAGTTGTTCGAGTAGATCGCTGGTGTTCATCGTGTTGCTCTCCCGGAGCATAGTAGTAGCGTTCATCAACCATAGACCGCTCCCGCAGGAACACCATGACCGCCCGGCGGGCACGCTTTATCATGGCGTGATCCCGCCAAGAGAGCACACACGTGAACCGCACCGAGCACATTGCGTTGATGGCCACCTACAACCAGTGGATGAACCGCAAGCTGTATGACGCCGCGAGCACACTGACCGACGCGCAGTTGGCGGTGGACCGGCACGCATTTTTCGGTTCGATCCTGGGCACGCTGAATCACCTCGCATTAGGCGATACGGTATGGCTCAAGCGGTTTGCCCAGCACCCGGCAGGCTTTGCGGCGTTGGCGCCGCTCAGTAGCGTGGCCATGCCTGGGGATTTGAAGCAGGTCGCCTTCGGCACGTTGGGCGAACTGTCGGACCGTCGCGCCTGGCTGGACCAACTGATCATTGATTGGGCACACAGCCTTCGCGAGCCTGAGCTGGATCATCGCCTGCACTACCACAACATGCGCGGTATGCCGGCGGACAAACCGTTCTTCAGCTTGCTCGTGCATTTTTTCAATCACCAGACGCACCACCGGGGCCAGGCAACAACGCTGCTGACCCAGGCGGGTGTGGATGTTGGTGATACGGACCTGCTGGCACTGATTGACTGATTTCAGCCGGCGCTGAACGCGGCGTAGGCCTGCATCAAGCGTGGAAAGTCTTGCGGCTCGGGCAACTGCGCAAAGCTTTCAACGGCTGGCGTGGCCGCCCAAGGCAGTTTTTCACAGGTCCAGGTTTCCATAAACGGCACATAGTCGCGGGCGTTATCCAGTAAGGTCGCCCGCACGTTGACGAACTCGTCGATGCCATGCGGGCGTGTAAACAGCCAACTCATGCAATGCGGGCAGCAATAGTGACGGTCTACACCGTGCAGGCCGCCGATAACCGGGCAGCCCTGGGTGACGGTAAAGCCGGCCGCCGGAATCAGGGCGCTGAGGGAGAACGCGCTGGAGGTCATTTTCTGGCAACCGCTGCAATGGCACGCCATGGTGATCACGGGTGGCAGGCTGACGCTGAAACGCACCCGGTTACAGCGGCAACTGCCTTCCAGCGGCAGGTTTTCGACGCTCATCATTCATTCCTTTTTTATGTTTTTTGGCCTGACAGGGTAACGTGAACACGCGTAAGGGCAAAACCGAACGCTGCGTCGTACGTGGGGTCGTAACTATACGGCGCCGGGGTTCATTGCCCGGCCCCGCTTGCGCGTAGCCGCTGCTTTTGGGATGCGCGCTCCCCCATAAGAAGGAGACGCTTACATGGTCACTCACTTCAAGGTCGCCGGGCATCTAGCCTGCGGCCACCACGGCACCGACCTCCCTTCCAGCACCGAGCTGAACCGAGTCAAATGCCGCACCTGCCGTAATACCGACGCCTACAAAGAAGCCCGTCGTACCCAGCGCAACGCCGCCCGCCGCACCGCGCGCAAAGCCAAGACCTCTACGGCCATTGACTGGCGCAGTGCCTGGACGCAACGCCTGACCGACCTGCCCGGGTTGCAGCGTCTGCCACGCGGGTTCAGCGGGCAGCCATTTGTTTGATTGCTCGACTTATTCAGGTGTTGAAAAGATGTTCAACAGGTTCCCCTCAGGATCCTGAAGCAGCGCGGACGTATTGCCCCATGGCATGTTCGTCATAGGCATCACCACTGCCGCGCTGCCGACCTGAAGCACCAGCGCCGCCACATCAGCCACGTGAAACTCCAGGATCGCCGAACGATTGCTGCCGGCGACGGCCAGCCCGTTGTTATGCAGGCGGATCAAGCGTTCGTCGCTTATCGCCAGGACAACACCCTCGAAGTGAAACTCAGCGAACCCCGGTGCAAGGTGCCGGGCCTCGATGCTTGAGAGTTTTTGATAGAACTGGACGAGGGCGTCAAACTGCGCGGTAACCAGACGTACAGATGCAAATTTCATGGCCGGACCTGTGTTTAAAGTGAGCACTCACTCTAAATGAGCCGCCTACCGGTTTTTGACAGGAGTGTTTCGCGAGGTGGGAAAACCTCGCCATAGCGCCGGGCTCCCTGTGTAGATCACTGATCTGACAAGCTTTTTCAGCTTTGCATGAGTGCAACAAACGCAGCTTTCAACCTTGCATCCAAACGCTTGGGTCTATATATTCCCAACCCTGCTGCACCGCGCTACCGCCCGAATGGCGAAACTGGTAGACGCATGGGACTTAAAATCCCCCGCTCGTAAGGGCGTCCCGGTTCGATTCCGGGTTCGGGCACCATAGATATCAAGGGCTTGCATGATGAACTTCATGCAGGCCCTTATCTTTTCCGCTGCGCAAATCCACCCTCGCTTCGTAGCGCTTCCTCGGCGTCCTGCCGACTGAACACCCATTCCTCGCGGCGCTGGAATGATCCTGAATGACAGGCCACGGTCGCGCTTACTGGTCCAGCGCTGGCAATCATCTCGCGGCGCATGCCCATTGATTTGCGTGGGCGCGCTGGCGGCCGGCAAATACCCTCCTTGATACGTTCTTTTCAAAATTCTTACAAAATCTGTAACGCACCGCGTTGAGCTAACTCTAGGTCTACAACACTGACTGACCTTTAGGAAATCCCATGCTCTCAACACGCTATTCCCGTTTTCTTCGCCAGTCGTTTGAAGTCGAATTCATGCGCTGGGTGCTGGTCTTGATATTTCTAATGTTTGGCTACACAAAATGGTTTGATTACGAAGCCCAGGCATTGGTCCCACTGATCAGTAACAGCCCCCTCCTCGCCTGGATGTACGGCGTGTTTGGCACTCAGGGTGCAAGTTATGCGCTAGGCGCAGCTGAATGGACTATCGGTCTGGGCCTGGCTGTCGGTGCGTGGTCGCCAAGGATCGCGCTGATTGCCGCCGCCGCGTCCGCGCTGACCTATCTGACAACCGCCAGCCTGCTGCTGACCACGCCGGGCGGCTGGGAGGCGTCGGCGGGTGGTTTTCCAGCCATGGGCGGCGCCAGCTCTTTTCTGATCAAGGACCTGGTGTTGCTGGCCGGTTCGTTGGTGCTGCTCAAGAACGCGGCGCAACAACTGAAAGCCTGCACCCAATAGCCTGACGCCACACAGGCCGTCGTGAATGAATTGAGACCGCGCCTGGCCACGATTGTCTAAGCTCACAGCGACTGAGGGCTAAGCCATGTGCGGAAGACTTTCACAGTATCGGGGCATTCATGACTTCGTTGCCGCGCTCAGCATGCCCAATGCGCTAGCGAACAACGCCGGTGACCAACCGATCGAGCGTTACAACGTGGCCCCGACCAACCAGGTAGCCCTGCTGCACGTCCAGGGCGAACGGCTGTTGGCCGATCCGGTGCGGTGGGGATGGCGGCCACATTGGGCAAGGGATCGCGTCACGCCAATCAATGCACGCGTCGAAAAAGTTGCCCACAGCGCGTTTTTCCGGGCGATCTGGCCGCACCGGGCAATCACGCCGATCGACAATTGGTTCGAGTGGGTCGATGAAGGTGGGCCGAAGAAACAGCCATACCTGATCCGCAGGCGCGACGGTGCGCCGGTCCTGTGTGCGTCCATTGGCCAACTGCCGGATGCCGATGAAGGTCCGGGCGAACATGACGGCTTTGTGATTATCACCGCCGACAGCGCTGGCGGGATGGTCGACATTCACGACCGCCGGCCGGTGGTGCTCACGCCGGAACTCGCGCGCGAATGGCTGGACCCGGCCACGTCAAAGGCGCGCGCCGAGCAGATGGCGTTGCACCAGGGTGAGCCCTCCACGGCTTTCGAGTGGTTCAAGGTTGACCCCGCCGTGGGCAACGTGCGCAAACAAGGGCCGGAACTGATCCGGCCAATCAGCCGGCGATAGCCTGAAGCACGCCTGGCAAGTCTGATCGGTCTTAGACCATTAACCGCAGGCGTCTACGTGCAAGCCAATGCCCGTCTGTTTGGCCATCATGGTCAACATCAATTCCGCCGCCGCCGGGTCTCCCTGATGCAGTTTATGGAATAACGCTTCCATCAGGGCAACCGTCAGAAAGTCCGCATTGGCCGGCGAATGCTCAACAAAAACCAGTCCTTGGGAAGCAAATTCACTGTTTGCGCTCGCCTCTACGCCGGCAATCAAGTCCATCGTCTGCTCAACCAACTCGTCGACACAGGACGCCAGCTTATCCGCCAGATAAATAGACTCACTTTCAGTAAATTGCTGCTCCATCGTTAAGCCTCCTATTCACACCCAAGAGCCTGCGCGTTGCCCAGCCAAATGGCCGCGCCTCGAACCCTGCGGCACGCATCCTGATCGCGAGCCCGCATGTTGTCGATAGTGGGGTTTCCGGTTTTTTCGAACTCGCGCCTGACGGGCGTACCAGGGTGGTTGAGCGCCTCCAGCCCCTCGCTAGGTAATTCACGGGGTACAGGCTTCGCCTCGGGAGGCGCTGCCGGTTTAGGCAGCTCATTGATGGCCGCACCAAATCGCTGGAGTAACGGGCCCTCCGGCAATTCATCGGCGGCAACCGTGGTCGACATGAGCAACGTCAACAACGCCGTGCTGTATCCCTTAAACACTTTCAACACTTGACCCTTTGAGCGAACTGACTGAGTAGCCCGAGCTCAGCCTTCGCTGCACCCGAACAAGCAAACACTGCCCGCCCGACGGCCTGACGCCGGGTGATCGTTCGTGCGTCATGGCCGGGCGGGTAGCCGATTCTGAGCGAAACCGTTCGGCTGTGCACTTATTGAACTGTTATTGAACTGTAAATCCGCACGTCAACGGCAGCCGCTGTCGCGGCAAGCACCGTTATCGGCGTGCCACCGGCGAGCAATCACCGCGATCGGTTATGGCGGGCAGCACACGATTCAAGTTCGATATAAAACTCACCGCACCCACCTTATAAAGTCCCATAAAGCGGCGCTCGCTCATGCGCGCGCTACAACAGTTTGGCAGTTTTCAACCTGCAGTTGGGCCGGCGTCTTAATTACGCGAAACATTAGCATTAACATCTGTAACCGCAGCCGTACTATATCGAGCTTAGATAGCTCTATTTAACGCTTCCAGCGGCTTGCTTTAATAGCGCTATAAACCTTACCCTCGCGCCCCAATAAAGTCTAACTACTACCGTGCAAGCGGTGTTTTCGCACGGCGAGACGAGTCTCCATTTCAACTAGAGAAACAACACATGAACCATGAACAGTTCTCTGACGAACCTGAAGACGAAGGTTATAGTCAGCTCGAGCGTGCAGCGGCCGCCTCCCGGTGCACCTGGGTCAGCGTCATCGTCAATACCGTGCTCTCGCTCACCCAGATTGCAGTAGGCGTACTGTCAAAATCCCAGGGGCTTGTAGCCGATGGGATTCATTCACTCTCCGACTTGATCGCTGATTTTGTGGTGCTGTTCGCCAGCCATAAAGGTAAAGAGGATGCCGACGACGGTCACCCGTATGGGCACCTGCGTTTCGAGACCGCAGCCTCCATGGTGTTGGGCCTGTTACTGTTGATCGTGGGCATCGGCATGATCGTCTCCGCAGTGTTCAAGCTGCAAACCCCTGAGTCGATTCCTACGGTGCACGTTGCGGCCTTATGGGTGGCTGTTGCTGCGCTGGCGGCCAAGGAGCTGTTGTTTCGCTTCATGCTCAGGGTCGCCAAAAAAGTGAAGTCCAGCTTGCTGGTTGCCAATGCCTGGCACGCCAGGTCCGACGCCGCGTCCTCCTTGGTTGTCGGTGTTGGCATCGTGGGTAACCTGGCGGGTTACCCGATCCTTGACCCCATTGCTGCGCTTGTCGTCGGAGGCATGATCGCCAAGATGGGTGGGCACTTTACCTGGGACTCATTGCACGACCTGATGGACCGGTCTGCCGACGAGCAGGAAGTAGCAACTATTCGCGCGACGCTGCACAACACACCCGGCATTAAAGGTGTCCATGATCTACGCACGCGAAAAATGGGGGATATGATCATTGTCGACGCGCATATCGAAGTGGACGCCTCAATCAGCGTTGAAGAAGGGCATGCGATTGCAGTGTGTGCCAGAGAACACGTGATGCGTATCCCTCGCGTTTTGAACCTGATGACGCACGTGGACCCGTGGCGGCGTCCAGATCTTGATCATTAACCGGGCAAACCGATTGCCGCATAGATTATCAACAGTAGCGGCGGGTAACCCTTCACACTTTTATCACAACGTTTTCACACTTCATTAAGACGCGTTAAGTTGCCCAACCAAACTTAAGCCCGGGAACCGATCTCAATTATTTTTATTCATGCGTCCGTCGATCAAAACACCTAAACATTAAAAAACCTCGCCGATAGTATGAACTCACACTGCAACTTCTTAAGGGGATCAACATGACATCGGCCATCACGGGTACGACCCACCTCACACCCGGCCAACCGGCAGCCATCAAGCCTCAAGTTCGCCCAGCCGTGCAGGCAGACAGCGACGGCGATCATGACGGCAGCACGCCAGGTGAAGTCGAACAACCCAAAGCGACCTCGGGATCGATAGGTACGCAAGTCAACACGACGGCCTGACCGTCAGCAGAAATGGACGCGGGGACTAATCCCCCTGCGCCTTTGAAGAATTTGCATCAGGGCCTGCCGCGGTAGAGAACGTATCGCCACGCAGCGCCGCAGCCGGTGCACTGAAAGCAGCTCTCGCCTGCTCACGCTGAGAAAGCCTGTCATTTTCAGGAACGTGAATGACCGTCTTCATCCCCGTATGCTAGCTGGCTAACGCCATCCAAGCGGCGCCCTGCAGAACCCGCGAACGTCAGACAACCGAAGCGAAATACCCAGCATAAAACCCTGAGTTTACTGGCCTTAACCTGAAATAAAGCTATACCTAAATTGCACTCAATCAGGGGAACATCATGCTGTGCCTTAGGTTACTTTTCTTCACTAGCCCGAAATTCCGCTCCTTTGTCAGAATTGATCAAAACGGCGTCTGCTCAGGGCTCATTCGATGCCAACAATCGCCTGGCGAATCATGGGTGGAAGTCGATGAATTCTGCTTGAGTTGGCTCGGCAAACCGCTACCGGGCCACGCCTGTCAAACAAAGCGCGCTGCATGGGTCTGATGAAGACCGACGTCGCGTGACGTTCAACGTAAGGTCTAGATGCACTAGCGCAAGATGATCCATTGAAGCGCGTCCTCAACCGATTGGCCGACGCCACCGGGCGTGACGTTGTGCCCCAGCTCGGGATAGAGCCGGTATGCAAATGCCTGGCCCTTGGCACTCATTGCGTCCAACCGCTCCATCGCCAGGAACGCCGGTGTTTGCAGGTCCTTGCCACCCAGCAGCCAGAGCCCTGGAATCGAAACCCGGGCAAGCGAGTCGCGGGGGTCCGTGTCGGCAAACGCGTAGCGGTCAGGGTCTTCAGCGATATGCGTGCGTACGTCGGTTTCGCTGTGGTTATTCCAGAAGTCCGCTTTGCCCTGCGTCAGGAACTGAAACCGCAGTTGCTCACGCGTTGTGAGCAGGGGCCCGCTGAACAACACCATGAAGCGCACGCCGGGGTTGTGTGCTGCCGCGATGGGAATGATCCAGCCAGCCTGGCTGAAACCGACCAGCCCAACCGGCAACCGACTGGCCGCCAGCGTGCTGGCTAAGGCCGCGACGGCTGCGTTCGCATCACCCGCCAACACCGTCAGGTTCGACGCATCCAGGTTGTTGGTGCCGACCTCCGGGCCTGCATAAACACCGGCAGATTGGCCGACACCCCGCTTGTCATAGGTCAACACCGCGATACCCCGCGCGGCCAATAGCGTCGCGAAGTTTGTCATGCGTTTTTCCTGCCCGGAACCGTGCACCAGGACCACGCCGGCCTTAGGATGCTCAGGCAAGAAGACCGTGCCGGCCAGTGAAATACCGGCACTGATGAAGGTAATGTCCTGTGTTGCAAAACCAGTCGGTTCAGCCAGGGTCAAACGGGGCAACAGCACACACAGCCCAAGTAAAACACCCATGGATAGGCGCATGATTCAATCCTGAAAGGGGAACAGCCGAGTAGCGGTGGCGCTACGTTGCCATTACCCGGTTGCGATCTCGTGACGCGAGTCGTTCATAAACGCACCCGATCGAGGATTAAACGCCTATAACTGATGTGCCATCGCACAACCGTGCAAACACCCACCTATCGGAGCATCACGATGAACCCGACTAAAACCGCGCTGGTGTTAATTGAGTTCCAAAACGATTTCACCACCCCGGGCGGCGTCTTCCACGACGCCGTCAAGGGTGTCATGCACCAAACCGACATGCTGGCGAACACCGCTACCACGATCCAACAGGCACGCAAGCTGGGTGTGAAGATCATTCACATGCCGATCCAATTTGCCGAGGGCTACCCCGAGCTGACGAACCGCTCTTACGGGATTCTCAAAGGCGTGGCAGACGGCAGCGCCTTTCGCGCAGGCAGCTGGGGCGCCGAGATCAGCGCCGCGCTGCCCCGTGAGCCCGCCGACATCGTGGTAGAGGGCAAACGCGGGCTGGACGCCTTTGCCACCACCGGCCTGGACCTGGTGTTGCGCAACAATGGCATCCAGAACCTGGTGGTTGCGGGCTTCCTGACCAACTGCTGTGTCGAAGGCACGGTTCGATCCGGTTATGAAAAGGGCTACGACGTCGTCACGTTGACCGACTGCACCGCGACCTTCAGTGAGGAGCAACAACACGCTGCCGAGCACTTCACCCTGCCGATGTTTTCGCAGACGCTGAAACACACCGCGTTTCTGCACGCGTTGAACGCCATCCCGTCCTGAAATAGCGTTACGGCGGCCTCAGCCCAACGCCCGATGCAACGCATCGGGCGTTTTGTATGGCGTCGACGAGTCAATACGTGTGTTCAGCACCTACAGCATCGGCGAATGACTGACCACCCGCAGCGCCAGCCCTTCGTAGGCATCCAGCGTGATGGTGAAATCCCCCTCGGCGGTGAGATCGCCTTCAACCCGCTCATTGATGATGTCCACCACTGGCCCCGGCGCGATGTTCGGCAGGTGCAGGGTTTCAGTGATCGGTGTGGCGCCGAAGTTAAGCGCGGTGATTTGCGTGCCCTTCCCGGCCGGCAACTCGTGAACCATGATCAGCAAACCAGGATGCTCGACATCCGGCACCAGAATCTGGCGGCTGGCTGCGATCCCGTAGGCATTGCGCACCGCGAGGATTTTCTGCAGCTGTGCGGCAAATGACTCCGGGTCCTGCAATTGGCGGTTGAGGCTGCCGTACAAGGTTTTCGAACGCGGCATTTGCCCTGCGGACAGCTCGGCATCCGGGTTCAGGTCCACCAGGTCATAGGCGCCTCGATGGATCCAGCGGGTGTCCCCATCGCCCATCAAGTGCGCCACCTCATCGGCCGCCAGTGGCAACGCGCCCACCAGGTCCCAGCCGGACAAGGCAAACACCCCCGGCTGCATGGCGTTGTACATCACCAACAGCAAATGGATCTGGCGGATCTGCTGGATGTCGGCCGGCGTAATCGCCTCCAGATCACGAATGCCAAGGGCGGCGGTGATAATGCTGGCGGTGGTGCAGGACACGCCGTTGGTCACGAATTTGAGGTTATACGGCGCATGGTCACCGGCCAGGCGCTCATACATCTGTTCGCGAATATGCTCGCGCAGGATGTTGCCGGGGAACGTCTGACCTTGATAGAGGTAGCTGTCGTGGGCGTGCAAGGTCCAGAAATGCACGAGTTCCAGGGTCAGCTCATCGTGATTCTGCAACGCATGGATGAGTGAACCGGGATCGATTCCCTGGCTGTGCATCTCACGCAACATCAGGCGCAGAAACTCGGTGTCGCCCATCAGCAACGCATGCTGGTAAGCCGGCCGCGTGATGAAGTCATAGGAAAGATCGGCGCCGCCGTGAGACATGGCCGCGATGTCGTCTACGGTCAGGTTCAGCTCTTGAAAGCTGAACCCGCCCGCCTTACGGATCGCCCCGCCCAACAACTGGTTGCCGGTAATAGACAGCGGATGGCTCTCGGACCAGGCGGTGCCATCCAACTTGCGCTCCACGCCGAGGAAACCATTGGCATCGAGGCGCAGGATCTTGGCGCCCATCACATCAATGGCATGCAGGGCATCGCCGATGATCATCTGCTGCGCCGCAAACGAAGGGTCCAGCCAGTTCAGTGACGGCTGGCCTTCCTTGAAGTAATGCAGGTACACCCAGCGGCGCGGCTTGCCATCCACGCCGACGACCACCGGTGTTGCGCTCCAGTCGGTTTCCTTTACACCGGGTTCGAAGAAAATCACCCGCTGTAACTGGCCAACGATGTAATGCTTGTCGCGCAGCGCATCCACCTGCAGCGGGCTGAGGTTCTGCGCATCACGGCCCTGCGCCACTTCAGGTAGCAGCGGCCAGTCCTCTTCGCGGATTTCCACCATGTGGTACAGGCCGGGATAGTCCTCGTACGCCATCTCGGCCAGGCGAAAATCGGCGCCCTTGCCGGTATGGGAGGGAATCACGTCGTCAATGATCACCGCATTATGCGCGGCAGCCATGCGCGTCAGCGCCTGCAACTGTGCCTCGGTGCCGAGTTGCGGGTCGATGTCGAAACTAATGCGGTCGAAATTACCGTCGATGGTCGGCGTATGCCGGGTGCCAGAAAGCCCACCGGACTTTTTCAGCGGGCCATTGTGAATGCCCTGGATGCCGATCTTCGACAGCGCATGCCACAGGCTCTCATCGCCGAGCGCCTCGAGCACCGTGCCGTGCTCACGGGTCACAATCGACGCCGGGTACGCGGTAAACCACACCGACGACAACGCGGTGGCATCACGGGGCCGGGTCTGCGCATACGGCTGCTGCCACAACCGCCCCTGCCCCGAATAGAGCTTGGCCCGTTGACGCGCCGCGTTGAGCATCGATTGTTGCACCAGCCAGTTCACATGATCGTTGTCAGCCGCCGTCATAAGCCCAATACCTGTGTTCGTGAAAAGGTTACTCGTAAGCATAGGAGGGGCGACGGGGGCGATTCGTTGCATCGCAATACGTGCAACTACTCCAGCTGGCGATATTGCCTTGGCGTAAACCCGGTCAACGCCTTGAACTGGCGGGTAAATGCACTGTGGTCGGTGTACCCGCATTGCAACGCCACTTCGGTGATGGGCAGGTCGGTGTGCAGTAACCGATGCGCATGCTCCAGGCGCACTTTTTGGATCATCTGCCGTGGCGTCAGGTGGAACACCCGTTTGCAATAGCGTTCCAGCTGCGCCACGGAAATCCCGGCGATCCGCGTCAGTTCGCCAAGGGTGACGCGCCGGTTGAAATGCTCACGGATGTGCTCATCCACGGCCGCCAGACGCTGGTACGCCGGGTGCGTTTCACTGGCTGACTGAAGGTCCACCGAAATACCCGCCAAGCCAATGATCTCCCCGCGCTGGTTGTACAGCGGCCATTTATGGGTCAGGCACCAGCCGGGTTCACGGCTGCCGTAAAGATGCAGTTCCAGCTGATCTTCAAGCACAAACCCCTGCTCCAGCACGCGCCGATCCTGCTCGGTATAACCCGGCCCCAGTTGAGCGGGGAACACCTCGGCGCTGGTCTTGCCGAGCAATGGTTGCAGCTGCTTGAGGCCACAGCGTTGCACCAGCGTCCGGTTGGCGAGCAGGTAGCGGGCGTCGATGTCCTTGATGAAGATCGCGGCATTGGGGATCACATCCAGCAGCGGCAACAGCTGCGCCGCTCCGGCCAATAGCTGTTCGATGCTGTGGGGACGAGCCCCCTGGAATAGGGCCGTAAACGCGCTCTGCACCATGACCTTGATTGCTCATTCATTCGTCGACGCCAGGCAGATTGCGCCATCTGCGCGGCACTGTCGAGCACCGCAAAGTGTGCTGAATTCGTCATCCATCGCCATGCAAAACATCAATCGCCGCCGCGTTCGTGGGTTCACGATAGCGCCACTGCATGCCTATCCAATAACTCACAAGAAGGCGCCGCCATGTCTGCTCAAGGCAAGTTCAAGAAACAACTTTCACTGATGGACCTCACCTTTATCGGGCTGGGCGCCATCTTCGGTTCGGGCTGGTTGTTCGCGGCCAGCCACGTGTCCGCGATCGCCGGGCCTGCCGGGATTATTTCCTGGCTGATCGGCGGTTTCGCCGTGCTGCTCTTGGGCATTGTGTACTGCGAACTCGGCGCCGCCCTGCCGCGTGCCGGTGGCGTGGTGCGTTACCCGGTTTACTCCCATGGCCCACTGCTGGGCTACCTGATGGGCTTTATCACGCTGATCGCGTTCTCAAGCCTGGTGGCGATCGAAGTGGTCGCCTCGCGCCAATACGCAGCGGCCTGGTTTCCCGAACTGACCAAGGTCGGCTCCAACGACCCGACCCCCCTCGGCTGGCTGCTGCAGTTCGCCCTGCTGTGCCTGTTTTTTATCCTCAACTACCGCAGCGTAAAGACCTTCGCCATCGCCAATAACCTGGTGAGCGTATTCAAGTTCATCGTGCCGCTGCTGGTGATCGGCGTGCTCTTCACCTTCTTCAAACCGGCGAACTTTCAGGTCCAGGGTTTTGCGCCATTTGGCTTGTCGGGCATTGAAATGGCGGTATCGGCCGGCGGCGTGATTTTTGCCTACCTGGGCCTGACGCCGATCATCTCGGTGGCCAGTGAAGTGAAAAACCCGCAACGCACCATTCCGATTGCGCTGATTCTGTCGGTGCTGCTGTCGACGGCCATTTATGTGCTGCTGCAAACCGCGTTCCTTGGGGGCGTGCCAACCGCGATGCTCGCCGACGGTTGGGCCGGGATCAGCAAGGAGCTGGCGCTGCCCTATCGCGATATTGCCCTGGCTCTGGGCGTGGGTTGGTTGGCCTATCTGGTGGTGGCCGATGCTGTGATCTCCCCCAGCGGCTGCGGCAATATCTACATGAACGCCACCCCGCGTGTGGTGTACGGCTGGGCGCAGACCGGCACGTTCTTCAAGCTCTTCACGCGTATCGACGAAAAATCCGGCATCCCGCGCCCGGCGTTGTGGCTGACCTTTGGCCTGTCGGTGTTCTGGACCCTGCCGTTCCCGTCCTGGGAAGCCCTGATCAATGTGGTGTCCGCTGCGCTGATCCTCAGTTACGCCGTCGCCCCGGTCACCGTCGCTGCGTTGCGCCGCAATGCACCGGGTATGGCGCGGCCGTTCCGGGTCAAGGGCATGGCGGTACTGGGGCCGCTGTCGTTCATCATCGCCGCGTTGATCGTGTACTGGTCCGGCTGGAGCACCGTGTCGTGGCTGCTCGGCCTGCAAATCCTGATGTTTGGGGTGTACCTGCTGTGCGCGCGCTGGGTGCCGACTGCGCACCTGAACCTCAAGCAACAAGTGCGCGCCTCGGCGTGGCTGATCGGCTTCTACGCGGTGACCATCCTGCTGTCCAAACTCGGCAGCTTCGGCGGTATCGGGGCGATCAGCCACCCGTTTGACACGCTGGTGGTCGCGGTCTGTGCCCTGGGTATCTATTACTGGGGCGCTGCCACCGGCGTGCCTGCGCACCTCGTGCGCCTGGAACACGAAGATGACGAAAGCGAAGCCGTCAGCGACCTTCATCACCACGCCTCATTGTCCCCGGCCACCCACTGATTGGAGCGTTTTATGAAACGGTTGCACGTTATCGACTCCCACACCGGCGGCGAACCCACACGCCTGGTCATGACCGGTTTTCCTCAGCTCACGGGCACCACCATCGCCGCCAAGCTCGACCACCTGCGCAGCGCGCACGATCAATGGCGACGCGCCTGCCTGCTGGAACCGCGCGGCAATGACGTACTGGTCGGCGCACTGTACTGCGAGCCCATCACGCCGGGGGCTACATGCGGGGTGATCTTTTTCAATAACGCCGGTTACCTCGGCATGTGCGGCCACGGCACCCTCGGCCTGGTCGCCTCCCTGCACCACCTGGGGTACATCGCGCCTGGGGTGCACACCATCGACACGCCGGTGGGTCCCGTCGCCGCCACCTTGCACGAAGACGGCGCCGTGACCCTGCGCAATGTGCCCGCCTACCGCTATCGCCAGCAGATGCCGGTGGACGTGCCTGGCCATGGGCGGGTGTATGGCGATATCGCCTGGGGCGGCAACTGGTTTTTCCTGGTCTCGGAGCATGGCCAAACCCTGCAAATGGACAATGTCGACGCCCTCACCGACTACACCTGGGCGATGCTCAAGGCCCTGGAGCACCAAGGCATTCACGGTGCAGACGGCGCGCTGATCGACCATATCGAACTGTTCGCCGACGACGCCCATGCCGACAGCCGCAACTTTGTGATGTGCCCCGGCAAGGCCTACGACCGTTCGCCATGCGGCACCGGCACCAGCGCCAAACTCGCGTGCCTGGCCGCCGATGGAAAACTCGCCCCCGGCGCGCCGTGGGTACAAGCCAGCATCACCGGCAGCCAATTCGAAGCCCGTTATGAATGGGAGGGCGAGCGCATTCGCCCCTTCATCACCGGCCGCGCGTACATGACCGCCGACAGCACCCTGCTGATCGACGAACACGACCCTTTCGCCTGGGGCATCTGAGCCCCCGATCTATAGTCCAAGGAGTTAGCACAATGAGCGACAACATCTTTACCGGCTGCATCCCCGCGCTGATGACCCCGTGCACCGCCGAGCGCAAGCCGGACTTCGACGCGCTGGTCGCCAAAGGCCGCGAGCTGGTCGATATCGGCATGAGCGCCGTGGTGTATTGCGGTTCCATGGGGGACTGGCCGTTGCTGACCGAGGCCGAGCGCCAGGAAGGTGTGGCCCGTCTGGTCGCCGCCGGTGTGCCGACCATCGTCGGCACCGGCGCGGTGAACAGCCGTGAGGCGGTGGCCCACGCAGCCCATGCGGCCCACGTCGGTGCCCATGGTTTGATGGTGATCCCGCGCGTGTTGTCCCGTGGTGCGTCTGCAACGGCGCAAAAAGCGCACTTCTCGGCCATCCTCAAGGCCGCGCCCAACCTGCCGGCGGTGATCTACAACAGCCCATACTACGGCTTCGCCACCCGCGCTGAGCTGTTCTTCGAACTGCGCCGCGAACACCCGAACCTGATCGGCTTCAAGGAATTCGGCGGCGGTGCCGACCTGCGCTACGCGGCGGAAAACATCACCTCCCAGGACGCTAACGTGACCCTGATGGTCGGTGTCGACACCCAAGTGGTACACGGTTTCGTCAACTGCAACGCCACCGGCGCGATTACCGGCATCGGCAACGCCCTGCCTCGGGAAGTGCTGCAACTGGTCGCCCTGAGCAAGCAGGCGGCCAAAGGCGACGCCAAGGCCCGACGCCTGGCGCGTGAACTGGAAGCCGCGCTGGCCGTGCTGTCGTCCTTCGATGAAGGCTGCGATCTGGTGCTGTATTACAAGCACTTGATGGTGCTCAACGGCGACCAGGGCTACGCCCTGCACTTCAACCAAACCGACATACTCAGCGACGCCCAGCGGCATTACGCCGAGAACCAGTACGCGCTGTTCCGTCAGTGGTACAGCAACTGGTCGGCCGAACAGAACCTCGACTGATCGCTTCGCGCCGCTGTGGTGCGCACAGCGGCCAACCCTTTTTTACCAGGACGACCCCATGACTCTGACGGGCAAGATGCTGATCGGTCAGCGCGCAGTTTCCGGCAATCGCGAAGCGATCCGGGCCATCAACCCTGCGACCGGCACGCCAATGGAACCGGCCTACGCCGGCGGCCATGGCGAGCACGTTGAGCAGGCGTGCGCGCTGGCGTGGGCCGCTTTCGACAGCTACCGAGAAACCTCACTGGCGGAGCGCGCCGCGTTTCTTGAAGCGATTGCGGACAACATTGAAGCCCTCGGCGATGCGTTGATCGAACGCGCCGTGGCCGAAACCGGCCTGCCGCGCCCACGCATTCAAGGCGAACGCGGCCGGACGTGCGGGCAGTTGCGAACCTTTGCCCGCACTGTGCGCGCGGGTGAATGGCTGGATGTGCGCGTGGACACGGCGCAGCCGCAACGGCAGCCGCTGCCGCGTGCGGACCTGCGTCAACGGCAGATCGCGCTGGGGCCCGTGGCCGTGTTTGGCGCGAGTAATTTCCCGCTGGCGTTCTCGGTGGCGGGCGGTGATACCGCGTCAGCATTCGCAGCCGGTTGCCCGGTGATCGTCAAGGCCCACGGCGCGCATCCCGGCACCAGTGAGCTGGTCGGCCGCGCAGTGGCCAAGGCGGTTAAAGACTGTGGGTTGCCGCAAGGTGTGTTTTCGCTGCTGTACGGTTCGGGTCGCGAGGTGGGCATTGCATTGGTCACCGAGCCGCGTATCAAGGCCGTCGGCTTTACCGGTTCGCGCAGCGGCGGTATCGCGCTGACCCAGGCGGCACAGGCGCGGCCGGAGCCGATTCCGGTGTATGCGGAAATGAGTTCGATCAACCCGGTGTACCTGTTTCCTGCCGCCCTGGAGGCGCGCGCGCAACGCCTGGCCGAGGGCTTTGTGGCTTCGTTGACCCAAGGCGCCGGGCAGTTCTGTACGAACCCGGGGCTGGTGATCGCGATCGCCGGCGCGGCCCTTGATCGCTTCGTCGCCACCGTGAGCGAACGGCTCCCGGGCTGCGCGGCGCAGACCATGCTCACACCCGGCATTTTCAATGCCTACACAGCCGGTGTGCGTGCACTCGCAGAACACGCTCAGGTCGTCGCAAAAGGCTTGGCGGCCGAAGGCCCAAACCAAGGCCAGGCACAGGTGTTCATCACCCGCGCCGACGCGTTTTTAACCCATGCGCCGCTGCAAGCGGAGGTGTTCGGCGCGGCCTCCCTGGTGGTGGTGTGCGCCGACGATGCGCAAGTCCGCCAGGTTTGCGAACACCTGGAAGGCCAACTGACCGCCACGTTGCACTTGGATGAGGATGACCTGATACGCGCCAAAGCCTTGCTCCCCGTACTGGAACGCAAGGCCGGTCGCCTGCTGGTCAACGACTGGCCGACGGGCGTGGAGGTCTGCGACGCCATCGTCCACGGTGGCCCCTTCCCTGCCACATCCGACTCACGCAGCACCTCGGTCGGCACGGCGGCGATCCTGCGGTTCCTGCGCCCGGTGTGCTACCAGGATGTCCCGGACAGTTTGCTGCCGAGCGCGCTGCAACACGGCAACCCGCTGTTGTTGCGGCGGTTGCTCAATGGCCAGAGAGAGGCTTAGGCAATGCCTCACTCCAACTCAGCAGATATCGCGGTCATCGGCGCCGGCATCATTGGCGTCGCGTGCGCCCTGCAATTGGCGCGTCAAGGCCGCCGAGTGGTGGTCATCGACCCACAGGACCCGGGCATGGGCGCCTCCTACGGCAACGCCGGGCACCTGGCCACCGAGCAGGTCTTTCCGATTGCCGACGTGTCGATTCTCAAACGCCTGCCCGCCATGCTGATGGACCCCATGGGCCCATTGCGCCTGGACTGGAAATACCTGCCCCGTGCCCTGCCCTGGTTTGTGCGCCTGTTGCTGAACCTGCGCCCGGCGAACTATCGGCGCACGGTCGCGGGCATTCGCGCGCTGAATGAGCCCAGCCTGGGCGCGTGGCAACGGTTGCTGCACAGCATCGACCGGGCCCACCTGTTGCGCCAGGACGGCTCGTTACTGGTGTTTGAGCGCGCCGCCTCCCGTGAGGCGCTCGATGCGCTGCGCCAGCGCATGCAGCAGCAAAACGTGCCGGTGGCTGACTGGTCGGGTTCGGCTGTGCGCGCGGCGGCGCCGCAGTTGAGCGACGAGATCCAAGGCGGCTTGTTTTTCCCGGGGACCGGGCATTTTGTTGACCCGTACACGGTGGTGTGCGAACTGGTGAACGCCGCCAAGGCCCACGGCGTGCAATTTATCAAGCAGCACGTGGTGGATGGGCGGCTGGCGCCAGAGGGTGTGTCACTGCTGACCGAACAGGGCACGTTCACTGCACGCCAGGTACTGATCGCCTGCGGCGCGCATTCGGCGAAACTGACTGCGGCACTGACCGGCAAAAAAGTCCCGCTGGACACCGAGCGCGGCTACCACCTGATGTTGCCGTTTGAGCCGCACCGCCTGCCCTTTGCCGTCACCTCGTTCGAACGCAAGTTCATCATGACGCCCATGGCCACCGGCTTGCGCCTGGCAGGCACCGTCGAATTCGCCGGGCTCGATCGCCCGGCAAATATGCAACGTGCATGGCAGTTGCACCGGCTGAGCAAGGGTTTGTTCCGCCACGACCTGAACGTGCAAGGCGCCACACCGTGGATGGGGTTTCGGCCATCGCTGCCTGACTCGCTGCCGATCATTGATCGGGTGTGCAATGGCAAGGTGCTGCTTGCGTTCGGGCACCAGCATTTGGGCTTGACGCAAGCCGCAGTGACCGCGGAAATCGTCGTGCAGCTGGCAGCCGCAACGCCATCGCTATCGGGCCTGCCAGCGCTTGAGTGCTTCCGGTTGGATCGCTTCCAGGCCAACCTGCTGCGTGAGGCGTTTTAGTCACGGGCTTGGGATGCGCCCAATAGAGCATCGGCCGTCGCTTGAATCTCATCGCGCATCCACAGCTTTTCCAGCCAGCCCGCCGGGATGCCTTGAACGCCATAATAAGCGCCCGCCAACTGGCCGACGATGGCCGCCGTGGTATCTGCATCATCCCCCAGGTTCGCGGCCGCGAGCACGGCATCCGCAAAGCTCTCGGTGTGCTGAAAACACCAGAACGCGGCTTCCCGGAGCGCTGATCCAGGCACCCGGTTATACCACTCGACTGACCGCCTCCTCCGGGGGTTGAGCGCGGCCTTTGCAAAGAATCAGATAAGTCCTGCGCGGTCTGTAGGAACGACCTCCCAGCATGCTTGCCAGTTGCAGACATCCCGCCAGCACACAGGCGCCGCGCGAAAGCGCCGGGCCGATCGCGCTCTGCGCCGGCGGCATGTCCCCCCACCCGGATGGCTGACTAAACATCAGGTGACGATTCTGACGGTCCCAACCCAAAAAGTAGCTGATAAAACCTACGCATTCATTGTGTACGAGACCGCTGTCTTGAAAAATAAGTCTTCACCTGCTTCATCCAACTGGTGCTGGGTTGGCAAGCTGACACCTCCTTTTACATTGCTGACCTCCTTGCCTCGCCAGGCCTTGATCGCTTCTTTTCTCGCGCGAATCGTCGGCCCTCTGGTGTTGGTGATAGCGCCTGCAGGGTTTGGCAAAACGACGCTGTTGATGCAGTGGCGACAAGTCCTGCTGTCAGCCTCAACACCTTCGACCGTCGCTTGGCTGTCATTGGATGAGGCGGACTGCGACCCTAATCGTTTCCTCGCCTATCTGATCCTGACGCTGGACCACGCAGGCCTCGATCTGGGCCACCTTACAGGCCTGGCCCATGCACAGGCGCTGGAAGCCCAACCGCAGCGCACGATAACGGCGTTGCTCCACGCACTGGCGCGTTCAGACCGAAAGGTCACGTTGTTCCTGGACGATTATCACGCGGTGGCAAACCCTCAACTCGACGCCATCGTGCAGGCCTTGCTGGAACAGGCTTCGCCGTGGCTCGAATGGGTTGTGTCCGCACGCCAGCGGCCCGGCTGGCCGCTGGCGAAGTGGAAAGCCAACGGCTGGGTGCACGAAGTATCCGCCCACGCGTTGACGCTCACGCCCTCGGAAACCGCAGCCATACTGGGCGCCGATATACCGGCCGCCGAACTGCACGACTTGCACGAGAGAACCGAAGGTTGGGCGATGGCCGTGCAATTGGCCAAATTGTGGCGCAGCAGTGGTGATGCATCGTTGTATGGCCTGCATGCTTTTTCGGGGCGTGTCACCGACATGGCCGAGTATTTCACGGGGCAGGTGGTACAGCGCCTGTCACCGCAGTGCCAGGATTTTCTGCGGGACATGGCGTTGCTCGAGCGCTTCAACGCCGAACTCGCCGACGCGGTACGTGGCCGCAGCGACAGTGCGCAGTTGCTGGCGCAGTTGACACACCTGGACGCCCTGCTCGTCCCCTTGGATGCCGGTCGCCAGTGGTTTCGTCATCACCGATTACTCCAGGACTTCCTCAATCAACGTATCGATGCGGGCGCAGCACGTAACATTTATAACGCCGCCGCCCAATGGCTGGCTGAAGAAAAGGACTGGGTACAGGCCATACGCTATGCGTTGCGTGCCCGTAACACCCGTCTCGCGGTTGACCTGCTGGTGCAGGCCGGCGGATGGGAGGTGGTGCTGCACAACGGCATTCGTTACGCAGAAAGCCTGCGTCAGCAATTCGATGAAAAGACGCTGCGCACCGAACCGGACCTGTTGCTGCTCCAGGCGTACTTGCACGCCAAGCTCGGCGAACACGCCCTCGCCAATCAATTGCTCGATTTGATCCGCGACCGGGTCCAGGCAGATCGACGGCTTGCGCGAGACTTTCATGTGGTACGCACGCTGGCCGATGGCTATATCGATCGATTCGATTTGCCAAACTGCGAAAGCGCTCCAGGCGACACTATGCTCACCGCCGGTACGCTGGAATGCGCGCGTGCCTTGCAGACCCTCAAGCAGGGTCAACTGTCGCTGTCCCTGCAAGTGATTCGCTCGGCGCACCTCAAGATGCGTGTGGTCGGCAGCTCACGCGGTGAGAGTTACTGTCGCATCCACGAGGCCCAAGTCCTCGCCTTGACAGGCGATATCGCCGGGTCTGCACAGGTCGTCGACATCGCGGTGGCTATCGCCGACAGCCAGTTCGGCAGCGAGAGCTCTGTCAGAGCAGTGGCGGGCTGCCTCAAGGCGCAGCATCTGTATTGGCAAGGTGCCTGGGCCGAATCCACACCCTGGGTTCGCGACGGTTGGGCCTCGCTCAAACAGACCGACGCCTGGTTGGATATCACGGCCGTCACCGCGGAGGTTGCCTGGCGCACTTCGCTGCGCAATCTTGGACTGCAACCGGCGTTACTCGAACTTGCGCAGGTGGCCGAACTCGCCACTGCGCGCAACTGGCCGCGGTTGACGCGGCTGGTTAACGCCTGGCGAGTCGACCTTCTGGTGCAAGGCGGCGCGTTGACGCAGGCGCGGCAGGAGGCGCTGGCCAATCACCTGGAGCGCGCGGCGAAGAGCCCTGATGACTGGCGCAACCATGAGGCCGCAACGTTGGCACTGGCCAGGTTACAGTTCGCGACGGGGGCATCGGCTGACGCACTCAATCACCTGCAGCGCGGCGCGCAACGCCTGCAAGAACGCGGCTTGCAGTTGCCCGCCTGGCGCCTGCAACTGCTCGCGCTGGCCGCCCAGGGCAAGGGCCGTCCACCCGAGCAAAACGCGATCCTGGCCTCGATACCCGCCCTGGCACTGCCCGGCCTGCTGCTGGAAGCAGGGCCTTGCATACTGACGGCGCTGGAAGCCTGTGCCAATACCGCCCACAACCAGCACGCGATCATCACGCGCCTGCGCGGGTGGCGCGCCCACCCGGTGCGTTCGCGCATGTCCTTCAGCGCCAAGGAAACACAGATTCTCACCTTGCTTGCCCAAGGCCAATCGAACAAAGCCATAGCCCTGGCGATGGATATTTCTGAAAACACCGTGAAGTTCCATCTCAAGCATGTGTTTACCAAGCTGTGTGTCGACAGCCGCACCGCCGCCATGGCTGCAGCGTTGCGTCTTGGGCTGCTTGACGCGCCTCACTGATCCACCAACCTACCCAGGCGGGTAGTCGATGCGCCCCAAACCTCGTCACCTACCCGCCCTGCTCATAGCCTGCGCCGCGCAGCGCGCCATAGCATGCCTCAACACCAGCGAAAGGCTCTCGCCTGGCGCCCCTCACAACGTAAGTACAGCAGGAGATGCCCTGTGGGTATGGACGGCAAAACAGTGCGTGTGGCCACCGACGTCGGCGGTACTTTTACCGACCTCGTGTATTTCGAAAACAACCCGGCCACCGGCGAACAAACGATTCGTACGGCCAAAGTCGACACCACGCCACCGAACTTCGCTCTAGGCGTGCTCAATGTCATCCGCAAGGCTGACGTGGATTTGGCGGCCGTAGACTTCCTGGCGCACGGCACCACTGTGGTAATTAATGCCCTGACCGAACGCCGGGGCGTCAAGACAGGATTAATAACCACCCACGGCTTTCGCGATGTGCTGGAGATCGCCCGTGCCAATCGCCCGGATTACTTCAACCTGAAATGGGTAAAGCCAGCCCCCTTCGTACCGCGCTATTTGCGCCGCGAAATAACCGGACGCTTGCATACCAATGGTCAGGAGCGGCAACCGCTTGAACTGGCGCAAGTCGCCGCAATCATTGAAGCGTTCCGCGCCGACGACGTACAGGCGATTGCGATTTGCCTGCTGCACGCCTATGCCAATCCGGCCCATGAACAGGCGGTACTGAATGAAGTGCGCAGGCTCTGGCCAGACGTGTCCGTGGTCGCGTCCCATCAGATCACCCGGGAATGGCGTGAGTATGAGCGCTCCAGCACGACCGTGCTGTCCGCCTATGTCCAGCCCATCGCCGCACGCTATCTTGACGAGTTGGCCAGCGGTTTGCGCGACAGCGGCTACAAGGCCCCGTTGTACATCATGCAGTCGAACTGTGGCATCGACAGTGTGGAGCATGCGCGGGAAACGCCGATCACCATGGTCGAATCGGGGCCAGCCAGTGGCTTTTGGGCGGCTGCCGAGTTGGGACGGCTGATTGACGAACCGAACGTGCTGGGCCTCGACATTGGTGGTACCACAGCCAAATGTGCACTGATTCGCAACGGCCAAGTGTCGATCAAAACCGACTACTGGATTGAACGTAACCGGATCAACGCGGGTTACCCGATCATGGTACCCGTAGTGGACCTGGTGGAAATCGGCAACGGCGGCGGTTCGGTCGCCTGGGTGGACGACTTCGACAAACTGCATGTTGGCCCGCATTCCGCCGGCGCCGTGCCGGGGCCTGCCGCCTACGGCAACGGCGGCACACAGATCACCACCACCGATGCCAACCTGATGCTCGGGCGCATCAACCCGGATTACTTTTGTGGCGGCAACGTGGTGGCCGACCTGCCTGCCGTTGTGCGTGAACTGGACGCCCTTGGCCAACGCCTGCACTTGCCGCCGGATGAGATCGCACGCGGCGTCGTGCGCTTGGCCAACGACAACATGGTCAATGCGTTGAAGCTGGTGTCTTTAAGCCGCGGGCATGACCCGCGTGAGCTGACATTGATGGCATTCGGCGGCGGTGGCGCCATGCATGCCGTTGCACTCGCGCAAGAGTTGGGTGTGCGAAAGGTCATCGTCCCCCGCAATGCTTCGGTGTTCTCGGCTTGGGGCATGACCCTCTCGGACTTGCGACGCGACCTGTTTATCAACCGCTTTGTGCAGACCGCCCACCACGGCGAACGCCAGCAGGCTCAATTGTTTCTCGAAGAGTTGTCGGGGGCCGCCCGCGAACAGTTCGTCGCGCAAGCCATCCCCCCTCAGCACGTCGAAATCCAGATGCATTGCAAGTTGCGCTATCAAAACCAGGAGCACGCGGTCGAAGTGCCGCTCGACCCGCACGAACGCATCGACACCGACTGGGCCGTGATCGAACAACGCTTTCACACGCTCTATGAGCAGCACTACACCTATGCCCTACAAGCCCCGGTGGAAATCATCGGCTTTCACCTGGTGGCCATCGCTCAAGTCGGCAAATTGGCGCCCCAGGCGCTGCCCGTCACCGGGCGCCTGATCGGTGATGCCTGCAAGGGCCAGCGACGCGTCGACTACGCCCAGGAAGGTATTCATGAGGCAAGCCTCTATGACTACGCCCTGCTTGAACCATTGATGACATTTTTCGGTCCGGCCATTGTCGAGGACGCAGGCACAACCGTGGTGGTACACCCCGGCAACCGCGTGCAGGTGGATCGTCTTGGCAACCTGCACATCATGATCAACGGCTGACGGAGTATTCACCATGCACACCCTCGATATCTTTACGCGCGACATCATCCAGAACTCGCTTCAGGCGATTGCCGACGAGATGTTCACCGCCATGCGCAAGGCTGCCATGAGCCCGGTGATCTACGAAGTGCTGGACATGGGCACAGGCATCACCGACGCGCACGGTGAGATCGCCAGTTCCGGCGCAGGCATTCCAGCCTTTGTCGGCGTGCTGGACAAAGCCGTGAAAAAAATTCGCCAGCATCATCCGTTGCCGCAGGATATTGAAGAGGGTGATGTGTTCATCAGCAACGACCCTCACGATGGTGCGGTGACTCATCTGAACGACGTGGTATTGGCCATGCCGGTGTTTGCCGACGGCCTACTGGTTGCCTGGACCGCGAACATTGCGCACTGGAACGATGTGGGCGGCCGAGTGCCTGGGTCGTTATCGACGGATGCCACGGATATCTTTCAGGAGGGCCTGCGCCTGGGCTCGGTAAAGCTGATCAGCAAGGGCCAACCAATCCGTTCGGTGTTGCAGATATTGCGGGCCAACACCCGTATGCCGGACTTCATGGAAGGTGACCTTTGGGCCGGGGTCGCCGCCGTACGCGGTGGCGCCGCACGGCTGCGCGAGCTCACCGAAAAATACGGCACCGTGCTGTTTTTGCTGGCGATGAAAGACTTCATGGATTTGGGCGAAAAGATGTCGCTCAAAGCCCTGGCAACATTGCCTGCCGGGCAACTGAACCTTGAAGAGCTGCAAGACGACGGCAGCCTGTTCAAGGTTCGGATTGATATCCGCAGCACTGAGTTGGTGATCGACCTGCGGGACAACCCGGACCAGTGCCTGGGGCCGACCAACCTGAGTCGCGACGGCGCGGTGGTCGCCGCACAAATGGCGTTCAAGGCCTTGACCACGCCGCAAGGCATCACCAATGGCGGTACTTTTCGACCCCTGCGGGTACTGACTCGCCCAGGCTCGTTATTCGACGCCATGCCGCCTGCCGCAGAGGGCTTTTACTTCGAGAACCTGATTCGGGTGCACGACCTGATCCTGTGCTGTCTGGCCCAGCAGTTTCCCGATCGTTTGCCCGCCGGCAATTTCGCTTCTGTGTGCGCCACAATCATCGGCGGCGTGCACCCGGACACCGGCCGCGTGTTTACCCTGGTGGAGCCGGAAATCGGTGGCTGGGGCGCAGAACCCGGGCGCGATGGCAACAATGCGGTTTACTCCGGTTTGCATGGTGAGACCTACAACTGCCCCGTTGAAGTCTGTGAGGCGCGTTATGGGCTGTATGTAGAGCGCATGGCGCTGAATGACGAACCCGGCGGGCACGGCCAATTCCGCGGTGGCCGCGGCGTGTGCATTGACTACCGGATTCGTGCCGATGACAGCTTCATGACCTGCGGCTACACCCGTTCGGTCATCCCGCCCTGGGGCCTGGACCAAGGCGGCGAAGGCACGCCCAATTATGTCGAAGTCATCCGCAAAGACGGTCAACACGAGCGTTACTGCATGGCCAGCGGCATTGCCTTGAATGCCGGAGACCTGGTCAGAGTTCGCACCGGCGCAGGCGGCGGGTATGGCCCTGCCAGCCGGCGCGACCCGCACGCCGTTCGCGAGGACCTGAAAAATGGCTATATCGACGCCGCGACCGCCCGCTCGGTTTACGGCCTGACACCTTAGCCCCGGGTCGCCTCGAACCCACCTGACGCGCGGCTTGAAAACAACAACAAAAAAGAGAGCACAACCATGAAACCGCAACACTCATCGCGTTTATGGGTAGCGCCCGCGCTTGCCCTGATTTTGGGAATCACACCCTCGGCACAGGGCGATCAGTTCATTGGATTCGCCCAGCCGGGAATACCCGGAAAGTGGGCATTGGAATCTTTCCCCGTGTTCAATCGCACCAAGGATGGCGACGTGCGAGCGGGCAGTAATACGGTCCTGGCGTACTTCTCCGAAACCGGCTTGACCGGAACGCAGCGCGATCAGGTGCAGTTCTGGGTAGGCGCCGATGCGGGTTACACCGGCGCTAATGGCACACGCAGCAATGGTTCGTGGGGCGTCGCCTCCCCCAACCTGGGCCTGGCCTATTACTACAACGTGCTAGAACCCACCAGCCCGTATGGCTCCGACGACTTCACCACGTTCTGGGTCAACCCAACCCTTTCGCTGGAGTTTCCCAACGGCAACGATGAAGGCACGGGATATGGCGCCTTCGCCAACCGCTACGGTGCCAGCTTCAGCGTCGCCAACTACCTGCGTGTAGGGCGTTTCGCTGCCACATTCACGCCGGTCGGCATCCATTACGCCGCGCGCAATCGTCACGCTACCGACCTTGGCGACGGTGCCCCCACGCGGCTTCAAGGGGGTGTCAGCTGGTGGTTCGCAAACGTTGCGGCCGGGTATCTGGTGACCGACGACTTATGGCTCGGTGTGCATCACGCCTATCACATCAACAACCGTACGGCCTCGGACTTCAAGGAATCGCGCCAAGGCAAAATCGGCCCGGCGATGACCTACACAGGTTTCAGCAAACAGGGCTTCTTCCTGTCGACCAACCTGAACGTCGATTACTACCACAGCGACAACCTGCCCCATTCCAATAGCTTGACCATGGCGCTGGTTAAATTTTTCTAGCGCCACTCACTCGCCTATGAGGAATACCGTATGGACAGCACTACCCCCACTCTTGCGCCCCACGACATGCCGGTCATCGTACGCTGGCTTAACCCCATCGGGTGCCCGACCTTCGACGCGCCTATCGCCGAGCTGCTGCACAGCATCAAACAACCCTCCACCGAAGTTGAGGTCGTGTCGTTCGACATGGCCTCAAGCCCCACCCACCTGGAATACCGCGCCTACGAGGCTCTCACCTATGAACGCACCGTGCGCGTTGCCCGCGATTGTGCACAGTCGGGCGTGGATGCATTGGTGCTGGGCTGCTTTTACGACCCGGCATTGGCCGATGCCCGCGAACTGTCCGGTAAGACCCTGGTCGTGGGGCCCTGCCAGGCCAGCCTGCAAGTGGCGGCGCACCTGGCGAATCGGTACTCGATCATTGTCGGGCGTACCAAATGGATTGAGCAGATGCGCAGCCTCGTCCAAAGCTACGGTGCCGGCGACAGATTGGCGTCCATGCGACCGCTGGGCATGGGCGTGGATGAGTTCCAGCTCGACCACGCGGTGACGCGCCGCAAGATCATCGAACAAGCTCGGCGCGCCGTCGAAGATGACGGCGCCGAGGCCATTATCCTGGGCTGCACCATCGAATTCGGCTTTTTTGAGGAGGTGCAGCGGGAGGTCGGCGTACCGGTGATCGACCCGGTAGTGGCGGCATTCAAAGTGGCCGAAGCCATGGCCGGAATGAAACGCAGGTTTGGCTGGCGCCCGAGCCGCGTGGGCAGCTGTGAGCCACCACCCGAGGCCGAAATCAAACGATTCGGCTTGTTCCAGGGCCCCGCCCCCATCGGCAATCGCGTCAAAGCCTGACCACAAAAAGGATAGCCACTATGAGTGAGATTCCCTCGACGCCACACACTACAGCGGCGCTCAATCGCAACGTGGGTGATGTGTTCAGAGACGTTCCGCTAACCCGTAACCACCTGCGGTGTTGCTTGGTGTTGTTCCTGGTATTTGCGATTGAAGCGTGGGAGATGATGATCATCGTCTACACCGCGCCGCTGATTGCTGCGGATTTTTCCCTGGATGCACTCGCACTGGGCCATCTGATCGGCGCGATGTTCATCGGCATGCTGCTGGGGGCGTTGGCCTGGGGCAAGCTGGCCGAACACATCGGTCGCAAACGCGCGATTATCTGGAGCCTTGGCAGCTATGGGGTGATCTCGTTGGCCAGCGCGTTTGCACCGGACTATTCGAGCTTGTATGCCCTGCGATTGCTCTCCGGAGTTGCGGCCGTGGGCATGATAGTGGTGACATTTGCGCATTTTCAGGAGCTGCTGCCGGTACGCCATCGCGGCGCGTTGACGGTGTATCTCGCCTCGGGCTGGCCGATCGGAATGTTATTGGCCCTGGGCGCCACGGTATGGCTGATGCCATATGGTTGGCGCGCCATTATCGTCTTGAGTTCGCTGGGCGGGTTATGGGCGATTGCCGTAGCGCGCTGGGTACCTGAGTCGCCTTACTGGCTGGCGTCAGTCGGGCGCCAGGAAGATGCCAAGGCAACAATTTATACGTTGAGCCAAGGCTCGATGCTTATACCCGAGGGGTGCGAACTGCAGGTCGATCGGACAACATCCGGGCGTCAACGCGACATGTTCACGGGCGCACTGCTCAAGGTCAGCCTGCTGCAAATAACCGTTAACTTTACATTTTCGTGGGGTTACTGGGGCCTGCAAACATGGCTGCCGACGCTGCTCCAGCAACGTGGCCTGAGCCTGCCGCAAAGCTACGGTTTTATTGCGCTGTCGGCGCTGTGCATGATTCCGGGGTACATGGCGGCGGCTTATTTGACCGCGCGGCTGGGGCGTAAAAAAGTCATCCTGAGTTTCATTGGCGCAGCGGTGCTCGCCGGGTACGGATTCGCCAACGCCCATAGCCTGGAAATGCTCTACCTGAGCAACTTCGCCCTGGCCTTTTTCAGCCTCGGTGCCTGGGGTGTATGGGGTACCTGGATTGGCGAACTGTACCCGACGGCCCTGCGCACAGCGGGCTATGGCTGGGCCATCTTCGCCCAGCGCGTGGCGAACGTGCTGGCACCCTCGCTGATCGGTGCACTGATCGCCTATGGCTCCTCGTTCAACCTGACCGCCACCATCATCAATGCGTTCCTGCTGGTCACGATGCTGCTCGCCGCGTTGATTCCCGAAACGGAAGGCGAGGCATTGCGTTAAAGCGCCCTGGCTTCACCGTCGAATCCGACTGATCCAAGCGCACGCTACTGGCATTCACGGGCTGGCATAGCAGATTGAATAGGCGCCTTAAACGGCTCCCGATATCGGTCGGGAGCCCCGGATCACCCTTGGAAACGGAGTTCCCATGGACAGCAATCCACCGCCAGACCGTTTGGTTTTCCCCATGCAGCGCGGGCCTTTTCAAAACAACGGCGCCTCGCCGTGGTACTGCACGCTCAATCTTGGCACGCCAGGGCAAAGGCTGAAGTTCGCGATCGACTCAGGCACTAATATCAATTGGGTCACATCGACGCTCTGCCCGCATGATCAATGTGTCCATTTCGCGGATGGCCGTTTTGACGTTGCAGCGTCCAGCACCTTCCGTTTTACCGATTGCCTGCGTCGGCCTTACAGCTTTGGCCCATGGGGCACGATGCAGGTCGAGACGGCTTCAGACGTATTGGCCACGCCAGCCGGCGCTCGCTTGGATACCCAGCTGTTTGTAGCCGCGAACTATGCGGGTGAGCAATTCAAACAGCTCGACTGGGACGGCGCACTGGGCCTGCCTTGTAGCAGTGCGTACGTAGAAAGTCGCAACTCGTTTGTGCTCCAGTCATTGATGCGTGAGGGGCAACTGTCCCCGGCCTACCCCTTTGTGGCGTTTGACTGGAACCGTCATGAGCGCAATGGCACCTGCCAAATGGGCGCCGTCGACCCGTTAAAAACTCAGGGCCCACGCCTGTTTTTACCCTGGTCCGCCTACACCGCCTTGCCCGGGGTTGAATACATCTGGTCGACCGAACTCAAGTCTTATACCGTCGGCACAGAACAGTTGGCCGCCGATATCAAGTTCGCGATCGATTCCGGTTCTTCGCGGTTCAAGGGCGACGATACATTGATGCGCCAGACACTGGCCCGTATTGCCCAGGGAGGCGAACCTGACGTTGTGTTGGGATTTGCCGACGGCGAACTCACCTTGGGAGCCAATCTCTACAACTGCCTGATCGACGAAGGTCCGCAAAAAGGCCAGGTGCTGCCACAGTTCAATGCACTCGGCCTGACCGATCTAGTGCTGGTGGGGTCGGTGGTCATGGAGCATTGCTACACGGTGTATGAATACCAGGTGGTGCAATGCTCGAACACGGTTTACTCCCTGTCACCGGTGGGCGTCTGGCTATTCAATCGCCCGGATAGCCCGCAAATCATTACCCAATCTTCTTCGCGGCGCTTCGCCCCCGGCGAACGAACGGTGCTCGACGGCAAGACCACCCTGCTCAGGGTTGCCAGTGAAACTGTCTCGGTCGCAGGCACCTGGCAGAACGACTACGGCTCACTGATGAGCCTGAACGTCTCGGACCGGCAAGTTTGCGGCACTTACCAATCTTCAACCGGCTCAACTGGCCACTATGCCATCCGCGGATTTACAGCGGGAGCAGGTGCCACACGCATTAAAAACCAGCCGTTGGCATTGGCCATTGAGTGGCACGACCTTGGCGACGAAACGAGCGACCCCAGTTGGAACTGGGTCTCGGGATTGAGCGGGCAGTTGAGTACTGACGACAGAGGTGATGTGCTGACACTGTCGCACCTGCTGGTCGCATCCGGTGACTTTCCTGACCTTGCGAGCCGGGGAAACTACCTCGACAAGCTGGTGTATCGCCGAGTGGCAGAACACCCCCCAGCCACATCCTGTGAGCCTATCGAAGTGATGCCGGTCGAGAACGCGTTAGCCGGCCAATGGGTCGCCCTTGATCAAACGATCCTGTCATTGACGGTTGAGGCTGACAGCCAACATCGATTCGGAATTGTTCGAGGCTTTCTAACCACCAACGACACCGCTGTCGAACTCACCGGGTTTACCGACATCAACGCCGTCACCAGCAAGCTCGCGTTGCAATCCGTTAGTTTGACCGTAACAACTACGCAGGACGGTGCCGTCTCGACACTCTGCGGCACTTTGGATTTTGCGCAGCAAACGTTGAATCTGCTGGTACTGGCAAGCTCGCCAGTCCCGCCCGCACAGGCCTACCTCGCAACGAAAATTTCCTCGTTGAATTTCATCCGCGCTACTTCACCAGTCTCTTTTCCTTAGACGGTCTGTACCCGAAATACGCGCTATAGCACTTGCTGAAATGACTCGGTGAGACAAACCCGCACGCCACCAGCACGTCCACTTGCGACAGCTCGGTGTGCTGCAACAGGCGCCGCGCCTCGGTTACACGTAACTCCATGTAATAGCGTTGCGGTGTGGTGCCCAGTTGCTCTTTGAACAGCCGCTCAAGCTGGCGGCGCGAGCGGCCGGCGTAGACGGCCAGTTGATCGAGCTCCAGCGGTTCTTCGAGGTTGGCGTCCATCAACTTGACCACTTCGCGCAGCGGTGCGCTGACGCAGACATTTTCCGTCGGTTTGATGCGTCGGTAGCGCGATTCTTCGAAGGCGAGGATGTCTTCGATGCCTTCGACCAGCGCCTTGCCGTGCACGCCTTTGATCCAGTCCAGCGCCATGTGGAATGCACCCGACGGGCTGGAAGCGGTCAGTCGGTCGCGGTCGATCACGTAGGGCTCACTGGTGACCTGGGCGGCCTTGGACACTTCTGCCAGTGCCGGGCGATGCTCCGGGTGGATGGCGCATCGATAGCCTTGCAGCAGCCCGGCGCGGCCCAGGAACCAGGAGCCGTTCCACAAACCGGCGAGGCTCACACCCTGTTCGGCCGCGCTGCGCAACAGCTGGATGAAATCGTCGCCCGCTTTGAGCTCGGTGCGAAAGCCACCGCAGACGACCAATAAGTCCAGGTCCGGCAACACCGACAGCGCCAGGCGCGCATCGGGACGGATCACCAGGCCCAGGTCACTGATGACTTCACCGTCGCCGCAACCAAACGTACGGGTGGCGAACAGCTCGGGGCGCAGCAGGTTGGCGGTGATGAGTGTATCGAGGGTCTGGGTGAATGCGGGCAGGGAGAAGTGTTCGAGCAGCAAAAACCCGACACGCGTGACCTGCGGCGGCTGCTGGGTGTTTTCATTGAGGTAGCGCAGGTTCTTGCCTTTCATGCCACCGCTGAACTGGCGTCTTTCCATCGAGGGTTGGCCCACTCTTATTGTTGATGCAGTGGGCGCTATCTTAGGGGCAAATGCGCAAACTGTCCCGGTGCTTTGCCCGCACGGTTAATGGCTGATCTTTAGAAAACCGCCGGCCTTGCGGCCCCGCAGTCTCAGCGTTGCCGGACCATCTGATACGGTTTTTTCTTTTCTATCTGCGCCTGTATCGAAATGCCGCCGAAGCGGACAATGGCGCCATCCCGACATTCCTGTCGCTCCCCTTCCCTTCGGAGGCCTTATGACCAAGATGGCAATTTTTCTGTTCGGTTTTTTGGTGTTGACCATTGGCATTGGCTTGCTGGCGACCATCTCGCCGGTGTAACCGCGGAACCGGGCGGGCCGCTTGCGGGGGCATCGATGCAGCCGATCAACTGACAAACAGCATCGGGTACAACGACAACACCAGCAAGCCGGCCATCGACCAATTGAACACCCTTATCCAGCGTGGCTCGCGCAACACGTTACGCAGGCCGGTGCCGAAGCCCGCCCATACGCACACGCTGGGCAGGTTGACCACTGCAAACACCAGGGCAATCACCAGCACGTTGGTCACGTAACCCTCAGCCGGCGTGTAGGTGGTGATCGCGCCCAACGCCATGATCCATGCCTTGGGGTTGACCCATTGAAAGGCGGCTGCGCCTAAAAAGGTCATGGGCTTGCCGTGCTCACCGCTGCTGTCGGACATGCCTCCAGACGTCGCAATCTTCCACGCCAGGTACAGCAAGTACGTCGCGCCCACATAGCGCAGTACGGTGTAGGCCCAAGGGAAGAGTTTGAACACCTCACCCAGGCCCAGGCCGACCGATATCACCAACAGCATGAAACCAATACTGATCCCCAACGCATGGGGCATCGAGCGGCGGAACCCAAAGTTCACACCTGAGGCGAGCAACATCGTGTTGTTGGGCCCGGGGGTGATTGAAGACACGAAGGCAAACAGCACAAACGCTGACAGTAGGCTGGTAGACATGAACATGGCGCGGCATCCAAGCGGTGATGGTATGCCTGCGACAGTAGTCGGTTGCGGTCACAACCGCCCCGTACAGCTAGGGGCGGATCGAGGAATACACTTTGGCCCTAGTCAACAAGAGTCCATCCGGTTTACCACGGATGCCGCAGTTTCAACCTGACTGGAAACGGTTCCCGATGGTTGCGCCGGGAACCGTCTATCTTGGCTGACAACACACGGGGCTCAGTTTTGTGGCCGTTGCTTGGTCGAGTCCAGCTCGGCTTTTTTACCGGTGGAAATCTCGGTGATTTGCGCGGACTTGGCGATGGCGAAATCGAACGTATCCTGCATTTTGGCGATGGCGTCGGTCGACGTGCCGTTCAACCCACCGTTGGCGGCCCAATCGAAGTTCCACACCCCCGACAGGTTATCGGCACCGGCTACGTCGTGAGTTTCGATGGCGGTGAACACATCCGGATGGCGCTCCATGTACTTGGCAGCATCGGATACATCGGTAGGCACCTTGCCAGAGGCATTGTTGGCCAGCTGCGTCAGTTCCTGCTTGGTAATCGCTGACTTGCCGGTCTGGCGCAGGTAGTCGGCAATCACCTTGCTGGACTTGGCAATGTTCAACTTGTCATCGAACGTAGACGGTGAGGACTTTGGAGTGTTCGGCCCGCCGGCCGCGGGCGTTACGGTAGTAGACATCGGCGCTGCTCCCTCAATGGAACGAATGAAATCGTCGTGCTGACGATACCCCGACGCGGACGTTAGCATGGGCAAAGGGCCATTCCCCACGCTTCACAACATTTCACAACGGCAGGCCGGTTTTCGCAGCGCGTTCGCCGGTTTAACCAGGCTAATCAGAGGATGCGCAGTTGCTCAAGGATTTCGCCTCGCAGGATAAGGCCCTTGGGCTAGGCTGGACGCTATCAAGGGCTGCACACTCATCAACAGGGAGGCACATGATCCACATTCGTGAAGCGACCAACGCCGATATCGATACGCTGCGTGAGATCGGTTGCGAAACCTACCGCGAACACTTTTCGACGTTATGGTCTCCTGCCGGCCTGCAAGGTTTCCTCGATCAAGACTTCTCAGCCAGCGCGCTGGGCCGGTCACTCGACTTACCCGAACGCCAGCTCTGGCTGATGGCTGCAGACGAACACGGTAAGGCAGTTGGATTTGCCAAGGTCAATTGGTCAACCCCCGCGCCTTTAACCGGTGACGTGGGTGCAGAGCTGCAGAAAATCTACTTCCTGAAATCCGCCGCCGGGATGGGTTACGGAAAACGACTGTTGCAGGTCATTCGTGATAAAGCCGCCCAGCGCGGGGAACGCTGGCTTTGGCTGGACGTGCTCAAAACCAATGCACCTGCGCAGCGCTTTTATCAGACGGTTGGGTTTCAACGCATCGGCGAAATTCCGTTCAGTACGGACCTGGCTGAAATCGGTATGGTGGTGATGGCGCTTGAATTGCAGCCATAAACGGGGAAGCAAATGGAAGCATTGATCCATGGGCTCGATGGGCCCAGAACCGCTCAGCAGGAACTGTTTTACGACCTTGAAGACGCG
The DNA here is from genome assembly GCF_900215245.1 of Pseudomonas fluorescens. Taxonomy (GTDB): domain Bacteria; phylum Pseudomonadota; class Gammaproteobacteria; order Pseudomonadales; family Pseudomonadaceae; genus Aquipseudomonas; species Aquipseudomonas fluorescens. The sequence continues at coordinate 5,670,608 of NZ_LT907842.1, forward strand.
ACCGCTGTTATCGGCTGGTCGCTGGTTGAACTGACGGCCATGGCGCAAAGCGGCAGAACGCCGGATGAAGCCGTGGCGCTGATGAAAGTATGCGCGCTGTTGATCGCTCAACAGCAAAAGCTTGGCGTGTACGCAGAAGAGGTCAAGGTGCACCGTATCGTCCGGGCAGAGGCCCCGTGAACACTGGCCGGTCGCTTAGGTGATCCGCCACCCTAAAAGGAATGTATGCATGCCGTTCTCACCGCAAGAAAGCCGCGCGTTACTCGCCCTCAAGGGTGTCGGCCCCACCGTCATCACACGGTTGGAGCAGATGGGCATCGACTCGCTCGACGCGCTCGGGAAATCCGATGTGAATGACATCCTGGCTCAGGTATCGGCGGCGCTTGGTTCGACGTGCTGGAAGAACAGCCCTCAGGCCCGCGCGGCGATTACTGCCGCGATAGCGCTTGCGAGGGCTCAGGCTGAAGAGGCGTGAGCGCCCCTGGGGGGCTCATGCCTGAAATGAGCGAGCCAGACGGTTGATCATGCATCATGATCGGCTACTCGATGTGAATGAGGCGTGGGTGTGGCTGGCCGAGGCTCACAAGCTTGCTCGTCGGCTTATCACTTGAATTTGTCTAAACCCTCTAACCGGGCACTTATCTGCTGACAATTTTTCCGAAGGGAATCAACAAAATGTTCCACGGTAGACGATTCGGGTCGGTGCAACGGCCGTACGACACTGACACAGTAAGAAATTGAATGTGAAAAGCGACGAATCTGCAAACCTCGCCCGACATAGTCGAGGGCGGTGATCGGATTCACAATGGCAACGCCCACTCCCAGGTTAACGGTCGCACACACGGCGCTCGCGCTATGTGTCTCTACCGCGAGCCGTCTTTCGATGCCTGACTGGTGGAAGATAGCGTCCGTTTTTCTTCTGTAGGGATCATCCGCCGCAAGGTAAACAAAATTTTGCCCCTCGAAGTCTTGTGGTGTGAGGACTGTTTTCGCATTTAATTCGTGATAAGACGGTAAAACACACACCACGTCGAGGTTCAAGAGTGTTTCGATGTAGGTGCCCGGGGGTGTTTCCAGGGTTTCAGTCAACCCCAGGTGATAACGCTGAGCAGTCAGCGACTCCTCGAGGGCGGGCGATTCCTGGGGCGTGATATTGATGCTGACGCCAGGAAATTCACTGCAGAAATCCTGGCAGACCTGTGGCAACAAGGCATTCGAGAAAGCCGGTATGCACGTCAACGAAATTTGCCCTTGCCGAAAATGCCTGATGGCCTCGACGGCATTTTTCACTCGGGCTAACCCCACATAGCTGCGTTGAACTTCATCGAACAACATCAGCCCATGCTCAGTCGGAATCAACTTTGCACCCGCGCGCTTGAACAACGTCAACTGAGTCAGCGTTTCGAACCGGCTGAGCTCTCGGCTGATGGTGGGCTGCGAGGTATGCAGAAGTTCAGCGGCACCCGTCGCGCTGCCGGTCGTCATTACCGCCCAAAATACTTCCACATGGCGAAAACTGAAATTCATGAGCCAACTCCGCGATGAATCGAACACGCCACACCATATCAGAAATGAATAGACAGCCACTAAATTGATATTTTTACTTTGTTTTTTTGCTGAGCATACTTTCCAGGTACTCGAAACTTTAATGATCAGGATGATCGCTACATGAGTGCGCTTATCGCGTCCTGAATAAAATAACCCTACAGCGAGCGGGCGATGAAATACCGGCGATTTGGACGACTGGAATGGAATGTTTCTGAAGTGGGATATGGAATGTGGGGGGTCGCGGGAGGTGAAGGGGGTTGGACCGGCTCATCCGATGTCAGCGGCATGGCGGCGTTGGAGCATTCGATTCAACTAGGCTGCAACTTTTTCGATACGGCGTGGATTTATGGTCGTGGCCACAGCGAAAAAATGCTGGGGGAAGCATTACGAAACCACCCAGGCAAAACCTTATATGTAGCCACTAAAGTCCCCCCCAAGAACCGCGAATGGCCCTCGCACCGGGGTGACCGTTTAGACCAGATTTTCCCGCCCGACCATATTGAAGAATATGTCGAGAAAAGTTTGCAGTCACTCGGCTTGGCGTCCCTGGATTTACTGCAATTTCATGTCTGGGAAGATGCGTGGGCTCATGATGAATCCTGGATACGCGTGGTGGATGACCTCAAACGGCAACGCCTGATTCGCGGCATCGGCATCAGTGTCAATCGCTGGGAACCCACCAACGTACTCGACACGCTGAAAACAGGAATGATCGACGCGGTACAGGTGATTTATAACGTCTTTGATCAAGCGCCTGACGATGAATTACTTCCGTTATGCCGCGAACTGGACATTGCCGTCATCGCCAGGGTGCCGTTCGACGAAGGCTCTCTGACGGGGAATTTAACGATCGACTCAACGTGGCCTGCCGGTGATTGGAGAAGCAGCTATTTCGTGCCAGAAAACCTGGCAGCGACGGTGGCGCGGGTCGAGTCTTTGAGACGGGCTCTTCCCGCCGATACTCAGCTATCGGACGTCGCGCTGAGGTTCATTCTGTCCAACGATAACGTCGCAACGACTATTCCTGGCATGCGCTCTATTCCACATGTCGAAGCGAACATGGCGTGTTCTGACAAGGGCAAGATAGAGCCGGCGTTAATGACGCTACTACGACAGCACCGATGGGACCGTGAACCGACCGCGTGGTCGCAGTAACAGGCGTGAAGCGAAACTGTTAATAACAACAACTCTCTAAAGGACTACCGCGTGAAATTCTCGGACTTGAAAGGTAAGAAAGTTGGCATCTGTGCCTCCGGTGGCTTGGTCAGCTTATTCATCGCGCAGCGTTTGAAAGAGGAGCACGTTGACGTCGAACAGTTCATTGTCGACATTGGTCAACCGGGTGATGAAGCACACGAGTTTTGTGCAGACAACATCGAATTGATGCAGGCCGTTAATGTCATTGATTTGAAGGAAGACATTGCGCTCAGCTTTCTCCACGCTGTACGTGCCCAGGCGCAGTACGACGGTGGCTACTGGAACACGACTGGCATCGCCAGAGCCGTAACTGTTAAAGGCCTGGTTGATGCATTGCGCGAACGTCAGTGCAGTGTATTGGCCCACGGCGCCGTTCATGGCGGCAACGATGAATTCCGCTTCAATTACTACCTGAAAATGTTTGCGCCAGAGATCACGCCCTTTTCTCCCTGGGAAGACCCAACCACGTCAGATCGTTTTCGAACCCGCGTAGACATGGGCGACTTTGTTGCCGACGCCGACGAAACCATGATGCGTACGAAAGCCCATCACTCCGTTGATGCCAACGTCGGCGGTGTGTCGCATGAGAACCGCGAAGTTGAGGTGCTCTCAAATTCACCCGATATGATCAGCCCGATCATGGGCGTCAAGGTCATGGATGCGCCCGACGTGCCAGAGACTTGCAGTATCACCTTTAAGCAAGGTATTCCCGTTGAGATTAATGGTCAGTCAGTGAGTTACTACCAGGCACTCGCTGAAGCCAACAGGATCGCAGGCCGCAATGGGGTGGTCTTGAAGAACGTATTGGAAAACCGAATGAACGGCACTAAAGGCCGTGGCTTATACGAATCTCCGGGGCTGGACATGCTCGGCATCGCAGCGAAACATCTACTGCAGGCAACGGTCGACAAGGACTCATGGGAGGTCCTGCGGTTTTTGTCACCCTTTATCGCACGTCAATCGTATGCAGGTCGTTTGTATGACCCCGCCACGCAGGCCGCATTGGCCAACGTAGCCACATTGACTGAACAGGCGAATGGCACCGTCGATGTGATCGCTTATAAAGGCAACTACATGGTTGACCGCGTACGCGAATACTCCAAGTCGCGCTTTACCGCACAGCAATTCCGTTTCGCTCATGGCGGGCAAAAGTGGATCACTGAATCCGTTTAAGCCATGAGGGGCTGACTGTCCTGGCATCCTGCACATATTGCTGAAATAAAGGTTAACTATGCAGCACAGACTAATTGTTTTGTGGGCCCCTCCACGCTCGCTTTCCACCGCATTTGTACGTGTGATCGCCGCGCGTGGTGACTTCACTATCTTGCATGAGCCTCTGTGCGATCTGTCGGCGTGTGGTATATACAGCCATCCGCAGACGGATCATTCAACTCAGACGTTGAACAATTCAACCGAGCTTTTCAATTATGTACAGGCATTGCGCGCGCAACGTGCTGTGTTCATCAAGGACACCTGTGAGTTCGACTATCGTCATCGACTGACGGGAACATCTTATATGCGCGAAGCGCAACATGTGTTCATGTTGCGCAATCCGGAAAAGGTAATTAACTCACACTACTATATTAACCCAGACCTTACCTGCAGCGAGGTGGGCTACCAACACTTGGCTGAACTCTATGATGCCGTGAAGGCGGAGTCGATACATTCGCCCTTGTTCGTTGATGCGGACGACATGATCCTGAGCCCTGAGTGTGCAATTTCGAACTTTTGCAGGGATGCTAACTTGCAGCATCTGCCCGCTGCTCTCCAGTGGCAGAGCGGACACTTGGATGTGTGGGAGCGAACCCAGCATTGGCATTTGGATGCAGCAAACAGCACAGGCATTGCGCCGATCAAAAAGCAATACAGCACGCGCGTCGACAACCACCCGGTACTGCATGAATTCTACTTAGAAAATATGCCGCATTATGAGTATTTGAAGCGTGAAAGGGAGGCTGTACTAAACAAGCACCTTGGCGACCTAGGGTAACGAACGAAATGCCTATATCTGATGTGGCCTGTGACCTGACCTGGCAATTATTTCCCGTGGAACAATCTATGCGCAGCGCTAGATTGAAACAAAAACCTTGTGTGCTTTGGTTTACCGGCTTGAGTGGGGCTGGAAAGAGCACCGTGGCCGGTCTGGTAGAATCGCTGTTATTCCAGAAAGGTTACCTGACTTACGTGTTGGACGGGGATAACGTACGTCATGGGCTATGCCGTGACCTGGATTTCACCCACCAAGGGCGAAGTGAAAATATTCGACGGGTGAGTGAAGTCAGCAAGTTGCTTGCTGACGCGGGCTTAATCGTATTGACCGCATTTATTTCTCCTTTTCGACATGATCGCGCCCAGGCAAGAGCGCTGATTGGCGACAGTGATTACGTGGAAATCTTTATCAATGCCTCTTTTGATGTGTGCGAGGCACGCGATCCAAAAGGGCTCTATAAAAAGGCCAGGGAGAAACAGGTCGCCGAGTTTACCGGCATCGATTCTCCATATGAACCACCGGTACATCCCGAACTCATCATCAATACGGACACTCAAACCGCAATTGCTTGCGCTGAAAAGATTGTCAACTATTTGTACAGCACGGGTCGGTTGTTATTGGAATCAACGGATGACTGCTTATCCCGCGAGCGGGTCAGTGCACGCAGTTAAGCTCATCAATTGGAGGAAGCAAGATGGACTATTTTAATTTTGTCGACGGTCATTTACATGTGGAGCACCTTGATGTTCGTCAGATAGTCGAACAGCATGGAAGCCCCGTGTATGTCTATTCAGCACACACCTTGAAAAATCACTACACCGTGCTGAAAGATGCGTTTTCTGCCCTCTCGCCGTTGATTTGTTTCTCAGTTAAAAGCTGCAGTAATCTCAGCATCCTTAAGCTCTTGGTCGATCAAGGATCAGGGCTGGATGTGGTCAGTGGCGGTGAGCTCCACCGGGCACTGATGGCGGGAGTGACTGCGGACAAGATTGTGTTTGCCGGGGTCGGCAAGTCGCGTGAAGAAATTCGCTACGCGGTTGAAGCTGGCGTTTTCCTTTTTAATGTGGAGTCTGAAGGCGAGCTGCTGCGTCTGGATGAGGTCGCCAGGACGGCCGGTAAGCGTATAAAAGTGGCCATTCGTATCAATCCGGATGTGGCGGATGCTGGCACCCCTGAGAAAACCTCAACAGGCGGCCGCCAGACAAAATTTGGCATACCGATGGAACGCGCCTACGAACTGTTCGAGCCGAAGCGTTACTCAAGCGTCGATGTCGTTGGGATCCATATTCACCTTGGATCGCCGATTCCATCAGCTCAGACCTATTTGTCTGCCATCGATAAGATCGAGGACATGATCAACCGACTTAAGGCGACTGATTGCGCGATCGAATTTGTCAACATTGGTGGAGGTTTTCCAGCGCAGTACGGGACCGAAAGCAATCCCGTTGGCTCATTAACTGAAACGGGAGCACTTATTTGTCAGCGTCTGCAAGGGCTGAAACAGCGCGGTATCCGCTTCATCATTGAACCGGGTCGTTCGATCAGCGCAAATGCCGGTATTTTGCTGACCACCGTCGAATACATTAAACAAGGCTGGGATCGAAAGATCGCTATTGTCGATGCGGGCATGAACGTACTGCTGCGGCCCACCCTGTATGGTGCCAACCATGTTATTTGGCCAACCCATTTTGAGAATTTTTCTGGCCATTGGACGGCGTTAACCCACAGCGCTCAGCAGTCCGACGTCACTCACTTGGAGGAGACCGATATTGTTGGGCCTATTTGTGAGACCGGCGATCACTTTGCATTAGGTCGAGCATTACCGGCGTTTGACAATGGCAGTGTATTGGCGATTTTTTCATGTGGTGCGTATGGCATGAGTATGGCCAGCCAATACAACTCCCGTGGGCGCCCACCCGAAGTCCTGGTTGAGGGAATCAATGCCAAGTTAATACGGACTCGTGAAACTCACGAAGATTTAGTGGCTCACGAATTATGTGGCTTGGACAACGCTTGACGCTGACGCACTGCGGCGGCTCTCTAAATAGATTGGAATGTGACCATGACTCACAACATTGCAGTAATCGTCGATGCGTATTCCACTGGCGCGAAACTGGCCGCTAAGTTTCATGCAGAGGGCGTAGCGGTCCTGCACGTCCAAAGTGCCTCGCCCATCATTGATTTTTATATCAACGATTTCAGGCCCGACGACTTTATCGCCAACGTGGTATTTAACGGTTTGGCGGAATCTCTAGTCGAAATCAATCGATGGTTGAACGGCATCAAGCCTATTTGTGTTTTGGCCGGCGCCGAAACGGGCATTGAACTTGCGGATCTGCTCGCCGGCGAACTCGGCGTGGAGGGAAACTCCACAGAGACGTCGCGTGTTCGGCGAGATAAATACGCAATGGCCTGCGCGCTTAAAGAGGCGGGGTTAGCCACACCTTATTTTCTGCGCACAGACAATTTACACACGTTGACTGAATGGGCCTCAGGCCACGGCTGGCCAATTGTGCTGAAGCCCTTAGCCAGTGCAGGTAATGACAGTGTATTTTTCTGCAATGACCGAGCCGAACTGGAAAGTGCTTTTCACTCCATCTATAACAAAGCCAACCGCTTTGGTGGGCACAATAACCATGTGCTGGCACAGACCCTTTTGAAGGGGACGCAGTACGTCATTAATAGTGTTTCAATCGACGCGCAGCATTATATTTCTGATATGTGGATCGATCGCCGCAAAGTGATTGCCGGCGCCTCAAATATTTATGATTGCGAAGAACTTCTGCCCTATGAGGGCGAGGTGCAGGCGGCTTTAGTCAGCTATATGAAAAAAGCGCTTGATGCGCTGGGTGTGCACAATGGGCCCGCTCACTCCGAAATCATGATGACGGCTGAAGGGCCGGTGTTGATTGAAACCGGCGCCCGCCTGCAGGGCGCAATGCTTGAAGAAGCGGTTATTGAGGCGCTTGGCGAGAGCCAAATCACGCTGACGATCGAACGTTATTGCCACCCTCACCTGTTCAAACGGCGTTTGGGCCAGCAGTACGTTTTATCAAAACATGTCCTATGCGTAGCGATGATCTCCGACCAGGAAGGCGTCGTTGTTGATACAACCGGCTTCGAGAGGATTCGCTCGCTTTCTTCCTATGCCTGCCATTTCCACCTGCCCGAAAAGGGCGACACGATTACACGCACCATCGACTTATTTTCGATTCCGGGCGTTGTTTACCTGAGCCATGAAGAACTCGCCGTTTTACAGGCTGATTACGCAACGATCCGTCGGCTTGAGAGTGCACACCAAGTGTTTTCTCTGAATGAGAACGTACCTGTATAAAACCGGGTTCACTCGGCCCTAGCTGAGTTGAGCGAGTACCACAACCTTTTCTCGCTTGCCGGTTGACCACTTACAGCATCTCTGACGAACGCACATAGCGCTTAGATTGTTTATACATTTCTATTTACAGGAGTATTAGATGATTATTGGTCAACGCGAGCATTCACCCCTGAGTGGCTGTCAGCCAGACAGGCTAAGTGTACTGGCGATGGTGTATAAGGCTGCACACAGGCAGGGAAGCAAAACAGCAGTCACCTGCGGTGATCAATTCCTTACTTATAATGAACTCATAGCCGCTGCACGCGCCAACGCAAAGCGTTTGCACGCCTGCGGTGTGAGCAACAAAGATATTGTGCTTTGTGCGTTACCGACCGGCGTCGAGTTACCCATTGCGTGGTTGTCTGTGATGATGACCAACGCCATTATTATTCCGGTGGATGCCAAATGGCCGGAAAATAGAATACACGCAGTCGTTGAGGCCAGCCAGGCAGCATGGGTTATCACGAATGGAGAACAGCCGGCCTTAAGAAGTGCCGGCCTTAACCTGTTTGAAATAAGACTCGACGGCACGACTGACTTAAATGCTGAAACACACGCCCAGTGTTTCTCAGACGACCTGCTCTATGGTTTCTTTACATCGGGATCAACCGGCCGCCCGAAATGCGCCTTGAATTATCATGCCGGGCTTGTGAATCGCTTTACCTATATGACCAAGCGATTTGGTGGCGGGCACACTGTCTATCAGAACAGCGCGCCGTTGTTCGACTCGTCAATTTGGCAAATGCTGTGGCCGCTTACCAACGGCGGCGTGGCGGTATTGCCTAAACAGCGCGATCACTGGAATGTCGAGTCGCTGGTAGACGAGATTGAACGTCATCACATCACGATGACTGATTTCGTACCCACCCTCTTCAAATTATTAACTCGTGCGCTGGAGAATGGGACCCTTGCCGCAAAACGCTTGGACAGCTTGCGGCATGTCTTGATCGGCGGAGAAGAGATTGACGCTGCATCCGTGCACACATTTAGGCGCTTTTTCCCACGTTGTACTGTCATCAATACCTATGGTCACACCGAGGCATCCATCGGGATGGTATTTCATGAGGTGTGCGATCACGACAATGACAAGATTCCACTCGGTCAGCCTATCGATAATACGTATGTCAAAATTGTCGACGACCAGTTGAGGCCCGTAACGGATGGCGTCTTTGGGGAAATCGTTGTTGCCGGTATTTGCGTCGGAGGTGGCTACCTGAATGCCCCGGAACTGAGCGCACGATCCTTTATACGTAATCCCTTTTCAGACCTGCCTGGCGACAAGGTTTACTTGACTGGGGACATTGGCCGTATACGGCCCGATGGTTGCCTTGAATATGGCGGCAGAGCTGACGACCAAGTCAAGGTGCGCGGGGTGCGTATCGAGCTCAACGAAATAGTGTCGGCAATCAAGGCCGGGTTCGACGCCGTAAACGACGCACTGGCATTTGTCTTGCCCACTCAGCAGGGCGATGCGAGTTTGGCGCTGGTCTACGTGGCGCCACACGCATTGGATTTACAGCACGTACGACGCGAACTGGCGCGGCATCTGCCAGCGACACACATGCCACAGTTAGTGCATCACTTGAAGACTCTGCCTATTTCACCGAATGGGAAGGTAGACCGTAAACGTATAATCAGTGACTTGAAAAACGATCATTCTGAAACGCTGCAACCCTGTAGCAACAGTACCCTGCTGGAAAAAATAATTGCGTGTTATCGCACCGTACTGCTGAACAATCAGATAGGGAGTGAAGACGACTTTTTCGAATGCGGTGGAGATTCGCTAGCAGCCGCTAATCTATCACTGGCATTGTGCAAGCATCTTGGAACCGATGTTCCGATGACCGCCATTTATCAGTTCGCAACGCCGTCGCAACTGGCCGACTTTATGAGCGGCTGTGAGCAAACGGTCGAAGCCACGCCAAGCGATAGCTTGGCGAGGGTCGCATTCAATAATCACCAGCCGACAGCGACAATGAGCTCGACGCTCTTATTGACTGGCTCGAGTGGTTTTGTAGGCATTCATATTCTTGCGCACTTATTAGCCACCACCCACCTGCACGTGACCGTCCTGCTACGTGGCAGCAATAGAGAAAGCGCTCTATGCCGCTTGGAGAAAGTGTTCCTGAGCGCGTTCCCTGCACGCGTATTACAACGCCAACGTATTACTGTCGTGCTAGGTGATTTGGCCTTGCCATGTTGGGGCTTGGATCCAGACGAATGGCAACATCAATGTGCTTCTATTGATGAGGTGATTCATTGTGGCGCGGCGGTCAATTTCCTGTTCCATGCCTCTCAATTGTTCTCAGCTAATGTGGGTGGAACCCAGGAACTCATCCGATTCTGTAATGAAGGTAAGGCCAAGAGGTTGCACCACATTTCATCGTTGGCAGCCAAGCTGCCAGCCGTGTCTGGCCGCGATCCGGAAGGCATTGTCTCGGCCATCGAGGCAGCAGCATTGGGTGTTACCGGGTACGGGTATACCAAATACCTGGCAGACAACCTCGTCGTTGCCGCACAGCAGCAAGGGCTGCATGCCAGGATTTATCGTGTCGATGATGTGCTGCCGTCAATGAGTACCGGCTACTCAAATGGCCAGTCCCTTTTTCATTTATTGCTTAAGCAATGCGTTCAGATGGGCGTGGCACCTGCGGGCTGCGGCAGCCTTGGCCTATTGTCAGCGGATGCGTTGGCCGAGTGGTTGTGCACGTTTGTGGGTAGCCAGGAACGGTTCCAGAGCGGAGCCCCCCTGATTGATGTTGTTGGCCAACACTATGTCGAATTTGACGACATTGTGCGCTATACCGCGCAGAGAACGGGTCGTGATATAGCCTGCGCCTCCTATACAGAATTTTTGTCGATGCTAACGCACGCGGGTCAAAGCGAAGCGACGCTGATACAGCAAATATTACCGCCCGTGAATGCTGACAAAGTGGCATTCACCAAAGCGCCCCGTTGCCTGCCAGCAGATATCCCTCAAGCTCATCTACTTACAGCGGACCTGAATAGTTTTGATGCTTTTATTCACCTGTTCAAAGCCGAACTGGATGAGCGTTCAAACAACCAATGTTGTGTGCTGAGCTAACGCGCGAAGCGTGGGCTTTAACATTCAAACGCGCTTTAACTATTTATCTGTATTTTCCAGGAGAGACCTGTGATGCGTCGCTTAATTATGATCGGTGGTTGGACAGAAATTTATGTAAAAGCCAAGGCGTGTGGCTTCCATCTGACCGTCGTACAGCAAAAAGAAGATATTACCTTCGAAGACTTTCTTATCGCGGATCAAATTATTTCCTCTCCCATGGGCGAAAAAGTAGTCGTCGACCTGGTTGAGACGCTGCACCGGCGGGAAGCTTATCACGCGGTCGTTTCCTTTCAAGAGTTTGGCCTATTGAACGCAGCGCTGATTCAGGAACGGCTGGGCATTTTGGGCAACCCTATTGGCCCGGTTTTATTAACGCGCGACAAAGGGCATATGCGCGCGCACATGAAGGCAAACGGCATACCATCGATTCCATTCGCAACCGTTAACAGCCCTGAAGAGGTGATCGCTTTTGCACAGCAGTGCGGATGGCCCATCATCATCAAGCCGGTGAACGGTGCGGGGAGTCTACAAGTGCACAAACTGTTTTCAGAAGATGAAGTCGTGCCAGCCTATAACGCGATCAAACAGGATTTTTTGACCACCGATTTAATTAAATACGACTTTCCTGACATCGGGATCATCGCGGAAAAGTTTATCGAAGGGCCAGAAGTCAGCGTCGAGGCTATTTCCTGGGACGGTCAGCACACGATACTAGGCGTCACCGACAAAATCACAACCGGCTATCCTGGTTTTGTAGAGACCGGGCATAGTATGCCCTCGGCACTTGCCCCTGAAAAAATTGATGCCATTAAACGGCTGACTATCTCTTTCCTGACCTCCATTGGTCACCTGTATGGTCCCTCTCATTCGGAAATCATCTTTTCGGAAACGGGGCCCGTCATCGTCGAGTCTCATACACGCACGGGCGGCGACCGCATTTTTGAAATGACCGAGTTAGCGTGTGGCGTCGACATGTTTACCGCTACGCTTCAAGGCTTGTCTGGGGCATTCCCAGACATTCAAATGACTAAAACCAACGGGGCCGCTATTCGGTATCTGTCGTTGCCGACTGGCCGGGTGACGAGCATTTCAGGGCTGGATACCGCTCACCAATCGCCTGGCGTCGTCAGGTGCGATATCACGGTTAAGGCGGGAGACATCTGCAAACGCCCTCAGAACTCAGATGAAAGGGCTGGGTACATTCTTGCGAACGGGGACAGTGGACCGCAGGCCATTGAAAATGTGATGCGAGCCTTAGCCAAGGTCACGGTTGAAGTGGAGCGCCTTAATGCTTAGCTTGCTCTCGCTCATTGCCGGCCGCGAATTCAGGAAATACATAGCCGCGTCGATATTAACCGCCATTGGCAGCGGCATGTATTTCGTTGCCATTTCTTGGTACATCTACACAACCTCTGGCTCCGCAATGGCAGTCGGTTGGGTGTTGATCGTTTCTTCATTGCCGGGTTTGTTGTTTTCACCGTGGATTGGGGTGCTGGTTGACCGGTGGAACGTTCGATCCATTTGCATAGTGGCCGATTTTGCGCGTGCGCTGATTTTGCTGTTCGTTGCGGTTTCGATGTACTACGGGGTATTGGGGCTCACAGCAGTTTACCTGGCGACCTTTCTGATCGCGCTGTGTGAGCACTTTTTCCAACCGGCCGTGGGGGCGTTGATACGCGATATTGTCCCGAAGGAGCGCCTGCTTGAGGCCAATGTTTCGAGCAGTATGAGCATGCAAATCGGTTTGCTCATTGGAGCAAGTATTGGCGGCTTTTTAGTTGCACTTTTCGGCACGCAATATGTGGTAATCATTAACATCATTTCCTTTTCCATCTCTGGTGTCCTTACCCTATGGATAAAACACACGCCCGCAATCAAACATGCAGTCGAAAGGTTAGTCACGCCCGGCGCCATGAGAGAGTTTTATGACGCGATTCGCTATGCGATTGGCACACGTTTTGTAATTGGGCTGGCGCTCCAGCAGATGTTTATTTATGTAACGCTTTCTGTGTGCAATACACTTCTGCCAATTTTCGCTGATAGAGAGCTTTCAGCGGGTGCCCAAGGGTTTGGGTTAATTGATGCCGTGTGGGGAATGGGTGCCATCTGTGGCGGTTTTTCACTGACCTATCTTGTGAAAAAAATACACGCTGAGTGGTTTGGCGTGTTCGGCCTAGGTGCGATTTCCTTTTTGCTGTTTGTTTTCTTGACGGCAAACAGTGTCCCTCAAGCGGCGGCTGCTTATTTCCTGTTAGGCGCATTTGTCGTCATGATTCGGGTCAATTCAGACACCCTTATTGCTACAGGCGTAGAGCCCTCGCAGTTTGGAAAAGTCAAAGCAGCCATTTCGATGTTTATCTCTTATGTGAGCCTGATTGCTTACGCCGGTGTGGGTTACCTGGGAGATATAATGTCTGTTCGTTGGATTTATTTCATATTGAGCGTAGTTATTTTATGCTCCGCGCTGGGAATGACATGGAAAAACATATTAAAAGACAGACACTTGTTATTGATGGATAAAATCAACAACGCTAATTAAACCGTCTAAAAAACTAAACCTTTAGTCTCTGGACTGGCCGCTATCAAATCGGATAATTGCACTGCGTTAATTTGATTCCGCTGCAAACTCATAAGGACGGTCTGAAGTACCCACCGATTTTTGATGCCCTCACGACTTGAGGCTCAAAAAATCATAAATCGGCGAAAATCAGACCTTTCTTTTCCTTATTCCACGGTTCTTCCCTTTGGTTGCGGTAGGGATGACAGTTACTGGGCGCTTGATCACGCGAAACGGATGCTCAATCTTCGCCCGCACCTGCGCTTTCGCGTATTCGATCTTGCGTAGCATGCGCCTGATCAGACTATTTTTTGCGTGCTTTTTATAGCGGCTTGACCGGGGCGGCAATCGACCAGGTCATCTTGCGATTCTGATGCTCTGGACTGTTGGCGCATCGCCTCGATCAGGCTCATTACGCGCTCGCTCATGTCGCCATACAGCGCGTAATTCGAGGAGAACGGGACAATGCCGTGCTGCTTGAGCTTGCGCTTGATCTGGAAATACGGCTCACCCATCTTGATAAAGGGCTTGGCATCGTAGCTACCATAGCGCGTGAGTGGGGCCTTACTGACAAAGCCAATCCTTGCTTTGGCGTTCGACGCAACAAGGAAAAGCCACGGGACTATTATGCCGGTGAAACTGTATGGAACGCGGTATACGCGGAGGCGGCACAGGAGCTCAGGGACGCGATGGATCTGGCCTACCTAACCGGCCAACGTCCCGCGGATGTACTCAGAATTGCTGCCACCGACGTGAACAACGGTTTCTTACAGATTGGCCAGGGCAAGACCGAAAAACGCCTACGTCTTCGCTTGGAGGATGCAGGCGTACAGTCCGGGCTGAGCGTCTTTATTGAAGACCTGCAGGAACGTAGAGCAATCAATGGTATTCGGACCTCAACCTTGATCACCAATGCGTCTGGACTTCGAATGAGCCAGCAGATGTTGCGCAATCGGTGGGACGACGCACGGGAGAAGGCAGCGATCAAAGCTGCGGCTGATGGCGACCCGGCATTGGCCACGAGCATTCGACAATTTCAGTTCAAGGACATCCGGCCGAAAGCAGCTAGCGAGATCGAACTGACGCACGCTAGCCGCCTATTAGGTCACTCCACAGAAGAAATGACCAAGAAGGTATATCGGCGAGTCGGCGAAATTGTGAGGCCGACGAAATGACCCATTGCTACCTATACCAAGGCAGAAAACGACCCAAAGCAATCACTCAGCTACTGGCTCCCACGATGTCGTCGCGACCGGTCAGGAACCGCAGAAAGTTTTCAGCATCAGAACGAATCAGGAACATCACAGTGAAAGTGCCTAGCGTCAACAAGCAGCAAGGGGGAGACTCTATATCCTCGAACACGATTTTCACAAATGTCCTCCCGTCAAGGGTTAATCATGTAGTCCCAAGAAGTGTCTGACCGACCCGTCTTCCATTTTGAAATACCCTATCCTTGCCATCATGCTTGGCTTTATACATATTACTATCCGCGCATTTGAGCACTGCTGACATGTCAGATGCTGCGGAGAATTGCGCGATCCCCGCGCTGCAGGTGTATTGATGCGGATGCAAAACACTGCCGCGGATATTTGCTAATAAGTGTATTACGTATTCATGCGCAACGACATCATTGTCGCCCAGTAGTAAGACACCAAACTCCTCACCACCAATTCTTCCAACATTGTGGCTGCCTGGGGTGAGTTTTAGGCAAGCCGCCATGGCGCATAAGATCTTATCACCAATATCGTGACCATACTGATCGTTCTTCTGCTTGAAGTTATCAATATCCAACATAATGAAATATCCGTTGTGACCTTCTGCCAATACACGTTGAAATGTATCCATGAAGGCACGGCGGTTAAGTATACCGGTGAGAAAGTCCGTTTCCGCCAATGTTCTGAATTCGCTCTCCTTTACCAGAATTGAGCGCATGTTTCTCAAATACGTAAAACTAAGTATAGTGCCTATAGATATGGAAGCGATAATAAAAATTCCGAGGTAGACCTCCAGCCCACTATACAAACCGAGATCCAGCGATGGCCACAACACTGCCCAGACTAGAGCTGCGGATAACAAATAATCCTGCACAGTAATAAATAGAATTGCACTACTCACTACTATAATCACAGCAAGCGAAAGTGTGAATATGCGCAACTCCACATGGGACGCAACTACATTTCCAAAACCCAACGACAATAACAAAACATAAACGCCGCCGAGAACTCTCCACCCCATAAAGGATGCGGTTTTACGATGAATCTGCCACACCGATAAAAGAGTAATTGTGACGGCAGTGTTTGGCAGATTCAGCGTAGTTTTAGGATCAATCAACAAAACAACTATCCAAGCAACCAGCCCTGCCAATTCAATTTTGGTTACTGCCGGTGATAGTAAGGTTCGCAACCTTGATCTGATCTTGAAAATCGCCGGCATCCTAAACTCCGTTTTCGAAACTACCTGGATATTCAATGTCAGGATGACAGCTCATCCTTGACGCACATTTTTCTCTACTACGTTCGTTCTTATCAATCTCAAAAATAACGCACGTAACAATTGCGGCGCCTGCAATCTATAATCAGGAAGCATTAGTGCGCAGCACATAGACAGCTCAATCCAGGTCGCTAGTTACCCTACCAACTGCTTTCACGACTTGCTCAGCGCCAAGCTGGATAGCAGCCATTGCCATGCCTGCCTGCTCGGATAATTCCAGCAAAACGTCGGCCTGGTCTCGGCTACATTGAACGCGCAATGCGGCTTGACCAGCCAATTCACGATTTTGAAGGACCACATCTGTAATTTCTTGCGTTGCTAAACTGGTGCGGCCTGCGAGTTTACGCACTTCATCCGCCACCACCGCAAAACCTCGTCCGTGCGCACCTGCTCGTGCCGCTTCTATAGCAGCGTTAAGCGCCAAAAGATTTGTCTGGGTAGCGATGGACCCAATGGTGTCCACTATGGAACCGATCAATTGTGACTGCGATTCAAGGGCGGTCATGCTGTCGGTTATTGAGGCCATCTGTTGTGCAATAGTTTGCGTACCGAGAATCGAATCTGCGACAAGGTCGATGCCCCTCTTAGCTTTTATGTCGGTGTCCACCGACACGTCGTGAGCCATAGTGGCGGCTTGCTTGACTCCATCGGCTTTCTCAACTTGCTTGGTCACTACGCTGGCGAATTTGGCTATTTTATAAACCCGGCCGGAAGCGTCCTTGATGGGATTGTAAGTGGCCTCCAGCCACACCACTTTGCCGCCTTTATCAACCCTGCGAAAGCGCCCAGCGTGAAACACGCCTTTGTTTAATGTCTTCCAGAACTCGGAGTACTGCGGCGAAGCGACGTCCTCAGCCAAGCAGAAAATACGGTGATGCTTGCCCTGTAACTCCGCAACACTATACCCCATAGCTTTTAAGAAGGACTCGTTGGCATAAATGACTTCCCCTGATAGGTTGAATTGAATTATCGCCATTGAACGATTCAGCGCACTAAACATTTCAATAGACTCCTGCTCGTCCTGTCCTAGGGGAGGAGCAACAATGCCGTAGCCTTGAAAAGTTTGGTTTGCTGCTGTGATCCAACCGACACTAAGTGCAACAGTGCGGCCATCGGCGGCGCGATAGAGTTGCTGTTCGATGATGCGCAGGCTTGGCACGAAATCTTTGAGCGGCTGATCTATTATGTCGCTCACTAACATTTTCGACAGCGCTTCCATCGAATATCCTAGCGTCTCTGCAAACTGCTGATTGGCTGAGATAATTCGCCCTGCTCCATCAATATGTATTGAAAGAAATACCGATTCGATGGCAGCGAGCGTACCGCGCAACTCTGCTAATTCCTCTTGACAGTCAAAAAGAACGCTCTTGATTCGACGATTAAACATACTGACATCCGGTAGGATTTCGTTCAAAAAAGGACAAGATTCATGTATAGAAATTTTGTGAGAAAACGACTAAAACGCAGTGCACAATCATAAGGTTCAAATCTTACACATTAGCATATCGACAGGATTTCTCCCATCCTCGTGTTCAGCAACGCCCAATTGCACACTTACGCGAGAAATTGAGAGGTATATTGACATAGCCCGCCTCATCAATTCGACAAATGCCGGACTTAATTCAATTTGGCGCTTATTACATTTGAAGTAACCCCGTATCTCTCCTTCTTTGATCATGCGCCGCATATGCGTTTTTGAGACGCCTA
The DNA here is from genome assembly GCF_900215245.1 of Pseudomonas fluorescens. GTDB lineage: Bacteria > Pseudomonadota > Gammaproteobacteria > Pseudomonadales > Pseudomonadaceae > Aquipseudomonas > Aquipseudomonas fluorescens. The sequence continues at coordinate 5,688,555 of NZ_LT907842.1, forward strand.
AGTGCGACGAAATTTCAACATAGGACGAGACGTTGTATCCGGTTTCTAGAGACCCGTTACGCAGGGCATCGGTATAAAGCGCAAGCATCGGCAAGTGACCGCCGTCCCGATTGAGAATCCATTTTGCTTCAGGCAAGATCTTATCGAGCAGGAAATCTGATTCAAGAATTTTTGCAAATCCACGAGCAAAAAACCGTAATAGATTCGGCGACCTTCCTAATCCGGATAACGAACTATCGTACGGAAAAATCATCTGCGCAGGGAGTAAACACGATTTGATCAACCGCGTGGCTTCGCACAACGTTTTATCAGTGGGTTGGAAACTACGCTGACGTCCGTCATGAACGTGTATCTGAACGCCCATGTATCCACTTAAAACTAAAAATGAGAAATAAGTGTCCAGGCTGTTGCGAGACATATAACCTCGTCTCTGGCAAAAATCCTTAACCTTGGACAATGGGACCTTTTCATCTTCATAGCTAAAACTCAGCAAAGATAGGGCCACCATAAATCTGTCATACTTCAAAAGATTTTTATAAAAATAAGGTTTTTCTCGATAACTTTCCATTATCAAATCAAAATGTAGAAGAACAGCTTCGTCTATATCGGCTCGCGTCATTTCGGAACTGGTCTCTTTAATATACTCAAGCAGATCAGTTATGTTCATCTACTCAAGAAAACCTCTTAATAATAATTAGGCAAATTGCTACTCGCAGTGTTCGGAGTATATACGTATTCCAACGGCTGGCTGATTCACCCCAAAAATGTTTTTATGGCCTTGCATCGCCTCCAATGCGTTCGGCTGGGCGCACATCAGATCGACTCGTATCGCTAGTGCTGCCTATCGAAAGGCCATGATCGCCCAAATGTGCCGCACGCCGTAATCAGAGCTATCATTGCGCGTTCAACACCGCCATTCTCTAAAGAAAGTGGCACAAGCCCATGGAATACGTCGGTTGCGCTACCTTACTCGCACCATTAAACATCCAACCCATACGTAAGAATAGAAGACGACGAAACTCAATTCGCTCAGCTCTACCAGGTTGTAGGGAATGTCTACTTGATGTGCCATTGTTACGGAGTGACACGCAAATCGAGTGCCGTTTGTGGAGCGTTCGATTGACTTCTATTGCCGCCGAAGGTCGCTAACCTCAGCATCTGGCCGTTAGTGGATGCTCAGCCTTAGTCACGAGCACAATCCCGCGTCCATTCGAGCAGAGATATGCTGATAACTGCGCCTGAAATTCGCGGATAAAAAGGCATCGTTGCGGAAGCGATGCAAAAAATTGCGGAAGCGATGACCAAATTGCAGCCAATAAAAAACCCCGTAGACGTTAATCTACGGGGTTTCTAAGAGTGGAGGCCGAGGTCGGAATCGAACCGGCGTAGGCGGATTTGCAATCCGCTGCATAACCATTTTGCTACTCGGCCTCAAACGATCAATGTCATTACCATCAACATTCACCGCATAAAAACTTGAGTGGGCTATAGAACCCTGCCTCTACTCTAACTCATTGAATACATTGAAGTTTTTAATGCTTCGTTGCGTTCGATGGGCGCCATTATGTACTCATTTGCTTTTTGCTGCAACCCCTTGATTTCAAAAATATTTCGTATTGGCATCAAGGGGTTGCGCACCTGCCCTACTCCTTGATGACGTGCTCATGGTACTGCGGGTCGGCCTTTATCTGGGCTTCGGTGAAGGGCAGTCGGCGCAGTTTTTTCTCGGAGAAGGCTTGAGCCTGGTCCTTCGAGTGTTTCGACGCGGGATTGCTGGATTCGGAGAATGCCAACACGCCCAGGGCTTGGGGGCCTTGGTCGTCGAAGGTGACGATTTGCAGGTAGCTGGTGCCGCTGACCACTTCACGTTTGCCGTCGGCACGCGGCACGCTTTGCATGGCGTTGTAGATGCCCAGTTGCTGCGGGCCACCGTGCATGGGGGTTTGGCCGGAGATTTGGATGTCGCCCCAGCGGCTCAGGCCGTGTGTGCTGACGTCGGCGGTGGAGGCCAGCATGGCTTCGCGCAGGGCGTTGGCGACCGGCTCGCGCTCAATGGCCAGGCCGCGTGGCGTGGTCAAGGGGTGTGCGGGGTCGAAGGCGACGCGCCAGGCGTCAGGGATTTGCTGCAGGTGTTCGACCAGGTTGATGAAGTGCACCAGGCCGATACCGCTGTCGAGGTTGGCGTGCCGGTCCCAGGTTTTCAGGCCGGTGCACAGTGGTTCAAGCGCAGCCGCGTCAGCGCCCAGGTGCTTGGCGCAGAATTCAAGCAGGTCGGGCATCACCAGGCCCGCGAGGTACACCTCGTTGTCCATGACCATGTCTTGCAGGTCGGCCACGCTGATCGGTTGTTGTTCCAGGGATTGCAGGCGCTGCACGGCAAATCGCGCACGGGGGCCGAGGCCGATGTGGTCCTGGCTGATCACCGGGGAGAAACCGCTCAATGGCGCCTTGGGGTTGACCATCCACGCCGAGTCGTTGGCGTGTTGCACATAGTCGGTACGCTGCAATTGCGGCAGTTGGTCGGCCGCGAAGATGCCCGGTTGCGCCGCGCGCGGGTCGATGTCCCAGGCACAGGCGCTGCGGGCGCCGTCGAGCATGATCAGTTGCAGGCCGGCGCGAGGATCGCTGCATTGCGCAAGTTTGGCAGCGCTGACGTTGGGCACCACCGACAGGTTCATGTACAGGCTCTGGCCCTGGTCATCGGCAGCCAGGGTGTTGACCCACGGGATACCTTGCAGGGTGTGCACCGAGGTTTGCAGCGCCTTGAGGCTGCCGGCGCGGTTCACCGCGTCCCACTGTTGCAGCACGCGGTCATTGCCCAGGTTGGCATCACGCAGGCTGAACGCGTAGTGGTTGTCCCAGTCGAGTTTGCCGGGCCACTGCACCACCGGGCCGAATTGCGAGCTGTAGACCGTATGGCTCACACTTTTGACGCTGCCGTCGGCTTGTTTGACCTGCACCTTGACGGAGGTCTGGTCGAGGGGAATGGACTTGCCATCCAGCACATAGCGCGTGGCATCCTTGGGGTCCAGGGTGAGGCGATACAGCGTGAAGTGCTTGGAGGTATCGACCGTGTGCGTCCAGGCCACATGCTGGTTAAAGCCGATGTTGATCACCGGCAAGCCGGGCAACGCGGCGCCCATCACGTCCAATTGGCCGGGGATGGTCAAGTGCATTTCATAAAAGCGCATGCCACCGGCCCAAGGGAAATGCGGGTTTGCCAACAACATGCCGCGACCATTGAACGAACGGTCACGGCCTACGGCCACCGCGTTGCTGCCCCTGTCCAGGGTGAAGCGCTGCTGGTGGGCGGCAGCCAGTTCAAACGCTTTGGTGTTGGACGGCACGCTGGCGGTGGCTTGAGGCGGTGTCGCGCCGACCAAGGCTTCGGCGAATTGGCCGACACCGCCTTCAACCAACAACCTGCGCGTCAGCTTGACCAGGTCTTCAACGTTCAAGGGCCTTACCCACGCCGCCTGGCACTGCGCCGGCGCACCCTGCTCTTTAAGGTAGCGGTTGTAGCCAGCCACATAACCTTCAATACGCTGCTGAATCTGCGGCGGCTGCGCCTTCCAGAAAGCGGCAACGGCTTGCGGCGTATTCAGCCAGGTGAAAAACACATCACTGGCGAGGTTGTTACGCGCTTCCAGGGTCGACTGGTCGGGGCCGAAAAACCGTGCACGCTCACCGTTCACCGTGACCACTTCATTGGCCAGCAGGCACAGGTTGTCCTGGGCATAGGCGTAACCGATGCCGTACCCCAGGCCGCGCTCATCCGAGGCGCGAATGTGCGGTACGCCGAACGTGGTGCGGCGAATATCCGCCGAAGTCTGTGCCACTGACTCGCGCGCCGATGCGGCAACGCTCAACCCCAGCAACAGTCCCGCCACACACGCCCTGGACAACCCGTTGGAAATAATCACGCAAACCCCACAGTCAAATTGAACACCCTCACAGGGGGCTATTCCCCCCACATAGGGACGCAGACAGCCGGGAATAATTTAGACGTGAGCATGTTTATTGGCGGCGATTGACGTGTGACAAACAGGATACCGACAAATTTTCTACATGAAGGACTTCATGATTTCCGTGGCTGGTTCGTCTAATTAACCAAGAGCGCCATCATTTTCCTGATCAGGCTCTGATAAGGAGTTTTTCGCATGTACAACTCGCACCTGCCCACGGACGGACCTTCACCGGCGGCCGACGCCAATTTTGGCGGCGGCGCACACGCGTTCGGCAAAGCGCCGGGCAAGCAGCCCGAGCAACAGGGCAACCAGCGTATTCGCCACTTGCTCAAGTGTTTCGGTTTGCGCACCAGCCTGATTCGGCTCAAGGTCATCGACGCCCTCCTCACCGCTGCCGACAACCAACGCACCCTCGGCGTGCGTGGCGTGCACAGCCATTTGCTGGCGCTGGGCATTCCGTTGTCGTTTCTAAGCGTGCGTGAGGTCCTCAAGCGCCTGTGCGCCGAGGGCGTGATTACCCTCAATGAAGATAAAAGCTACAGCCTCCATGCAGAGGCCGCCAAACTCCTCAACGGGCACGCCTGACGCGCTTGGCCGAATCGCCTGGCGGACTCAGAAGTTAGGCTTGACCTTGCGACGCATGATGCCGTTGATCACGACCACAGTGACCGCCACGGCGATGGCAATGTACTGGAACGTTTTCTCGCTGATGACGCCGGTGTTCTGCAGGTAGGACAGGCCAAACATCGTCCCCAGTACCACCAGAGAAATCAGAATCGAATATTTCAAACGTTGTTTTTGGGTCATGACGGGGTCCTGAAGCTGATAAATGTATCCACTGTGTATCGCCGAGCATGCCAAGCGCATACCCGGTAACGGGGATGGCGCGGGGTCGGCAGGGTCCTATGTTACAGGCGCTGAAAATTTTTGGCTTGTTCCACGCCTGATTGAACCTGTCGGTACTTTAGAGGATTTCAAAATGCTCCGTCGAATCACCCTGCTGATTCCATTGCTGATCATGCTGAGCATGAGCGGCTGCTTCTTTTTCCCCCACGGCGGTGGCGGTGGCTGGCACGACCACCGCTATGACGATGGCCACGGCTACGAACGCCGCTGATAGCCTGTGAGTCTCGCTTTGCATTGCGCAAAGCGAGACCCTTGCCGTTCAGCCGGCGTGCACCCATCGCTGGTGCAGCCACCGCGCAAACGCATCCAGGGCAAACCCCAATAGCCCGATCAACAGCACCATCGCCATCAACTCCGAATAGGCCAGGCGATCACGCGTGTCGAGAATGTAATACCCCAACCCGGCACTGACCCCGAGCATTTCGCACGGCACCAACACAATCCACAGAATGCCGATGGCCAGGCGCACGCCGGTCAGCACATGCCCCACTACGCCGGGAATAATCACCCGCCGCAAGGTTTCCCAGCGCGTCGCACTCAGGCTTTGACTCAACTGCAGCCACCGCGGGTCCAACTGCCGCACGCCCGCGGCCGTATTGAGCATGATCGGCCACACAGCGGCAAACGCCAGCAGGAAGTAAATAGGTGAGTCACCCACGCCCATCAACATCACCACGATAGGCATCCAGGACAGCGGCGAGATCATTCGCAGAAACTGAAAGGCCGGCGTGGTGGCCGCCTCCAGGTTGCGCGAACTGCCCACCAGCAAGCCCAGTGGCACCCCCACCAGTAACGCGAGAAACAACCCGACGAAAATTCGCTTGAGGCTAACCGCGATGTGCAGATAGAGCTCACCGCGCCCAAGCAATTCCCACAGGCTGCTCAAGGTCGCCGCCAGCGAGAAACGTGCCGACAGGCCATCGGCCGCGCCAAACACCTTTACCCCCAGCCACCACAGCACCAGCAAACCTGCCAGGCCGCTTATTCCGAGCAACCAGCCAGGCCATATGACGGTTTTGCCGTTGTTCAAACGCCAATCTCCTCGTGCCGCTCGTAACCGTCCGGCAGGCCGAAGGTCTGCATGCCACCCACCGACTCGATCGCCTGACGGACAAAACGGTCGTCGACCAGGTCTTTGGCCACGAAGGCCGGGTCCAGATCGGCGAGAAAGCGCTTGTCGCCTTCGATCAACGTGTCCTTCAAGCGCCGCACCAGTTCCTCGGTGTAGCTGGGGAACGGATAAGGTTGGAAGTCGATGCGGTGCTCATCCCAGTTGGCGTGCTGGATCGCGCCGTCGGCGAGGTAAGCGGCGCGGTCGGCAGCCGCCGGCGCGAGGACTTTGCTCAATACTGGTTCAGCATGCGGGGTGTAGCGGTTCGGTCCGTCCTTGGACAGCAGTTTCACCGCCTCTTCGCGGTTATCACGCGTCCACACCTGGGCCTTGACGATGGCATTCACCACCTTCTGCGACCATTCCGGGCGGTTGGTCAGGTCATGCTCGTGCATGAACACCACGCAGCACGCATGGTTGCGCCAGACGTCACCGGTAAATCGTTGCACACGCCCGACCTTGAGGTTTTCCGCCAGCGCGTTGAACGGCTCGGCGACGATATAGCCATCGATGCGTTTGCTGGCCAGGGCCGGCGGCATGTCGGAAGGCGGCAGCACGATCAGGTTGACTTCATTGGCCGCAATCTCAGTACCGGCAGCACGTGTCACGGGCGTCAGGCCGTTGTCGCGGAACAACTGCTGCACCACCACGTTGTGAATCGAATACCAGAATGGAATCGCCACCGACTTGCCGCCCAGTTGCTTCACCTCGGTAATGCCTGGCGACACGGTCAAGCCGGAGCCGCCGACGTGGTTCCAGGCCACCACTTTTGCCGGGACTTTGCTGCCGTAGCGTGCCCACACTGTCATCGGCGAGAGCAGGTGAATCACGTTGACCTGCCCGGAAATAAACGCCTCGATCACCTGGGCCCAACTGCGCAACAGCACAGGGCGCTCGGCCTTGATGCCCTCGGCTTCGAACAGGCCGTTGTTGTGCGCAACCAGCAGCGGTGTCGCATCGGTGATCGGCAAGTAGCCGATCCGCACCGGCGCATCCGGCTCGCTGGCGGCGCGGGCGTGCAGGCTGCTCAGCAGCGGCATGGCACCGGCGGCACTGAGCACGGCGGACAGTTTGAGAAAGTCACGGCGCGAGTGAGTGAGGTCATCCAGACACATGTGAGAACTCCGGTTGTTCAAGAGGGTTGGGTTGAGGGCGGCTCGCCTGCCGTAAGGTTTTCAGAATCTCGATACGCAGTGCGCCGATGGCCTCCACCTGTTCCTCGTGCGGTTGCGGCAGGTCGATGTGCCATTCGCCCAGGGTCCGCGCCGGGCGGTTACCCAGTAGCAGGATGCGGTCGGAAAGCAGCAACGCCTCATCAATATCATGGGTAATCAGCACCGCCGCCGAACCTTGCTCGCGGTTGACCTTGAGCAACAGGTGCTGCATGTCGGCGCGGGTGACTTCATCGAGTGCGCCAAAGGGTTCATCCAGCAGCAACACTTGCGGTTGCCGTGCCAGGCAGCGGGCCAACGCCGTGCGCTGGGCCATGCCACCAGACAACTGCGCGGGGAACTGCTGACGCGCATGTTGCAGCCCGACCGCCGCGATAGCGTGGTCGACGCGGCGGCGGCGCTCTTCGGGACTCAGCTGCGGTTGGCGGGCGAAATCCAGGCCGAAGGCGACGTTCTTTTCCAGACTCAACCAAGGCAACAGGCTGGGGTCCTGAAAGGCTACCGCGACCCTTGGGTGCGGCCCGTTCAAAGGCTCGCCCAGCACCTGCACTGTGCCGCCCTGGGGCGTCTGCAAACCGGCCAGTACGCGCAACAGGCTGGATTTGCCGACGCCACTGGGCCCGAGGATCGACACCACTTCGCCAGGCCGCAATTGCAAGTCGAACCCTTGCAGCACCGGCCCGCTGGCGTAGCCCAGGCAAATCCCCTGAGCACTCAATACCATCGGTGTCATAGATTGGCCTGTCGCTGCAACTCGGTGCGCAGTTGCACCAGGCTTGGCGTGACAATCGGCACAAAGGCCGACTCGCGCCAGCGCCGGGCAAAGCCGCTGCCGTGTGCGGTGAGGTACGCCTTGCCGCCGCTCGCCTGCAGTTCAAGTTGCACGGCGCTGGCGGCTGTTTCTGCCAGGGCAATACGCAGTTTGAACAGCGGCACCGGCTCTGCCGCAAACCGTCCGGCCAGCAACCCCTTTTTCAACTCGGTGACCAGATGGTCCAGCGTTACCCGCAAGGCCTCCAACTCATCACGCAACACCGTGCGGCTCGCGCCCAGGTGGTTGGCCACTTCCGCCAGCGAACGGCGCGCCAGGCCGATGGACATGCCACATTGCAAGCCCAGGAACGCCGGGCGTACTGCCGGCAAAAATTTGCGCGCGTCTTCATGCAGCAACCAGTCACGGCTCAGCTCGACGCCTTCCAGCCCCAGTGCCGCCGTGTTGCTCGATTGCAGCCCCATCAGCTCCAGGTCGCGGGAACGCTGCAACCCCGCCACCGAATCGGGGATCGCCAGAATAAACGGCGCGCCGCCACCGGCCTGCTCGATCGCCGCCGCCGCAACAAACCCGTTCTTGCGCAGGTTGGTCACCCAGTGCAGGCGACCGTTGAGGGTCCAGCCGTGGTCGTTCGGCTCGGCGCTGATTTGCAGTGCCTCGATCCCCGAGAGAAACTTCATTGCATTCGACAGCCCCGTGGCGCCGGCCAGTTTGCCGCTGAGCAAGTCCGGCAGCAGCTGCTCGCGCAGCCGCTCATTCGGGCTCTGCAGCAAATACTCGATAAAGGATCGCTGGCCCCAAAAGACAAATGCGGCCGCCAGGGAATGGCTGGCGACATTGGCGATGGCGTCCACCGCACCGGTTACATCGCCGCCCAGCCCGCCGAGTGCTTTCGGCACGCCGATACGCAATACATTCGCGTCTGCCAGCCGTGGCAGCACTTCCTGTGGATCGCAACTGCCCACATCCAGGGCCTGCGCTTGAACATCGAGCCAACGGCTCAAGATTGGGTCAAGCATTCGTGTTTCTCCTTGTTACTGCAGGTGGACCATCGCCCATTCAGCTTGCCGGTTTTTCCCAACGGTATTGCGCCAACTCCGGGTTCAACGGGGTACGGGCAAACACGTTAGCGAAGTTGCACAACGTTGCCAGGCTCACCCCTAAAATAACTTCCAGCGCCTGGCCATCGGAGTAACCGGCGGCACGGAATGCCTCGAAGCCGGCATCGCTGACATCGCCGCGGGTGGCGATCACTTCACGGGTGAAGGCGGCGAGTGTCTCATACCGGGCATTGGGCAATTCACCGCGCTGGCGCAACGCATCAATGACGTCTTCCGGCAGCTTGGCTTTGTTGCGGGCAACGGCTGTGTGGCCGGCGACGCAGAAATCGCAGCCGTGGGTGGTGGCGGCAATCAGTTGCACCACTTCGCGGTCGGCCAGGCTCAGTTCAGACTTGGCGTTGAGGCCGGACACCGTGATATAGGTTTCCAGCGCGGCCGGTGCATTGGCCAAGACGGCGAGCAGGTTGGGGATGAAACCCGAGCCCTTGAGGGCGTTTTCCAGGAACGGCTTGGCCGCTTCAGGTGCGGTTTCAGGGGTCAGCAACGGTACGCGGGACATGGAGTGGTCTCCTCATGGGTTGATGGCTCCAGTCTGTTGGTTATAAAAAATCCCCTCAATAGGCTAAAGTAGCGATTACTTGCTCTTGAGTCTTTACGTTAGATGAATTCGTCCAGTGCTCTCGTCGATTGGTTATTAGACAGCCTTGAGCTCAACACCAGTCTGTTCCACGTCGGGCGCTATTGCGGCGACTGGCATGCAAGCACCCATGGCCTGGCCAGCGCGAGTTTCCACTTGATTGTGCAAGGCCAGTGCTGGCTGCATATCGACGGAGAATCCGCCCCCCAGCACTTGAACAATGGCGATGCGCTGTTTCTGCTGCGCGACCTTGAATATCGGCTGTCCGGCGAAGCCACGGCGCAGGGCGCGCAGGAATCTCCACGCCGTGCGATGCTGGCGCTGGATAACGAGGCCAGCGATGGCGTCGGGCTGGTCTGCGGTTTCTTCCACTTCCATTCCGGCCTGTCGGCGATGATTGTCGACACCCTCCCCGCCTGGATCATCCTGCGTGCCGGCGACCCCTCGTTGACCGCCGCGCGCAACCTGTTCGACCTGATCCTGCAAGAATGCCAGCGCACGCCCGCGCCTTCCTCGGCGTTGCTTGAACGTCTTTGCCACTTGTTGTTTCTGTATGTGCTGCGCCAGCAAGTGCTCGACAACACCGCCCTCGGCGGCCTGGCGGCATTGGGCCGGCAGCCGGCATTTGCGCACTTGCTGGAACAGCTTATCGCTCGCCCGGCTGAGGCCTGGACCCTGGAAAGCATGGCGGCCTGTACCGGGCTGTCGCGCTCGGCGTTTTTCAAACGGTTTAACGAGTTGTGCGGCCGCTCGCCCGGCCAGGTGCTGTTGATGATGCGCATGCGCCATGCGTGCCAGCTGTTCAAGCAAGACCAGACGGTGGCGGAGGTCGCGCTGGCGGTCGGCTACCAGTCGGTGGCCGCGTTTACCCGCGCATTCCACAAAGTAACCGGGCAACAACCGGGGGCCTATCGCAAGGCTCAGGCCTAGCGTTGCAAGCCATTACCCGGCCGCAACGTCACTGCTGGCTTGTCTGATCCTGGCGCTGCAGGCCGGTGCCGGGCTGACTACACAGGTCGACCAACCAATCCACGAATACCCGCACCCGTTGCGACAACTGGCGGTGCGGCGGGTACAGCGCGGTGAGTGCCATGGTGGGTACTGGCAGCTGTGGCAGCACCGGCACCAGCGTGCCCTTGGCCAGTTGCTGCATGGCGTGATAGTGGGGAGCCTGGATCAGGCCATACCCGGCTTCGCACGCGGCGAAATACGCGTCGGAACTGTTGACTGCGACGACCTTCGCCAGGTTGACCACGCGCAACTCGCTGCCAACCTGAAACTCCAGGCCGAAGCGTTTACCACTGGCACTGGAAACGTATTCGACCATCTGGTGATGGGCCAGATCGTCCAGGCTCGCGGGCACGCCCATGCGCGCAAGGTAATCGGGGCTGGCCAGCGTGAGCTGATCCATCACCGCCAGCGGCCGCGCCACCAGCGACTCGTCCAGCGCCAGGCCACCGCGCAGCACGCAATCCACACCTTCACGGATCAGGTCCACCGGGCGGTCGTTAAGGCCGATTTCCAGTTCGATCTGCGGGTAGCACGCGGTAAACGTCGGCAACGCGGGGATCACGATAAGCCGGCCGATACCGGATGGCATGTCGATGCTTAACGTACCGCGCGGGTTCTGACGGCGGTTGGAAAACACCGCCTCGGTTTCTTCAAGGTCCGTCAGCAACTGCACACAGCGCTGGTAATACGCCGCGCCGTCCGGGGTCGGATTGACTTGCCGGGTGGTGCGCTGCAACAACTGCACGCCGAGGTGTGCCTCCAGTTGTTTGATCATGATCGTCACCGAGGCACGCGGCAGTTGCAGGCTGTCGGCGGCCTTGGCGAAGCCGCCCAACTCAACGATTCGGGTGAAGACGCGCATGGCGTTAAATCGGTCCAAAGCTGGGTAAACTCCAGGGATTATTTAGAAAATCATAATAGTGATAGCGGTTTTAGCCGCTTTATCCCTGAGTTGTCGAGGAGAACAATGGGCCTTTCCCATCAAGGAGCTCCCCCGATGCACACTCGTCAACTTGGCAAGAATGGCCCTCACGTCTCCGCCATCGGCCTCGGCTGCATGGGCATGACCGATTTTTACACCACCGGCAGTGATACCCAGGAAGCGCTTGCGACCCTGCACCGCGCCCTTGAGCTGGGCGTCACCTTGCTGGACACCGCCGACATGTATGGCCCCTGCACCAATGAAGAACTGATCGGCAAAGCCATCGCCGGCAAACGCGATCAGGTGTTCCTGGCCAGCAAGTTCGGCTTTGTGCGCGACCCGGCAAACCCCGCGGCACGCGGTGTGAATGGTCGCCCTGAGTACATCCGCACGGCGATTGACGGCACCTTGAAGCGCCTGGGCGTAGACACCCTGGACCTTTACTACCAGCATCGCGTGGACCCCGAGGTAGCCATCGAAGAAAGCGTCGGGGCCATGGCCGAGTTGGTCAAGCAAGGCAAGGTGCGTTACCTGGGCCTGAGTGAAACCTCGGCCGCCAGTCTGGAACGTGCCCACAAGGTGCACCCGATCAGCGCCTTGCAAAGTGAATACTCGCTGTGGAGCCGTGACCAGGAAGACAACGGTTGCCTGGAGGCGTGCCAGCGCCTGGGCATCGCCTTTGTGCCCTACAGCCCACTGGGGCGCGGTTTTCTCACTGGCACCTTGAAAAGCCAGGAGGACTTCGCGGCCGACGACTATCGCCGCTCCAGCCCACGGTTCCAGGGCGAGAACTTCGCAAAAAACCTGCTGCTGGTGGATAAGGTGCGGGCGCTGGCCGCCGAAAAAGGCGTGACGGCCGGGCAATTGGCATTGGCCTGGGTACTCGCCCAAGGCGATTACCTGATCCCGATCCCGGGCACCAAACAGCGCAAGTACCTGGAAGAGAACGTGGCGGCCGTCGACATCGTCTTGAGCCCTGCCGAATCGGCAGCGCTGACGTCGATCTTCCCCGCCGGCGCGACGGCCGGTTTGCGCTACAGCGAAGCCTCGATGGGCCTGGTGAATCAGTAGCCGTCGGGCCCCGGGCGCCCGCGTGTGGGGGCGCCCGATTTTTCTTGCACCATGGTACCTAAAGGTCCGCCTTACCAAGCCGATAGCCCGATGAAGCTCTAACAAAGCCGCGTCGATAATAAACGCTTCGTAAGGACGACCTCATGCCCCCAATTCGCTCCATTCAAACCCGCTATACCCTGTTTCTGGTGCTGTTCGTCCTGGTGCTATTGGTGCTGACGGTGGTGGGTATCGGCCAGTTGGTGGCCCCCAAGCTACGGCTAACTGAAGAGCAGGTGGTGCTCAACCGCGTCGCTGAGGTGGCCGAACAGATCAAGGGCGAGCTGAACAAGGTCCAGGCCCAGCAACGCAGCATCACCCAAACCATCCCTCTGCTCGACAGCGATGCCATCGACAAAGTCCTGCCCGGCCTGGTGGACCAGTACGGCGAGCTGAAAGTATTCGGCGGCGGCATCTGGCCGCTGCCTAACCAACGTACGCCAGGGCGCAACAAGCACAGCACGTTCTGGCACCGCGATGCTTCGGGCAAGCTGGCCGTCAATACCTTCTGGAACAGCGACGCCGCGCCTAATTACTACGACCAGAGCTGGTACAAAGGCGGCCTCGCCTCGCCGCGCGGGCAATGCGCCTGGGCCGCCGCCTATAAAGACGATGCCAGCCAGGAGCCGCGCACCAATTGCGCCATGGCGATCCAGCGTGACGGCGCCGCGTATGGCGTCGCCACCATCGACGTGACACTGGGGTTCTTCAATGACCTGGTGGCCAACAAAGAGAAAGACATCGGTGGGCAGATGCTGATCGTTGAAGGCGACGGCAAGATCATCAGCAACAGTTCACGCATCAACAGCCCGGTGGTGTTGAAGAACATCAGCGAACTGGCCGGCACCTCGGCGTTTGCCGCTCAGGTCAGCAAAGCCCTCGCTCATCGCGACCAGGGGCTTCAACGCGCTGAGTTCGACAACCAGGGCGTGGCCAGCACCTTCTACCTGCGGGCGATCGAAGGCACCCCTTGGTTCCTCGCCACCGCCCTGCCGACGGCGCTGATCACGGCCCAGCGCGATGACGTGCTCGGCAGCCTGGCCATGCTGCAAATTCCCATGGTGCTCCTGCTGGTGCTGCTGGCGTTCTTTGCAATCCGCCAACTGGTGCAGCGCATGAAGACGCTGAAAACCAATATCGACGCGCTGTCTGCCGGCGATGCCGACCTGACGCGCCGCATTACCATTCGTGCCGAAGATGAACTGGGCGCCATCGGCCACTCGGTGAACCACTTTATCGTCTACTTGCAGAACATGATTGGTGAAGTCACCCAGGCCACGGGAGCCATGTCTTCGGGCCTTGAGCAGCTGCAAAAAACCTCGGCGCACACCAACCAGATCCTGGTACGCCACGCCTCGGAGACCGACCAGACCGTCACCGCCATCACCGAAATGAGCTCGACCGCCGACACCGTTGCGCAAAACGCGGCGGAAACCGCCTCGTTCACCCAGCGCGCCAACGAGCACGCCGACCGCTCTCGCGTGGTTGTGGGCGAAGCGTCCAGCAGCGTCAGTGCCCTGATCGGCGAAGTCGCCAGCGCGACCCACACCGTCGAAAACATGCGCCAGGATGCTGCGCGTATCACCGAAACCCTTGGCGTCATCGGCGCGATTGCCGGCCAGACCAACCTGTTGGCACTCAACGCCGCGATTGAGGCTGCCCGCGCCGGCGAGCAAGGCCGCGGTTTTGCGGTAGTGGCCGACGAGGTCCGGGCACTGGCCGCACGTACCCAGGCCAGCACCTCACAGATCAACGAGATGCTGGCACGCCTGACGACCGGAGTTAGTTCGTCGGTGGCCGCCATGGAAAACACCCAGGCCAGTTGCCAATCGGCGGCGGATGCTACGGCGCGGGTCAACACCGGGCTTGACGAAATGGCGGGGTCGGTCAGCCATATCAACAACCTCAGCACCCAGATCGCCACGGCCGCCGAGCAGCAAAGCGCAGTGACCGAGGAGATCAACCGCAGCATGGTGCAGATCCGACATATGGTCGACGAGTTGGTGGAAAGCGGCCATGCCACTGAAACCAATACGCAAAGCCTGTTGAATGCGAATGGCCGGGTGATTGCGCTGATGAGTCGCTTTAAAGTCCGTTGATCAATTGCCTCAGTACTCCCGTGCAAAGCGCGGGAGTCGGACTATTCTGACAGCTGCGATAGGGTGCCAATACTCGCCACACAGGAGGTGTGTCATGCACGCTGCTGAGCCTTCGGTCCGCTTAGAACAGATCAGTCAGGAATGCTTTATTCAGGCGCCTCCCGAGGTCGTCTACGACTATGTGACCCAGCCTGATCGCTGGCACGAATGGCACCCCTCGTCCCTCAGTGCCGACACCGGCACCACCGGTTCGCTTGCGGTCGGCGCGCGCTTTAGCGAAATCATCGACTTGCTCGGCGTGCGCGTCCCCATGAGTTATCGCGTGCAAGTAGCCTGCCGCCCCAGTGAATTCAAAACCGTCTTCACCTCCCTGGCCGTCGACGGCACCATTCACTATGTCTTACAGGCTGACAGCGGCGGCACCCGGTTCAAGCGCGTGTTGACCTACGAGACCGAGTTGCAGCTTGCCACCTTGCATGAACGCATGGTCGCCCTGTCAGCCATTGCGCTGGACCAGCTCAAACATCGGTTGGAAAACACTGCCTTCGTATAATTTTGAAACATTACAACCGCGTCCTGCTGGAAAAAGCAGGGAGAATGCCCGGCTTATTGCCCTGCATTCAGTGAGACATCCCATGAAAACCACCTTGCGCCTGGCCCTGCTTTCAGCCCTGTTCACCACCACCCTGGCGCAGGCCGCCGACCTAATTGCCATTGACGTCCATCGCGACGCCAACTGCGGCTGCTGCAAGAAGTGGATCAGCCACCTGGAAAGCAACGGGTTCAAGGTCAATGACCATGTGGAAGCCGACATGAGCGCCGTCAAGCAGCGCCTGGGCGTAGCGCCGCGCCTGGGCTCGTGCCATACCGCGGTGATCGACGGCAAGTTCGTCGAAGGCCACGTGCCCGCCGAGCAGGTACTGGCCCTGCGCAAGCGCGACGACTTGCTGGGGATTGCCGCGCCAGGCATGCCCATGGGTTCGCCGGGCATGGAAATGGACGGCATGAGCGATGCCTATCAAGTCATCGGCCTGACCCGGGAAGGTCAAGACGTGGTGGTGGCCGACTACCCGGCCCGTTGATTGATGCTCGCCGGTTACCTGGGGCTATTTTTCGCCGCCTTCGGTGCGGCCACGCTGCTGCCAATGCAATCGGAGGCGGTGCTGGTGGGCCTCTTGATCAGCGGGCATTACAGTGTGTGGGGGCTGCTGTGCATCGCCACCGTCGGCAATGTACTCGGCTCGGTGGTCAATTGGTGGCTGGGGCGCTCGGTTGAGCGTTTTCAGACGCGGCGCTGGTTTCCGGTCAGCCCACGGCACCTGGAAAAGGTCCGCGTGCATTACCAGCGCTGGGGGCATTGGTCGTTGTTGCTCAGTTGGGTGCCCATCATCGGTGACCCGCTGACCCTGGTGGCCGGGGTCATGCGCGAGCCCTTCTGGCGCTTCCTGCTGTTGGTTACCGTTGCAAAAGGCGCCCGCTACGGCGTGCTGGCCCTGCTGACGGTGAACCACCTGGCAGCCGCATAACCCGGCTTGAATGCCTCTGACGGATCGCTGGCGCAGCGCCGGCCTATCTCGCTGCGCTGCGTTAATCCTCGCTTAATCCCCTCGCCACAGCATCCGGACACTGTTGTTTTCGGAGCCTGACCCATGACGCTGATCCGTTCACTGTGCGCTGCCGGCCTGCTGCTGGGCAGCGCCCTTCCCGCCTTCGCGGCCAGCGAAAGTCCCGCCTACGGCCCTGAACTGCAAGGGTTTCAATACCCCTACCCGGTCGAACACTTCACCTTCGAGTCCCAAGGCAAACCGTTGCAGATGGGTTACATGGATGTGCCCGCCGAGGGCAAGGCCAACGGGCGCACGGTGGTGTTGATGCACGGCAAAAACTTCTGTGCGGCCAGCTGGGACGCGTCGATAAAAGCCCTCAGCGCCGACGGTTATCGGGTGATTGCGCCGGACCAGATCGGCTTTTGCACCTCCAGCAAGCCGGATCATTACCAATACAGTTTCCAGCAATTGGCGATCAACACCCACCAACTGATTGAACATCTCGGCATTCAAAAGGCCACCCTCGTCGGCCACTCCACCGGTGGCATGCTCGCCACCCGTTACGCGCTGCTCTATCCGGCGCAAACCGAGCAACTGGGGCTCGTTAACCCCATCGGCCTGGAAGACTGGAAAGCCCTGGGCGTGCCCTACCGCAGCGTCGACCAATGGTATGCGCGCGAGCTTAAACTCAGTGCCGACGGCATTCGCCAATATGAGCTCAACACCTATTACGTCGGGCGCTGGAAGCCTGAATACGAGCGCTGGGTGGAGATGCTCGCCGGCTTGAATAAGGGGCCGGGGCATACCCAGGTCGCCTGGAACTCGGCGTTGATTTACGACATGATCTTCACACAACAAACGGCAATGTGGGGATGAATGACGGAGCTTATCCGTATGGGGCGGGACGTGCAACCTGTAGCGGGGTGTTGCGGGGATATGGGCGGTTAGCCCTACTCGTATTTCTTGCCAGTGATGACCAAGGCTGATGGCCCCCGCTGCTTCAAGAAGGTTTCAGACTCAGCACTGGTTACGCACCGGGTCTTAACTTCTATCTTCGGGTCTTTCACGTTGTTCTTCTTTGCCTCCTGCAAGATTTGCTCTGTGGTCTTCCTTTCAATCGAACTGGCGCCTGTGTAACAGCTAACCAACCCAAGATACTGTGTGTCTATCAACTTCTCTTTCTGACAATGGTCTTCATATCCTGTTGCTGAAACACAAAAACTGAACACAACATAAAAGAATCCCATCTACACCACTCCTTGGCTATCTAACAGAATGTACAGCCCTCACATCGTTGCACGTAGTGTGTCAATGGTTGGTTGTCTTCCACACTCACTATGAAAGCCACAAGCCCAAACCTAGACGCACAATTCCTCAATGTTGCGGCTGTATCCAATGCTTTGAAGCTGTACATCTCGTAAACATTTGAATCGTATCCCTTTTGAACGTACACATTGTGTGTCTGCTGGAGTGTATCCATGGCAGCTCCCTTTTCGTCAGGCTTCACAGGGTGCGAAACCTTGTGACATAGCAAACCTATCACAACCGCACACCAAGTCAACAGAAAGCGTGACACATGAGAATGAGACAGACACAAAAAAGGCCACTTATGTGGCCCTTGGGGTTTGTGAAACTCTGCAATCAATCAAACTTGGTTAGCTTGTCACGTGCTCTGATAAGGTCATTCGTCACACGTTCAAGCTCAGCTTGTAGCTGCTGCTCTTGCTCTTCAAGGTTGGTGATGAGGGTTTCAATACTTCTTTTGTATGCAGCTTCTACATCGTCCAACGTGGCAGCAGTGAGAATTGGGGCTGCTGTATGGGTTGGCGTGTGTTTCATTGTGTTATCAAAACTCTTTGAGGACTTTGGCTTCAACCAATTATTCAGCCCGCCATAGGTGACTTCTAACTCAGTGCCTTTAACACACTCATGAAAGCTCTTACGTGACTCGCCTTTGGCCTCCGCGTCATGCCATGCGGAAATGATCTTCGCCTTTACCTCTGGAGATTTTGCCTGTGCCATCGTGAAAGCTCCTGTGAATGCTGTGTGGGCAGACTGTAACACATCACATTGCACACAGGGAAGCCTACCGGGACAGACAAATAACACTCACATCACGATACCAAGGCTCACGGCTGCTCTGTTTGGTCAGAACGGCCATGCTCTCACATTCATCATGGGACATTGGGCCAAGCTCACGCTGTTTGCAGTCGAATAACCCAAGGGTGCAGGTTGTGGAACGGATTGTTGTGTCTTTCGCACCAGAAGACAGAGAAGACATGGCATAAAACAAGGCTGCACTCTTCTCTTGGGGTATTGTGTCAGCAAAGGAAGCTGCACAAAGGGAAAAGCTTAAAGCTACAGCACAAGCTAGCTTGGAAAGGATGTTCATAATGGTTACTCCTGTAAGGTTGATAGTTAGGTGAAGAAGTGTAAGCAAAATATTTTGCTCACGTAGAAATCGAGGTTGGTTGAGTGCGCGTGATGGAAAATGCACACAAGAATTCCAGCCCCGCCGCCAGAACAGAATCACTTTCAAGAGTGTTACTCAATTCACAGTCTGGAAAATAAGGTAACACACCATAGAATACTTTCTGGAATGGCTTTCCCATTTCCCGCCAAAAAATACGGCCTCATGTTTTGTGAGATGTGGCTTGCACTGGGAAATATAAGATGGAGGGTGTGTGTTACGGGGAGTTGTTAGATGGCGTGTGATGATTGGAAAAGCCGATTTCAAGCGAGAGGTATCAAGCAACACGCGAGCGCCCAAATGGGAATCGTTCTTAATTATGAAATAAGTCCGTGACCTCCTGAGAGCCTGCCCACGCTGTTTACTTCTTGAAGCTTACATCCAGAGCCAGCATCAAGCGACGTACTGTTGTAGGCGACCACAGACCGCCACGGGCTGTGTAGATACCCTTTGTGTTCAGACAGTCAGCAAGAGACTGAAGTGTGTTCACGCCTCTGTACAGACACTGCTCAACGTGTGTTCCAACCAACGTGTGGTGGGCTTCCTGCTTGACTGCTTTGACTGCATTCATGTTGGTGGTGTTGCCTTTGATACGTCCCTTGGAAAGCGCCTGTGAGCGACGTTCCACTTTAGCTAAGCTCTCTTCACAGCCACTGTCTGCACGCTCCTGTAGCGCCTTCAAGGCGTCTTTTGTACGCTGGCTGATGAATGCACGTTCCTGTTCTGCCAAGGCTGCAAACAAGTGCAGTTGAAACTTGTCAGCTTGCGGCATGGTTGCCACCTTGAAGTCAACACGCTTCATCAAGCTGGCTATGTGCTCAACGTCCCGTGACAAACGATCAAGCTTAGCCACCACCAGAGGCAAACCCTGTGCAATCGCCTTGGAGCATTCAGGACGTTCTAGGGGCGGTGTTGTACCAGAGATTGTTTCAGAGAATTCAGCTACCACTGTCCAACCATTTTGCTTGGCTGCTGTTTCAATGTACGAACGTTGAGCCTCAAGACCTAGCCCACTCTCGCCTTGACCTTTGGTAGAAACCCTGATGTAAGCAACAACGTTCATTGTCTGTATTCCTGTTTACTCTGTGTGGTTGTCATTCTACACGTCACAAACACATATGACAAATGTCTGAACGACCATTACCAGAAATGACAAACAATGATTACACAGTGTGTCAGCTCACACCTACGGTGTTATGTCAACAGGATTAATTGCTTGTGTTCTATTTGTTGTGTGTTTGTTGGGAATCCTCTTGACTGGACACACCTTTGTATGAGCGACCTTTGAGAGTGTGAGCTTCGATGTGCCAAGGCACGGTGCTTTCGCATCAAGAGGATTACCACTTGAGAATGTATCCCAATACAAACACAAACATATCCATCACCAACCAATCAGCGTATCCGCTGGAGCCGCCATAGGCTCAATGGCTTCTGTGTTCATTGGAAATGAAGGGTTGTCCTGCTTATGCCTCGGGGCATGGGGCTGTGACTCTCTGAACGTCCGTTCAGGGGTTATATCACTGGGAGTTTGTCACAACCGTTCTGGGCTGAGAGCCTTATAAACCGTGGCTTCCAGCCGAGTGAGACACGTTTTTAGTGGACACTATTTCAGAACACCTTACGGCGTCTGAGAGAGAGTTTGCACAGAATGTTGTTGACGCTCTGCACCATCTATGAGGCTTGGATTGTGTGTTCGCACTTGAGTGTGTGCCACGTCCGTCAGCGTGATATCCCATCTGTCAACTGTTATTCATCACATAACACAGATGAGAATCCCTACCATCTCCAAATTGAAGCCTTCCGGCAAATCGTGTGAAATTCCTTGATGGGAATCACTCTCATCTATCTGAGAAGTGTAAAGATTGCACAGATGTGCGCTGAAGTGGTTGACACATGTTCTTGGTTGTGAATCTGTGGTGATTTCTTCGATTATTTTTCACTTTTGTGCAAAAATCTCTTGCATGTGCAAAATGGATTTGCTTAGTAAAACAGCACACAGACAAACTACCCTCAAGTGTCACCACCACTGGTAATACGACATCAAGCTAACAAACCGTTCAAACACACTCTCATCAAAGTATTCACACTCATAAAGCGGTATCAGCAGAAAGGAATACTCCTACAGATAATAGATAGCAAGCTAACAGTATTACTACCCTACTCCTGATGGATGATTTAACAGTGGTACTACTCTCTGAACGGACGTTCAGAAGCTTACATACCTAGTGTCGTGAGACACAGTGATATACCAGTCAAACAAGAAACATAACAACCAACTATCAAATGAGCTAACCGCTCTTATATTGGTGCAGAAAGCCTTGTCAGAATGACAAAGGATATACCCGTGTCGGTACGACACAGAGTTACTATCTCTTTAGGTTTCTTGTTTCTATTGTTGGTTGTATGTGGGAACCACATCAGGCGAGAACACTTGAAGTGATATATCACTCTGAACTGACGTTCAGGGGCTGCACAACAGGTGCTCTCTTGCGGCTCTGGATTATCGGCCCGTACACTTGGATACAACCAACGGAACAAGGATCAAGCAACGATGGGAAGCCCAACTGAGATAGCCTTTGAGACTGCACGTCAGTTGCTTGACCACGTTTCGCCTCTAAATGACGCTTGGAAAAACGGGAAATACGTCTTCAGGGGTCAGCCAAGCGACGAGTACAAACTAACCCCTTCTGTGTGTCGTAATGGCGAAGGCTCATTTGGGTACGGCTCCCCTCGAAGAATGTTTGATAAGTCAAGCTCGGGCCAAGTCCGCTTTGAGTTAGACATTCTGAAGAAGTTTTTAGATGGCTGTGACCGGTCTGGGCTGATTGTACCCGGATATACAGAACAGATTAGAGACAGGCTGATAACTGCTCAACACTCGTTCATGAGTGGACACAGACCTTGGCCTCAGCCAGAAATGCACCAAATCATGGCGATAGCTCAACACTATGAAGTGCCAACCCGCCTCCTAGATTGGACTGATCGAAGCTTTGTTGCATGTTATTTTGCAGCAGCATCAGCAAGCTTTGAGATTGACTTTATGGGGATGCCAAAGATTGCTGTGTGGGCGCTGGAAACAACTTCTGCACCTTTCTGGAAAACGATAAAGATCATTCGACCACCGGGAGGCACAAGTCAGAATCAAGCGGCTCAATCTGGTTTGTTCACTGCTCACCATGCGACGGATTACAGTGTAGACGACACATACAAGGCTGACGCACTTGAAGACGTTCAGGAGATATACGACATAACAAACGGCTATGCTCCACTTATCAAAATGACGCTACCATTAAGTGAGGCACCTGACTTACTGGATTTGTGTTCTAAGATGGGCATTGATGGCTCAACTCTCTTCCCCGGATTCCACGGTGTGGCAAAGATGGTTAAAGATTGGGGTAATGTCGAGATTGGTGTTAGACACACTCGATCAGCAATAGACGAATATAACGCTGAGGGTTATGACCCTGACTTCGACTGAGCATGAATAAGAAAGCCCGTTCATGGCGGGCTGTTCTGTTGTTAGGCTGTTGGCAATCCAGATACACCACTACCCGGTGTAACCCCGGCGTGTTTGTGGGTGTCAAATGGAATCCCGTTGAATGTCCATGTTCCGCTGATAGTGGTGTTGCCTGTCCATGTGGTGTTAGGCACATTCACTTTCAGAGAAGAGGCATTGATAGAGACACTGTTGCTTGCGTTCAGCTCAATGTCTTTAGCAATAACTTTCACTGTGAATTGTGAGTTGATTTCAACGTTGCCGTCTGCTTTGAGAGTGACGTTTGTTTCTGCACCAGTCCCTGTGTTGTGGATGATGGTTAGATCATTCGCATCTCTTGGGAGTTTCAAGCTCTGGAGTTGTTGAGCAATCACGCCCGGTGGAGCCAACCCCGGAAAGAACACAACATCCATCTCATCCTTCATCCGGTTGTTATTCACTTTGGTAGGATTGGAGTTGGAAGCAATCTTGAAGTTATCTAGACTGTTATCGGCAACATCGCACCACCCTTCATCACCTACGCTAACAGGGAAGAGGATTGCACTTCTGTGAGTTCTGATATGGCCAATAGGAACATTGAGGATGTGCAAGTCATCCATGTTTTCCCCATCGTCGGTGTACCGTTGAATCAAAGACTTCACTGTCACGGATGGAACAGCGGTATTATTGACGCCAACTACAACAGCGGGAAAGCCTGTTCTAGCGTTGTCGTTGTGGTTATGAATCTCTGTTTTGATAACGTCGATATAGGACGCGTCTGGATAGGTAATATTGAACATTAAGCTACCTTGCTTAGACGTACTGGGAGACGGATTTCAGGTAGAGGAAGAACATCACCTTTGTTGTCTTGTAGAACAAAGTAGACTCCACCATTATCTGTCTTTGCACGGAACACTTTGGAAGTGTCGTAAACGTCTTGCTCTTGAAGGAACTCATCAGCAGCAGCCTCAGCTTCTGCTTGAGTTTTAAAATGGGATGGGTATGTGATACCCTCAATTGTTACTGGGAACATGTTTGATTCTCCTGTGTTTATTTGGATTTGATTGCTGAGTTTGGGCTTGTTGTGATTGCTGGATTTGCAGTTTGATTGATGTTGATAGGCGAAACACTGTAGATAGCGTCTCGGGCCTTCAATGGGACTTGAATATCAATGTACTGCTTGAGTTGTTCATTGCCGTTGTTAATCTGCATCCTGAAAGAATCAGATTGAGCAAGAGACGTTCTTACAATCTCCTGCCTCATCATGGCAATGTCTTGGCTTCTTGTGACTTGATACTCATTGAGTGTGATGTGGGCATTGACCGTTAAGATGCAGCACCCAATCAGGACAGTGAAACAAGCTGCAAGAAGCCAACCCCAAACTTTATTATCTAGGGCTGACGACATTAGTTGCCTCTTGCTTGGGACTGTGTAGCAGCGGCTCTTGCTGGACTCAACTTGTTAACAATGTCCTGCATCGTTCTTTCGGTTTCTCGACGATGATCCTCAAGCACTCCTTTCATTTCTTCAGGAGCAACACCGTTTAGGGTGATTGGTGCTTGGTTGAGTGTGATTGTGTTAACAACGTTGTTATTGACAGCAGAAGCGGCGGCTTGTCCGTTTACAGCAGGTTGAACAAGTGGCGTCTTTGGAGTTGCACCCACCATGTTAGGGAAGGCTTTAGGGCCAGCATCAGGAGCAACAACAGTGTCTAGCTTTGGAATATCACTACCATCAGTTAGACGCCAAGGCGCTGTTGGGTCAACATTGCCAGCAGGGTTAGGCATAGGGCCACCGCCCTGACGGTCTAGCTCTCGTCTTGCAACGATATCTGCACGTTGCTTGTCGTCAACTTCACGCTGCTTAACAATCTGGTCATACTTGTCATCATCAATCTTACCAACAAAGTGCAAACCATCTTGAACCTTGCGTAGTAGGTATGTGATTACATCAGCAAATGTAGTGATTGCATCAACGACAGCCGTAATCACTCCAATCAGAGTTTCACCTACAGTCTTGAACACACCAACATCATCAGCAATACCAAAGGCTTGCTTGATCGTGTGGTAGTAAGTAGTGAAGCTTGTTCCTAGCTCATCCATTGCAGAGCTAAGGTCTTGCATAAACTTAGGATCAAAGTAGCTCTTGCCGTTGTTAAACCAGTTGGCAAGCTCAGTCAAACCCTTAACCATACCTGTAACACCGTCAAGCACCGTGCTAGAAGAACGGCCCAAAGCTTCAAACTGTGGCTCAATAGCTTTTAGGAACTCTACAAGGCTGCTGTATAGGGCAGGCATTGTGGTTTCCAATCCAGTGTTGTCAAAAGCAGAAGCCATGTTTGCTTGGTATTGGTTGGCGATTCGGTTATCCCAAGAGTCTTGGGTGTTGCGGGCTTTATCCAACAAGCCACCGTCATTAGCATGTTGATCCAGTGTCTTACCGAGTTCCATCATGAATCTTGTAAGTGCATCACCACTGATCTTTCTGTCTTGACGATCCTTACCGAAAGCTTTCAAGGCTTCATCACCAGTTAGCTTGCCACCGGATGCTTTTTGCCAAGCTTCAGCACCAAACTCGTTGGCGTGTGCCCCAAGGTGTTCTGCAATTTGGCCTGTCCATTCTTCAGAGAAGAGTTGACCTTTACCAAGGGCTTGACGCATACCAAGACTAATCTTAGACATATTTTCGTTAGACAAGTGTTGAGCCTTACCATATCTGAAGATGCCTTCAGCAGTGTTAGCAGCTTTATCAACTCCAACTTTAGAAGACAATGCACCAACGATTTTAGAGTAATCTGCTCCAAGCTCTTTTGTGGATAGTCCTTCTGTTTGTGCGAAGTTCTCAAAACGGTTGTTCATACGTGCAGCGTTCTCAGGAGTCTTATCTCCTACAGCTTGGAACTGCCCAAGGCGTTGGTTTCGAGTGTTAGCAGCTCGTTCAGCCGCTCGGGCAAAACCTGTGGAAGCGGCAACGATTGCAGCGAATGCAGCCACTACCAGAGCAGCGGCACCAGCTACAGCACCCAACCCCATTGCTGCACGGCCTAGACCACCTGCAAGCCCTTCCAAGCCACCTAGAGCGCCTTCAGCACCACCAGTGACGCCACCAGCGAAACGACCAACACCGCCAAAGCGGTGAATGGCGTGGCTACCTACACCAAGCAAGCCACCGCCGTGAGCGGATCGTGGGCCACCGTGCCCAGGAGTGTTAGCCTGTCCTGCTGCACGTCTGTTTGCGGCATGTTGTTGTGCTGCTGCACGGGCTGCACGGATTTGGTGTTGCTGCTGGAGGTTGGCTAGACGGGACTGTTGAATCTGGTGTCCCACGGCTTGAGCGTGTTGCAAGGCTTGAGCTTTTGCAGCGGCATAGGCTGCTTTCTGTTGTTGTGCTGCCAACTGAGCTTGTTTGATCTGTAGAGCCACCTGTTGTTGCTGTGTCTTCAGACCACTTGCTCGGCTACTATTGTTGATCTTGGCAAGCTTGGCATTCTGTAGCTGTGCTTGATGTTGAGCTTTGGTTTGTGCCTGTTGTGCAACAACCATGTTCTTAGCTGCCTGTCCTGCACCACCTGTACCCTTCAAAGCTTTATCAATGGCTTTACCAGTGTTACGGGCTTGAGCTTCGAGAGCTTTCATTACTGCTTTGGCTTGTTGGATTCCCTTTAGGTCAACCTTGAAACCAATCTTGGCGAATAGCTCGCCTAGTTCTTGATCAGTAACCATCACATACGCTCTTGAATCAGTTGAAGTGCACGTGTTTGTACAGCGTCATCAGCATCAGCAATGCCATTCAAAGCTGTCTCAGAATCCAATACACCAGATGTTAGATACTGGGCCATCACTTCGATGTTTTTAGCATCTTCGGTTGTTGGTGCAATGAAGGCCAGAGCCTGTTCAATAGCGTAAGTGGAACGGATTACACGTTCATCACTCAGCACCTTGTCAGCGTATTTGAGGTCTGTGTAAGAAGCGTGTTTCAACACCTCTTCACCAAAACGCTTGCCGTATTCTTTGAAGTCGATCAGAGACAGGATGTAATCAACATCAGTGTGTTGGTTTGCAGCTTCCAAGCCTTGGCGGAATAGCTTCTCTACAAGATCAGAGAAGTAGGCTTGATGTGTACGTGTCATTGTCATTATTTGGTGTCCTTATAGGAAAAGAGCCGACACGGAATGTCAGCTCTTGAAATTGGGTAAGAAAGGAAAGCTCAAAGCAGTTGTTAAACAGCCTTCAGCTTTGCATTCTCTTCTAGTAGTTGTTCCATGCGGATGCGGAAACCTTCAGCTTGCATGTTGGTGTAAAACAACTCACGCTCCAGCTTGTCAGATTGGCGAGAAAGAGTTTCCAGTTGGTCAACAATCAACTTACGATCATAAGCAACCTTGCGTGCTGCCTCACTACATACAGCGTTCTTTGCTTCCTCTTGTTCAAGCGTGCTCACCAACATCTGTACAGCGTAGAGTTGATCAGTTAGAACAAGATGATTGATGATGTGGTGATAACTGGATGGTGTTGTGGCTTGGTACTTCAGAATCAGTGCGTGTTGACCGTCTGTCATTGTCTTAATCTCCTGTGTCTCTTATTTGCTGAAGTTGAAAACCAAACCTTCTTGGGGTTTGACGTTGCCCGCTGCATCAACACCTTTCTTCTCCTGCACCTTTAGAGGAATGAAGACAGGGCAATAACTCTTGAAGATGTCGTGACATTCTTGTTCGACAGTCTTGGAGCCTTTGCGTGGGCGTCCGGGGGACTTCTTCTTAACTGGCAATGTGATGTGTTCAAAGCTTGCAATCATCTTGGCTTCTTCAATCATGTGTTGAAGACGTTGAATGTGCTCTTCTGGAAAGCCACAAGAGAGAGCACGTGTTAGGGCTTTCTCAAGTGGTTCAATTGTTTGTTTGTAGATGCGAGCAGCAAACTTTAGCTTCTGCTCTGCTGTCATAGCGTTGGACATTATTCTATTTCCTCTTGTTCGTAACGACGTTTACCGTCCCTACGTTGAGAGCGGTTCTTGTCTTTGTGTTTTGGTTTGGACTTAGAAGGGGCAGCGCCCCATTCATCGTTGTCGTATTGGGCAGTGTTCATTACTTCTTGTATCTCTCTTGCAGCATCTGCATTGTCAGCTCAGCAGATGTTAGCTGTGGTGCTGTTTGTGCGAGCGTTACTGTATGTACATTTGTCTTGGCTACAGACTTAGCGACTGCCTCGGCCTTAGAAGCTTTGGCCTTCTGCACTGTCTCTCTGAGATAGTCTTGCTCTTCAACAAGCACTTTGTAGAACTGAAAGAATCCAGCGTCATCTAGGTTGATGGCTGAAGTGGCGAGCACTTCAGTAACATCAGCGTCAAACAGCTTAGCAATAAGCATCTTGCGGTATTGTTGTTCACTCATTACTTGGCAGCCTTCAATTCTTCTACATCCTTAACAAGCATTGCTGTCTGTGCAGCACGGCCTTTGGCGATGTCTTGTGTTCTTTTCAAGGAGGACTCCAACTGATCAACCTTCTTGGCAAGGTCTAACTCTTCAGCGGTAATTGCTTCGATCTTGGCATCCAATTCTTCCACTTGTTCTTGTAGAAGCCTGATTGCATAGTGCAGTTGGCTAGACAATTGACACAGTTCTCGTTTAGTCATTACTTAGCCCCTTTCATACGAGCACGTACACGCTTATCAAAATCAGCCTGTACACGTGCTGCGTCTTCTTCTTTGAGTTGAGCAGCAATAGCAGCTTCTTCAGCTTTCAATGCTTCAGCTTCTTGTGCAAACACACGTTCGTTATGTGCGTCAATGTCTGCTGTGTATTTGGCTGTGACCTCAGATGTGATGGCCTTAATGTCTTCAGCCTGAAGAACTTCAGGCTTAACAACATAGATTTTTACGAGTTTGTTACCGATAGATGGTTGGTAGATACTGCCTGTGTAGAGTTTGTATCCTTGATCAACTTTGTTTTGCACTTCGTTCATTGCCGCTTGAGGGAAAGAAGCTTCTACAACTTCCAAGGCACCACGGAGGTTGAACTCACCAGTTCGCAGACGGCCATGTCCATCAAGAAAGCTGTCACGGCCTTGTACAGTTACAGCGTAGGCTTGCGTTTCGTAGTCAATGAGCGTTTGCAGTTCTTGTTTATCGTGCTTCTTGATTGTTAGGGTAGTCATAATGTTTTTCCTTGTATTCGTTTGGTTATTGAGCAGCGTCAATGGCTGCATAGATTGCTTTGAGTTCTGCTGTTTGTAGCTTGGCTGGCTTTTCCATATGCACCACTTGCACAACAGACCAGTTCATGTTGCTGGCAGTGATGAAAGGATCAGCAGCACGCTTGTAGCCTTTGCTAACAAGGTCGTCATACTGACGAAACATATCTACATGAAAGTTGGTGTAGATGATTTCGTACTTGCCTTGGGCTTCATATTTGGCTGAGGCTTCAGTCTTCAGTGTTTGTGTGTCGGTCATCAGAATTCGTATCCTTGTTCTTTGCACCACTGGGAATACTCTTCAAGCGTTTCGTCTTCAGAGTCACCAGCGTAGCGGTTAGATTTGATGAACATGAAAGACTCATGTGTTAGGTCGCCTTCATCCAAAGTGGCAAGAAACTCTGTACGCCACATCTCGTTAGAAAGTTGTGTTTGTGTTCCGATTGCAAAAGTGTTTTCCATTGCTCAAGCCTTCTTGTTTAGGAAGTGGCATTGAAGAACACCGAGGGAGTAGCCAATAGCCAAGAAGGCAAAGCAGAAAGCACCTACTGTGATTGGGTCAAACATGTTGAGATTCCTTGTTAAGCAGTTTGTAGAGCATGGATTGTTTTCTGTTCTTGCTGTCCTCTGGAGTTTCTAGAATCAATGCAGCTACTGCACCTAGGATTTCAGAATCAGAGAGTTTGGAGATTTGTTGTTTGTAGAATTCGAAGATTGAAGTCTTGGCTTGCTCAATCTCTTTATCAGGGTCTTGGTTGTGTCTGTACGAATGGGAGCGGCAAGAGCTACTGCAAAAACGAGATGTTGAACGTTGTGCAGGGTAAAGCTCGCCACACCATCCGCACACTTTTGTAGTGTGGGCCATGTAGATTTTCCTTGTATGTCTGTGGTGTGAACGGGAGCGGAACGGTAAAAGATACGAGCACAAAGAAAAGCAGCACTTTGGCTGCATCGCTCTGTACAAGGAATTAGTTAGGGTTTCGCACCAGCTACCCTGAAGCTGTGAAAAAGTTGCTGCTCACTGTTTATTAAGTTTGCCGTGTGCTGTCTTGCTGACTCATTGCGAATCAACAGGAATCTGAATCAAGAGCAGTGTTCCACACCGTACTGCTAAGACGGCTCTTTCATCACTGAGCTAAGAACGACCAAAGCCGTGAGGTGTGTTCAAGTGATCGCCAGCAACTTGATGGTACTGAAACAGGCCATGAAGAGCCTTGCGGATGTTTAAATGAGTGTTTCGAAGGAGTGCCGGTATTGAGCAACCACCGGCGCGGTGCTAACAAAGCGTGGGAGGACACGCTTGCTCAGGCATACCAACCAGTTAGAAAGGAGGAGTAAACTAACGATCGGTATTAGAAGGGATTTTGGTAGCAAGAAAGACAACTAAGCATCTTTCCTTTGCTCGTATGTTATTATCTCACGGATTTGACAGAAGTCAATACCTAAGTGTCATTTTTATGCAACTTTTTGACAATTATTTTCAACTAGCTTGCTTCTCCTACCATAACTTAAACTGTATCTGACAAGCTCGTTTAGAGGCTCTTCAATTTATGTTCTGTTGTTGGATTGCGTTCGGTATTTAATGAGGGTAAATGGCAATCGGCCAAAAATTTGGCCGATTGGATTAGGAGAACAATATGAGTATCAAACAGAGTGCTTCGCTCTGCTCGCTGACTACTGGCAGCCGTTGGGCTATCGGCTTCTCTGATTCTTGCCGGGGGCACTTTGATTGTTAACCAACGCTGTGAGGCTTTCTGCTGCCATCTACAAGGCGAGAGATGTTCAGTCTAACCTTTGGACTGCTCACAGCTTAGAATTACTCACACGTTGCCGTGTGGAGCCTCAAGGCTTCTCGCATTTGAATGTGATTCACTTCAAAGCTGACTACCCTATCAAACAACAAACAACACAACATTCAAAAGAGAGTAAGCCTCAAAGGGTTGTCTGCCGTGAACGATGTTCACAGTGTGCCCTTTGGCCTTGTGCCTAGTGATGGTGGTTTGTGTTTGTTGCTTGAGGGAGTACAGACGACAACGCGGGTTGTCAGGGAATACCACTGTGAACGATGTTCACGGGTTACTACTTGAGGTGTTGTATCACGCTGTGGGTGTCAGCTTCAGAGTGGGTATTCTGTGCGGCTTGTCACACTCCAAAATGGCTCAAACCCTTGATTGGCGTGGGCTACAGGGCATATGGGGTACACTTTTAGTGGACAACATTTCACAGCAGATAGAGCGGTGTGTCTCAAGGTTTATGCAAAGATATGTTCAGCACGGTCGGACAGGTCACAGAAGTTTGCACCACCAATCAAAGCGTTGTAGCCGTAAGCTTCAGAAGCCATACGGACAATCTGAGCTTCAATGCGGGAAGTGCGTTCTGTTTCAGTTTCTGGCATGTAGCAGAAGTCTGCACAATCATCACCGAAACCAGCAAAGAAAGTTGCTGTGCTAGTCATACGCTTAACATGCTGCTCAGCATCCACAAGAAGGCTCTGTACTGCTTCCTGAGCCTTTGCAGCCAGACGTTCTTGGTTACGTGCCAATGTGTCTTGTTGACGAGCTTCAGCGGCTCTCAGAGGTGCACGTAGTTCAAACTTGAGGCAATCAATCTCGTTGTCCATTGCATCGTTCTCAGAAACCATGCCGTGCATTAGATCGAACAGAGTGTTCTGTGCATCTCTAGACAAGCCAATGTGTGCAAAGTCACCACGGGTGTACTCTCTTGCGATAGATGCGAACTCTTCAAGCTCACAACGAAAGTCAGCGTGGCGGATAAGCTCTTTAATCATCATGGCAGAGTCAGACAATTTCTGTCCTTTCATCATTGGCTTAAACTCTTCACGACTCTGGATAGCTTCAACAGCAGCAATGATTTCAGGTGTCTTAGAAGTGGAGTCATCTAGGATGGCAGCAAACTTATCATGATCCTTGTTTCCACGATCAACTAGCTTTTCAAGTTTGGCTAGAGAAGCTTGACGGCGAGACTCGGTAAGTTTGGCTTTCTTGCTGAACGCAATGATTGTCTCTGTACCAATGAAGTCGAAGATACGATCCAGCACGCCAGCTTCATCAGAAGCAACGTAGAGTTTAGGAAGAATATCGGTACGGTACATGAACACACCAGCGTTGTTGCTGTGAGTGTTGGAGTGGCGACGGTTCAGGTAGGCAGGAGCGACAATCAGGTTTTCAGCATTCATCAAACCAAGCACTGTTTCATGCTTAGTTGGGGCAACGTGACAGATGTGGAAACTGTCCTTGCCACTCATGACGTTGGCTGTCATACGAAATTTTACAACGTTGTACAGGTCAACTAGGTTATCAACCGATCCCACAAGGGTATCAAAGATTGCCAGGGTGCCAGCTCGTTGGGCTTCTCTTGTCAGGAACAGGAAGAAATGGTTAGAGCGTGGGATTGTGAACTCTTTTCTTCTGGAAACATTCTTGTTCAGGGATTTGCACGCTTCAGAGCAGTAGATTGTAGAGGCGTGAGCAGGACGGAATCTGTTAGAGCATCCTGTAGCTTTGCAACGTACTTGTTTCTTAGCTGGGGATTTCTTAACGGCTGTTTGTGTGTTCGATTGTGCTTTCATTGTTGCTAGCTCCTTGAAGGTCGGCTTGGGATAGGGTTTGTTGTGTTGCTTTGTAGATCGTGTTGCAGTCGTGGCAGCAAACTGGCTGGTACTTCTTACGGGTGAACTGCTTCTCGCAGACACGGCAAATAAGAACCTTCAGAGCGCCACCACGTTTGTTTTGAACGGGCATAGAAATATCTCCTGTGAGGGATGAGCCTAAAGGCTGTATTTTGGTTTGGGCTTGTGTGTAACTGATGGTGTTGCTGGAGGGTGTTTGCTATTGCGGCAAACAAATCATTCCCTACACTGTTAGTTTACCACGGAAACTATCTCTGTCAACCCCTTAGACAGATATTTAATACAAAATCAACAACTATTTTCACACTTCCCTACATACGACACACAAACAAAAACCCGCTTCAGCATTACACCGAGCGGGTTCCTATCATTTGTCAGGCGGCACGTACTCCAACACACTCTTTCCGGCGTAGCTGGATGGTGCATTAGCAACGTTGTCTGTGCCTGCTTTGGTCTTGATCTTTCCGTTTTTACGGCCTTTGTTATTCCTGATCTTTACAGCAATGTTTCGAGTGTTGGCGTAAACAACCTGCTCAAAAGCCAGCTCAGGGAAAATCCCGTCCCCTGTTTGCGTGTTCTCTTCAAAGGCAACGTTAGTGAAGACACAAGGGCCATAAGAACCAACGTTCAATCCACCTAGCAACTCAATCACTTGGAACTCTTCCGAGTTTTGCCACATGCTGATTAGCTGGCGTTTCACCGCTTGAGACGATTTAGACTTTTCTTGAGGTGTCAGAATAACTGTAGGGATTGTGTCCCTTGTGAACTGTGCAATCACCTCTGGTAGAAGCTTGTTGATAGAGCCTACAGTGCTAATCTGAACAGGCGTCACAACCTGTGTGCTGTTCTTGTACTGCTTGTCACGTGGCATGTACAAACCATTTGCGTCAGTAGACACGTGGTCGCCAGTATCAAAAGAGAAAGCAGGGATTGCACCCAAGGTAGTTGGTCGGTTGATATTGAAGTCAGCATCAGACAGAACACCACTGATGGTGTACTTTGGGTTCTCTCTTGTTGTGTGGTCTGTAATCAAACTACCGTTAGAAAGTGGGTGCTTGGAGATGGCAGAGCTATATTGCTCTGTAATGCGAGTGATTGCGTCGAAGTAGATTACGTCAGATGTTTTAGTGACAATGACGAATCCAGAAAATGAAGCGTCCATATGTTTGTTCCTTATATTGGGCGTGCAGAGGGCCACAAGCCTGCTTGAGAGGCTTTGTAGGCTTACTGGCATGTTGGCTTAGGTTTGTAGCTTGAGTGGCTGTATAGCTCTGCGGGAGCGTTACACGGTCACTGCTTTGTAGATATCGACTACACGGCCACGAACAATAGTCTTCAAAGGCTTGTCGAGTTGGTCGATATAAGTGATTGGTTGCACTGGCTTAACTTCCCAAGACGCTGGGTTAGCTTCCATCCAATCCAGAGAGCGTACAAAGGCTGTAGCGGCTCGTTCTCTTGCTGGGAGTGTCAATGCCGGGGTGTGGTGCTCAAGAAGGCTCAGAACGCTTTCAAGTAGGCTTGGCGGGGTGTGCTGGTCTTCAGCTTGTGTGATTGCTTCCATACGTTAAGCCACAAACTTAAACTTGACGCTCTCAAGCATCTTGCCTGTGTCGTACAACGGACGGTCGAAGCCTTTAGCTGCAATCGTTCTTGCACTGTTGCTACCCGGATAGTTGGCAATCGTGATCTTGATTTCCTCAGCAACGATCTTACCTAGGGTGGCAAGGATGCGGCGTGCATTGCCTGTGTTATGGATCGTGGCCCGAGCTGCTGCCATGAGTCCTTTAAGTAGTTTTTTGCGTGTCTGCTTGTCTTCAAGTGTTTCACGCATGAATGGGCGTTCAGGGTGAAAGCGTGTTCCAAACTCGTTGTATGCCGCCACTTGAGCAACTGGCATACCATCGTCATATCTGTCTTCCTCAAAGAATCCTACTTTAACCTTTGTAGCGGCCAGCGTTTTTAGGCGTCTGGCCAGATTGTCAAATCCTTTGAGATTAAGTGTCGTCGTTATCATAATCTCTCTCATTGTTGTGGGGTTGTTGCTGTGTTACTTCCCTTGATTGTTGTTGTATGTTGGGGACACATTGATAATGGGGTTGGCTGTCTGTTGAACATTAACCCCAATGTTTCTATGAGCCTCAGCGGCTCTGTCTCTTACTAGCTTCATCATTTCCTTTGAATCTGCTTTGAACATCAAGTCTTCAAGCTTACGTGTTACTCTGTCAGTCTCTTGAAGCTGAAGATTAATACGGGCTTCAGATTCTTCTGTCCTGAGTCTAAGGCTGGCAATGTCCGTCTTGATTGGCATCAAGCTTTTATCTACAAGCTCCTTCTGCACAGTGATGTTATCGAACTGGTATTGCTCCACTCTTCCAGTCGTTATGAACTGGGGAATGAAGACAATCCCCAGAACCAGAAGTGTTGCCATGATGAGGCCGTGTAGATACGTCATTGGACGTTGAAGCGGGGATTGTTTTTCATCCATCTATAGATTCCTATTAGATTGGCCCTAACTGGCTACCCCCATAGGAACGTGTGGAGGGTTTAGGACTGAAGTGGGTAAGGCATTGTTTTAGTTTGCCCATGAATAGCCCCTTGTCACGGCCAGAGAAGACTTCATCAGCAGTGCCAGCAATGCCGATTTGAATAGCTTTGTTCATGAAGTCTTCCACAGCATCTACAAGGAACATGTTACCGACGTAAGAAACAATCACACTCTCTTTGGTGCGAAACCAGAAGAAGTGATAGTTGGTTACGTCAGGGTGTCTACGCTTGAGCATCATATTGAAGTGGCGTCCAAGACGCTTTAAGTCAATACGACCTTTCAACTCGTAAACTACAGAATGAAACCCTTCTTTCTGAAGAGTCTCAATGTGTCTTTTGATTGTTGGCATTGAGCCTCCTGTTATTGGTTTTGCTTAGCCTGCCTCACAGACTCTTTGTGCATTTCGCAAGACTCGAAGTATTGTTTAACTGCAATCTCATTCATGTCGTGTGCATCCTCTAGATTGAGGCATGTAGAGAGTTCAGCGTATGTAGCCAAATCCAACTGACTGTTGAGGATGCTGTAGATAATGCCAGCCTGACTAAAGCCAGCAGCCGACCTTTCCAAAGACTTTGGTGGAGCAATGCCCCCGCTGTCGTAGTTCTCAGGAAGAGCGAATCTAACTGTGTTCCACACTGGTGCTACGTTGTGCCCTACAAATGCGTAAAGCATCTGGGCAATCTGAGGCATTGTGAGTGAGGAAACATCAACTGGCTCATCATCTAGGGTGATGTACTTGAAGAACTCACCAAACACAGAATCAAAGTCTGTAGACGCTTCTTGTTTGTTCGTAGCTTTGTAGTCAATGACATAACTCATTGGGGCTTGCACGTGAGCCTCTACAACTTCCTCCCTGTCTTCCAGAGTATTGCCAGCCAAAACTTCTCTAACCGTGAGTTTACTTCCTCTTGTGTCAGAGCTTGGGCGTTCAAACACTTTGTATGGTGCGTTGGGGTTTGCAACACGATCTATGAACATAAGCAATGCTAGAAACTGGCTGCTAGCAAATCCAGCCAATGGCATAATCTGATTGTTCATAAAGGAGTATGTACCCTCTTGCATCACGACACTGAACGCACTAATGGCTGTAGCGTAGTTTTCGATTAATTCACACGCTTCTGTTGCTGGATGATGTTTGATCTTGTATGTTCTATCGTCAACGACGAACTTCTTTGTACTGATTGGCATAAAGCCTCCTGTATTGTTGGTAGCTTGGGCAAGCTAGTTGGGTTGTTAAAGGACAGTGATGTCACTGCCACTCATTTCAGAGCATTGACATTCTGCATACCAATCATTACCGCGAGTGTCACCATTAAAACGCACGCTGTCGATTCTGTAGAAACCATTAATGTTGTCGGATTCCAGTTTCACAACCGTACTTGGCAGAAGAGCAGCGTCTAGCAGCACCTTGAACTGCAAGCCGTATCTAATACGCTTGTCTTTCTTAGGTAGTTTGGTTTGTTTTTGAGTGCGGAATGGGGTTTCAATCATCCCTGTTTCAGAAGAGATAACTGGACACAGCACTGTAGACTTTGTATCTGGCCCATTTACATCTGTTACAGTCAGGACGTTGTTAGAGACGTGATACTCAAGACCGTAAGCCTTTGTCAGTTTGTCCAACATATCCTTGGGAGTGCCAGACAAGCGCCAACCTTGAACCACTGGGCTATTTAGGTTTGTGCCTACGATAGAACCACGGGACACACCGGGCATGTTGTCTGTGATGATGCGGAGAACGTCTTCAACTGTTTGGCCGGGGCTAGCCATTGCACTGAGACGGGTTTTTGTGAGGTTGACATATCCGTCACCAACAATCAGTTGTGTGATTGTGTCTGCTCCACGCTTGATAGTGGATTGGTCAGTGACGTTACCGCTAACAAGAAGTTTGCGGCCCTCTTCATTCTTGTAGCCAACATAGAGAGACACTTCTAGGTAGTGACTATCAAGAAGTCTTTCTTGTTCAGGGTTGAGGTTGTAGATTTCGATAGAGGCAGAGTTGCCGTTGTTGTTCTTATGGTCAGATGTTTTGCTAACATCGAATGTGATGCGGAGAGAGTCAGAGCCATAACCAGAACCTTCAATCTCGATTCCTTGGCCTTTGTTGTAGTTACCAACAGTTAGGGTGTAAAGCCTTTCAGACTTGCGGGTTAGCTGGGGATCGGTGTTTGTAGTTGTCGCCATAGTTGGATTCCTTGATGTTGTGGGCGTAGGGCTTGCACGATTGTTTGAACGGACATAATCAGAGCCTTGTGGTTGTGGTGATTGATGCGGCAGGACTTACCAGTGCAGAAAACCTTACGGGCTGTCTTGCATGGCATGGTGCACCCACAGTGTTTGCACTTACGTTCGGTGATAGTCATTCTGAATGTTCCTTTGAAATAGATAGTTGTGACACTTAGGTTAACGGTACTAAACATCAGGCATGAAAAAGGCCACGCTGTGGTGGCCCTTTCAAATGCACTTGCCCAATGCAACACAACCAGTGAATCCAGTAACAAATACTTCTTCCTAATGTGTACTACAGTATAACACACGTATCACAATCACACAAGACCTGTCAACACAGATATGTGATGAAATCACAAAAGAAAAGCCCCAGAGCGTGAGCAATGGGGCTTCAGGGTTCCCACAACATTGGAATCTGTCTCACTGTGTCAGTGGAGTGTCTTTCTCTGTGTCTTTGGTGTGCTCTGCCTTTCTCTGTTGGCCTCTTGCATATCAGAGATGGCATTGAAGAGTGCTAACAATTCGTCGTCTTCCTCTTCTTCCACATCCTGTGGAATGGCTTCTTTCTTGGAAGGTTCACCAATCACAACTGGAGGAAGCTTTTTACTTCCATTCAGGTATTGGCGCTCTTCTTCCTTACGCCGTAAGTAGTTGGCATCCCTGCCAGACAAATTGCCACGCATCCAAGCGTCAGCAGCTCTGTCTAAACGTGAGTCATCACCAAGTTGCAAAGCGTGTAAGTATTGCATGTTAACCCCCTGCATCCTCTTGTGTGTTTGTGTAACACATCATACCACAGAACAGGAAAATCACATAACACTATCTTACGCTGAAGACAAGATATTACACACTCAAGGCAACAACCACAGAGAAGGAGGGATAGTAGCCATTGCCAAGAGTGTGAAACAAGTACGCACCAGACCGCTAGGTCAGATGGTTTGAATATGGGTGATTATCAGTATGAGGATAACTCTTTGTCATCCTGACATATAGAAGCAAGATCAAAAGCAGAAGCTTTCTTGTCCTGTGTAGACATTGTTATGTGTTGGCTGTGTGTCAGACAGAGTAGTGTTGGTGCAGAAGACGTTAAGATCAACAGCCGCCCGTTCCAGTGGGAGCGTACACACTTCGCTACACTCAGTGTACGGGCAGACCGGGGCCATGTCAAGACAATTTACACACGAATGACACAATTCTGTGTGCAATGCTTTATAGGTTGTGTATGTGTTACCTGTATAACAATGGAAGCTCTTGAGAGCGCGTATGGGCCGTTTTACCCATCTTGGGTATGCAGACGTACTAGCAAGCTCACACAAGCCCCTATACAGCCTCATAGAAGCCATAACGCAAAAAGCCCCATGAGGGGCTGTATCACTTGAGAGTGTGAAAGCCTAGCGCTGGTATTCCAAAAGGCTTAAAGCGTCTCTGAGGGCTTCTCAGGAGCTTGGAGACACACCTTTGAAGTTTACCAGCTTCACCCTTTCGAGCTTCCCGGCGAGTCCTGACATAACGTCTATAGGCTCACTCTTCTTGGCAGTCTTCCTAGGCTCCTGTCTAACAACTGGCAGCTTCAACATCTGGCCTTGTGGGTTGACCACCTTGTGCACGTCCTCAGACCGCCCCCAACCCTCATAGATGAATGTCCCGGCAGGCGTATCAATCGTCCTGTTGACATTGCAGACAATCTTGTAGCCAACCGACTGAAGCAAAGCGTTGGCCTTGAGTGGGTCTAACATGATGTCTGTCATGTTAGTTATCTGATCCTTCACAGTCACGCTACCGTGTTGCAATGACTTCTTTTCAGACTCCAAGGAACGGCGCTGAGCCTTCAAGTCATTCAATGACACAATCAACTCTTCTACATCATCAACCTCAGCGACAGCCCTTGCCACTTTCGTAAT
Organism: Pseudomonas fluorescens; assembly: GCF_900215245.1. Classification (GTDB taxonomy): domain Bacteria; phylum Pseudomonadota; class Gammaproteobacteria; order Pseudomonadales; family Pseudomonadaceae; genus Aquipseudomonas; species Aquipseudomonas fluorescens. The sequence goes on from NZ_LT907842.1 coordinate 5,727,325, forward strand.
CTTCACACTCAAATCTTTCAACTCACCATCAATCACAACTTCACGCTTCTGACTATCTGTGAGTATCTGGCCTTCTAGGGCGTCCTTGATGTGTTTCCAGCACGATAGTTGAAAAGCATAGGCAATCACACTCTCTGGAATACCCTTGCTGTTAGAACACGCTACAGAGCCTCGGCGGGCACGGCTTGAACATTCCATCACAGCGGGCGGAATAGCTCCCTTTGTTCTTTTGCTGTAACTCTTTGTGTTGAAGTTCTTTCCACAATCACCACACACAACTAATCCTGTGTATTTGTGTTTGATTGGTGCAGAGCGTGGAACAAATTTAGCTTCCATACGTTTCTGCACACGATAAAACAACTCAGGTTCCACAACCACAGGATACACATTCGGGATACCTTGCCACTCACCTAACACAGTGCGATTTGTCATCCAACGTTTAACAGTGCTGGGCGCCATACGTGCAAGGAGTGGGTTTGTGTTGCCTTCAAAGATACGTTCAAAGATGCGACGTTCTCCAAGACCGCTGGCGTAGTCTTCAAATGCCTGCTTAACCAACGGTGCAATCTCAGGAATCAACTCACCTTCTGAGGTTAACCACACAGGCGTGTGACGCTTAGGTGTTACTCCTGCCAGTGCCAGTGTGTTACGGCTCTTGTAACTGGCCTTCATACGAACACTGAGAGTTTCAGAGTAGTTAAAGGCAGCTTGCACCTTACCAACGAGAATGTAGAAGCTACCGCCCCTCAAAGACTCTTGTGTGTACACCTGATTGTCATCAAGCGTCACAAGAGACACACCAGCATTCAAGATGTTGATCAACACACCCGACATGATGCCCGGTTCCATACGTCCTGCACGGTCGATAGCCTCAACCAACACAACGTCTCCAGCACCAATAGCGCCCTGTTCGATTGCTTCAAGGAGCTTGCCGAAACCGCTTTTAAGGTGCCTGCCGCTACGGCCAGAGATGCCCAAATCTTTAAAGGACAGCTCACGGTTTAAGGTGAATGCAGGGTTAGCTTCGGCCCAACGGTCAAGCATGGCCTGTTGACGCTCAAGGCTGCTACCCTTCTGCTGTTTCCCGGTGCTGAAGCGGATGTAGGAGTATGCGTTGTTCACTTTAACCACCGTGTTTGCTGGGGCTTCTGGCCTCTGGGGCCATTCTACCACTGGTTTGGAGGAGAACCCCACAGTGCCGCTTACTTCACCCAGCCGGTGTACTACGAGTTCAAGGATTTGCAGATGCCCACCCTGCTGCTGATCGGCACGGCCGACACCACCGCCATCGGCAGCGATATCGCACCGCCTGCGGTCAAGGCCAGGCTCGGTCACTATGACGTGCTCGGCAAACAGGTGGCCAAACTGATCCCCCACGCCACCCTGGTGGAATTCCCCGGCCTGGGGCATGCGCCACAGATGGAAGAACCGGCGCGGTTTCACCAAGCGCTGTTACAGGGCTTGAATGCCCTTTAATCCAACCTTTTTCGAGGCACGCGTGAATGTCGGTACAGATCGCAGTCATTGATGATTGGCAAAATGTGGCCAGTGGCGTGGTGGATTGGTCGCTGCTGGCGCCCGTCGGCGACGTGCATTTTCTTCACGACTACCCGGCGGATACCGCCACGATGGTCGAGCGTTTGAAGGGGTTCGAGGTAATTTGCGTCATGCGCGAGCGCTCCACCTTCGATAAGGCCCTGCTGCAAGGCCTGCCGAATCTGCAATTACTGGTGACTGGCGGCATGCGCAACGCCGCCATCGACATCCCTGCCGCTAAGGCCCTGGGTATCCAGGTCTGCGGCACTGATAGCTATAAACACGCGGCCCCGGAACTGACCTGGGCGTTGATCATGGCCTCTACCCGCAACCTGCTGGCCGAAGCCAACTCGCTACGAGAGGGTGGATGGCAGGTTGGCCTTGGGGGTGATCTGTATGGCAAAACCCTGGGCGTGCTCGGGCTGGGCAGCATTGGCCAGAAGGTCGCGAAATTTGCCCAGGTATTTGGCATGCGGGTGATTGCCTGGAGTGAAAACCTCACCCCTGAACGTGCGGCCGAGTCAGGCGTGACCTGGGTGAGCAAGCGTGAACTGTTTGAGCAGGCGGATATCCTCACCGTGCACCTGGTACTCAGCGACCGCAGCCGTGGCCTGGTGGATGCCCAGGCACTGAGCTGGATGAAACCGAGCGCGCGCCTGGTGAATACAGCGCGCGGGCCGATTGTGGATGAACAGGCGCTGGTGCAGGCGCTGCAAGCCGGTCGATTGGCAGGGGCCGCTCTGGACGTATATGGCGAAGAGCCGCTACCGGCCGAGCATCCGTTCCGGCGCTTGCCGAATGTGCTGGCGACGCCCCATGTCGGGTATGTAAGCGAGCAGAATTATCGGCAGTTCTATCAGCAGATGATCGAGGATATTCAGGCGTGGGCAAACGGCGCGCCCATTCGCGTGCTGGGCTGACGCACCAATCAGGTGCATACGCACCCCTATGGAGAGGGCCCTTGCTCCTCTCCACACCCATCGCGCTGAGCCCTTGAATCAGCGCAGGCTGGCAAACTTGCCTATCGTTACAAGTTTTTTGTCCTACAAAATTCCCACATAAACCGTACAGCTTCTTGGATCTGGCCTAGACTCATGACCGATGGGTCCGTTCCAAAACAAAAACCCCGCAAAAAATCGAAACTTTCCAACTCTGCCGTAGGTCCAGTTTTTAAGGGAGGCGAGTGCACGCGGCTCACGCCAAATGCCCGTCCATCCAATCTTTTTTAGCAATCAGTGCAACTGGCATACGCCTTGCCAGTTTGTACAGTGCTTGTGCGCCTGGCCGCAGGATGTGGCCAATCGGAGCCGATGGCAGCGGGCCATTAGCCGACCAAATATGTGGGAGAGAACTATGATCAGTGCCGCTGTAGATACTCAGGGAGAGCGTTTTAGTCAGGTGGCAGGGGGACCGACTACGTTGGCCGACCTGCCCAATACTGTGCGGCCGATCGTGAGTCAGAACCCTAATCGCAAGAAAGTCCTGTTTGTGACCTCGGAATTTGCCGACCTGGTGAAAACCGGCGGCCTGGGCGACGTGTCCGCCGCCCTGCCCCGCGCCATGGCCCACTTGCATGATGTGCGGGTATTGATTCCGGGCTATCCGCAGGTAATGGAAAGCGACAACCCGATCCATATCATTGGCGAGCTGGGCGGCCACGCGGCGCTGCCGCCCTGCAAGATCGGGCGCATGGACCTCAAGGACGGTCTGGTCATCTACGTGTTGATCTGCCCTGAGCTCTATGAGCGTGAAGGTACGCCCTACGGCGCCAATAACGGCCGTGACTGGCCGGACAACCATATCCGCTTCGCCCGCCTGGGCCTGGCCGCCGCTGACATCGCCGCCAACCTGGCGCAGATCCACTGGTGCCCTGACCTGGTGCATGCCCACGACTGGCCTGCCGGGCTGGCGCCCGCCTATATGCACTGGCGCGGGTCGCGTACGCCAACCCTGTTCACCATTCACAACCTCGCCTATCAAGGTGTGGTCAGCCTGGCCTCCACGCCTGAGCTGGGTATTCCGCCGCATGCCCTGCAACAGGAAGGCATGGAGTTCTACGGCAAAATGTCATTCCTCAAGGCGGGCATGGCTTACTCCAGCCACATCACCACGGTGAGCGCGACTTACGCCCAGGAAATCACCACCCCGGAATTCGGCTGTGGCCTGGATGGTTTTCTGGCCAGCAAGACCCAGCAAGGTCTGCTCAGTGGCATTCCCAATGGTATCGATGAAAGCTGGGAAACCTCGACCGACACGCACCTGACCCATAACTTCAATATCGGTGACTGGGCAGGCAAAGGCATTAACGCCGCCCACGTGCGTGAACTGTTCGGCTTGGCCGACTCTACCGGTCCACTGTTCGCCGTGGTCTCACGCCTGGTGTATCAAAAAGGCCTGGACCTCACCGAAGCGGTCAGCAGCTTTATTGTCGAGAACGGTGGCCAAATCGCGATTATCGGCCGCGGCGAACCGGAAGAAGAGCAAGCCATGCGCGAACTGGCCTTGCGCTTCCCCGGCCAGGTCGGCGTGCGTATTGGCTTCAACGAAACCGATGCACGGCGCATGTTTGCCGGCAGCGACTTCCTGCTGATGCCGTCGCGCTATGAACCGTGCGGCCTGAGCCAGATGTACGCGCAACGCTTCGGCTCATTGCCGGTGGCGCGCAATACCGGCGGCCTGGCAGACACCATCGAGAATGGCGTCACCGGGTTCCTGTTCAATGAATCCACGGCGCAAAGCTACGAAGAAGCGTTGAGCCGCGCGTTCAGGGTATTTGCCAACAAAGGCCTGCTCAATGCCATGCGCAGCCGCGCCATGACTCAACCTTTCAACTGGTGCCAGGCGGTAGAACCCTACGCCGAACTGTACGAACAGCTTGTCGCCAAGGCGCTGGGGAAATCGGCTAAATAATCAAGGGAGGGCTTCATAGATGCCGTCACGGAATCTGGAAACCTGGCCCCACGGCGCAATCATGTTGGACGCGCAACACACGCGTTTTGCCTTGTGGGCGCCAGACGCGTTTTATGTCAGCGTTGAATTGGAAGACGGCAAGTCCATCGCCATGCTGCCCCAGGCAGATGGCTGGTTTGAAGTGGAGGTGAAGTGCCCGGCGGGCACTCACTACCGCTATAACATCGACGGCGAAACCGATGTACCCGACCCGGCATCCAGGGCGCAAGCCGACGATGTGCATGGTTGGAGCGTCGTCGTCGACCCGCTCGCCTATCAATGGCGACACCCTAACTGGCAAGGCCGCCCCTGGCATGAGGCGGTGATTTACGAGCTGCACGTTGGCGTACTGGGCGGGTACGCCGCTGTTGAACAGCAACTGCCGCGCCTCGCCGAACTGGGCGTGACCGCGATTGAATTGATGCCCTTGGCGCAATTCCCCGGCGAGCGCAATTGGGGCTACGACGGGGTTCTGCCCTACGCGCCGCATTCTTCCTACGGCTCCCCCGAACAGCTCAAGGCCCTGATCGACAGTGCTCACGAGCATGGCCTGGCCGTGATCCTCGATGTGGTCTACAACCACTTCGGCCCCGATGGCAATTACCTGGGCCAATACGCCAAAGGCTTCTTCCAGGAAGAGGTGCACACGCCCTGGGGCGCCGGGATTGATTTCGATCGCCGTGAGGTGCGCGACTTCTTCCTCGACAACGCGTTGATGTGGCTGTTGGAATACCGCTTTGATGGCCTGCGCCTGGATGCGGTGCACGCCATCGACAATCCGGGGTTCCTCAAGCAATTGGCACACCGCGTGCGCCAGCAGGTGGACAGCGGTCGCCATGTCTGGCTGGTCCTGGAAAACGAACTCAACCAGGCCAGCCTGTTAAAGCACGATTTCAATGCGCAATGGAACGATGACTTTCATAACGTCCTGCACGTATTGCTGACCGGCGAAACCGACGCCTACTACAGCGACTTCGCCGCAAACCCGACCGACAAACTGGCGCGCTGCCTGGGCGAAGGGTTCATCTACCAAGGCCACACCACGCGCCATGGCCATGAGCGCGGCGAACCGAGTGGTGACCTGCCACCGAGCGCCTTCGTGGCGTTTTTGCAGAACCACGACCAGATCGGCAACCGCGCCTTGGGCGAACGTCTGCACCAGCTGTGCTCGCCCCAGGCGCTTAAGGCGGCGACCACCTTGCTGCTCATGTCGCCGATGATCCCCCTGATGTTCATGGGCGATGAAACCAACGCCAGCGAACCCTTTCTGTTTTTCACCGACCACCATGGCGAACTCGCGCAAGCGGTACGCGAAGGCCGGCGCAACGAGTTTGCCGACTTCGCCGCGTTTGCCGATCCGCAACGCCGCGAACGCATACCCGATCCGAATGCGCTGCCGACCTTTCGGCAATCGGCGCCCACGTTTACCGAGAACGCGCACGCCCAGCTCTACCGCCAGCTGTTGAGCCTGCGCCACCAGCATATCGTGCCGCACTTGCCGGGCAGCGTTCCCCTTGGCGCAGAGGTGCTGGCTGAAGGCGCCGTGACGGCGCGTTGGCGCCTGGGTAACGGCAGCGTGTTGCAAATTGACTTGAACCTCAGTGCCACACCGCTGGATCACCCCGCGCCGCACCACCTGTTATTCGAAACGCATGCTGCTGATGGGGCGCACCTGTCGCCGTTCAGCGCACGCGTCGCCTTATCCCCTGTTGGAGAGCACCCTTGAGCGAAGCGAAACTGGAAATTCTCGCCAGCCGTGCGGGCCTGGCCGTCGATTGGATCGATGCAAACGGCCGCCTGCAACATGTCAAACCCGCTGCCCTGCGTGCCGTTCTCAAAGGCCTGGGCCACCCGGCCGATACCGACGCCGAGATCGATGCCAGCCTGCTGGAACTAGAGCGCGTGCAACAAGACAAACACTTGCCGCCGCTGCTGACCGTCGACACCGGCGATGGCCTGGATCTGGCGCGCTACTTCGCCCCGGACACGCCCTGCCGCGTGAGCCTGGAGAACGGCGAAACGCTGGAGCTGCGCCTGGATGGCAACGCGGTACTGCCCGGGGTCATCGCGCTCGGCTACCACCAGGTGCATATCGACGACCAGACCTTCACCCTGGCCGTAGCCCCCACCCATTGCTACAGCGTGGCGCAAGCCACGGACAGCGAACCTGCCCGCGCCTGGGGCCTGAGTGCCCAACTGTATTCGCTGCGCCGCCTGGGCGATGGCGGCTTCGGTGACACGCTGGCCCTGGAACACCTGGCACGCAGTGCCGCCGAACGCGGCGCCGATGCCTTGGCAATCAGCCCGATGCACGCGATGTTCAGTGCCGACACAGGGCGCTACAGCCCGTATTCACCGTCCAGCCGGCTGTTCCTGAACAGCCTGTATGCATCGCCCGCCTGCATTCTCGGCGAACGCGAAGTGCGCAACGCCATAGAGGCCTGCGGTCTGGCCGATGAGCTGCACACACTCGAACAACACACCCTGATCGACTGGCCCACCGCCGCCAAAGCCAAGCAACAGCTGTTGCGCGCCTTGTATGAAGATTTCCGTCACGGTGAGCACCCACAACACGCCGACTTCCTGAGCTTTCGACAGGCAGGCGGCGAAGCCCTGGAAAACCACTGTCGCTTCGAGGCCGTGCAGGCCGCTCGCGCCGCCGCCGGGGAAGACCTCGACTGGCGGCACTGGCCCGACGCATGGCGCACCCCGCAAAGCCCGGCGCTGGCACAGTTCGCCGAGGAAAACCGCGATGAGATCGGCTATTTCGCCTTCGGCCAATGGCTGATCGCCCGCTGCCTGGAGCGCGCCCAACAAGCCGCCCGTGGCAGCGGCATGGGCGTCGGGTTGATCGCCGACCTGGCGGTTGGCGCGGACGGCGGCGGCAGCCAGGCCTGGAGCCGTCAGGATGAGCTGCTGGCCGGCCTGACGGTTGGCGCGCCACCAGACATCCTCAACCGCGCCGGACAAGGTTGGGGCATCTCCGCGTTTTCCCCGGAAGGCCTCAAGCGCAACGGCTTTCGCGCCTTTATCGAAATGCTGCGAGCCAACTTCGCCCACGCCGGCGGGTTGCGTATCGACCATGTCATGGGCCTGCAACGCCTGTGGGTGATTCCGATGGACGCTTCGCCGCGTGAAGGCGCGTACCTGTATTACCCGATCGACGACCTGCTGCGGCTGCTGGCATTGGAGTCGCAACGTCACAAGGCGATTGTGCTGGGCGAGGACCTCGGCACCGTGCCCGATGGCCTGCGCGAAAAACTCATCGGCCGTTCGATTCTGGGCATGCGCGTGTTGCTCTTCGAACAAGGCCACGACGGCCAATTCAAACCCATCCTTGACTGGCCGGACAACGCCCTGGCAACCACCAGCACCCACGACTTGCCGACGCTCAATGGCTGGTGGCACAGCCGTGATATCGAATGGAACATCCAGTTGGGCCTGATCGATGCGCCGACCGTGGAGCAATGGAGCGAACACCGCCTGCGCGAACGCCAGGCACTGCGCCAGGCCTTGAGCCAGGACCCGCAGAACTTTGTCGATGAAATTCGCAATGACACGGACCACATGATTGACGCCAGCGTGCGTTACCTGGGCCACACCCGTGCGCCGCTGGTGCTGCTGCCGTTGGAGGACGCCCTGGGCGTCGAAGAACAAGCCAACCTGCCTGGCACACTTGATACGCACCCTAATTGGCGACGTCGCCTGCCGGGTGAAGCGGCAAGCCTGCTCGACAATGCAGGCGCTGCCCGCCGCCTCGAACTGCTGGCCGTCGCGCGTAACCAAGCCCGTGAGCGTGACCGATGAAAGCCTTACCCCTGCGCGCCACCCAGCGCCTGCAATTTCATAAAGACTTCACCCTCGATGATGCGGTGCCGTTGGTGCCCTACTTCGCCCAATTGGGCATCAGTCATTTGTACGCCTCACCGCTGCTCGCCGCCCGCGCCGGCTCCATGCACGGCTACGACGTGGTCGACCCGACCACCGTCAACCCCGAGCTGGGCGGCGAACCCGCTTTGCGCCGTCTGATCGCCGCGCTGCGTGAGCACGACATGGGGCTGATCCTCGACATCGTCTCCAACCATATGGCCGTCGGTGGCGCGGATAACCCCTGGTGGCTGGACCTGCTGGAGTGGGGCCGCTTAAGCCCCTACAGCGAATTCTTCGATATCCAGTGGCATTCGCCTGACCCGCTGCTCAAAGGCCAACTGCTGATGCCATTTCTTGGCAGCGACTACGGCGAAGCCTTGCAAACCGGGACCCTGACGCTGCATTTCGACGCCGCGCACGGTGCGTTCTACGTTGAGCATTACGAACACCGTTTCCCCATCTGCCCTCGCGATTACGCGGTAATTCTGGGCACCGATGCATTGCTCAAGCCGCTGTCCGACCGCTTCAATGCCCTCGCCTATCAAGACGACGCCTACGCCGAAGCGGCGTGGCTCAAGCAGGCGCTGGCCGAACGCGCCACCGCGGACGAGGTGCTGCACGCCATCGAGCACAGACTCAGCGAATTCGACGGGCGCCAGCCTGACGGCTTTGAGCGCTTGCACCAACTGCTTGAGCAACAGGCCTACCGCTTGGCCAGTTGGCGCACTGCGGCGGACGACATCAACTGGCGGCGCTTCTTCGACGTCAACGAGCTGGGCGGGTTGCGGGTCGAACGCAGCGCCGTGTTCGAAGCCACCCATGGCAAGATTTTCCAGCTGATCAGCGAGGGCCTGGTGGATGGCCTGCGCATCGACCATATCGACGGGCTGGCCGACCCACGCGGTTATTGCCGCAAGTTGCGCCGTCGCGTGGATTCGCTGTCACCCGAGCGGCACTTGCCGATCTTCGTCGAAAAAATCCTCGGCGAAGGCGAGACCCTGCGCGAAGACTGGCAAGTGGACGGCACCACCGGCTACGAGTTCATGAATCAACTGTCGTTGCTGCAACATGCGCCCGAGGGCTTCGGCCCCCTTGCCGACTTATGGACCCGCCACAGCGAACGGCCCTCGGCGTTTATCGAAGAGGCCTGGCTCGCGCGCCAGCAAATCCTCAATGGCTCGCTGGCCGGTGACTTTGAAAGCGTGGCCCAGGCCCTGCTGCAGGTAGCCCGCGATGATGTGATGACCCGCGACCTGACCCTGGGCGCGATCCGCCGCGCGTTGCAGGCGCTGATCGTGCACTTCCCGGTGTACCGCACCTACATCAGTGCCCGCGGCCGCAGCGAGCGTGACGATGTGTTTTTCCTGCAGGCACTGGCCGGTGCCCGAAGCACCTTGAGCGAAGCTGACTGGCCGGTGCTCGATCACTTGGAAAAATGGCTCGGCGGCCAGCCTTGGCGCCAGCGCCCGGTGGGCCGTGAGCGCAAGATCCTCAAGCATGCCTGCGTGCGTTTCCAGCAACTGACCTCACCTGCCGCCGCCAAGGCCGTGGAAGACACCGCGTTCTATCGCTCGGCGGTGCTGCTGTCGCGCAATGATGTGGGCTTCAGCACCGAGCAGTTCAGCGCGCCGGTGGACGAGTTCCACGCCGTCAACCAGCAACGTTTGCAGACGTTCCCGGACAACTTGCTGGCCACCGCCACCCACGACCACAAGCGCGGCGAAGACACCCGTGCGCGTCTGGCGGTACTCAGCGAATGTGCGCCGTGGTACGTCGAGCAGGTCGAGCACTGGCGCACCCTCGCGGCGAAATTGCGCGACGACGCCCAAAGCCCTTCGGCCGGCGATGAACTCATCCTCTACCAAGTGCTACTGGGCAGTTGGCCGCTGGACCTCGACCTTGACGTTGAGGACTACCAGCAACGCCTCTGGCAATGGCAGCAAAAAGCCTTGCGCGAAGCCAAGTTGCAAAGCAGCTGGAGTGCGCCCAACGAGGCCTATGAACAGGCCGTCGAAGCGTTTCTGTCGCGGCTATTGCTCAGCGAGGAAGGCCACGCACTGCGTACCGCCCTCGCTACCGCCGCCCAGGCCATCGCCGCGGCCGGTGCCGTGAACAGTCTGGCGCAGTCCTTGCTTCGCCTCACCGTGCCGGGTGTGCCGGACCTGTACCAGGGTGATGAGTTCTGGGACTTCAGCCTGGTGGACCCGGACAACCGGCGCCCGGTGGATTTCAACGCACGGCAACGCGCGCTGAACACACCAGCGGACATCGGCGAACTGTTGTTCAACTGGCGCGACGGGCGTATCAAACAAGCGCTGATTGCCCAGGTGTTGGCCCTGCGCAAGGCCGACCCCGAGATCTTTCGGCACGGCCGTTACACGCCACTGGAAGTCACCGGCAAACACGCGGACCACGTCGTCGCGTTCTGTCGCGAGCATCAAGGCAAACAGCTGCTGGTGGTGGTGCCACGTTGGTCCCATCGCCTGCTGGAAAATAGGCCTGAAAAGGGTCCGCAGCCCCACGTCAATGCGCAGGTTTGGGGCGATACGCGGGTGAAATTACCATTCGCCGCCACGACACAAAACTGGAAGGGACTTTTTCATACAGGCGCAGTCACACCAAACAAGGAGCTGTTGATCAGCACTGCGCTGGGGGATTTCCCGGTCAATGTCTTTATCAATCCTGATGATCAAGAAAGCTGAAATTTTCTGTGAGGAGCATTGTGATGAGTACTGAAGACAAACGCATTCGCGAGTTAGCGCATCAGATCTGGGAGTCTGAAGGCAAACCCCATGGGGAGGACGCGCGTCATTGGGAAATGGCCCGCAAACTGGCCGAAGCCGAAGCGCTGACGCCGAGCAAGCCCAAGCCCGCCGCCAAACCGAAAACCGCCCCCAAGCCTGCGCCAAAACCCAAGCCTGCGGCCCCGGCCGCCGGCAAACCGGCGCCCCCGGCGGCTAAAAAGCCGGCAGCACCGAAGAAGCCCAAGCCTTAAGCCACTTTGTCTAATGAGCCTCCTTCCGCGTTGTCGGCGGGAGGTCATTTTCACTTTCCACTGCGTCAGCTGAACGATCGTCGGCACGGTCGCGCTCGGCCCGAAAAAAGACCCTTTGCAGGAGCAACTCAATGAGCAAGCCCGACAACACCCAACCGACGCCGGAAAACGAGCCGTCGCGGATTCGTGAAGGTTTGCCCTTCCCCCTCGGCGCCACCTGGGACGGCTTGGGCGTTAACTTCGCGCTGTTCTCGGCCCACGCCACAAAAGTCGAACTGTGCCTGTTCGACGACACTGGCGAAGTGGAACTGGAACGCATCGAACTGCCCGAATACACCGACGAGACCTTTCATGGCTACTTGCCCGACGCCCATCCTGGGCTGATTTACGGCTACCGCGTGTACGGTGCTTACGACCCGGCCAACGGCCACCGCTTCAACCACAACAAATTGCTGATCGACCCCTATGCCAAACAGCTGGTGGGCGAACTCAAATGGTCCGAAGCCCTGTTCGGCTACACCATCGGCCACCCGGACGACGACCTCAGTTTCGACGAACGCGACAGCGCGCCCTTCGTGCCCAAGTGCAAAGTCATCGACCCGGCGCACACCTGGGGCAACGACCAGCCGGTGCGCGTGCCATGGGATCGCACGATCATCTATGAAACCCACTTGCGCGGCATCAGCATGCGTCACCCTTCGGTGGGCGAGTCGGTGCGTGGCACCTGCGCCGGGCTGATGGAAGAGGATGTGCTCAAGCATATCCGCCAGCTGGGCGTGTCGTCGGTGGAACTGCTGCCGGTGCATGCATTCGTCAACGACCAGCACCTGCTGCAAAAAGGCATGACCAACTATTGGGGCTATAACAGCATCGCCTTCTTCGCGCCGGACCCGCGCTACCTGGCCAGCGGCAAAATCGCCGAGTTCAAGGAAATGGTCGCGCACCTGCACGAAGCCAAGCTGGAGGTGATCCTCGACGTGGTCTACAACCACACCGCCGAGGGCAACGAACGCGGCCCGACCCTGTCAATGCGCGGCATCGACAACGCTTCGTACTACCGGCTGATGCCTGACGACAAGCGCTTCTACATCAACGACTCCGGCACCGGCAATACCCTGGACTTGAGCCACCCGTGCGTACTGCAGATGGTCACCGACTCCCTGCGTTACTGGGCCACCGAGATGCACGTCGACGGTTTCCGCTTTGACCTGGCGACGATTCTCGGCCGCTACCGCGACGGCTTCGACGAGCGCCACAGCTTCCTCGTGGCCTGCCGCCAGGACCCGGTGCTGCGCCAGCTGAAAATGATCGCCGAGCCCTGGGACTGCGGCCCCGGCGGCTATCAAGTGGGGAATTTCCCGCCAGGTTGGGTGGAGTGGAACGACCGCTTCCGCGACACCGTGCGCGCCTTCTGGAAAGGTGATGACGGCCAGTTGGCGGACTTCGCCGGGCGCATGACCGCCTCCGGGGAAATGTTCAACCATCGCGGGCGCCGGCCTTACAGCTCGGTGAACTTCATCACCGCCCACGACGGTTTCACCCTGCACGACCTGGTGTCGTACAACGACAAACACAACGAAGCCAACGACGAGGACAACCAGGACGGCAGCAACAACAACCTGTCCTGGAACCATGGCGTCGAAGGCCCCACCGACGACCCGGAGATCAACGCACTGCGCCTGCGCCAGATGCGTAACTTCTTCGCCACCCTGCTGTTGGCCCAAGGCACGCCGATGCTGGTGGCCGGCGACGAATTCGCACGCACCCAGCACGGCAACAACAATGCCTATTGCCAGGACAGCGAGATCGGCTGGGTCAACTGGGATTTGGACGACGACGGCAAGGCGCTGCTCAAGTTTGTAAAACGCCTGATCAAGTTGCGCATGGCCTATCCGATCCTGCGTCGCGGCCGCTTCCTCGTGGGTGATTACAACGAAGATATCGGCGTCAAGGATGTCACCTGGCTTGCGCCGGATGGCAACGAGATGAGCACTGAACAATGGGAAGACAGCCACGGTCGCTGCCTGGGCATGTTGATGGATGGCCGCGCCCAGGAAACCGGGATTCGTCGCCCGGGTGGCGATGCGACCTTGCTGCTGGTGGTCAATGCCCACCACGACATGGTGAATTTCCGCCTGCCGCCAGTGCCTGAGGGCGAGTTCTGGACCTGCATGCTCGATACCAACGACACGGCGGTGCGTGGCCAGGAACGCTTTGATTTCGAACATGAGTACGCTGTCACTGGGCGCTCGCTGTTGCTGTTCGAACTGCAGCACGACGAGGTGTGAAATGGCCCTGCATGGATTCCTTCAAGGCAACCGCAGCTATGCGAATACGCAGGCGCTGGGGGCTGCCCTGAGGGCGCTTCAGGAGGAAGGCCTGGACCAACTGCCGTTGCCTGGCAGCGGCCAGACGTTGGAGCGCTTCAGCCGGCTGGCACAGGTGGCAGGGCATGACCTGCGCCTGTGCAAGCTGTTCGAAGGCCACACCGATGCGTTGGCGATCATCGCGGAACTCGACAGCCCCTTGCCGCCCCTGGGCAGCGTTTGGGGCATGTGGGCCGCCGAGCCACCCACCGCTAAGGTTCACGTGCGCCGTGACGGCCATCGGCTAATTGTCGATGGGCGTAAAGCCTGGTGTTCCGGCGCGGCCGTGGTCAGCCATGGCTTATTGACGGCCTGGGACGAAGACCATCATCAGCAACTGGTCGCGGTAGAAATGGACCAGCCTGGCGTGAAGGTGACGGACGAAGGGTGGAGCGCGGTCGGTATGGCGGCAACCGCCAGCGTCGAAATCGTCTTCGACTCGGCACGCGGCATCGCAGTCGGCGGCCCGGGCGATTACTTGTCGCGCCCGGGCTTCTGGCAGGGTGGCGTCGGCATCGCGGCGTGCTGGTATGGCGGCGCCCAACGCTTGGCCGAGGTGCTGCGCGAGCAATGCAGCAAGCGGCCCGAACCGCATGCCCTCGGCCATTTGGGCGCGGTCGACAGCCTGCTCAACAGTGCGGCCTGTGTGCTGCGTGATGCCGCTGAGCAGATCGACCGCGAACCTCGGGCGAATGCTCGGCCGCTGGCCCAACAGGCACGCGCCTGCATCGAAGATACCGTCGAGCAGGTGATCCGCCATGTGGGGCGCGCGGTCGGTGCGGGGCCGTATTGCAAAGACGCGCACTTCGCGCAGTTGATGGCGGACTTGCCGGTCTATGTGCGCCAGAGCCACGCCGAACGTGACCTGGCCGCCTTGGGCGAGCTGGTGCTCGAACAACCTACAGGGAGGTGGCTGTTGTGAAACCCAACCCGATCGTCGGCCAGGGTACGCCGCTGCATCAGTGGCAAGCCTCCTCTCATATGGCCGAGCTGCCACACATCAGCATTGAACAGTTGGTGCCCGCAGGGCATCGCGCTGTGATCATCGCCCCGCACCCGGACGACGAAGTGCTCGGCTGTGGTGGCTTGCTGCAGGGTTTGGCGGCGCTGGGCCGGCCGCTGCAGTTGATTTCCGTGACCGACGGCAGCGCCAGCCATCCTGGCTCCACCCGTTGGCCGGTGGCGCGTCTGGGCGTGATACGCCCGCAGGAATCGGCGCAGGCCCTGCACCGCCTGGGCGTGCCGCTGCACAGTTTAATCTGGCTGCGCGCGGGGTTCACCGACAGCAAGGTGGCGGAACGAGAAGAGGCGCTGAGTGCGTTTATCCAACGCTACCTCAAGCCCACCGATGTGGTGTTCACCACTTGGCGCGAAGACGGTCACTGCGACCATGAAGCCGTCGGCCGGGCCAGTGCAAAGGCCGCCCTCGCGGTGGGCGCAACCCTCTACGAGTTGCCGGTCTGGACCTGGCACTGGGCAACCCCCGAGGACAGCCAGGTGCCATGGCACCGTGCCCGCAAACTGCTGCTGACGCCCGAAGCGGTGGCGCGCAAGCGGCACGCGATTCACGCCTTTGCCAGCCAGTTGGAGGGTGACCCGCAAATCGGTCTTGCGCCGGTGCTGGCGCCCTATGTAGTGGAGCGCTTGCTGCAACCTTTTGAAGTGGTGTTTGTATGAGTGTGGCCACGCCGTATTTTGATCAACTGTTCGCGGGCAATGACGACCCCTGGGCCTTTCGCCACCGCTGGTACGAGCAACGCAAACGCGCGCTGACCGGCGCGCTGCTGACCCGCCCCCGCTATGCCTCGATTTTTGAACCCGGTTGCGCCAACGGCGAACTGAGTGCCGAGTTAGCGCTACGTTGTGAGCGCCTGGTGTGCTGCGACACCGCCGCTGCCGCCGTCGCGCTGGCGAAAACCCGCTTGCTGGAGTTCCCCCACGCCCAGGTCTACCAGGGCCGCCTGCCCGACCAATGGCCGACAGGCCGGTTCGAACTCATCGTGCTGAGCGAGCTGTGCTACTACCTCGACGCCGATGACTTGCACCGTCTGATTGACTGCGTCCTCGCTTCACTGACGGACAACGGGCAGTTGCTCGCCTGTCACTGGCGACCCATGATCGAGGGCTGCCCGCACACCGCCGAACAGGTACATGCGGTACTGCAACAGCGACTGGACATGCCCCACGTCGTGCACCATCACGAAAGTGATTTCCTACTCGACCTGTGGAGCCGTGACGGCACCTCGGTCGCCAGCCATGAGGGCTTGCGATGATCGGCATTCTGATCCCGGTACATAACGAAGAAGCGTTGCTGGCCGAGTGCCTCAACGCCGCAATGATTGCTGCAAGCCACCCCGGATTACTCGGTGAACCCGTGCAGATCCTCGCGGTGCTCGACAGCTGCAGCGATGGCAGTGCGGCGATTGCCCAGGCGTATCCGGTGCAGTGCCTGCCGGTACACGCGCGCAATGTCGGGCACGCGCGTGGGGTGGGTGCGCGGCATTTACTCAATCAAGGCGTGCGCTGGATTTCGTGTACGGACGCCGATAGCCGTGTCGCCCCCGACTGGTTGGTGGCGCAATTGGCGCTGGGCACCGACGCGGTGTGTGGCACCGTGACCGTCGACGCCTGGAGCCAGGGCTTCGGCCCTGCGGCGCAAATTCGCTACCACCAGGCCTATGAGGCTCGCGACGGCCATCGCCATATCCACGGTGCCAACCTGGGTATCAGTGCGGGCGCCTATGTGCAGTCCGGTGGCTTCGAGCCGCTGGCCTGCCACGAAGATGTGCAACTGGTGCGCAACCTGGAGCGGTGCGGCGCATCCATCGCTTGGAGCCACACGCCGCAGGTCACTACCAGCGCGCGCCTGGACTGCCGCGCCCAAGGCGGTTTTGGCGATTATTTGAAAAGCCTGATGCAGGCCACTTGAAAAAATCGACATTGCACGATGTAAAAGCGCCGAATCCTTGTCTATGCTGAAACCGCCTTGCTGCCATCCAGGGTTGGATGGCCGCCGTTCACCGCAGCGGAGCCTGCGGTGAAACAAGACAGCTGATTATAAGAAGTCGTCTCCGCAGAGGGCACGACCCAGCATCAATCCACAAGGACGTACTATTCATGAAGCCTGCCTCCTTAAGCGAGGGCCGTCGCGGCCCTGCGCAAATCTGGAACAGTGCGCCCCAGCTGGCGCAAATCCCCGCCATCAACCCCTCTTCACTGGTGCCCCGCGGGGCGCGAGTGGTGGTTATCGCCCCCCATCCGGGTGACGAGGTATTGGCCTGCGGGGGCTTGCTGCAACTGCTCAGCACCCTTGAATACCCCCTGCTGTTGATCTCCATCACTGATGGCAGCGCCAGCCATCCAGGCTCTAACCTGTGGCCGGCGAGCCGCCTGAGCGTGATTCGCCCGCAGGAAAGCGCCGAGGCACTGCGGCGCCTGGGGATGCCGTTACACAGCCTGAAGTGGATTCGTGGCGGCTTTTGTGACAACGCCCTCGGCGTCCGCGAGCAGCCACTGAGCCAGTTTATTGCGCGCTACCTGCAACCCAGTGATGTGGTCTTCACCACCTGGCGCCACGACGGCAACGATGACCATGACGCCGTTGGCCGCGCCAGTGCCAAAGCCTGCACACTGACCGGCGCGCGCCTGTACGAGCTGCCGGTCTGGGCGTGGCACTGGCCGGCGCGCGAAGGCTCGGTGATCCCTTGGCAACGCGCGCGTAAAATTCGCCTGGACACCTGGAGCGTCGCCCGCAAACTGCACGCCGCCCATGCGTATGCCAGCCAATTGGACGGCGACCCGGAAATCGGGCTGGCGCCGATACTCGCCCAGGATTTGCTGGAGCGCATGCGCGAGCCTTACGAAATCGTGTTCACCTGAGTGAGGCCTAGGTATCGCACTGTGAGTGATGGTGAGTGCCCACGCCTATGCCGGTTGCGGCAACATCGCTGACAGCCACCAACGCGCGTATTGCGAAGGCAAAACCAGTGGCCAAAGCTGTAGCAACATTCGCGACAGCACCTTGCGCAACGCCTGCGAGGCGATGAAGCGCTGATCGCAGCCCACGCGGGGCCCGCCGCACTTGCTCGGCGCGGGCCCCGCGGCACTGAATGCCTCGGTTGTTATCACGCCTGCCCTTCTCTTACGCTTGTGAGCACCTCAACCCGAGTCGCTATCGGAGCACACATGGACTTTGCCACCCTCTGCCTCTTCCTCCCGGCCTGCTTTGCCCTGAACATGGCGCCCGGACCGAACAATTTGCTGTCCGTCAGCAACGCCACGCGCTATGGCTATCGCACCTCTTGCCTCGCCGGCATTGGCCGCTTGCTGGCCTTCGCGGGCATGATCGCCCTCGCCTCAGCCGGCCTGGCGGTGGTGCTGCAAACCTCGGAGCTGTTGTTTTACGCGCTCAAGATACTGGGGGCGGCGTACCTGTTTTATCTGGCGTTGCAGTTGTGGCGGGCTAATCCGGCGGCGCAGCCTGAAGCGGCTACGGCCAAGGTGGGATTGTGGGCATTGGCGCGTCAGGAGTTTCTGGTGGCGGCGGGCAACCCGAAAGCCATCCTGATCTTCACTGCGTTCCTCCCGCAGTTCGTGGTGCCCGGCCAACCGATCACGCCACAGTTCGCACTGCTGGGCGCGATGTTTCTGATGCTCGAATGGATCGCCATCAGCGCCTACGCCTATATGGGCCTGCACATGCGCCGTTGGTTCGCCGAGCCACGTGGCCAGCGGATGTTCAATCGCTGCTGTGCGGGGCTGTTGTCGGCGGCAGCAACGGTGTTGTTAATGGCACGCCGGGCCTGAGCCGTATCGCCTATTACGGAGTGCGCATTGATGACCAAAACCGAACTCGCCAACTTCTACCAGGGCTACATCGCTTGCCTGAACCGTGAGGACTGGGACCGGCTGGGCCACTTCGTCCATCCGGATGTCACCTACAACGCCCGCCCGATCGGCCTCGCCGGTTACCGCGCCATGCTGGAACGGGATTTCCGTGAAATCCCCGACCTGGTGTTTCGCATCCAACTGTTGGTCGCCGACCCGCCCACCCTCGCCAGCCGCTTGAATTTCAGGGTCAGCCCCAGGGGTGAGTTTTTCGGGCTGCCGATCAATGGCAGGACGGTGAGCTTCGATGAGAACGTATTCTATGAATGCGTCGACGGCAAAATCGCGCACGTCTGGTCAGTGATCGATAAGGCGTCGATTCAGCAGCAGCTAGCTGGATAACACACCGTGGAGACCCAAAATGAACAACAAAAATACGCTGTGCCTGTGGTTCAACGGCACCGCGCTGGAAGCCGCGACGTTCTATGCCCAGACCTTCCCGGACAGCGCCGTGAAGGCAGTACACCATGCCCCTGGCGACTATCCCAACGGTAAACAAGGCGACGTGTTGACCGTCGAATTCACGGTCCTGGGCATCCCCTGCCTGGGCCTGAATGGTGGGCCGGCGTTTCCACACACTCAGGCGTTTTCATTCCAGGTGGCGACAGATGACCAAGCGGAAACCGACCGCTATTGGCACGCCATTATCCAAAACGGCGGCCAGGCCAGTGCCTGCGGCTGGTGCCAGGACAAGTGGGGGTTGTCCTGGCAGATAACGCCGCGCGTGCTGAGCGCTGCGGTGACCCATCCCGACCCGGCGACGGCCAAGCGTGCGTTTGACGCGATGATGACCATGAGCAAAATCGACATTGCCGCCATCGAGGCCGCCGTGGCCGGGCGCTGAAGGCCTGCAAAGATCGCGGGTGGGCGCGGGCGTGAGCGCTCCCACAGACATCGGCGTTCTGGCATCCTTACCGCCCCAAGTCGTCAAACGCGAGCGGTAGGCCCATGAACCACGGCGTCAAACTTGAAGCACGCACTGTCCCGGTCCCGCAGTCGATCAGCCCTGAAGCCCAAGCGACCCTGCAACGCCTGGTTGGCGCGGACGGCGTGCCGCTCAACGCGCTGCACGCCATGCCCGCGCCCGACGACCACGACGGCTGGCGCCGCCTGCAAGCCGCCGTTGCCGAGCACTACGCCAGTGTCAACGCCGGGCAGGCGGCCGCCCTGCGCGCCAGCCTGCACACCATCACCGTAGAAAATGCCACTGTGCACGTGGCCACACCGGCGACTGAGAGTGAGTTTGCCTACATCGACCTGCACGGCGGCGCGCTGGTCTTCGGTGGCGGGGAAAACTGCCGCATCGCCGCAGGCAAGCAGGCCGATTTGCACAACATGCTCTGC
The DNA here is from genome assembly GCF_900215245.1 of Pseudomonas fluorescens. Classification (GTDB taxonomy): domain Bacteria; phylum Pseudomonadota; class Gammaproteobacteria; order Pseudomonadales; family Pseudomonadaceae; genus Aquipseudomonas; species Aquipseudomonas fluorescens. Next base: position 5,747,272 of record NZ_LT907842.1, read on the forward strand.
TACGGCATCGATTACCGCATGCCACCCGAGCATCCTTACCCGGCCGCGCTGGATGACTGCATGGCCACCTACCGGCATGTGCTGCAGCACCACGCCGCAGAACACATCGTGATTGGCGGGCGTTCGGCCGGCGGCAACCTCGCGGCGGCCCTGGTGTTGCGCGCCCGTGATGAAGGTTTGCCACTCCCGGCGGCGCTGGTGCTGCTGTCACCGGAGGTGGACCTGACCGAGTCCGGTGACAGTTTCCAGGTCAACCGGACCGTCGACGTGATACTGCCTAACCCGTTGATGGGCACCAACCTGCTATACGCCAACGGCGCCGACCTGACTCACCCGTACCTGTCGCCACTGTTTGGCGATTTTGCACCCGGCTTCCCGCCGACCTTCCTGCAAAGCGGCACGCGGGACCTGTTCCTGTCCAACACCGTGCGCCTGCACCGCGCCTTGCGCCAGGCGCGGGTGCCGGCGGTGCTGCATGTGTTCGAGGCGATGCCCCATGGCGGTTTCATGGGCGCGCCGGAAGATGCGGAGTTGGCCGCCGAGGTCGCAGAATTTGTGCGGACGCAGCTGCAGCGGGGTTGACACATTCAGTCACACGCCCTGAAGATGGAGGCCTTATTCAGGGTGTGTTACCTCATGTCCGCATCGTCTTTCGCTAACGTTTCCGTCATTGGCTTGATTGCCAAGGCGCAAGCGTGCGTTGCGCACACCCTCAAATCGAAGAAACAGTCGCTCATGTGACCGGGGCGCGCTGTCCCGTCAGATGAGCTGACTGGACATTGAGCGCGACGGACCTCCCTCCTCTTTGCACAATTGCCTAGGCCCTTCTGACGGTGACTCCAGCGGTCAACTATCAGGAGAAAGTGCATGTCATCGTTTCAAGATATCTGGGTTCCCGTGGTCACGCCGTTTCATGACGGCGCCATCGATTTTATCGGCCTGCGCCGGCTGATCAGCCATTTGCTCGACAAGCACGTGGCCGGGATCATGGTCTGCACCACGACCGGAGAAGCCGCCTCGTTGAGTCGTTCCGAACAGCTGGCGGTGCTGGATGCCGTGTTGCAGCAGGTCCCGGCGCACCGCGTGGTGATGGGCCTGTCGGGCAACAACCAGATAGAACTGCTGCAGTTTCAGCGCGAGATCCTCACGCGCCCGGTGGCCGGCCTGCTGGTGCCGGCGCCGAGCTACATCCGCCCTTCGCAGGCGGGCCTTGAAGCGTTTTTCCACACCGTCGCCGATGCGTCCGGCGTGCCGATCATTCTCTACGACATTCCCTACCGCACGGGCGTGACCTTCGAACAGGCCACGTTGCTGAGCATCATCAAGCACCCGCGAATCGTCGCTATCAAGGATTGTGGCGGTAACCTGGCCAATACCCTGGCGCTGATCGCCAGTGGCGAGGTGGCGGTGTTGTGTGGCGAAGACATGCAGATTTTCAACGCGTTGTGCCTGGGTGCCAGCGGTGCGATTGCGGCCTCGGCGCATGTGCAGACTGCAGACTTTGTGGCGCTGTGCCAGCAGGTGCGGGATAACCAGCTCGTCGAGGCCCGGGCGACTTTTTTCACGTTACTGCCACTGATCAACACTCTGTTTATGGAGCCCAACCCGGCGCCGGTCAAGGCTGCGCTGGCCCTTGAAGGGTTAATCGGCAGTGAGCTGCGGGCGCCGATGCAAGCCGCCAGTGCACGGGTACAGCAGGCATTACGCCAGCGGCTGTAAAGAGCCGACCCGGCTCATGCGCCAAAAAAAGACATCCAGCGGACCGCCCGGTTGCGACCGGCGCGATCCCGGCCTATGTTCCAAGCCATGCTGTGCATTTCTGCTGTGCCTCCCTTACACCTAATCCGTGCCCAGGTGATGACATGCCCACGCTTTCCCGCCCCGCCGTACTGGAGCTGATCGGCAACACGCCGTTGGTCAAGGTCAGCCGTTTTGATACAGGCCTGTGCACGCTGTTTCTCAAACTTGAATCGCAAAACCCTGGCGGCTCGATCAAGGACCGTATCGGCCTGGCCATGATCGACGCCGCCGAACGCGACGGCCGTTTGCGCCCCGGCGGCACCCTCATTGAAGCCACTGCCGGCAACACCGGGCTGGGCCTGGCGCTGGTGGGCCGGGCCAAAGGCTACCGCGTGGTGCTGGTGGTGCCCGACAAGATGTCCACTGAAAAAGTGCTGCACTTGAAGGCGATGGGCGCCGAAGTGCATATCACCCGCTCCGACGTCGGCAAGGGCCACCCCGAGTATTACCAGGATGTTGCCGCGCGCCTGGCCAAGGACATTCCCGATGCATTCTTCGCCGACCAGTTCAACAACCCGGCCAACCCGCTCGCCCACGAAACCAGCACCGCCCCGGAGATCTGGGCGCAAACCCAGCATGATGTGGACGCGATTGTGGTGGGTGTCGGTTCGGCCGGCACCCTCACCGGCCTGACACGCTTCTTCAAGCGGGTGCAACCGGACCTGGCCATGGTGCTGGCCGACCCGGTGGGCTCGGTAATGGCTGAATACAGCCGCAGCGGCCAGCTGGACACGCCAGGGTCGTGGGCGGTGGAAGGCATCGGCGAAGACTTCATTCCATCGATAGCCGACCTTTCCAGCGTGCGTCACGCCTACTCCATCAGCGATGAAGAAAGCTTCGACCACGCCCGCCAGTTACTCAAGGCCGAAGGTATCCTGGGCGGCTCGTCCACCGGCACCCTGCTGGCCGCCGCCCTGCGCTATTGCCGCGAACAAACCACACCGAAACGGGTGGTCACCTTCGTCTGTGACACCGGCACGCGCTACTTGTCGAAGGTCTACAACGACCAATGGATGAAGGACGCGGGCCTGCTCCAATACAAACACTACGGCGACTTGCGCGACCTGATCGCACGCCGTTTCGAAGACGGCCGGGTGATCAGCGTCAGCCCCGACGACACCTTGCTCACCGCCTTCCAGCGCATGCGCCTGGCGGACGTTTCCCAGCTGCCGGTGCTGGTGGACGGCCAGCAACTGGTGGGGGTGATCGATGAGTCCGACATCCTGCTGGGCCTGCACAATGACGCCGCGGACTTCTCCATGACCGTCGCCAGCGCCATGACCGCCACCGTGCACACCCTCGCCCCCGGCGCCAGCCTCGCCCAATTGCAGGCGGAACTCGATCGCGGCCTGGTCGCCATCATCGCCGACGCGGCGGGCTTCCACGGCCTGATAACCCGCGTCGACTTGCTCAATCACCTACGGAGATCCCTTGCATGAGTCAGCCCGATAAAAGCGCCTTTGCCACCCGCGTGATCCACGCCGGGCAATCACCCGACCCGACCACGGGAGCGCTGATGCCGCCGATCTATGCCAACTCCACCTACCTGCAAGACAGCCCCGGCGTGCACAAGGGCTTTGATTACGGTCGCTCGCACAACCCGACGCGTTTTGCCCTGGAGCGCTGCGTCGCCAACCTTGAGGGCGGCAGCCAGGCGTTCGCCTTCGCGTCCGGGCTGGCCGCGATTTCCACCGTGCTGGAACTGCTGGATGCCGGTGCGCATGTGGTGTCCGGCAACGACCTGTACGGTGGCACCTTCCGCCTGTTCGACAAGGTGCGCCAACGCAGCGCCGGGCACCGTTTCAGCTTTGTCGACCTGACAGACCTGGCGGCGTTCGAAGCGGCGTTGCAGGACGACACGCGCATGGTCTGGGTCGAAACCCCGAGCAACCCGCTGCTGAGCCTCACCGACCTCAGCGCCATCGCGCGGATCTGCCGTGAGCGTGGCATCCTCTGCGTGGCTGACAATACGTTCGCCAGCCCGTGGATTCAACGCCCGCTGGAATTGGGGGTCGACATCGTGGTGCACTCGACCACCAAATACCTCAACGGCCACTCCGACGTGATCGGCGGCATCGCCATCGTCGGCCACAACCCGGACCTGGCCGAGCGCCTGGGCTTCCTGCAAAACTCGGTCGGCGCCATCGCGGGCCCGTTCGATGCCTTTTTAACCCTGCGCGGCGTGAAAACCCTGGCACTGCGCATGGAGCGCCATTGCAGCAACGCCCTGGACCTGGCGACCTGGCTGGAACAACAGCCGCAAGTGTCACGGGTGTACTACCCGGGCCTGGCGTCGCACCCGCAACACGCGCTGGCGCGTCGGCAAATGCGCGGGTTTGGCGGGATGATTTCAGTGGACTTGAACACAGACCTGGCTGGCGCTACGCGCTTTCTGGAGAATGTCACGATCTTCGCCCTGGCCGAGAGCCTCGGCGGCGTGGAAAGCCTGATCGAACACCCGGCGATCATGACCCATGCCAGCATCCCCGCAGCGACGCGGGCGCAGTTGGGCATTGGTGATGGGTTGGTGCGATTGTCGGTGGGGGTTGAGGATGTGGAGGATCTAAGGGCCGACCTGGCCCAGGCGTTGGCGCGTATCTAACCCGATCGTCGAACCATGAATAGCCCGCTCCCACCGTTGGTTTAGCGTCAGGCTGGAGTGATGATGGCAACTGCCGGTTTGGCGTTGGCGCTGATCCAACGGCAACACTCGGTCAAGTGTGGGAGCGGGCTTGCTCGCGAAAGCGCCGTGTCAGTCAACTGGTGTATCAACTGACCCAACGCCTTCGCGAGCAAGCCCGCTCCCACCGTTGGTTTAGCATCAGGCTGAGGTGATGATGGCAACTGCCGGTTTGGCGTTGGCGCTGATCCAACGGCAATACTCGGTCAAGTGTGGGAGCGGGCTTGCTCGCGAAAGCGCCGTGTCAGTCAACTGGTGTATCAACTGACCCAACGCCTTCGCGAGCAAGCCCGCTCCCACCGTTGGTTTAGCATCAAGCTGAGGTGATGATGGCAACTGCCGGTTTGGCGTTGGCGCTGATCCAACGGCAACACTCGGTCAAGTGTGGGAGCGGGCTTGCTCGCGAAAGCGCCGTGTCAGTCAACTGATGTATCAACTGACCCAACGCCTTCGCGAGCAAGCCCGCTCCCACCGTTGGTTTAGCATCAGGCTGAGGTGATGATGGCAACTGCCGGTTTGGCGTTGGCGCTGATCCAACGGCAACACTCGGTCAAGTGTGGGAGCGGGCTTGCTCGCGAAAGCGCCGTGTCAGTCCACTGATGTATCAACTGACCCAACGCCTTCGCGAGCAAGCCCCGCTCCCACCGTTGGCTTAGCGTCAGGCCGAGGTGATAGTGGCAGCTGCCGGTTTGGCGTTGGCGCTGATCCAACGGCAATACTCGGTCAAGTGTGGGAGCGGGCTTGCTCGCGAAAGCGCCGTGTCAGTCAACTGGTGTATCAACTGACCCAACGCCTTCGCGAGCAAGCCCGCTCCCACCGTTGGTTTAGCGTCAGGCTGGAGTGATGATGGCAACTGCCGGTTTGGCGTTGGCGCTGATCCAACGGCAACACTCGGTCAAGTGTGGGAGCGGGCTTGCTCGCGAAAGCGCCGTGTCAGTCAATTGGTGTATCAACTGACCCAACGCCTTCGCGAGCAAGCCCGCTCCCACCGTTGGTTTAGCATCAGGCTGAGGTGATGATGGCAACTGCCGGTTTGGCGTTGGCGCTGATCCAACGGCAACACTCGGTCAAGTGTGGGAGCGGGCTTGCTCGCGAAAGCGCCGTGTCAGTCAACTGATGTATCAACTGACCCAACGCCTTCGCGGGCAAGCCCCGCTCCCACCGTTGGCTTAGCGTCAGGCCGAGGTGATGGTGGCGCGTGCGGCGTGCAGTTTTTTGTAGCTCTCGATTAAGCGCAAATGCCGGTCCAGCCCTTCCAGCTTCAGGCTGGTCGGCGTCAAGCCATGGAAGCGCACCGTGCCATTCACCGAGCCGATTACCGCGTCCATCCGCTCGTTACCAAACATGCGGCGGAAGTTGGCTTCGTAGTCTGCCAGCACCAGGTCCTCGTCCAGGTGCATCTCCAACACCGCATTCACCGCCTGGTAGAACAGGCCGCGATCGGCAGTGTTGTCGTTGTACTGCAGGAACATTTCCACGCACTCTTTGGCCTCTTCATACTGCTGCAAGGCGAGGTAGATCAGCAGCTTCAACTCCAGGATGGTCAGTTGACCCCATGCAGTGTTGTCGTCGAACTCGATGCCGATCAAAGTGGTGATGTCGGTGTAGTCGTCCAGCTCGCTTTCCACCAGGCGCTCGACCAATGCCTTGAGTTCGTCATCGTCCAGGCTGTGCAGGTTGAGGATGTCGGCGCGGAAAAACAGCGCCTTGTTGGTGTTGTCCCAGATCAGGTCGTCCACCGGGTAAATTTCCGAGTAGTCCGGCACCAGGATGCGGCAGGCGGTAGCGCCAAGGTGCTCGTACACGGCCATGTAGGATTCTTTGCCCATACCTTCGAGAATACCGAACAGGGTCGCAGCTTCTTCGGCATTCGAGTTCTCACCCTGGCCCGAGAAGTCCCACTCGACGAACGCGTAATCGGACTGGGCACTGAAGAAGCGCCACGACACCACACCGCTGGAGTCGATAAAGTGCTCGACGAAGTTGTTCGGCTCGGTGACCGCGTGGCCTTCAAAGGTCGGTTGCGGCAAGTCGTTCAAGCCTTCGAAACTGCGCCCCTGGAGCAATTCGGTGAGGCTGCGCTCCAGCGCCACTTCCAGGCTCGGGTGCGCGCCAAACGAAGCGAATACGCCGCCGGTGCGCGGGTTCATCAGGGTCACGCACATCACCGGGAATTCACCGCCCAGGGACGCGTCCTTGACCAATACCGGGAAGCCCTGGGCTTCCAGGCCTTGAATGCCGGCCAGAATTCCCGGGTACTTGGCCAGTACCTCGGCAGGCACGTCCGGCAGCGCGAATTCGCCTTCGATGATTTCGCGTTTTACCGCGCGTTCGAAAATTTCCGACAGGCACTGCACCTGGGCTTCGGCCAGGGTATTGCCCGCGCTCATGCCGTTGCTGAGGTAGAGGTTTTCGATCAGGTTGGACGGGAAGTACACCACCTCGCCATCGGACTGGCGTACAAACGGCAGCGAGACAATGCCGCGCGCTTCGTTGCCGGAGTTGGTGTCGAACAGGTGCGAGCCACGCAGTTCGCCGTCGCGGTTGTAGATCTTCAGGCAGTAGGCGTCGAGGATCTCCGTTGGCAGCTCATCGTTACGGCCCGGCTGGAACCAGCGCTCATCCGGGTAATGCACGAACGGCGCGTTGGCCAGTTCTTCACCCCAGAACTGATCGTTGTAGAAGAAGTTGCAATTGAGCCGCTCGATAAACTCGCCCAACGCCGACGCCAGTGCGCCTTCCTTGGTCGCGCCCTTGCCGTTGGTAAAGCACATCGGCGAGTGCGCATCGCGGATATGCAGCGACCACACGTTAGGCACGATGTTGCGCCACGAGGCGATTTCAATTTTCATGCCCAGGCCAGCCAGGATGCCGGACATGTTGGCGATGGTCTGCTCCAGCGGCAGGTCCTTGCCCGCGATGTAGGTGCCCGCGTCGGAGGTCGAGCCGGGCATCAACAGCGCCTGGGCATCGGCGTCGAGGTTTTCCACCTCTTCGATGACAAATTCCGGCCCGGCCTGCACGACTTTCTTTACCGTGCAACGGTCGATGGAACGCAGGATGCCCTGGCGATCCTTGTCGGAGATGTCCGCCGGCAACTCGACCTGAATTTTGAAGATCTGGTTGTAGCGGTTTTCCGGATCAACGATGTTGTTTTGCGACAGCCGAATATTGTCCGTGGGGATATTGCGCGTTTCGCAGTACAGCTTCACAAAGTACGCCGCACACAACGCCGACGAAGCCAGGAAGTAATCGAACGGACCCGGGGCCGAACCGTCGCCTTTGTAGCGGATCGGCTGGTCGGCAATCACCGTGAAGTCATCGAACTTGGCTTCAAGCCGAAGGTTGTCGAGAAAGTTGACCTTAATTTCCATGCGGGCACACCAGAATAACGAGCTAAACAAATTGGCCGCTATTATGAGGATTTTCAGCGGGAAGTCTCAGGGTTTTCAGAATTGCCTGCCGATCGGTGCTAACGTCCATCCACCTCTGATTAAAGACATTCGCCCATGTCCATCGCCGATAACCTCCTCGCCTTCACCTTCGCCGCCACCGTGCTCACACTGACACCCGGGCTTGATACCGCATTGGTATTACGCACCGCCACGGTCGAAGGCAAACGCCAGGCGCTGCATGCCACGCTGGGCATCAACGCCGGCTGTTTGTTGTGGGGCGCGGCCGTGGCCTTTGGGCTGGGCGCGTTGATCGCGGTGTCGGAGCTGGCGTACAACCTGCTCAAGTATTGCGGCGCGGCGTACCTGGCGTGGCTGGGGTTGAACATGCTGCTGCGCCCGCGCCGTTCACTGTCACCCGCCGAGGCCGACGGCAAGCCGGGTGGCAACTGGTTTCTGAAGGGCATGCTGGGCAATGTGTTGAACCCCAAGGTGGGGATTTTCTACGTGTCGTTCCTGCCGCAATTCATCCCCCAAGGGCATGCGTTGATTGCCTGGACCTTCGGTCTGGTGAGCATTCACGTGGTGCTCGGCCTGGCGTGGTCGCTGGCGTTGATTGCGGCCACCCGGCCCCTGTCGGGTTTACTGCGTCGGGAGAACGTCATCCAGTGGCTGGACCGCACCACTGGCATGGTCTTTGTGTTGTTTGCCGCGCGCTTGGCGTTCAGCAAACGCTGAGCGCGGCGGGCCGTCAGCACAGGCGGATCGACAGCTCGAGGTCATCGGCAAACGGCACCGACAGGTAGCCGTTCTGCGGCGAGCGCACATGGGCCAGGTATTCCGGGCAGTAGTTGGTGTTGTCAGCCACCACCAGCGCACCGGGCCGCAAGTGTTTTTCCACGCAGTTCAGCACCTCGCCATACAGCGCCTTGGCACCGTCGAGCAGCAGCAGGTCGACCACTTCCGGCAGGTGCGTGGCCAACGTGACCAGCGCATCCCCTTCTCGGATTTCGATCAGATCACTCACGCCGCCTGCGATGAAATGCTCACGGGCCAGGGCAATCTTCGACGGCTCAAACTCGCTGCCGATCAACACTCCACCGCCGTTGTCACGCAGGGCGGCGGCCAGGAACAACGTGGACAGGCCGAACGACGTGCCGAACTCGACGATAGCCTTTGCTTGGGTGCTGCGCGCGAGCAGGTAGAGCAGGTTGCCGGTGTCGCGGGAAACCGGCAGCCACAAATCCTTAAGCATCGTGTAGAGCGCCACGTAGTCGGTTTTGCTGTGCATCAGGCGGTCGCGCTCTTCGTCGCTGACGCCGTTCAGGCTCGGGCTGGTGGCAGCGCCCGCTTGTTGGTAGAGGCATTCGATCAAGGGCGCCAAGGGCGCAGTAGTCAGGGTGGTCATGATGGATTTCCGTGTGGTCGGGACTAGAATGCGATTAATTCGTCGCATTAAAAGTATGCGAGTGATTCATCGCCTTCGCTATTCGCGTTCGCCCCGCTGCCGGAGCCCAGCATGACAACCCGCCAGACACCGCGTATTTCCTCACGCAAACAGCCACAACAGGCGCGCTCCACCGAGCTGGTAGCGGCGATCCTTGAAGCGGCTATTCAGGTTTTGGCCAAGGAAGGTGCCTCCCGTTTCACCACCGCACGGGTGGCGGAAAAGGCCGGTGTGAGTGTCGGTTCGGTGTACCAATACTTCCCCAACAAGGCCGCAATCCTGTTCCGGCTGCAGAGTGATGAGTGGCAGCAGACCACACAGATGCTGCGCGACATTCTCGATGAAACCGAGGTGCCAGCGCTGACGCGCCTGCGCACCCTGGTGCATGCCTTTATCCATTCGGAGTGCGAGGAAGCGCTGATGCGCGTGGCGCTGAATGACGCCGCGCCGCTGTACCGCGACGCGCCCGAAGCCGCGCAAGTGCGTGCAGCCGGCCAGCGCGCCTTTGAAGACTTCATGCTGCAATTGCTGCCCGACGCACCACCGGCGAGCCGCGCACTGGCGTGCGAGCTGATCCTCGGCACCCTCACTTGCGTGGGTAAGGAATTTTCCGGCAGCCCACGCAGCGCCGCCGAGATTGAGGTTTACGCCGACGGCATGGCGGCGATGTTTTGCGCCTACGTGAAGTCGCTCAATCCACCCTGATTGTTTAACCCATTTATAACTGAAGGTTCACAAACGACGATTGATCGCACCGATACACGATGGGAGCATCGGTGCCCATGATTTCGCTCCTGCGCTTGATCCGTGGTCACCTGCTGCCTTCCTTCCCGAAGGTGCAGGCGCGCCCCTGCGAAAACCCTCTGGTCCATATCATCCTGGCCTTCTGGGCGCTGTGGCATTGCCGCCATGCGCGCCCGCCCGACACCCGCCTCTGATTCAAGTCGAATACGCCTCGCCGGCATTCATTTATCAGAAGGATCACCCCCATGACCGCAGCCATGCGCCCCGTCATCTGCGCTGCCCAGCGCAATGCCTCGTATTACACCGCCAGCCTCAACGACACCACTCAATACCCGACCTTGCAAGGCCAGGTCAGCGTCGACGTGGTGATTATCGGCGGCGGCTTCACCGGTGTCGCCAGCGCGGTGGAACTCGCCGAGCGCGGGCTCAAAGTGGCGATTGTCGACACCCACCGTATCGGCTGGGGCGCCAGTGGCCGCAATGGCGGGCAAGTCACCGGCAGCCTGTCGGGTGACGAAGCCATGCGCGCACAAATGCGCAAGCGCCTGGGCGATGAGGTCGACGATTTCATCTGGCACCTGCGCTGGCGCGGCCATGAAATCATCGAGCAGCGGGTCAACAGATACGCGATTGCCTGCGACCTCAAGCACGGTCACCTGCATGCGGCGATGAAACCCTCGCACCTGACCGAACTGCGCGCCTTTCACGCTGAAGCACAACGGCGCGGCATGGGCGAGCACGTCAGCCTGCTCGATCAGACGGCGGTGCGGCAGCACCTGGACAGCACGCTGTACCTGGGCGCGCTGAAAAACACGCGCAACCTGCACCTGCACCCACTCAATCTGTGCCTGGGCGAAGCACGCGCGGCACACAGCCTCGGCGCGTTGATTTTCGAGAACTCCGAGGTACTGCAAATCGTGCATGGCGAGCGCCCCGCCGTGCTGACGGCACACGGCCGGATCGACGCACGCCAAGTGCTGCTGGCCGGCGATGTGTACCACCGACTGGAACCCAGGCAACTCAAAGGCAAGATATTCCCGGCGATGGGCGGGATTGTCACCACGGCGCCACTGGGCGAACTGGCACAGCAGATCAACCCGCAGGATTTGGCGGTGTACGATTGTCGGTTCGTCCTCGATTACTACCGCCTGACGGGTGATGGGCGGCTGCTGTTCGGGGGCGGCGCCCATTATTCCGGGCGAGACTCACGCGACATCGCAGCCGAGTTGCGCCCGTGCATCGAGCGCACGTTCCCGGCACTCAAAGGCGTGGCCATCGAGTTCCAGTGGAGCTGCGCGATGGGCATTGTGATGAACCGCATCCCGCAGTTGGGCAAACTCTCCGACAACGTCTGGTACTGCCAGGGCTACTCCGGACACGGCATCGCCACCAGCCACATCATGGGCGAGATCATGGCTGAAGCGCTGACCGGCACGCTGTCAGCGTTCGACACCTTTGCCGGGTGCAAGCACATCAAGGTGCCGCTGGGCGATGTGTTCGGCAACCCGATGCTGGCGGTGGGCATGTGGTACTACCAGATGCTGGAAAAGCTGCGCTGACACACGGCGCATTCCATCGCACCGGCAATCGCTGCTATGTTTCGCTCCTCGCCAGCCCAGGAACGCGCCATGGAACCGTTAGACAGCAACGCCGCGCTGATCATCATCGACATGCAACAGGGCATGCGCGATCCCAAGCTGGGGCGACGCAACAATCCGCAGGCCGAGTTGCAGATTCAGCAGCTGCTGCACGCGTGGCGGCAGGCGCAACGCCCCATCGTGCATGTCCGGCATATGTCTCGCTCGCCGGGTTCGGTCTTTTGGCCCGGCCAGCCGGGCTGTGAATTCCAGCCCGCACTCGCACCGCTCAAGCAGGAGCACGTGCTGGAAAAAAACGTTCCGGATGCGTTCACGGCCACAGGCCTGGAGCGCTGGCTGCAGGTCCGTGCGATTAAACAATTGGTGGTCGTTGGGGTGATCACCAATAATTCTGTCGAGTCTACGGCACGCTCCGGCGGCAACCTGGGCTTTGAGGTGATAGTCGCGGCGGATGCCTGCTACACGTTTGATCAAACCGACTTGTCCGGCCGCCTTTGGCCCGCCGAGGACGTGCATGCGCTGTCGCTGAGTAACCTGGCGATGGATTACGCCACGGTTGTAGAGACAGGCGATCTGTTGGCCCGTAGTTAACCCGGAGAGGCCGATGAGTAAGGGCGCTGGCAAGCGAATCGTCGTCATTGGCGCCGGCATGGTCGGCGCATCATTGGCGTATCACCTGGCAAGCAAAGGGGCGAATGTTACCGTGGTGGAAGCCGGTGAAATCGCTTGCGGTGTGACCGCGACGTCGTTTGCCTGGATCAACACTTCACACAGCGCGCCCGACCCGATTGCGCCCTTGCGCCGTGCCGCCATCAGCGAGTTTCGGCGCCTGGAACGTGAGCTACCTGACCTGCACATACACTGGACCGGCGCTTTATGCTACGGCGCGGGCACCGATGAAGCATTGCCGGCCAGCGCTCACGCCTCGCGGGCAACACAGGTGCCTCGCGCACGGGTTGCCGAGCTTGAGCCGACCTTGAGGCACCCACCAGAGCACGCCCTGTTCAAAGCCGAAGAAGGCGCGCTGGACGCTGTGCAAGCCACCCACGTATTGATCGCAGGCGCCAGGGCCCATGGCGCGAAGGTGCTCACGCAAACGCGTGTGCGCGGTTTCAGAACGCTGAACGACCAGGTCACCGGCGTCGACACCTCAACAGGCATGCTGGAGGTTGACGTGGTCGTCCTGGCTGCCGGAACGGCCATCCAGGCACTGACGGGTTTGCTCGGGCTGCCCGTACCCATCCAGGCGTCGCCGTCTGTATTCATTCGTTACGCGGCAACGCCCGGCTGCGTGCACACCCTTATCTCCAACGCCGTGATGGAGGTGCGACAAAGCGCCGATGGCGGGTTGTTGGCGGCGGAGGACTACCTGGGCGATGGGCCGCACAATCAGCCGCTGGCCATCGCGCGGCGTACGGCTAAGGCGATTCACAGCGAACTTGAGGGAGTCGGCTCACTCGAACCCCACACCGCCTGTGTCGGGCTCAGGCCCATCGCGGTGGATGGCTTGCCGGTGATCGGCTACCTGCCCTCCATCGGCGGTGCGTACGTGTGCACCATGCACCCCGGCGTGGCGCTCGCGGCCGTTGTCGGCCGCCTGGCCAGTGAGCAGATCATGGGCGACGCGGCCTGCGACCTGCTGCTGCCCTGTCAGCCGGGCCGATTCTTCTGAGCGCCCAACGCTTAGAACACGCCTGCGTTCACCAGCATGTCGATCAGTGCCTGCGGCCATAGCGTATCCGTCGTCGATTGCAACTCGTCAGCGGACCACCAGTGATGATCCGCCATGACCTGGGCTTCTTGCACCGTCCATTCGTCTCGGGAAAGGACTTCGTTTTGCGCATGAACAACAAAATACTGCTCAATGGCTAACACGGTTTCGCCACTGGGTAACATCAGCGAAAACCGGCGGTCTGCCACCGGCGCTTGCACAGCGCTGACCACAATGCCGGTCTCTTCACGCAACTCGCGGAGTGCAGCCGCCTGGAAGGTCTCTCCCGCCTCAACGCCGCCGCCGGGTGTCGCCCAGTAATTTCTGCCGGCCAGCGCCCCCTCTTTATGCACGAACCTGAAAAGAAGCACCTTTCGCGAAGGGCTGATAACCAGCAGCCGAGCGGCTTTTCGCTCACGCATGGGACGTGATTCCTCCTTCAAAAGCCTTACATACGCGTTCGCCAAGCCGCTCGACCAGCCTCACCAAATAGCCGTCCGGGTCCTGCACCAGAAACTCGCGCTGCCCCACTTCGACCTCGCCCGCCCGGTACCACACGTCCTGGCTGGCCTTGAACAACGCATAGCCAGCGGTCTCAAGCCGTTGAATCACCGGGCGTACCGCCGTGACATCAATCTGCAAGTTGATACCGCGCCCAAACGGGCGATCCAACGCAGCGGTCAGCCATTGATTGGCCTGGGGGTCGACCTGCTCAAGCATCACCTGGGCGCCATCCAGGTCGAGATAGGCGAAGCCGTCTTCCAGACGTTGATAGGCAACCTTGAACCCCAGGTACGTGACCCAGAACGCCAGGCTCTTGTTCAGATCGGTCACCATCAACTCCGGGACCAGTTTATTTCTCTTCATCATGGACCTGCTTCCATTGCGGGTTAACTCAGTCGCTGGGCAATCTTCCTGCCGGCGCTTGCACGCCTAGCTTACATGAGCCTGGCGTTGATAACCGCTGTTACGGGCCGCCTCTGTTGCGCTCCAGCACAGCGAAACCGCGCTGAATGACCTAGTGAACTTACACAACAAAAACAATTTTTGTTGTACACAAAATATCGCTAAAGATTTTCCGGGCACGCGCCGAAACAGCAGTGATAGCAAATCGCCGTACCTCGCCCGCGAGTCGACGATTTGGCCGCCCTCCCCGCTGATGGTCGTCTCGATGAAAATAAAAAATAAGCTGGTGCTCGCGTTTGTATCCGTTGCTTTTATCCCCGTCAGCGTGGTTGCAGTGATCTCTGTGGTGAACACACGGACCGAGGCCGTTGAGCAGTTCATTGATGGCAGCACCCGCGAAATACGCCAGATCGATGGCAACATCCGCCAGTTTTTCGATGGCACGATGCAGAACGTCGATCAAATGTCCGCTGATCCTGTATACACTTCCGTGAACACGCTGAAGGATTACCAACCGGCCAATGCTGCCAGCCAACCGATGCCGGCGCAGGCGCAACAGGTGATCGACCAGTTTGCCCGGTTCGGCGCCACGCACCCGTCGGCGGCGATTCTGTCGATTGGCCTGGAAGACGGCACCTACGCCAAATGGCCCGACGACCCACAGCTGGCCAAGTACGACCCGCGCGCCCGCCCGTGGTACAAGGCCGCGATGGCCTCCCCCGGCAAGACCGTGCGTACGCCCGCTTACTATTACGACAAAGATGACGTGGCGCTGGTCGGTACTGCGCGGGCGCTTCTCGACGCTGCCGGCAAAGCCAAAGGCGTGTTCGTGGTCAGCGTGTCATTAAAAAACCTCACCGAATTGCTCAAAAGCATCAAGCTCGGCGAGAGCGGCTACGTGATGTTGATCGAGGATGGCGTGGTGCTGGTCGACCCGCGTAACGCCGCGCACAACTTCAAGCCGCTCAAAGACCTCGGCGTGCCCTATGCGCAGTTGGCGGACACACCCCAGGGCTCGACCGAAGTGGTGATCGATGGCGTGCGCTATATGGCCAACGTGTGGACCTCGCCGGGCCTCGGCTGGCGGTATGTCGGGTTGATCGAATACAACGAAGTGATGGCCACAGCCACGCGCATGACCTACCTGACCACGGTGATCGTGGCGGTACTGGTGCTGATTTTCGGCTTGATCGCCGCGGCGTTTTCCAAGGTGATCGTTAAACCGATCGGCCAGGTCAGTACCGGCTTGCAGTCCATCGCCGAGGGTGAAGGCGACTTGCGCCATGAGCTGCACGTACAAGGCAAGGATGAAACCGCCGAGCTGGCCGGCTGGTTCAACAAGTTTCTCACCGCGATCCGTCAGCTGATCCAGCACATCGGTGCGGCCTCCACCAACTTGCAGGACGCGTCACGGGTCAACAGCCAAGTGGCGCACAACATGAACGAAGCCGCCGGGCGTCAGCGTGAGGCGGTGGAGTTGGTATCCACGGCCTTCAACGAGATGGTCGCCACCGCCAACGAAGTGGCGCGTTCGTGCAGCGGTGCGGCGGAATCGGCCGAGAACGGCCATCGCCGCGTGGCCGAGGGCAAGCAGCAAATCGAAGTCACCACCGACAACGTTAATCGCCTGGGCCGGCGGTTGACCGAGTCGTCCCAGGCCATGGTCGAACTGGAAGCCGGCAGCCGCAGCATCAACCAGATCCTCGGCACGATTCGCGCGATCGCCGAACAGACCAACCTGCTGGCGCTCAACGCCGCCATTGAAGCCGCCCGGGCCGGCGATCAAGGCCGTGGGTTCGCCGTGGTGGCGGATGAAGTGCGGGCGCTGGCCAAGCGCACCTCCGATTCCACCGGCGAAATCGAACAACTGCTCGGCACCCTCGGCAGCAAGACCGAGGAAGTCACGCAGAAGATGAACAGCTGCATGGACCTGTCGCGGGCCAGTGTGTCGTCCATCGAAAACGCGCGGGACAGTTTTGAGGGCATCCAGTTGTCGGTGAATGAAATCCGCGACCAGAACCTGCAGATTTCCGCCGCCGCCGAGGAACAACACAGCGTCGCCGAGGAAATCAACCGGCATATCCAGCAGATTTATGACGAGGCGCGGCTGGTGGAAAGCCTGGCCAACTCTGCCCAGGATGATTCAGGGCAGTTGGCCAAACTGTCGGAAGAGTTGAATGGCTTGGTGGGGCGGTTCAAGTCCTGACGTCATGCACCCGTTGATCAAGGACGATCATCGGCGTGACGCATCGAACAGGGCGTTGCATGCCCACCAAGCGACCTAAGCCTGCTGTGAAACCATCCAGGTGACCAAGGCTTGCAGGCGCGTGGTAAACGCTTCGCGCTCGGCACTGGGGTTGCGCGCCTCAAACAGGAAATACGCGATCTGGATGCGCATGCTCGGGTAATGTTGCACGAACAACGCAACATGTTCTTCCAGGCTATGCGGCCAGCCTGAGGCGTCATCGGCGCGCAACGTGTGAGTGGCCCGAATCACCCGGCGTGCCGCCTCTCGCTGCAAGCGAAGACGCTCTGCCTCAGTCGCGGCGCGCGTGATGCGCGCAAGATAAGTGCTCAACACGGGTTCGAAGTCAGCATTCAAGGCCAGGGCAATTTCCCGCGAAGGCTTGAATCGTTCGAACTGCACAGAGAGGTCATCGCCCCACACACAACGGCAATGATGCTTGAGCCAGAAGCCCCATTGGTTGGTGTTCTCAGGCGCCAGCACCTCGGCGCGATACCCCAGGTCGAAGTCGATTTTGCTGACGATCGGATGTCGCTGTTCCAGCACCTGGCGCAGCGCTTCCAACGACTCAAGCACCTGCGCATCCGGCCGCTCGCCGGCTACCAGCGTGAGGTCAAGGTCCGACTCACCCGGGCGGGCGTTGCCCCTGGCCACACTGCCATACACAAAAATCGCCTCCAGCCCCAACCCGGCCTGCGAAAGGGTCGCACACACATCCGTCAGCACGGGCTGGAATTCAGGCTGAAGGGCAGCATCGCCAACGGTTTGCACAAAGCCCTGGGCATCAACACCGGTCACCGTACTCATGGGCGATGCACCTCAATCAGCAAGCCTTCCGCCTCACTCGGCGCACAGAAGTGGCGGGTGATCAGATCAAACTCGGCATCGGTGGCGGCAAAATCATGCTCGCCCCGGGCATTGCGCGCATGCAGGCGAGCACGGCAGGTGGCGTCATCCAGTTCGAGGTAATGCAGGCGATGGGGCACCTGCGCCGCCTGTGCCAGGCCCAGCAGCCATTCGCGATTGGCCAGTGTATTGGCGGGAACATCCAGCACCACATTGACCCCGGCCTGCAACAGGTTAATCACCAACGGGCCGAGTACTGCGCGAACGCGCTGGGCACGGCTTACGTAATCGGTAATCGCGCGGATCTCGCCGGGGTAAAGCTGTGCAAGCCAGTGGTCCTCGCTGAGGACGATGGCCGCGTGCTCGGCAGCAAGGGTTGTAGCCAGGGTGGATTTTCCGGAGGCGATCTTGCCGCAAAGCAGATGCAGGGTGGGCATGCGTCGGTTCCTTATGTATGGCACGCAAGCATGGCATTTTTTCGGCCTGAGCGACCTCACCAGTGCGCATAAAGTGCCAGCGGTGCCAGGTTGGGTTGCTGATGGCCTGGGTGGAATCACACGCGGGGACTGCGCCTGAACCGTGTGCTCATAATATTTGGACACGAAATACCCTGAACTATCTGACGAACGCGAGGCTCCTTTCCTATGCGCTGCCCCGACCCCAGGGGCGTTGTACAACAAGGAGCCGCCCTCACCATGACTACCCTTCCCGTCTACCGCCACTCAATCCCGGGACCGCTGCACGCGACCCTGCTGGCCGGCACCGTGCCGCTGTTTCTGGGCGCCCTGCTCAGCGACATCACCTACACCCAGACCTACCAGATTCAATGGGCCAACTTTGCCTCCTGGCTGATCGCCGGTGCGCTGGTGTTCTGCGGGCTCGCACTGTTGTTTGCGCTGGTCAATCTGGTGCGTGCCGAGCGCAAGTCGGGTCAACCGGTGGTGTATGCCCTGCTGCTATTGGCGACATGGGTACTGGGCCTGGTCAATGCGTTCCAGCATGCCAAGGACGCCTACGCCGCCATGCCGACCGGCTTGGTGTTATCGGTGGTCGTCACCGTGCTGACGATTGCCGCGACCTGGACCGGACTGCGCACAGGAGCCGCCAAATGAAAACCGCCCACACACTGACCTTACTCAGCGCTGCCCTGTTATTGACCGCCTGTGGCGGCGAAGGCGACAAGACCCAGGCCCGTGGCCCCGATCCTAAATTGCCGGAACAGCAAAGCAGCCTGTTGCCGAGCATGAAAATCGCCGAGCCCACGCCGTGGGGCACGCAAAAACCCACAGTGCCCGAAGGCTACAGCGTCACCGCCATTGCCACTGACCTGGCCATCCCGCGGCAAACCCTGGTATTGCCCAACGGCGACATTCTCGTCGCCGAAGGCCGTGGCGGCAGCGCGGCCAAGCTCAAGCCCAAGGATGTGATCGCCAGCGTGATCAAGGCCCAGGGCAACACCAAGGTCAAGGGTGGCAACCGCCTGACCCTGCTGCGCGATGCCGATGGTGACGGTACTTACGAACTGAAGACGGTGTTCGCCGATAACCTCAACGCGCCCTACGGCCTGGCCTTCGCCGACGGCAAACTCTACGTTGCCAACCAGGACGCGCTGGTGCGCTTCGACTATGCCGACGGCCAGACCAAGGCAAGTGGCCCGCCCACCACAATCACCGACCTGCCGGCGCAGATCAACCACCACTGGACCAAATCCCTGGCGGTGAGTGCTGACGGGCGCCAGCTCTATGTGGGCATTGGCTCCAACAGCAACATCACCGAGCGTGGCATGGAAGTGGAAATCGACCGGGCGATGATCTGGCAGATCGACGCAGCGACAGGCGCACACAAGCCCTACGCCACCGGCATCCGCAACCCGACCGCGCTGACCATTCAGCCGGGTTCCGGGCAATTATGGACGGTGGTCAACGAACGCGATGAACTCGGCCCGGACCTCGTGCCGGACTACCTGACCTCGGTGCGTGAGGGCGCCTTCTACGGCTGGCCCTACAGCTACTGGGGCCAGAACGTCGACCCACGCGCACAACCGCAGAACCCGGCGAAAGTCGCCGCCGCGATCAAGCCGGATTACAGCCTGGGTTCCCACGTTGCGGCACTTGGGGTGGATTTCTCGATGGCAGAAATGGGTGAGAAATTCGCCGAAGGTGTATTTGTTGGCGAGCACGGCAGTTGGAACCGCGAAAACCCGGTGGGCTACAAGGTGATTTTCGTGCCGTTCAGCAATGGCAAACCAGCCGGCGAGCCCATCGATTTCGCCACCGGTTTCCGTGGCGATGACGGCAAAACGCGCGGGCGCCCCGTGGGCGTCACGGTAGACCCCAAAGGCGCGTTGATCATCGCGGATGACTTGGCCAATACCGTTTGGCGGGTGACGCGCAACCGCTGAACAAAGGCTTTGACTTGGTTGCCTTAGGCAACAATATAATTGCCCCAGGCAACCAACCGAGCATCCTCATGGCCACGCCCCTTGTAGAACGCGCCGCGATCATTCGCGGTTTCAACCGTTTTTACACCCACCAGATCGGCGTGCTGCAGGAACACCTGCTGCAAAGCGACTACTCGCTCACCGAAATCCGCGTGATGTACGAGCTGTCCTCCCGTGGTGACCTGACCAATGCCGACCTGTGCCAGATGCTGGGTCTGGACCCGGGCTACCTGAGTCGGCTGATCAGCGGGTTCGAAAAGCAAGGTCTGATCCAGAAGGTCCGCTCCGTCACCGATGCGCGCGCGGTGCAACTGCACTTAAGCGACCTCGGCCGAACGGTGCTGGCGCCGCTGGAGCAGAAAACCCAGCAAGAAGTCATCGCGTTACTCGAAGCCTTGCCCGAGCAACAACAACGCCAACTCACCGGTGCCATGCAACGCATCCAGTCACTGCTGCAAGGCAGCGCGCCAAGCTATTTGCTGCGCGACCCGCAACCGGGCGACATGGGCCTGGTGGTGCAGCAACAATCCGCACTGTATGCCCGCGAGTACAACTGGAATTGGGAATTTGAAGCCTTGGTGGCGGAGATCGTCGCCAAGTATCTGCGCGAGTTTGACCCGGCCTCCGAGCGCTGCTGGATCGCGGAAAAAGACGGCGACGTGGTAGGCTCGGTGTTCGTGGTGCGTCATGACGCGACCACCGCCAAGCTGCGCATGCTCTACGTGGATGCCAGTGCGCGGGGCATGGGCATTGGTCAGCGTCTGGTCGACGAATGCCTGCGTTTTGCCCGCCACGCCGGTTACCAACGCATGATGCTGTGGACGGTTAACACCCTGATCGACGCACGCAAGCTCTATCAGAAAGCCGGATTTACCTTGGAGGAAGAAGAGCCCACGGTGAGTTTCGGCAAGGCATTGATCAGCGAAACCTGGGCCCGTGACCTGTAATGCCTTCCCGCGCCGTCACCGGCGCGGGAAGGCAGCGCTTACAGATCGGTGATTTCCTTGTGGCGTGGCACCAGCGCTTTCATCACGCTCCACGCCACCAGGTACGCCAGCGCACAGATCGCAAACATGATCATGTAGCCGGTGTGAATGTCGTTGATCGACTTGTAGTAGTCGAACACCCAGCCACCGATCTTGGTCATCACCACACCGCCCAAGCCACCCGCCATGCCGCCGATACCGACCACGGAGGCCACGGTTTTTTGCGGGAACATATCCGACACGGTGGTGAAGATGTTGCACGACCACGCCTGGTGCGCCGAGGCGCCAACGCCGATCAGCAGCACCGGCACCCAGAAGCCGAGGTAACCGAACGGTTGCGCCAGCAGCACCACCAACGGGAACAGCGCAATCACCAGCATGGCTTTCATGCGGCCGTCATACGGCGCATCGCCACGGGCCATAAAGTAGCTGGGGAACCAACCACCGCCGATACTGCCGACCATGGTCATGCTGTACAGCACGGCGAGCGGCATCACGATATCCGCGCCTTTCATGCCGTACTGCGCCGCCAGGTAGGTGGGCAGCCAGAACAGGAAGAACCACCACACGCCGTCCGTCATGAACTTGCCGAAGGCGAACGCCCAGGTCTGGCGGTAAGTGAGCAATTTGAACCAGGAGACTTTTTTCGCCGTGGCCCCCGCAGGCTCCGGGGTGAACGGTTGCACCGTCTGGTCGCTACGGATATAGGCCAGTTCTGCCGCCGACAAGCGTTTTTGCTGCTCCGGCTTCTGATAAAGCGCCGACCACACCGCCACCCAGACAAACCCCAACATGCCAATCACGATAAACGCGGCTTCCCAGCCCCACAGGCCGGCAATCAACGGCACGCAGATCGGCGCCAGGATTGCGCCGACGTTAGCGCCGGAGTTGAAGATACCGGTGGCCAGCGAGCGTTCTTTCTTGGGGAAGTATTCAGCGGTGGCCTTGATCGCGATGGGGAAGTTGCCCGCCTCGCCAATTGCCAATATGGCGCGAGACAGCATAAAGCCGGCAATCGACACCGGAATCACCGCCAGGCCGATTGCGCCGCTGAGCGCCGCGATCCCCTGGCCCATCGGCACCGAAAACGCATGCATGATCGCGCCGGTGGACCAAATGGCAATCGCCACCACGTAGGCCGCCTTGGTGCCGATTTTGTCGACAAACCGTCCGGCAAACAGCATGGAAATCGCATAGACAAACTGGAACACCGCCGCGATGTTGGCGTAATCGGTATTGCTCCAGCCAAATTGCGTCGACAGTTGCGGTGCCAACAGGCTAAGCACCTGGCGGTCGAGGTAGTTGACGGTGGTGGCAAAGAACAACATCGCGCAGATGGTCCAGCGATAGTTGCCGACGGCCTGGCCGACGCGATGGGCGTTGAGGGGCTCATTCAAATTCATGGCATCACTTTTTATTTTTGTTAGATAGGACATACGCAGTGTCATATGTCGTCGTACAACTACAACTTTTATAGCGGGCTCCCTACGCGCTGTCAATCTGAAAGATTGCGGTTTATTGAGGCATCAGGCGTATACGCAGAGACTCAACCAGGCACGGTTGTAGGATGACAAATACGAAACACCCGGCTCGGCGCTTTGCCCGGTACGTCATCAAGCAGGCCGAAAGGCTTCAGCCCGAGCTTCTCCAGCACCCGAATCGAGGCTGCGTGATCCGGTCGCACCAGCCCGAACACCGCGGGAAAATTCAGGGTTTCGAACGCCAGCACCAGCGCATCACGCCCCAGTTCGGTGGCGTAGCCCTGCCCCCAGGCCTCGACGGCAAAACGATAACCGAGGTTGATGCGCCGCTCGGTCAGGTAATGGAGCGGCGCTACACCGCCAAAGCCAATCAGGTGGTGCGGTGCTTCGATGCGCGCAATCGCCCACCAGCCGTACCCCTCGGCGGCCCACTGTTGCAGCCAGTGGTTGAGTAAGCGCTGGGCATCCTCAAGGCTGGCCATAGGGCCGGCGGGATTGAACAGGTTGGTCTGCGGATCGCCGAAGATCGCGAACAATCGCTGCACGTCGCTCGGCAATGGTTGACGGTAGACCAGCCTCGGGGCGCTGTCGGGCATTCTGAGAATTCCTGGTTTGAAGCATGAAGTTCAATGCATCTGCAAAAAAACGCAATGAGTGGTGAATTATTTGGTGTCGACTTGTATCTGAACTGACAGAGCGGTGCCATTGCAACGATGGCACCTCCCCTGTTCAGTTTTAGAGTGGCCCGCATGAAATTACGTAAGAAAAGCGTCAAACCGATTGGATTAAAAGACATCACGATTGTCGACGATGCCAAGGTGCGCAAGGCGATCACCGCCGCCGCACTGGGCAACGCCATGGAGTGGTTCGACTTCGGCGTCTACGGCTTTGTCGCCTATGTGCTCGGCAAGGTGTTCTTCCCGGACGCATCGCCCAGCGTACAAATGATCGCGGCCTTGGGCACCTTCTCCGTGCCCTTCCTGATTCGCCCCCTGGGCGGCCTGTTCTTCGGTGCCCTGGGCGATAAATACGGACGGCAGAAAGTGCTCGCCGCCACCATCGTGATCATGTCCCTGAGCACCTTCGCCATCGGCCTGATTCCGAGTTACGCGTCGATTGGCATCTGGGCGCCGATCCTGTTGTTGCTGTGCAAAATGGCCCAGGGTTTCTCGGTGGGCGGTGAATACACCGGTGCCTCGATCTTTGTCGCCGAATACGCGCCGGACCGTAAACGCGGGTTCCTCGGCAGTTGGCTGGACTTCGGTTCCATCGCAGGCTTTGTGCTCGGCGCCGGTGTGGTTGTGCTGATCTCGACGATAGTCGGTGAAGCCGATTTCGAGGCCTGGGGCTGGCGTCTGCCGTTCTTCCTCGCCCTGCCCCTGGGCATGATCGGCCTGTACCTGCGTCATGCACTGGAAGAAACCCCGGCCTTCCAGCAGCACATGGACAAACTTGAACAAGGCGACCGCGAAGGCCTGACACATGGCCCCAAAGTATCGTTCAAAGAAGTCGCCACCCAGCACTGGCGCAGCCTGCTGACCTGCATCGGTATCGTTGCGGCCACCAACGTGACGTATTACATGCTGCTCACGTATATGCCGAGTTACCTCTCGCATAACCTGCATTACAAAGAAAACAGCGGCGTGCTGATCATCATCGCGATCATGGTCGGCATGCTCTTCGTGCAACCGTTCATTGGTTTTGTCAGCGACAAGATCGGCCGCAAGCCCTTCATCATCGCCGGCAGCATCGGCCTGCTGTTGCTGGCCATCCCGGCGTTCATGCTGATTACCAGCGGCAAGATCGGTCTGATCTTCGCCGGCTTGCTGATCCTAGCCGTGGTGCTGAACTTCTACATCGGCGTCATGGCCTCGACCCTGCCGGCGATGTTTCCCACTCACCTGCGCTACAGTGCATTGGCGAGTGCGTTCAACGTTTCGGTATTGATCGCCGGCCTGACCCCGACCGCAGTGGCCTGGCTGGTGGAGAGCACCAACGACCTGTTCATGCCGGCTTACTACCTGATGGTGTTTGCCGTGGTCGGCCTGATCACCGGCCTGACCATGAAGGAAACCGCCAACAAGCCGTTGCGCGGCGCGGCGCCGGCAGCCTCGGACATGGAAGAAGCCAAGGAGATACTGCAAGAGCACCACGACAATATCGAGCAGAAGATCGAAGACATCGACGCCGAAATTGCCGCACTCGAAGCCAAGCGCCAGAACCTGGTGCAGCAGCATCCGCGCATTAACTAAACCGGACCGTGCGTGGTGGCTCGCGCCACCACGCCATTGGAGTGCTCAGCATGATTCCAAGCGTCACCGCAGCACACTCGTTACTCAGCGCCGCTGAACGCGCGGCCATCGCCGAAATCGAAGCCACCACCAGCATTCTGCAACTGGTCACCCGCCTGACCGGCATGCGCTTCGCCGGGATCGCCAAATTCACCGACCTGGAATGGGTGGTGTGTGCGGCCCATGACCCGCTGCACATGGGCATTCATGTCGATGACGTACTCGACCTGGAAACCACCTTGTGCAGTGAGTTCTGCATCAACCCGCAAGCCCTGTTCATCCCCAAAGTCAGCCAGAACGGACGCTTTGCCACGCGCCCGGTGGTCAAGCAATACGCCATCGAGAGCTACGCCGGCGCGCCGATCTTCCTGCCCGACGGCCGGCTGTTCGGCGCGCTGTGTGCGCTGGATTCGCAGTCGATGCTATTCGACGACCCCAACCTGCCGGAAACGCTCAGCCTGTTTGCGCGGCTGATTGGCTGTATTTTCTTCGCTAATTTGACCGCGGCTGATCAGTGATTTTGCCGCGCAGCGTGGCCATGTCACGCTTGGGCGGCGCACCGAACAGTCGGCTGTACTCGCGACTGAATTGTGACGGGCTTTCATAACCGACCTTGAACGCGGCGCTGGAGACATCCTGATGCTCATTCAACATCAAGCGCCGCGCCTCGTTCAGGCGTAACCACTTCTGATACTGCAACGGGCTCATCGCCGTCAGCTGGCGAAAGTGATGGTGAAAAGTCGCTGCGCTCATTTGCACGCGTGCCGCCAAATCCTCCACGCGCAACGGCGCGTCGTAATTGAGCTTCAGCCAATCGATCGCCTTGGCAATCCGATAGCCCTGCCCGTCCACGGCGCAGATCTGGCGCAGTCGACCGGCTTGATCGCTCTGCAACAGCCGGTAGTGGATCTCGCGCTGAATCAAGGGCGCGAGCACCGCTATCGCCTCAGGCTCATCCAGCAACGCAACCAGGCGTGCAAACGCCGCCAGCATGCCTTCGGTGACAGTGCCGATGCCAACCCCTTTCATCACCGCCCGTTGACGGGTCAGAGGCACCTCACGCTGGGCGATCAACTCGGCCAGGATGCGCAGGTCCAGCTTGAAGGTCAGCCCCAGGCAAGGTGTCCCTGGGCTGGCGGCGAGCACCTCTGAATTGGCGGGAATGTCCAGCGAGGTCAGCAGAAATCGCGACGGGTCGTACGGGTAACCCTCGCCACCGACCCACAGCTGCTTCTCGCCCTGAGCGACCAACACGACGCAGGGCTCGACCATGCACACCACCGGCGTCGCCGGCTGCTCACGCCGATAAAAACCCAGGCCGGGAATGGGCATGGGGTAGTCGCCGGGCGTTGAAACCCGCGAACCAATGGCCTGGATCAGCGCGTCCAGGGGCGATGGAGTGATGTTCATAACGGGCTCTGTCCGGTCTTCAGTGAACTTTACCTCGGGTCGCACCTGAGCGTCCTCGGCAGGTGGCAAGACTCAGAGGATCAGGCAAGTAATCCAGTGGAACGCACTACAGAAGCCCCACCCCCAGCGGGAAAATGAGTGCACCAACCTCCTCAAGGATCACTGCATGAAACGCCTCTTGCTTGCCCTGTGTGTGCTGGTCACGTCTTTTTCTTCATTGGGAGCCGATATGTCCAACGGTGCTGACAACTTCTACACAAGCGACAAGGTGACGGTACAAAAAGTCACCTTCAACAACCAATACGGCATGCTCGTTGCGGGCAATCTGTTCACCCCCAAGGGCCTTGCCTCGGGCTCAAAATACGCCGCAATCATCGTCGGCCACCCGATGGGCGCCGTTAAAGAACAGAGCGCCAACCTTTACGCGACGAAAATGGCCGAACAAGGCTTCGTCACCCTGTCACTCGACCTGCCGTTCTGGGGTGAAAGCGCAGGCCAGCCGCGCAACGCGGTGCTGCCCGACCTCTACACCGAAGCCTTCAGCGCTGCCGTGGATTACCTCGGTACTCGCCCACTAGTGGACCGTGAACGCATCGGCATTCTCGGCATCTGTGGCAGTGGCAGCTTCGCCATCGCCGCCGCCAAGATCGACCCACGCCTCAAGGCGATCGCCACGGTCAGCATGTATGACATGGGGGCGGCGAATCGCAACGGCCTCAAGCATGGGGTAACGCTGGCGCAACGCCAACAACTGCTTCTGCAGGCGGCCAACCAGCGCTATGTGGAATTCCAGGGCGGTGACACGGCCTACACCGGCGGGACCCCGTTGACCCTCACCGGCGATGCGGTGGGTGATGAGTTCTTCGACTTCTACCGCACCCCGCGCGGCGAATTTACCCCGGCCGGTGCGTCGCCGCAAACGACCACCCGGCCGACTCTGACCAGCAACGTGAAGTTCATGAATTTCTACCCGTTCAACGACATCGAGACGCTCTCCCCGCGCCCGCTGCTGTTGATTACCGGCGCTAACGCCCACTCCCGCGAGTTCAGCGAAGACGCCTACCGGCGTGCGGCCGAGCCCAAGGAATTGGTGATTATCCCGGGTGCCGGCCATGTGGATCTGTACGACCGCGTCGACCTGATCCCATTCGCCACGCTCACCCGCTTTTTCAAAGGTAACTTGAAGTAATGTCCGCTAACACTCATACGCACAGCTGGGGTGCCGTGTTCGCGATGTCACTGGCGGCATTCGCGCTGGTGGCCTCTGAATTCATGCCCGTAAGCCTGCTCACGCCGCTGGCGAGAGACTTGCACATCTCTGAAGGCCAGGCTGGCCAGGGCATTTCGGTTTCCGGGCTGTTCGCCTTGCTCACCAGCCTGATCATCGCTGCCGTTGCGGCGAAGGTTGAACGCAAACGCCTGCTGCTGGCGCTGACCGCGCTGATGATTGTGTCCGGCACCGTGGTGGCGTTAGCGCCGAACTACCTGACATTCATGCTCGGTCGCGCGCTGATCGGCGTAGCCATTGGCGGCTTCTGGTCATTATCGGCCGCTACCGCGATGCGCCTGGTGCCATTGGCACAGGTGCCGCGCGCGCTGGCGATCGTCAACGGCGGTAACGCGCTGGCGACGGTGATTGCGGCACCATTGGGCAGCTTTCTGGGCGGGCTGATTGGCTGGCGTGGCGCGTTCTTTTACGTCATCCCGGTCGCCGTTGTGGCCGGCGCCTGGCTGCTGGTGAGCCTGCCTTCGCTGAAGAACGATGACAGGCGCACGACCCGCAATGTGTTTCGCCTGATGAAGAATGCCCGCGTAGCCCTGGGCATGCTGGCCGCCAGTGTGTTTTTTATGGGCCAGTTCATGCTGTTCACTTACCTGCGCCCGTTCCTGGAAACGGTGACTCAGGTCAGTCTTCCCATGCTCTCGCTGATGTTGCTGGTGCTCGGCCTGGCCGGGCTTGCCGGGACGTTCCTGATTGAGCGCTTTCTGAACAACCGCCTGTACCAGGCGCTGACGGCCATTCCATTATTGATGGCAGCGATTGCCCTGGCGCTGGTGGCATGGGGCAGTTCGCCGGCGGCGACCATGCTGTTGCTCGGCGTCTGGGGCCTGGTTGCCACCGCCGCGCCGGTGGGCTGGTGGACCTGGCTGTCGCGGGCCCTGCCTGACGATGCCGAGGCCGGAGGCGGACTGATGGTGGCGATTATCCAGTTGGCGATTGCCTGCGGCGCCACGCTCGGCGGTGTGGTGTTCGACCTGAGTGGCTACCGGGCGACCTTTGAACTGAGCGCGGGGTTGCTGGGTGTCGCCGGCCTGCTGGCTTACCTGAGCTCACGGCGGCTTACGGTGGCACGTGTGGCAACGCGCACTACCTGAAAAACTGACTCGGCGTCTTGCCAAACTGTTTCTTGAACATGCTGGTAAAGGCGCTCGGGCTTTCGTAGCCCAACTCGATGGCGACATCAATAATCTTCTCCCCCACCGCAATGCGCTCCAACGCCAGCAGCAACCTGGCCTGTTGGCGCCACTGGCCGAAGGTCAGGCCGGTTTCCTTGCGGAACAGGCGCTGGATGGTCTTCTGGTCCAGGTCGAGGCGCTCACTCCAATCAGCGACCGTCGACGCATCGCCAGGGTCGTGTTGCAGCGCCTGGCAAACGCGGTTGATCCGTGGGTCGGCGGGCTGTGGCAGCGACAGGGGCAACGCCGGAAGAATCGCCAGCTCATCGAGAATCAGGTGCATGATCCTCGCGTCACGCGAATCCTCGGCATACGGTGGCTTCAAACTCACCGACGCCTTGATCAGCTCGCTCAGCAACGGTGAGATACTCACCGCCTTGGTCTCGGTCGGCAGGTTCGGGAAGGCATCGGGCCGCACAAACACACTGCGCATTTTCAGTGTGCCCACGCAGCGCAAAGAGTGAACTTGCCCGCTGGGCATCCAGAAGCCGCGACTGGACGGCACGGTCCACTGGTTCTGCGCCGAATGCACTACCATCACGCCCTCGATGGCGTACAGCAGTTGATGCTTTTCGTGGCGATGCTCGGGTATCACCCAATTCTCGGGATAATCAGTGGCGGAACTGATGACAGCCCAGTCGCCCTCGTCGATCTCCTGCAGAAATAAATCCAGTGGTTTGATCATTTCGCCCTTTTTGCGACAGTTGCCTCCCGAATTTCGTGAGACAGGCATTTTTGTCGAATCTAGCATAAACGCCGAAACAATTAGAAATGGACAGCCGGCATCGTACTGGCTGCCCCTGTTCGCTGCCTTGTATGGAATGCCTGCATGTCGACCCTGACCGCGTCACCCGCCGCTGCAACCACTGCGCCCCAAATAAGCCCGCTGGTCATGCGCGTTCTCGGCGCCTGCGCCCTGGCGCACATGATCAATGACCTGATCCAGGCCGTGCTGCCATCGATTTACCCGATGCTCAAGGCCAATTACGGGCTGAGCTTCACCCAGGTGGGCCTGATCACCCTCACCTTCCAACTGACCGCCTCCCTGCTGCAACCCTGGATCGGCTACCACACCGACCGCCATCCCAAACCCTGGCTGCTGCCGGCGGGCATGGTGTGCACCCTGATCGGCATTCTGATGCTGGCGTTTGTCGGCACGTTCCCGGCGATATTGCTGGCGGCGGCGCTGGTCGGCGTCGGCTCGTCGACCTTTCACCCGGAAACCTCCCGCGTGGCCCGTCTGGCCTCCGGCGGCCGCTACGGCCTGGCGCAATCGACCTTCCAGGTCGGCGGCAACACCGGCAGCGCTTTCGGCCCGTTGCTCGCCGCGGCGATCATCATTCCCTACGGCCAAAGCCACATCGCCTGGTTCGGGCTGTTCGCGGTGTTTGCGATTCTAGTGCTGTATGGCTTGAGCCGCTGGTACCGCCACCACCTCAACCTGTTCAAGCTCAAGCAAGGCGGTAAAGCCACACATGGCTTGTCCAAAGGCCGCGTGACGTTTGCCCTGGTGGTGCTGGCGCTGCTGGTGTTCTCCAAGTACTTCTACATGACCAGCCTGACCAGCTACTTCACCTTCTACCTGATCGAGAAGTTCCAGCTGTCGGTGGCCAGTTCGCAGATGTACCTGTTCCTGTTCCTTGGCGCGGTAGCGGTCGGCACCTTCGCCGGTGGCCCGATTGGCGACAAGATCGGCCGCAAGAAAGTCATCTGGTTCTCGATCCTCGGCGCCGCGCCCTTCACCCTGGCGCTGCCTTATGTCGACCTGTTCTGGACCGCCGTGCTCAGCGTGGTGATCGGCTTTATCATCGCCTCGGCCTTCTCCGCCATCGTGGTGTTCGCCCAGGAACTGGTGCCGGGCAATGTCGGGATGATCGCCGGGATCTTCTTCGGCCTGATGTTCGGTTTCAGCGGGATTGGCGCCGCATTGCTGGGCTTGCTCGCCGATAACCATGGCATCGAGTACGTCTACAAGATCTGCTCGTTTCTGCCACTGGCGGGCATCCTCACGATCTTGCTGCCCTCGACCAAAGGCGTCTGACCGGCCGATCATCGGCTGGCTGTGTGCCATTACCCAGAATGCTCTGAAAAACCTGCGTGTGCGCTTACAATCCCGATTTTTAAGCGCACACCCAGGCAGCCCGGCACGACATGACGCTCGACCCTCCTACGATTCTGACTCTGACCATCGCGTTGGCCGCCGCTGCCGCGTTGTACCTGGCCATTGAATGGCGCAGCGTGCGCGAATCTTCCCTGCTGTTCTGGGCTGCAGGTTTTGCGACCATCAGCGTCGGCTCTACCCTGGCGTTGCTACGCGGCAGTGGCCTGTTGATGATCGGCATCTGGTTCGCCAACGGCTTGCTGGTGACCGCGCACTTTTTGTTCCTGCTCGGCGTGGCGCGTTTTACCCAGGCGCGCCTTTCACCGCTATGGCTATTGATGTTGCTGGTGTGGCTGGGAATGCTGATGCTGCCGGTCGAGCTGCCATGGTCCAAAGCCATGCTGGCGGTGCAGTCGCTGCTGGTGGCAGTGCCCACCCTGCGCGCCAGCTTTCTGCTGCGCCCGCACGGCAAATCACTCAGCATCGGCGCGGTGCAGTTGCGCTATGTGCTGCTGATCCATGGCACGTTTTATGTGGCCAAAGCGTTGTCGGTACTGATCCCAGGCACACTGATTGACCTGACCGCCTTCAAGGGCGAAATCATCCAGGTGTCCCTGGTGGAAGGTGCGATGGCGATCATGCTGATCGCGCTGTCGATGACCGGCTCCGAACGCTACCGCCGCGAGCAGCAGATTGCCCGCCTTGCAGCCCGCGACCCACTGACGGCACTGTTCAACCGGCGCGCCCTGGACTTGCAGGCACCGCGCCTGCTGGCCCAGGTCTCACGCGCCCAGCCGGGCGCTGTATTGTTGATCGACATCGACAATTTCAAGCTGGTCAACGACCTCTATGGGCATACCGCCGGTGACCGCTTGTTGGTCGCCCTGAGCGAAATGATTCGCGCCGTGGTGCCCCAGGGCGCGTTGGCGGCACGCCTGGGTGGCGATGAGTTTGTGATCCTGCTGAATCAGGCCTCGACTGCGCAGATCGTCGACCTCGGCAGCCGACTGCGCGAACAGTTCCAGCGACTCGCCGCGCAGAGCTTCAGTACGCCGGTACCGGTGACCTTGAGCATAGGCGCGGACCTGTTCGACCAGCCGCCGCTGAACTTATCGGCCCTGATCGAACAAAGTGACGCCACACTCTACGAAACCAAGCGCGGCGGGCGGGACAGCATGCGGCTGGTGGACCGCACCGGCGCTTTCGGCGAGAGGTCGTAATGCACCGCCACACTGCGCCGACCACGCCTTATCAGCTGATCGCCAAAGACAATGACCAGGCGCAGCTAAACCCTTGAGCCCTTGCCTATGGCAGGTTGTTTGTGTGGCAAGCCCACTTGCCACCCTAAGCTCGCTCAGCCAAAGGGATTTCATCCCAACCTCAAGACCACTTGGGCAGCGAGCCCGAAGAGGCAGGCAACACCCACTGCATACGCCAGCGTGCGCCAGGGCTGCAGCCCTGCCAGATACGTCACCGTGTGCGCCAATCGGGCCAGGGTAAACAGGCCAAATAGCCAGCCCGTGACACCCGGGGAACTGCCCAGCGCCACGCACAATCCACCCAACACAAAAAACAGCGGGATGTTTTCCAGGTCATTGGCCCATGCCCGTTGCGCCCTGGCGACTTGCGACAATTCCCGGGGCTGCACCCTGCGCCCGAAGAACGCCGCATCTTCACGATGAGTGAACGCCCGCCGCCGAATCCGCCAAAAACCCTGGTAGCAGGAAATTGCAAACATCTTCAGGCACAACACCAGCACGCAGCCTGCGTAGATAGCCAGCAGGTCATTCATCGCGGGCCCCATTAACGACGATATAAAGCAACGGCCCCACCGAAACAAAGACTGCCGTCAGCGCGAAATACGGCAGCACAGACACCACTGACCGCCCGCGCCCACGCGCATCCCGATACATCCATATACACGCCAGCACTGCCATCAGGTACAGGTCGATCACCACCTGCGCGGTGTCCGGCCGCGACATCAATTGCCGTCCAAAGGCCAGCAGTGATTGCTCGGCGGTGAGCATCGTCGCCAGCGTATAGAGTGAAAATCCAACTAACCCAACCAGGGCAATAGAGGGTCTGTGCATGGTCTCGTCCTTGAAGTGAATGAAGCGCACGATAGTGATAAGGTCTTGGCCCTCGCAATGACCTCACAGGTTATGAACCCGCCATGGACACCACTGCCGGCGAACAGCTGCGCCAACTGCGTCGCCACGCCAAGCTGAGCCAACTGGACCTGGCCTTGATCACCGGGGTTTCGCAACGCCACCTCAGTTACCTCGAAACCGGCCGCGCCAAGCCGAGCCCGGGCACGCTGCACAATTTATTGACCGCGCTGGATGTGCCGCTTGAGCAGTGCAATCGCGTGTTCCTCGCCGCCGGTTACGCGCCACGCTACACCGCCACCCCACTCGCCTCACCGGCCATGGCCGCGATTCGCGAAGCCGTCAGCCATGTGTTGCACGCCAATAACCCGGCCCCGGCGATTCTGCTGGGCAGCGAGTGGCAAGTGCTGGCGGCGAATGCCAGTACCGGCGTTCTGTTTGAACGGGTGGGGCTTGAACCGGATGCGGCAGACGGGCTGAACCTGCTGACCACGCTACTGCAAACCGGCGGCTTGGGCGACCACCTGATCAACGCCGAAGAGATCCGCACGCTCGCCTGGCAACGCGCCAGTCGTGAGGCGCTGGGCAATCCTGAATTGGCGCGGTTATTAGCGAGTCTGCCGACGCCCGCCAACACCGAACCGCCCGAACACATGCCGCCATTGGTGCTGACGCGTATCCGCTCACCCGACGGCGAGCTGAACTTTCTGTCGACCTTCACCACCTTCGGCATGCCTCAGGACATCACCCTCACCTCGCTGCGTATCGAGCACCTGATTCCGGCTGACGAGTCCACGTGGCAAGTGATGCGCGCCGCCTACGCGGACTATACGGCGCTGGTTTTGTGAAATATCTGTCCGTAGACTGCCGCCATACCTCCCACTTGAAGGCGGCGAAAAAAACGTGATGCAAGTTACCGAAGTCTCCATTGCCCAATTGCGCGCGGCGCTTGAAGCCGGCCAGACCACTGCCGTTGAACTGGTAAACGCCTACCTGGCGCGGATTGATGCCTATGACGGCCCGCAGACCGCCACCGCGTTGAACGCCGTCGTCGTGCGCAACCCCGAGGCTCTTAAAGAAGCCGAGGCGTCCGACGCACGCCGGGCGCAGGGCAAAACCCTGGGGCCATTGGACGGCATTCCCTACACCGCCAAAGACAGCTACCTGGTCAAGGGCCTGACGGCGGCTTCGGGCAGCCCGGCCTTCGCCAAGCTCGTCGCGCAGCGCGATGCGTTCACGATCGAACGCCTGCGCGCCGGTGGCGCCATCTGCCTGGGCAAGACCAATATGCCGCCGATGGCCAATGGTGGAATGCAACGCGGCGTCTATGGCCGCGCCGAAAGCCCGTATAACGCCGACTACCTCACCGCGCCATTCGCTTCCGGCTCGTCCAACGGCGCCGGCACCGCCACGGCGGCCAGCTTCGCGGCATTCGGCGTGGCGGAAGAAACCTGGTCAAGCGGGCGTGGCCCGGCGTCCAACAATGGCCTGTGCGCCTATACCCCTTCTCGTGGGGTGATTTCGGTGCGCGGCAACTGGCCGTTGACCCCGACCATGGACGTCGTGGTGCCGTATGCGCGCACCATGGCCGACCTGCTGGAAGTGCTCGACGTGGTGGTCGCCGAAGACCCCGACACCCGTGGCGACCTGTGGCGCCTGCAACCCTGGGTGCCGATCCCGAGCGTGGCCTCGGTGCGCCCGGCGTCGTACGCCGAACTGGCCGTCAATAGCGAGGCCCTGGCCGGTAAACGTTTCGGTGTGCCGCGCATGTACATCAACGCTGACCCCGAGGCCGGCACCAGCGAAAAACCCGGAATCGGCGGGCCGACCGGGCAAAAGATCAACACCCGGGCCAGCGTCATAGACCTGTGGCATGCCGCACGCCAGGCACTGGAAGCCGCCGGTGCCGAAGTCATCGAGGTGGACTTCCCGCTGGTGTCCAATTGCGAAGGCGACCGCCCCGGCGCGCCGACGGTGTTTACCCGCGGCCTGGTGTCCAAGGCATTCCTGCACGATGAATTGTGGGAACTGTCGGCCTGGGCCTTCGATGACTTCCTGCGCGCCAACGGCGACCCCGCGCTGAACCGCCTGGCGGACGTCGATGGGCCGCAGATCTTCCCCCATGACCCGGGCACCTTGCCCAACCGTGAAGATGACCTGGCCGCCGGCATGGACGAATACGTGCGCATGGCCGAACGCGGCATTACGCCGTGGAACGAGATCAGCACCGTGCCGGATGGCCTGCGTGGCCTGGAGCAGACCCGGCGCCTGGACCTGGAAGACTGGATGGACAACCTGGGCCTCGACGCCGTGCTGTTCCCGACCGTGGCCGATGTGGGCCCGGCCGATGCCGACGTGAATGAAGCCAGTGCCGACATCGCCTGGAGCAATGGCGTCTGGGTCGCCAACGGCAACCTCGCCATCCGCCACCTGGGCGTGCCCACCGTCACCGTACCGATGGGCGTGATGGCCGATATCGGCATGCCGGTCGGCCTGACCTTTGCCGGGCGGGCATACGATGACTCGGCGCTGCTGAGCTTTGCCAGCGCGTATGAAGCCACCGGCAGCAAACGCCTGATTCCGCCGCGCACACCGCCGCTGTAGAAATTGTGGGGGCTGGCTGTGTTTCAGATCAAGCCATGTAGCGCCACAACGGCCTGAACGCGATCAACCTGGAGGAGCGGGCTTGCTCGCGAAAGCGGAGTGTCAGGTGATGCATCAGGTGACTGGCAGACCGTCTTCGCGAGCAAGCCCGCTCCCACATTTTGACTGTATTTCAAGTCGAGCTCGGTGGGAGCTGTGTTTTAGATCAGGGCATGCAGCGCCACAACGGCCTGAACGCTCCCACACTTTGACTGTATTTCAAGTCGAGCTCGGTGGGAGCTGTGTTTTAGATCAGGGCATGTAGCGCCACAACGGCCTGAACGCGATCAACCTGTGGGAGCGGGCTTGCTCGCGAAAGCGGAGTGTCAGGTGATGCATCAGGTGACTGGCACACCGTCTTTGCGAGCAAGCCCGCTCCCACATTTTGACTGTATTTCAAGTCGAGCTCGGTGGGAGCTGTGTTTTAGATCAGGGCATGCAGTGCCACAACGGCCTGAACGCGATCAACCTGTGGGAGCGGGCTTGCTCGCGAAAGCGGAGTGTCAGGCGATGCATCAGGTGACTGGCAGACCGTCTTCGCGAGCAAGCCCGCTCCCACATTTTGACTGTATTTCAAGTCGAGCTCGGTGGGAGCTGTGTTTTAGATCAGGGCATGCAGTGCCACAACGGCCTGAACGCGATCAACCTGGGGGAGCGGGCTTGCTCGCGAAAGCGGAGTGTCGGGCGATGCATCAGGTGACTGACACACTGTCTTCGCGAGCAAGCGCGCTCCCACATTTTGACTGTATTTCAAGTCGAGCTCGGTGGGAGCTGTGTTTTAGATCAGGGCATGCAGTGCCACAACGGCCTGAACGCGATCAACCTGTGGGAGCGGGCTTGCTCGCGAAAGCGGAGTGTCAGGTGATGCATCAGGTGACTGGCACACCGTCTTCGCGAGCAAGCCCGCTCCCACATTTTGACTGTATTTCAAGTCGAGCTCGGTGGGAGCTGTGTTTCGGATCAGGCCATGTAGCGCCATAACGGCCTGAACGCGATCAACCTGTGGGAGCGGGCTTGCTCGCGAAAGCGGAGTGTCAGGTGATGCATCAGGTGACTGGCACACCGTCTTTGCGAGCAAGCCCGCTCCCACATTTTGACTGTATTTCAAGTCGAGCTCGGTGGGAGCTGTGTTTTAGATCAGGGCATGCAGCGCCGCAACGGCCTGAACGCGATCAACCTGGGGGAGCGGGCTTGCTCGCGAAAGCGGAGTGTCAACTGATGCATCAGGTGACTGGCAGACCGTCTTCGCGAGCAAGCCCGCTCCCACATTTTGACTGTATTTCAAGTCGAGCTCGGTGGGAGCTGTGTTTTAGATCAGGGCATGCAGTGCCACAACGGCCTGAACGCGATCAACCTGTGGGAGCGGGCTTGCTCGCGAAAGCGGAGTGTCAGGCGATGCATCAGGTGACTGGCAGACCGTCTTCGCGAGCAAGCCCGCTCCCACATTTTGACTGTATTTCAAGTCGAGCTCGGTGGGAGCTGTGTTTCGGATCAGGCCATGTAGGGCACGGCAATCAGCAGGATGGCGGTGCCGTGGGCGATCGTCGCCGGCAACACGCCATAACGCATGCGCACCAATGCGCACGCCAAGCCTTCGATCAGGGTAAACAGCAACACCGGCCAGCCCAGTTGGGTGACGCTCAAGGCCAGGAAAGCATGACAGGCTGCGAAGGCCACGCCGCTGATCAACGCTGCCCGCAACGGTGTGACCTGCTGCTCCAGATAGCCCTGTAAAAAACCGCGAAACAGCACCTCTTCCAACGCATTGGCACCATAGGCCAACACCACCATGCCCGGCAGCCACACCCAGTAGCCGGGGATCGCGGACGCCTCGATGCCTTGGTAAAGCCTCAGCGGCACGCCGATCAAACAGCCCACCGCCAGTGCAACAGCCAGGCCAACCGCCGGGTTGCCGATGGTCCCGCGCACCCACTGCCACAGCTCCGGCGCTATCCGTGCAAGCACAACAATCGATAGCAGCGATAAACCACCCAGCGCCGTCAACACAAAGGCATTGCCGCTGAATGCAATCTGCACCTCGCCGCTCAACGACCAGATGCCCAACGGCGTCAGCGCATCACGCAGCAACACAAATGCCATCAGCAAGATAAGGATGCGTAGCACGGACAACGCTCTGGGCGTCAGCGCAAACCACAGGCCAAACAGCAACACGCCGGGTGCCAGGTAGCGCGCATAGTTGACCAGCACCACCCAGCCTGCGGTAATCATCAACGGTTATTCCCGCAGGTTAAGTGTGAGCAATGGCCAGCATTTCGATTTCAACCGCCGCTGATTTGGGCAGCTGCATCACACCCACCGATGTGCGTGTGTGCGCCCCGGCGGCACCGAGGATTTCATGCAGCAAGTCGGAGGCCGCATTGGCCACTTCGCTCTGCTGGTCGAAATCTTCAGCACTGCGCACGTACACCGCAATGCGCGGGATTGCCTTGACCTGATCCAGCGAACCCAAGGCCTGCTTGAGCAGCCCCAGGCAACGCAATGCGCTGATACTGGCCGCGATTTGCGCCTGTGCCAGGGTCAGGCTTTCGCCGACTTTTCCCGGCAGTACGATGGTGTCGCCGACACGGGGAATCTGGCCACTGATGTACAGGTGATTACCGTCGCGCACCAGCGGCGTGTAGTTGCCGCCGATTTTGAATGCTTCCAATCGATAGCCGATGCGCTCTTGCGCGGCCTGGTATTTCTGATCCGGTGTCATACGCGTGAATCCTCCTGGCGACGTTGCCATTCATCCACCACATCGCCCAGCGTCTTGGGAATGTCGTTGCGAATCCAGGCCATCAACGGCCGGTCGAACTTGAACGCCGGGCCGCAGTGTTCAAGCATGAATCGGCGA
Source organism: Pseudomonas fluorescens (assembly GCF_900215245.1). Lineage (GTDB taxonomy): Bacteria > Pseudomonadota > Gammaproteobacteria > Pseudomonadales > Pseudomonadaceae > Aquipseudomonas > Aquipseudomonas fluorescens. The sequence continues at coordinate 5,785,415 of NZ_LT907842.1, forward strand.
ACTTTTTGGGTATTTTTGTAGTGTGGCGTCACGGGGGTGGCACGGGTCATGACGCCGCTGTGCCAGTCAAAATCCATTTTGCACCTCGGCCGAGTGGTTGTTTCGCCAGTAGCATAGCGATGTGCTACTGGTGCAGGAAGCGGCACGCGAGCGCCTTGACACTTATTTGATGTGTTGGGATGTCGTACGAGGCGGTCGAATTTCCATGAACCCCTTACTTCTTACCTTTTTTTGACTTATCAAAATTTCACTTTCCTTCGTTGACGAAAATATTGCATGGTTGTACGACGACTAAAGTGGTCGTAGCGCCCCCAACAACAATAAGGAAACACCCATGCCAAACGTCAAAGTGCTGATCGGTTTTCTGTGCCTGTTTTCCGGTTATGTCGCAGCGGCGCCCGCCGCCGCTGAAAAGGAGGTGGCTCAAGCGGTCGACCAACTGACCCAAGCCATGCTGCACCTGGACCTCAAGACGCTGCACGCGCTGACGTCCGACAAACTCACCTACGGCCATTCCAGTGGCAAAGTGCAGGACAAGGCGCAGTTCATCGCCGATCTGGAAACCCACACCAGCGCCTTCAAGACCCTGGAAATGCAAAACCAGACCATCACCCTGGACGGCGACACGGCGCTGGTGCGCAACCACTTTCACGCCCTGGCCGTGAACAGCGGCGTCGACGTGCCGACCGACATCGACAACTTTCAGGTCTGGCAAAAGCAAAAAGGCAAGTGGCTGCTGATCGGGCGTCAGGCGTACAAATACTGATGACCGCGGTGAGCCGCCCAAGCTCGGCTCACCACTGCACCACCCTGCGCACGCGCACCATTGCCGTGCGTAGCGCCGCCATGTCCACCGAGCCCAGTGCCAGGCGCAGCGCATGCGGTACACACGCCGAGACGGCAAACGGCTCGGCGGTGGACACCGAAATGCCCTCGCGTTGCAGGGTCATGGCAACCTGATCGGCCCGCGCCTCTTCTTGCAGCGGCAACCACAAAAAATACGACGAGGGGTGGCTGATGTAATCCACCCCGGCCAACACCTGCGCGGCCAGGGCTTGTCGTGCCTGGGCATCCTGGCGCTTTTGCGCTTCCAGGCGGGCGACGGTGCCGTCCTCGATCCAGGCGACGGCAATCGCGCTCATCACCCCGGGCACGTTCCAGGTGGTGGCCATGATGGTGCGTTCAATCGCCTTTACCCATGCCGCAGGCGCCGCAACAAAACCGACGCGCAAGCCGGTGGCGACGCTCTTGGAAAAACCGCCGACGTACACCGTGCGTTCCGGCGCCAGGGCTGCCAGTGGCGGCGGTGCGTCCTCGGCCAGGTAGGCGTAGGCCGCATCCTCAATCACCATCAGATGGTGCTGGCGGGCGATGGCCACCAGTTGTGTTCGTTGCTCCAGGCTCATCACCCAACCCAACGGGTTATGCAGGGTCGGCATGCTGTACACGGCGCGCACCGGCCGCTGGCGACACAGGCGTTGCAAAGCCTCCAGGTCCGGGCCGTGGGCAGTGACCGCGATGGCGACGATTTCCAGGTGCAAGGTTTCCGCCAGCACCTTGAACCCCGAATACGTCAACGCGTCGACGGCGATCACATCCCCTGGCTTGAGCAACGCCATCATCGCCACCGCCAAACCGTGCTGGGCCCCGCTGACCACCAGCACCTGCTCGGCCTCCACCGCCAACCCTCGGCTCACCAGATGGCGGGCGATGGCGGCGCGCTCGTGCAAACGGCCGGCATGGGGCTGGTAACGCAGCAACGCTTCCAGATCGCCCGACAACGCCAATTGGCGCAAGGCCGTGCGCAACAGCTCCGCCTGCCCCGGCAGCGACGGGTAGTTGAAGTTAAGGTCGAGCATCCCCGTCGCAACGCTCATCTGCCCACTGCCCTGCCCTGGCGGCAACGCGATCTCGCGGACAAACGTGCCACGGCCGGTTTCACCGCTGACCAGGCCCATGGCCTCAAGTTCGGCGTACACCCGGCTCGCGGTCACCAGTGCCAGGCGGTGGTCGGCGGCCAGTTGCCGGTGGGTGGGCAGGCGCGTGCCGGGCGGCAAAACCCCGCTGCGGATGTCCTCGGCGAAGGTGTCGACCAGCGACTTATAGCGGGCGCGCGGCATAGGCGGTGTATCCATGACAATTTTTTGATTGTGCTGATATTCGACCCTAGGATGCCCGTCACGCAACCCTTCCTTTCGAGCACAGCCCATGGAACGTACCTCAGCGCTCAACCCCCTCGACAGCAGCACCCAAGGGTGGATCAACGGTTTTATCGGCGTCGTGATTTTCAGCGGTTCATTGCCGGCCACACGCTTGGCGGTGATGGAATTCGACCCGGTGTTCCTGACCATGCTCCGCGCCACCCTCGCCGCCGTGCTGGGTTTATGCCTGCTGCGGCTGTTCCAGGCGAAGCGCCCCGCGCGTCATCAATGGCTGCCCCTGGTAATCGTGTCGCTCGGCGTTGTGGTCGGCTTTCCCTTGCTCACCGCGCTGGCCTTGCAATACGTCACTTCCGCCCATTCGATTGTGTTTATCGGCTTACTGCCGCTCGCCACGGCAGTGTTTGGCGTGCTGCGCGGCGGCGAGCGTCCGCGCCCGGTGTTCTGGTTATTTTCGAGCCTGGGCAGCCTGCTGGTGATGGGCTACGCCGTGGCCCAAGGCTTGAGCGCCGCCCCTGCCGGTGACGTGCTGATGCTGTTGGCGGTGTTGGCCTGCGGCCTGGGTTACGCCGAAGGCGCCAAGCTCTCGCGCAGCCTGGGTGGCTGGCAGGTAATCTGCTGGGCGTTGGTGGTGTCGCTGCCGGTGGTGGCGCCCTTGAGCCTGATGCTGGCGCCGTCGACCCTGGCCGGGATCAGCCTGCCGGCCTGGCTGAGCCTGGGTTATGTGGCACTGTTCAGCATGCTGATCGGTTTTGTGTTCTGGTATCGCGGCCTGGCCCAAGGCGGCATTGCCGCCGTCGGCCAGTTGCAGTTGCTGCAACCGTTCTTCGGGCTGGCACTCGCGGCGGGCCTGCTGCATGAACAGGTCAGCCTGGGCATGGTGCTGGTGACGGTCGCGGTGATCGGCTGCGTGGCCGGCGCGAAGCGGTTCGCCCGTTAACGGCCCTAACGTTGTGGCGCGACCATCTTGAATTTGATGTTGATGCCGTTGGACACCACGCTATTACCAGCCCACTCGCCCTCACCAATGTTGAAGTCATCGCGGTTGAGGATGAACTCACCGTCGAACACGCCGATACCGCTTTGCTCCTTGAGCACGACCTCAATATTGACCGGCCGCGTAATGCCCTTGATCGTCAGGTTGCCGGTGATCCTGTAGCGGTTGTCGCCCAGCGCGCGGGCACCGTTGGATTCATACACGCCCACCGGATAGGTTGCGGTGTCGAACCACGCCGGTTGCTGCAACCGGGTGTTGGCGTCCTGGCTGCCGGCATCGATACTGGCGAGCTGGATCTTCAGCAATGCGTGCGCCGCCTCGGGCTTTTGCGTGTCGAAGGTCAAGGTGCCCTCGAAGTCGCTGAAGGTGCCGTACACCCGCTGCCCGAATTGCTGGAAGGTGAAGCTGATCTGGCTGGCCGTGCGGTTGACGTCTTTGTACTCCACGGCCTGGGCATTGGAAAACCAACCCACAACCAGAGCCAGCATGACGACCGGGTGCGTTCGACGCTTCATGGAAAACTCCGCAGGAGAAAAGAACACGCGTGCTGAGCTTACACGCCACGCCATGGATGTATTCCCATCGGGCGTTTGTCCTGTTAAACAGAGTAGTCGCCCCAGCACAATAAGGACTTTGCATGCACACCCCTTCTCTGCAGGACACCACCGCCCCCGAAGGCATTTGCTACGGCTGCGGCGGCAGCAACCCGCACGGCCTGCACATCAAAAGCCGCTGGGACACCGATGGCGTCCATGTAATTGCCGAGCATCAGCCGGACGCCAAATACAGCGGCTGGCCCGACCTGGTCTACGGCGGCCTGATCGCCATGCTGGTCGACTGCCATTCCAACTGGACCGCCATGGCCTACCACTACCGCGCCGAACAACGCGCGCCCGGCAGCCTGCCGCGCATCGACTGCGTGACCGGCAACCTGGGGATCAAATTCATCAAGCCGACGCCGATGGGCGTAACGCTGAGCCTGCGCGCACGGGTCGAAGGTGACGTGGGGCGTAAAAGCCGCGTGGTCTGCGAGGTGTACGCCGGTGACGTGCTCACCGCCGTCGGCGACTCGGTGTTCGTGCGCGTCGACACCGGGCAACTGGCCGCCGCCGCCCATGGCCGCGACAGTTGATCCTGGTCTACAGTGATGACCACCGCTAATCGAGGACTGCTCCGATGACTCGTCTCACCGCGAAAGACTTTGCCCCCGAACTGCTGGAACTCTATGACGGCTACGCCCACGGCAAGCTCAACCGCCGCGAATTTCTCGACCGCGCCGCGCTGTTCACCTTCGGCGGCCTCACCGCCTCGGCGCTGCTGGCGGCCCTGAGCCCCAACTATGCGCTGGCCGAACAGGTCAAATTTACCGACCCGGACATCGTCGCCGACTACATCACCTACCCCTCGCCCAAAGGCAACGGCACCGTGCGCGGCTACCTCGTACGCCCGGCCAAGGCCAGCGGCAAACTGCCCGCCGTGGTGGTGGTGCACGAAAACCGCGGCTTGAACCCCTACATCGAAGACGTCGCCCGGCGCCTGGCCAAAGCCGGCTTCATCGCCCTGGCACCCGACGGCCTCACCTCCGTGGGCGGCTACCCCGGCAACGATGAAAAAGGCGTGGAACTGCAACAAAAAGTCGACCCCACCAAACTCATGAACGACTTCTTCGCCGCCATCGAATGGCTGATGCACCACGACAGCAGCACCGGCAAAGTCGGGATTACCGGCTTCTGTTATGGCGGCGGCGTGACCAATGCGGCGGCGGTGGCGTATCCCGAACTGGGTGCGGCAGTGTCGTTCTATGGGCGCCAACCTGAGGCCAAGGACGTGCCACGCATAAAAGCACCGATCATGCTGCATTACGGCGAGTTGGACACGCGGATCAACGAGGGCTGGCCGGCGTATGAGAAAGCGCTGAAGGCCGCAGGCACGTCCTATGAGGCGTATATCTACAAAGGCGCCAATCATGGGTTTCATAATGATTCAACGCCACGGTATGACGAGGCGGCGGCGAATCTGGCGTGGGAAAGAACCCTAGGCTGGTTCCACAAATACCTGGCCTGATCACGATCCGAAAGGTGGGAGCTGGCTTGCCTGCGATGGCGGTCTTCCAGTGACAAATGTGCTGGCCGGTCCGGCGTTATCGCAGGCAAGCCAGCCCCCACATTTGATCGGTGTTGCCCGCTCACCATGCATTAAAAATAAGGGTCAGACCACGTTTAGTGCTCCGCCAGTAGACTAGTGGTCTGACCGCATTTTTTGCATCATCAAGCGCAGAGCTTGGAGTAAATTTGTGGGGATCCCTCAGGGTCAGACCACGTTTAATGCACCGCCAGATGAATAGTGGTCTGACCCCATTTCTCCTCAAATGCCAAGCGCTCCCATCAAAGTCGAAGCATCCTTTAACAGCTCGGGATCTTGGCTTAAATTCTTCACTTCGGCCAAAGCGCAAACGGCCTTTTGCGCCGCACTTGCATTTCTCTGCCAACACTCTGCACTCACACTTGCAAGAGCTGCAAGCAGCTCGCCGTCGTATCTCTCTCCTGCCAACACATCATCATGTAGTAATATCACAGCAAAGGGTAATAGCTCATCAACAAAAAGATTTTGCCTAATTGCGCGGCATACATCTCCTATACTTAAGTGATCTAGTGGAGTATCACATACCAAAAGATACCATTCGGTCAAAGACGACGGGCTGTCTTCTGGTAACCAACTAATTTGAGTAAGTCTTTCCAACTCACGAAACGTCATATCCCGGCACCATTTAAAGCTGACTCAATACGATCGATAGTATCGACCGCTCGCTGGCGTGCAGCTTGCGCTGACGGTTCATTCACCCCCTTCAAAGTGTCCGCATGGTTCCGTAAACCTCGAAGAGTGTCGTTCATCTCTTTTAGGTGATCCCAATAACCACCGCCAGGCTTCGGAACAGGATTACCAGCCATATCCTTTAAGGTACCCGTAATATCACTATCCTTGAAATTATTAAGAATATTGTCAATTTTTCCGACAGCTCTTTTTGGCCTTGACTCAGCGTAGCCAGAGTGTCTCCAACCCCTTTTGGACCTTGTAAATACCTTATCGCCTTTTCCAGCTGCGCCAACCCTGCCGGATCAGTATCCCCCGGCAACCGAGGCCTAGACTCGACTCTACCACCACCGGCCCCACCGCCGCTTATCAAGGCTAGCCGGTCCATCGAAGGACCCCAGTCTGCAATCTGCTTGGCCAAAGAAAATAGGGGTCAAAGAAAATAGGGGTCAGACCACATTTAGTGCTCCGTCAGAAGAATAGTAGTCTGACCCCATTTTTCTCGGCTCTTAACTGCATTATCGACTTTTCCGTGATAGGGAGCACCTTCATAGTCCAATCGGCGCATGGCGTCTGCACTTTCGCCGGCAGCTCCTGTCGCTTTTGCACCATCAAATTATTGGAGCAAAAACCTCTCTCTTAGTTTTTCCACAACTCGGCTCATTGCTACAAGCGGGTCGACACCATCCTGAGAGTAAATACTGCACGAAGCCATATCTTCCGGATAATCAAAGTCCGCATAGACTTCCTGAAGTCTATTTATTTTATTTTCGTCACTGTCATTCGACGTATCAATACAAAGTAGAAAAGCTAAACGCCACTTTTCAATTTCGGCAAGAAGGTTCGTCATCTCCATTTGTTTTGAGACAACCTCAAGAAGTTCTTCATCGCTTAAATATTCGCCTCCAGCAATGATGGCAACGCGCTCGCTTTCGCAACCATTTAAAAGCTGATTCATGGCAAACTCAAAAATATCTTCTCGCCTTATCCAGCGCTTTCTAAATCCCAAAAAAATGGTTGACCAACAAGCCAAACCCAAACTAATCAATACACCAAGTGGGGACATTACCTTCTCCTTATTTTTTCGGAATTTGGTTAGGCAGGCCAGTTACTTGACCACCGGGAATAAAGCGCCGATGAGTCACGTTGCCTTCATCAACAATCCATTCAAAAACCCCACCAACTCCGTTATTGCTGCCTTCAATCTGCCTTAACTCTGACACCCTAACCACCTCGCCACCTGGTCCTTTGGTTGGTATCTCAAATTTAGCTGCATCACCAGCATAGTTATCAATTATGTCATTAAATCCGTGCTGGCCATCAGGAAGTTTATTTGCGCTCCCGACTCTTGGCTTCCCTATGACTGAATTATCAATTGCTTTTGAAGAAAAATAGGGGTCAGACCCTGAGGGATCCCCGATTTATCTTACCGAAAATCAAGAAGTTGGAATATTGAAGAGGCCTGCATGAGTCGGCAACTTGGTTTGCACCACACAAGAGGAAAATAGGGGTCAGACCACGTTTAGTGCTCCGTCAGAAGAATAGTGGTCTGACCCCGTTTTTCATTGGACCAAGTAAAAATTACTCTTTTCGACGATAAACGACCCTCTCAGCTTCCGACAAGCTAGGTAGGTCTTCGTTGCCGACCAAAATTTCCGACTTGCATTTTAAATTTGAGTCCTGATAAGCAGTATATTGACATATGATATCTTCGACCTCATCAATATCATCCTCTATATTTTCTTCAAGATAAAATCTAATTAACCAAACATCATCTTCACAAGACAATACCACCATCCTGAAGTTTGGAGTAACTGCCCCCAGCATCGCTTGAACAAGCATTAAGACTTGGAAATTCCAAGTTTTCAATTCAGCTTCTGCATTCATTTCTGAGTCCAATTAGGGTTAGCAGGGACAATACTTGGGCTTTTTGTACCTTTGATGATAAAGACATTAGTTGGCTGAGCGGTTATACCAACGCCAGCGTTAACGTTAGTGCCGGTTACGCCTTCAAACTTGACCACCGAAAACCCTTGAGCATTCTTACCTAAAATCTTAACCTGCCCTATGCGGTAAGCGTCTAGTACTTTTTGAGCATCATCAACGCTGCTCAAGAACCCACCGCCTCCTCGAGCTTCAAGCTCAGGAAGAATAGTGGTCTGACCCCATTTTTCTACAAAAAAACAGCGGTTAGACCACGTTTAGTGCTCCGTTAGAAGAATAGTGGTCTGACCCCATTTTTTCACATTTTTTCATAAATTACATTCCATGATGATGTTTGACATTGAGATCGTACTGCTTAAGAGTCTGCTCAAATTTAGCTCTGACCTCAGGCGTCCAGCTCTTCCAGTAGTACCCACTAAACTCATTAGCGATTACCGCCCCGTTGGGCCCTCGCCGGAAGAATAGTGGTCTGACCCCATTTTTCCTCTGCCGGTAGATTGAGCGCTTCTTGATCTTGAATAAACGTTCCCCAACTAGACTGGAGACTTCTTCGAGTAACGCTCTTCTAATCTCTCCACAGACCTTAGAACACTGCCCCCATCATCAGGAAAGAAAGTAGAGTAAACATCAGCTGCAATTTTCATCAGGGAAACGTAGTCTGGCACTGGGATACTTGAAGTTTCCACTTCGCCCAAAAAGAAACTGACCTCACTGAAATCTTCTGGATCGTCCCAGTCCTGATCAAGAGAGTAAAAAAATCCTTCACTCACAGAGAAGCCAACTCCCCGCGAAGCGTCATAGATAAACGCTGGAAAATTAGTCCTCCCCCTCGCCATAGAAGCCTCTATCAATTCGTAAAGGTCTTCATAATCCAGACCAGTTGAAGCAAATGACTCCTTTAGGCTCTCAAGCCAAGCCAAGCTAGCCATCAGTTTGTCCTCCGCGGCATAGTGATAAAGGAGTTTGTTATTTCTCCAGTCTTGCTATTACGGGGATTCCTCAGGGTCTGACCCCGTTTTTCTGCAATATTTGCAACAAAGACTCTTCATAGGAGACATCTAACTCTTCACTATAAGCGGCCATAGCAGCTTCGCAAAGCTTATCAAACTGTCTAATTGTGTCACTCACTTTTTGGCACCCACGCACCTGATCTAGGGTTACCAAGAGTTGGCACCCATACTTTTTCTACGTACTTCCCTGATACGTCAAAGCCTTTTTGGGCAAAGGCTTTTTCTGCGGCGGCCTGCGCCGCTGGACCACTCAGCGTCTGACCCATTTCTCTGACCCCATTTCTCCTTTATTTTGATGGACTTATGAAAAACGTGATCCGCTCAATGTTTTATCGAAGGGACCAGTCGTGTATCGATATAAACTTTATAACTTGTTCTGGCGCATCTTCTAAGGAAGCTCTGTAGTCCGTAACAAAACTAATCCCCGTCAATATGCTTCCGAATTTCTTCAGAAGAAAGTCATCATCCGCATCATTAAACAAAACATCAAACTCCCTTTCCAAGCTCCGAAGATCATCTCCCACGCTGACACTATTAAATCTCCCAAAATACCCTGCACCTACGGAAATTCTATAAAGCCTTCCTGCATTCTCAAAGTACAGCGAGACCACCTCATTCATAAATCGATATGAAAATAAAAGTTCATTACCAAAACCGATCCGCCTCTTAATTCCGACCCAAGAGTTATTCTTAAGGAGAATATCACGAACAGGTACTTCCGGACCGTACCACTCAACCTCCCCAACCTCTTCGCTAACATTGGAAAATGACTCACCCAAAGAAAATCCTGCTGCTGATATACCTGGAATAAGGTCAGCGTACAAATCAGGGAATAAATTTCTCATATATCAGTTCCAACCCTTCCACTCACCGCCCTCATATTTCAGACGATTTCCTTGGGTATCATAGTATTGTTGATAACGCGTAATAGTGCCTGGACTAAAATCAGGCGACGGATCAATTACCCGTATTTCTATATTTTTATTGCCAACCTTCTCAGTACTAACAAGCTTATAGTACGGACTATCACCGTGGGTTCCACCGCCCGGATGAAACTCTACCTCTTTTATTGTCGGGTGTCCTTCAACGTTAAAGACCTGTGCTTTACCTGAAGTACCAGCCAATGGTGCTTTCGGCGTAAGGCTCGCACCATCAAGCGTTAACGACTGCTTGATGTCATCAATCGACTTACCCCACATGCTCGACGGCGATTCAGCAATATTTCGAGGAATCCCTGCTTGGGCAGCCAGATCGTCTCTCAGCCCAACACGCGCAATCGCAGAAGTAGCCGGCACTTCAGCTGCGCCCGTCGCTTTTACTACCGTCAACTCAGCCTTAACAACCTTAGCAGTGACCTTTTCGACGAGCAAGGCCCCGCTTTTGAGCGCTCCCCCAACCCCCGTCCCTAGCGCCACAACGTCGCTTATCAGCTTCCCGGCTTCACGCCCTGCGTTAAACGATCCACTCGCCCCGGCTCGTTCATACTCCGATTGCAGATTGTCAATTCGTTCGATGTAGGACTGCTTCATAGTGTCCGAGACATGACCCAGCACATCCTCGCTTTCAAGCACGGACCTCAACGCCCGAAACGTCTGTATCGGGCTGCCGGCAACTTCCAAGATGCCCTTGACCGTATCAAGTAGCCCTTCCGGCACGCCAACCACTGCCCCACCCGCAAAGCTGGCGTCCTGCCCGGCGTCGATCAATTCCCACTTCGTATTGATCCTGAGTCTTTCTAGTGCATCTTCGCTTTCTGCCAGCTCTTTCGCTCTCTGAGACTTTTGATGCTCGCCCAGGTAGTTGTACTGCGTAGCATTCTTCGCGACCCAAGCCCCCTTCTCCATGGCGGCCGCATCTGCATCCTTCTGCCCCGCCGCCGCCAGCACACCGACAATCTGCGAACTCATCGTCAGCAATTCTTCATTGCCTTTGACCAGAGTATTCAGATGAGTAACCAGCGCCTCATTCGCGCCCGCAGCCAGCGCACCGGTTTTGAAGTCGCCGCCCGTAGCTTCAGCCAGCAAACCACCGACCATCGCGTGAATCGCAATTTTGGGTGCAGATCCATCGGCAACTACACCTTGGGTGTAATTACCCACCAGGTTGAAACTCGCTGCCGCCAGTGTATTGAACAGCGCGCCTTTCAACGCATCGCTAGCGCTACCGCCCTGTCCCAGCGCCTTGCCCAGCAGCATGGACGTGCCGCTTTGCAATGTCTGGTTGGCAGCAAATTTACCGACACCACTCCAAGTATTCAGCAGACCTTGCGTCGTAACTTTCCCAGTGATTGTGTTTGTTTGAGTACCCGTCCAATCACCAAAATAAGCAGCGGTCAGGCCTGCTGTAGCACCCGCAATCACATACCCCTTCATCGCATCCGAAGAAGTCACATCCTTAAGCACTGCGCCCAGGTTGCCGCGATTATTGACGACGCTGACGCTTGCGTTGGTGGAGGCTCCCGACGCCACAGCCCCAGCTACCGCCCCTGCCGTACCGCCACCCGCTGCAGCTGCCGCCATAGGCCCAACCACCGCCGCCATCACAATCGCAATAATGATCTGCGAAGCCGGCCCCAACCCCGAGTTGCTGTACTTGAAGCTGTCATGAATCTCCTTGACCTGCCTCCAGTCCACATCACCCCTTGCCTCGGCGTCCTTGATCCACGCCAACTGGGGATCAGCCTTGACCATCGCATCAATGGATTGGCTGACGGTCTGTTGATTGACCTGATTGACGTCAATCTTCAGGCCTTCGACCGCCTTGATCGCGATGCTGCCCTCGGCAACCATTTGGGTCTGGCGCAACGTCTCGTCGGTGTTGCCTTTGCCTTTGGAAGACACCCAGAAGGCATTGTTATTGCTCTTCTCATGACTCTCCTGCCGCAAATCCTTCACCGCCTCAAACGTCACCGCCCCACCACTGACAATCGCAATATCCCCGCCACTGTCGAGCTTCGCCGCTTGATACTTCTGATCCCCACCGCTCTCCAGCGTCAGGTTGCCCCCCGTCTTGATCTCGCTCCCGACATTCTTCACATCGGTCACTTCATCACGCTGGGTTTTCTTGCTGCCCCAACCGCCCTTTTTGCTCATGTCGTACAGCGAATAGTTGCTGTCTTGCGCGGCCAGCAGTTGCAGTTCGTTATCGGCATGCACGTAGGCTTCGTTGCCCGCGCTGATCTTGCTGGCGACCAGCGTCAGGTCGGTACCGGCGACAGCTATCAGGTCGCCGCCGGCTTTCAGTTCCGCACTTTGTTGGGTGACGTTGTCGAGTTGGGTGGTGGTTTTGGTGCCGCCTTTTTTGCCTTTTGAGTAGTCGTGTTGTTCGTTGGCGGCGGCGGCCAGGGTCAGGTTTTCGCCGGCTTTGACGCTGAGGTCTTTGGCGGCGCTGACGGTGCTGGCGACCACGGCGATGTCGCGGCGGGCGTCGATGGCGAGGTTACCGCCCACGTCCACGTTCGAGCCATATTGCAGGGTGGTTTGCTCGGTGCCTTTGACGCGGCGGCGTTGGTAGGCGTAGTCGTCCTGTTCGGTCTGGCTGGCGATGACCACGTCGCGCCCGGCGGTCACGCTGGCGTTGCCACCGGCCTTGAGGTCGCTGCCGATGTTGAGCACATCGCGCCCGGCGTTGAGCTTGAGGGTGTCGGTGGCTTCGAAGCGCGAGGCGTCGCTGGCCACGTCGTTGCGCAGTTGGTAGCCTTCGCCTTGCTGCTTGAAGGTGGTGACGGTGCGCTCGTTGAGAATGTCGCCGGTCACAGCGGTGGCGCTGATGTCGCGGGCGTTGATGATGCCGCCACGGGTGTTGCGGATCGAGTCGGTGGCGAGCATTTCCAGGCGGTTGCCGGCTTGCATCAGGCCGCTGTTGTCGATGTTGCCGGCGACCATGCTGAGGTTGTTGGTGGCGCGCAGGGTGCCGCTGTTGTGCAGGTCGCCGCCGGTGATCAGGCTCACGTCCTGGCCCTGGATCAGTGCGCCGTTGGGTGCCAGGCGGTTGTTGGCCTGGGCCAGGTAGAGCACTGGGGTGAGGACTTTTTGGCCATTGACCTCGGCTTCTTCCATCCACACGATGTCGTGGGTCAGCGCCGCGACTTGTTCGGCAGTCAGCGACACGCCGAGTTGCAGCTTGAGCGCGTCCTTGTAGCTGATGGCGTTGTCCATCAGGTAACGGAACAGCGAGTCGTCACTGGCGATGCCATCGATGTAGCGCTGGCCGGTGCGGGCCACCACGGCTTCGCGGATCAGGCGTTGCTCATAGAGACCATCGCCCAGGCGTTTCCAGGCGGTATCAGGGTTGTAGCCCAGTTTGCCCAGCAGGTAATCGGAGCTCATGAACTGCTTGAGGTCGGTGAGCGCCGGGTTGGTTTCGATCAGGTATTTGTGGCTGTTGTCGACCGCAGCGATTTGCGGCAGCCCTTGCACGCGGGTTACCGACGGCGCGCGGCTGTCCAGGTTCAGCGGGCCCTGGCCAGTGACCGCGCCGCTGAGCGGCTGGCCATCGACGCTGAAACCACGCTCTTGCACGGCGCTGTAGTCCAGCGGTTTTTCGCGGTCTTTGTCGGCAATCTGGCGGCCGCCGACGCTGAAGTCGCCATTGCCCGTGGAGGCGCTGCCGGCGCTGTCTGCCTTGGCCTGTTGGCCGCTCAAACGGAACAGGCCATTCTGGCCGGTGGGCAGGCTGAAGCCGGGCAAGGTGGCCGGGTTGACCTGGCGCTGTGCCAGGTCTGGCGGCAGTTGCGCGGTAATCGCCGGTTTCACCGTGGAGGCGAACACGTCGGAGTTGGTGTTGTGGTTTTGCGCCGGGGCCTTGATGTCGGTGGCGTTGGGGCGAATCACGCTGTTGTCGATTTTTTGCGTGGCGTTGACCGTCACCGAGCCGGCCGCCTGAATCACCGCCTGGGCAATGACGCTGCCGGCGGTCGGCACCACGTAGGTGCTGGTTTCGTAAAAGTTACCGATGCCGGCCATGATCTTGGCCAGGGTCATCTCACCTGGGCGGTAGTCGCCGGAGTTGGGGTTGTTATAGACGTTGAACTGGTTCTGGCGCTCCATGAAGGTGTTGTAGAAGCTGCGGTCACGGGTATAAAAGCCCGAATTCAGGTGCACTTCTTCGCCGCCGGCCGCACCACGGTTGGTCAGCACGTCGGTGTTGATCAGGATGTTCCTGGCGGCAGACACCGAGCTGTAGAGGTTATCGAAGGTCTGGCTGCCGACGGTCAGGTCGCCACCGGCGTTGATGAACGCCGAGGCCGAGCTGCCGACCAGCACGTCTTCGTATTTCTCTACGGAGGTGAAGTACAGCTCGCAGCCTTTGCCTTTGCAGAAGTCGTTGGAATAGATATTGAGGTTGCCCGAGACCAGTTTCTTTTGCGTGCTGAACTGGTCGCGGCGGTTGCTCAGGGTGTCGGCCAGCAGGCGCATGTTGCCGGCACTTTCCAGGCTGCCGGAGAGGTTTTCGATCAGGCTGCTGCGCGCGCCCGCATCGTCGTGGGCAATGTCCAGGCCGCCGAGGCTGTAGACGTCGCCGTAGCTGTTGCGCACATCGTTGGCGCGCAAGGTCATGTCGTTGCCGCTGAACAGCAGGCCCCTGTCGTTGAGCAGGTGGGTGGCGTTGAGGCGGACTTTTTCCGCGCCGCCCAAAGTGCCGTAGTTGTTCAGGGTGGTGGCGTTTACCGTGAGGTCGCCGAGGGCGGTCAGGCGCCCGTGGTTGGTCAGGGTGCTGCTGTTGACCTGGGTGACCGCGCCGCCGGCAATGCGGGCGTTTTCGCCCAAGTCCATGCTGGCGCTGGTGAGGGTCATGGCGCCGAGGCTGCTGACCCGGCCGTTGCCGCTGTAGCCGCCGCTGAGCGTGAGGTTGAGGCTGCCGTCACTGGCCAGCAGGCCGTCGTTGGTCCAGGTGTCGCCCGTGCCGGTCAGGCTTTGCGCGCCCAGTAACTGGCCACTGGCGGTCTGGGTGAACTGGCCGATGTCGAGGTTCAGGCGCCCGGCCTGGATCACGCTGCTGTTGGTCCAGCTCGCTGCCTTGATGTCCAACTGGCCGTTGGTGATAAAGCTGCCGCCGGCACGGGTGACTTGATCAGAGGTCAGGTCGAATTTGCCGCTGCCGGTGTGCACGATACGGCCACCGTTGTTGTCGAGGTTGCCGGCTTGCAGGTTGAGATTTTCGTTGGCACTTTCCAGCGCGCCGGAGCGGTTATCGAACAGCCCCGACACGTTGATATCGGTGTTGCCCGCGCGGCCCATGGCGCGCAGGTTGCCACCGGCGTTGTTGAAGGTTTGTGCGGCAAGGCGCAGGGTGTCGTCACTTTCGATCAGGCCGAAGCGGTTGCTCAAGGTGCCGGTGAGGCCGAAGTCGATGCTGCGGGCGCCGACCTTGCCGCCGTTGTTGGCCGCCGTGCCCTGGTTATCGAAATCGGCGGCCGTGACCTTGAGCAAGGTGTTGGCATACACGCCGCCGCCCTGGTTGTTCAGGCTGCTGGTGACAATGCGGTTTTCACCGCCCAGGGCCGACAGGTGCCCCAGTTGGTTGAGCACACCGCCCTTGGCGTCGATATCCAGCGATTGCGCCTGGGTGATGCCGCCGCCGTTGTCGAACAGGCCGCTGACCAGTTTGATCCAGCCTTTGCCGCTGTTGAGGATGCCGCCGCGGGTGTTGGCCACATTGGCCGCGTTCAGGTCCAGGTTGCCGCTGAGGCTGTCGACTCGACCGCCCTGGTTGTTGAGGGCGCCGCTCAGACGCAGCAGGTTGTCGGTCTGGCTTTGTAAGGTGCCCTGCTGGTTATTGAGGGTGCGAGCGGCAAGCTCCAGCTTGCCCTTCTGGCTGTAGATCAGGCCGTCTTGCTGGTTGTTGACGTCACCGGTCAGCAGTTTGATCAGCAGGTCTTGCTGGCTGGCGAGTGTGCCTTTGCCACTGTTGTCCAAATCGCCGCTGGCGAGGGTCAGGTCGAGCCGGTTTTGGCTGACCAGTTGGCCGCCACGGTTATCGAGGCTGGCGGCGTTCAGCAGCAACGCGCCGCCACTGGCCAGGCGCGCATTGTTGGCGTTGATCAGTGCACCGCTGAGGGTGCCTTGCAGGCTGCCCTGGCTGATCAGTTGGCCGTCGCTGTTGTCCAGGCTCTGGCCGATCAGGTTGATGTTGGCCGCGCTGATCTGGCCGCCACGGTTGAGGATCTGGCTTTGGGCGTGGTTGAAACCCAGCAACTGGCTGGAGGAAATCAAGCCGTTGTTGCTGTTATCCAGGCGCCCGGCAATGCTCAGGCCTACATCGCCCTGGCTGGAGACGATGCCTTGGGCATTGTTGAGGCTCGCCGCGCTGAGGGTTTGCAGGCCCTGGCTCACCAGGGCGCCCGCCGCGTGGTTATCGAGGGCGCCGCTGAGGTTGGCGTGCAGGCTGCCGTTTTTGCTCGACAGCGTGCCTTCGGCGCTGTTGTCGAGGCTGCCGCCGGCCACGGTCAAACCGTTCCAGCCGGAGATCAGGCCCTTGTTGGCGTTGATCAGGGTGTTCGCCTCGACACGCAGTTGATCGGTGCTGAGGATGGTCCCGCGATCGCTGTTGTCGATACGCAGGGCCGCCACGCTGAACCCGATATTGCTGGAAATTTCGCCCTGTTCGCGGTTGGTCAGGTTGGCCAGGCGCGCAAAGCTCAGCGGTCCTTTGGCGCTGATCAGGCCGGCGCTGTTGTCGAGGTCGCCACCTTGCAGATCGAGCGCAACGGCACGTTCGCCGATCAGGCGGCCCTGGCGCTGGATCAGCTGTTGCACCACCAGTTGCAGGTTGCCCTTGGCCGAGACTTCACCGCCAAGGCTTGAGTCCACATGCTGTCCTGCCAGGCTGAGGTCGCCCTGGCTGTTGATCAGGCCCGCAGTGTTGTCGAGGTTGGCGACGTTCAGGCTCAAGGCCTGCTGGCTGCCAATCACGCCGTTGCGGTTGCTGACATCGGCCGCCGTCAGCGTGAGGTTGCCATCACTGACCAGTTGCCCGCCCTGGCTGTTATCCAGCGCGCCGGTGCTGAGGGTTTGGCGGGTACCGGCCGAGAGCCGGCCTTTGTCGCTGTTATTTAATGCGCCGGCCGTTGCATCCAACGTGGTCGCAGCGCTGATCAGGCCCTGATCACGGTTGTCCAGGGCGCCAGCGACCTTGAGGTCCAAAGCGCCACGGCTGGCAATCGCGCCACCGGCCTGGTTATTAAGGCTGCCCGCCGCCACCTGCAAGAGGTTCTTGGCGGATACCACGCCTTCGACGCTGTTATCCAGCGCCTGGGCGATGCGCACCTGCAAGCTGTCGCCACTGATGACTTTGCCGCCACGGTTGTTCAGCGTGTCGGCCACCACCGCAAATGATTGCGTGCTGGAAAGCTCGCCGCCCTGGCTGTTGTCGACGCTGCCGAGGTTGCGCAGCAGTAATTGGCCAGGGGTGGCAATCAGGCCGTGGTCACGGTTGATCAGTTGCCCGTGGTTCAGGTCCAGGTCGATGCTGGTATTGCTGACCAGTTCGCCGCGGTCATGCTGGTCCAGCCCGTCGAGGTTTGCCTGCAGCGTGGATTTGGCGAAGATCGAGCCTTGCTGGCTGTTGTCCAGTTGCCCGGTGTTAAGCAGGATCCCGGCGTTACTGCTGATACTGCCGCGCTGGCTGTTGTTAAGGCCCGCACTGCGCAGGTCAAGCTGTTGCTTGGCGCTGATCACACCGGCCTGGCTGTTGTTCAGCGTGCCGGCATTGAGCGTTAACGCGCCGTCACTGAGTAACACGCCCTGCCCTTGGTTAAGCAGATCGCCGCTCAGGTTGATGTTCACGCCCGTTTGGCTGATCACGCGGCCGCCCAGGCTGTTGTCCAGTTGCCCGCCGTTCAATTGCAGGCTTTGGCGCGCCGCCAACAGGCCTTTGTTCTGGTTGAGCAGGCGTTGCACGGTCAGTATCAGGCCGCCGTCACCAATGACCTTGCCGCCACTGTTGGTGAGTTGATCGGCACCCAGCCGCACGCGGGCCTGGCTGGAGATTTCACCCTGCTGGTTGAGAATGCTCGGGCTGTACAGGTCGACGCCACGGGTGGCAGCGATGAGGCCGCCGTTGCGGTTATCCAGGGCGGTGCCGGTAAAACTCAGCACGCCTTCGCTGACCAATTCGCCAGCTTGTTGGTTGAGCACGCCGACGGTTGCCAGCAGGTCGCCCTTGGCGCTGATACGCCCGGCGCCGTTTTCGATTTGACTGGCGCTGAGGGTCAGGCCGCCGTCGCTGCTCAGTCGGCCGCCAGTGCTGTTGTTCAGGCTGGCCAGTTCGATGCGGGTGTTGGCCTTGCTGCTGATCACGCCCTGCTGGCTGTTGTCGACGCTACCGCCGGTAAGGGTCATCGCCCCGTCGGCAATCACCAGGCCGCCCTGGTTGGCGAGCGTATCGCCGTGCAGTACCAAGGTGTTTTTACTCGATACCAGCCCGGCCTGGGCGTTATTGAGTTGGCCGACGCTAACCTGTTGCGCGCCCTGGCTGATCAGGTTGCCTTGATTGTGGTTATCAAACAGCCCGGCAATGTTCGCGGTCAGGTTGCCCTGGCTGGCGACGGTGCCTTGGCCGCTGTTGTCCAGGCTGGCGGCCTGCAGGGTCAGCAGGCTGGTGGCCGAGAAGATCCCCAGGCGGTTGTCGATCGCGCCGCTGGCGAGCACATTAAGGTGGGCGCCCAGCAGTTTGCCGGCGCGGTTATCCAGGGTGGTGGCGGTAACGGTGGTTTGGTTGGCGGAGATTTCGCCTGCCTGGTTGCTCAGTAGGCCGGCGGTTACATGGGCCTGTTGCTGGCTGGCCAGCAAGCCGTTTTCATTGCCCACTTGCCCGGCAATCAGCGTCAGGGAATTGAGGCCGATCACGCGGCCGTTCTGGTTTTGCAGGGTCGCCGCCGTGACGTCGGTGCTGTTGTCGCTGTGCAACACACCACCGGCGCGGTTATCCAGGCCCGTGGCATTGACCTTCAGCGATGCCGTGCCCAGCACGCGGCCGCCACGGTTATCCACTTGGCCTGCGCTGACCACCGCGCTCGCGCCGCTCAACGTCGCGTTCTGGTTGTCGAGGTTGTGTGCAGCCGTCACTGTCAGGGCGCGGCTGGCAACCACGCTTTGGGTATTTTTAAGGCTGCCCGCAGACACGCTGACATCGCCGTTGGCATTGCGCGTTTCATCGGCGTTGACGCCCGCTTCGATGATCCCGCTGTTGGTGACCTGGCCAGTACTGGCCAGGCTAATGCTGTCGCGGGCGGCGAGGCTTTTCTGGTTGACCAGGCCCTGGGCGCTGGTGACCTGCACGCTGCTGCCGGCGTAGAGCTTGTCGGTCAGGTTGACGTTCTGCGCGGTGACCTTGATGTTGCCAGTGGCGGCGGTCTGCGCCAGGCTCAAATGCCCATTGGCATCCAACTGGATATCGCCGCCGCTGGCCGCCAGGGTGCCGTCGAGCTTCACGCCTACACCGGCTTCGGTGCCCACCAGTTTGATCGCACCGGCGTACATGCCGCCCAATGCCGACGAGTCGATTGCCAGCTCCGGCTTGGCGCTGCCGTCATCGGCACGCGCCGTCGCATTCAAGGTCTGCGCGTTAACGTCGTTGCGCCCGGCGACCACGGTCAAGTTGCGCGCATTGATCTGGGCATTGATCTTGGCTGAGCGGGTGATGATTTCGAAACGGTCGACGTTGCTGGCGTTCAAGCCCTGGCCGTCGATGGTCACGGCGCCGCCATCGACCTGGTAACGGTCCAGACGGCCGTTGTCGAGCACCGGTTTGCCGGTGGTCAAGGTCACATTCGGCGTATTGATGAAACCGCAGCCGCTGCAGGTGATGCCGTACGGGTTGGCCACGATAACCTTGGCCGACTGCCCCGCCACTTCGGTGTAGCCACGCAACTGGCTGGGGCTGCCGCCGTTGACTTCGTTGAGGATGATGTTGGCGGCGCGGCCTTGCAGGTTGGGGTTGCCGACGATGATCCCGCCCAACTGGGTCGACTGCGTGATGGCGGTGGCGTTGTTGAGGATCACGCCATTGGCGCCGACGTTGTAGTCCTTGAACTGGTTGTGGGACAAACCACTGCCGTTGGGCGCGGCGATGTTCACCACGGGAACGCCATTGCCTGCCTGGCCGACGCTGGTGCCCGGTGCGCTGACGACGATGCCGTCGGCCTGAGCCAACAACGGCTGCCAGAACAATGCATTGGCCAGGATCAGCGCCAACCCGCGTTTGGGCAGGCCGATGAACGAGTCACGGCGTTTCAGGGCAGCCGAAGGCTGGCGAGCGAGGAAGACAAACTGGCGAACATCCATTTCAAATTCTCGATGCAACGGGGCGTTGAATTAGAGGAAAAAATCCATGCGAAAGTAGATCGGCGCTTCGCGGTCAAGCAGCGCGGCCGGTCGTTCCAGCGAGTGGGCAAAGGTCACGCTGGTGCTGACGTGCTGGCCACGGGCGAACAGCTCAAACGAATTGCTCGACACCCGGCCATGCACTTCGCGGTTGTAGCGCGCGTTACGGATAACGCCTTGGTCATAGCCGACACTGGCGCCGTATTCGCCGAACACCGGGCGCAGCCAGCCGAGCGTTACCGGGCGGCTCCAACGCAGGTCATTGCGCCAGTAGCCGCCGCTGTCACCATTGAGTTGCTGGTCCTTGAAACCGCGTACCGACGAAGAGCCACCGAGGCTCATGCGCTGCGGGCTGAACAGCACGTCTTCACTGCGCTGGCCGGTGGCCAGGCTGGTGAAACTGAAGGACTCACCCCACAGCCTGAACGGTTGCAAGTAGCTGACGGTGGCGGTGTATTTGCGGTAGCGCGCATCCGGCACGCCCGGGCCGGGGTTGTGATTGCCCTGGGCGTCGAACGCGCCGGTGCCGTTCTGCATACCGACGTCGAGGTTGACGAAGGCGCTGCCAATGCGGCGCCCATGGTTGATGCCCAACTGCAACTCACTGAGGCGATTGCTGCTCTCTTTGAGGTGGTTGTCGTTGATGTAGTTGTTGGTGCGCAGGTGGGCCACACCAACGTTCACCGAGGTTTTGCTCAGGGCGTCGCGGTGGATCACGCGCTCGGCGCGCAACTGATGGTTTTGGCTGTCGCCGGTTTGCTTGAAGTCAAAGCCGTCGCCTTGGGCCACCGAGCGGTAATCGCTCTGATTGTAGCTGTAACTGAAGTTCCACCACCCCCACGGCACGTTGTAGTAGAGCATCGCGTTTTTTGAGGTTTTCTGGTGATCGCTGATGGCGTCGTGGCCGCCGCGCAGAATCAACTGGTCGGCCAGGCCCAATGGGCTGTCCCATTCAAAGCCTGTGCCCCACTGCTGCTCTCCGGTACTTTTCTGGCCATCGTTGTTGCGTGACAAACTGGCACGCCACGGCTTTTGTGGCGTGTTTTTTACCAAAACGCTACTGCCGCCCACTGCGTCGCCGGGCGCCAGTTCCATTTGCGCCTGGTTGGACGCAAGACGGTTGAGTTGATCAATGGCTTGTTCAACTTCGCGCAAGTTGAGCAAGTCGCCGCTATTACCGGGAAAGGCCATGGCCAGTTCGCGGGCTGACAACTAACTGTTGTCGACGCCTTTCAGACGTTCAAGTTTGCCTTCTACCACCAACACTTGCAGATGCCCCTTGGACAGGTCTTGTTGCGGCAAGTAGGCGCGGCTGGTGACCAGGCCTTTGTCGATGTAGTGGTCGGTAACTACCTTAAGCAAATCATTGAGTTGGGACACACCCAGGCATTGATCGATAAAGGGTTCAAGCAGGCGTTCGCGCTGAGCACCAGAGAGGCTGTCGGCGCCGTTGAGTTCGATGGTTTGGATGGGGAAGCAACGGGTGTCCACCGGAGCCACCGGGGCTGCCGGTTTTACCTCTTTGCCGGGCAATTCCTTGAGTTCTTGAAGACGTCGCTGTTGCTCTTCCAGCAGTCGGTTTTGCCGATCGCGAATCAGGTCCTGGTCGCCAGGATTGGTCGCGGCAAAGGCGCCATCAAGGGCACTGAGGCACAATAACGTCAGGCATAGAAAAGGCCGAGTCCATGGCGTTGGCAGGTGCATATCCGTTCCGTCGAAAAATGATGGCGGCAACCTAACATCGAACTTAGGAGATGCCAAGATTCCGACAAACGTGATATTCACGTTAGAATCACTACTATCTTATTGATTTAAAAGCACTTTATTGGTTTAACACCTTGAATGCTCATTAACGTTTCAGACCAACGGCAAAGCACATCGACTTGACAGTCACAAAGTAATAAAAATTCAAATAGGACGTTGCCTAGGATTCGCGCGAAAAATCGTAAAAAACACAACCCGCAACAAACTGCTCTCCCACTGCGCGGTTGCGGCGCCTTGCCTTCAAGTGCAGAGGGGCACCCACTGGAACACCCCAATGTGTTCCAGTGCGACGTCGTAGCGTGGTTAGTGCTCCAACGCATAGCGCCGACAATGGTTGAGATAACCCTGCTCGTGGCTGCCCACCAACTGCACCACACTGGTCCATAACCACGACGGTGCATCCAGTTGTTTAGAGCGGTTTTCCTGCAATGCCGCCATCCAGTCCTTGCGCGTTTCCCGGTCCATCTGCCGGGCGTGGGCGATGCCGACGACGCGGGCCAGGTATCCGGCGGCGTGCATGGCGTCGGTCTCGCTCAGTGCATCCAACTCCAGCTTCATGTCCTGGGGCAGCAATTCACGGATGAAAAAACCGTGGTCGAGAAACCGCGTCGCCACCATGCGCTCACCCAGGCCGGGTGACAGTTGGCGTGCGCCTTCCACCACACGCCGGCCATTGTCACGCGGCATTTTCGCCCGCGCTGCGCGAGGTGCAGCAGCGCCGACGGCTTCCTTGATGTCGATCAGGCAATATTCCTGATCATCCTTGTCACCAACGCCCAGCAGCGCCGCATAGCGCTTCAAACCCAAGGAACTGCAACCCTTGACCCAATAAGCCGAGTCCAGCAGCTCAACCTTGGCGTCTTTGGGGCGGCCCTTGAGCGAGCTCACCAACTGGTGGATTTCGTCCGAAGCACAGACGGTTTCCAACGCGCTCTTTTCCGCCCGGGACAATGACCAGAAATGCTTGCCCAACGGGATGGTCGGACGCACATTTTCGATACGCTCACGCGCGAGGTTTTTCCAGGTGCGCTCCACTGCACTGCGCATGCCGGCCTTGACCTGGGACGGGCGCGGCGGCACTGCATCGGGTTTGTCTTTAAAGGCTTGCTCGTAGCCGACCATCATTTCTTCGAGCATGCGCGCGGTCGTCACCCCCGGTAGGTCCGAGCCCCGCGCGGCGGTGGCCAGGGATAAGGCCAGACGTACCAGGTCGTGGGCCGGGTTGCCGATCACGGTCTGGTCAAGGTCGCGTATGTGCATGTCAATACGGCCCTTGTTGTCGCCGGTAGGGCCCAAGTTGCCCGCGTGGCAATCACCACAAATCCAGATCGCCGGGCCGTGGGGCAAACGGCGGCCAGGGAGACTGTGCAGCCACTCGTAAAATTGCACCGTGCTGCCTCGCACGTAGGCGTGGGCGGAACGCGCCATCTTCAAGTTGCGCAATTGCGTGAGGTGGGGAATGCGGTCAGAGGGACGCGGGGTTTTCATGGATTAACTCAGTACAGGAGAAACGATAGAGCCTGGCCTCACCACGAATGTTTCATAATGTTTCAAAAATAGTCAGTTGGGTCCTCTAATTAACAACAGGGCCGCCATCACCAAAACCTACAATAGATTCGGAACACACCGACTTGCTTATCCAGCAGCCATCACCATGATCAGACACTCGTAGCGACGAGGCTGTGCAGATGGCTTGTGGTAGGTGTCAGGGGTTGAGCGCGCGCGTTGCCGAGTGCAGGCCAGTTTCAGAAAGGTGCCCTGCGACCGGCCCTGTCGGGTACTTGCACGGCCACCGTTTCGCGCAACCAGCCTTTGAACGCGAGCATTGCCGAGGTCTCCGCGCGCGATTGCAAGCGCGTCAGCCAATAACTGCCGGTGGTAATGCCCACGTCGAAAGGTTGACGAATCACATCCGTCGCCAGTTGGCGCGAGAACATCATCGCCGGCGCCAGCGCCACGCCGATGCCCTGCAATGCGGCTTCCATCATCGCCAGCGAGGAGTCGAATACGATATTGCGCGGTATCAGGGTGTCGGCAGGCAGCCCGGCTGCCTGGAACCACAGGTTCCACTCATCGGCGCGGTAGGAGCGCAGCACGGTATGTTTGAGCACATCGGCAGGTGTGTGTAATTGCTCGGCGAGTGCCGGCACGCACAACACCGTCAACGGCGCTGCCAATAATTGGCACGCCTCGGTGCCGTGCCAGGCGCCCGCGCCGAAACGGATCGCGTAATCGAGGCCTTCGGCGGCGACGTCGACGCGGTTGTTGTGGGTCGACAGGCGCAGGTCGATAAACGGGTAGCGGCTCTGGAACTCCGGCAGGCGCGGCAGCAACCAGCCGACGGCAAAGGTGCCGACCGCGCCCACGGTGAGTACTTCGCGGTAATGCCCGCCCTCGAACTGGCCCAGGGTATGTGCAATACGGTCGAAGGTCTCGCGTAACACCGGCAGCAGGGTTTCGCCCTCACTGGTCAGCATCAGGCCGCGTGGCAGGCGTTTGAACAAGGTGACGTTCAGTTGCGCTTCCAGGCTTTTGACCTGATGGCTCACCGCCGCCTGGGTCACGCACAGTTCAATGGCGGCCCGGGTAAAGCTCAAGTGACGGGCCGACGCCTCGAATGCACGCAGGGCATTGAGCGGCAAATGCGAACGCAGCATGGCTTACCCCAAATTTTTCTAATGGCAGGTGCGAGATATCATCGTTTGTCGAAGGGGCAAAATCCACTTAGATTTGCGGCGCCTGCGCAGGCCTTGATCGTCAGAGCATCATTTATAGGGAAGCGAAGCACCATGAACCACACTGTACAAAAAATGCTGATATCGGCCTTATTGCTCGGCTCCGGCACCTGCATGGCAGACGCCGACATGCGCCAGGTCATCGACACCCGTGTGGCACCGTTGATGCAGCAGCAAGGCATTCCCGGCCTGTCCATCGCCGTGGTCAACAAGGGCAAGGCGCAATACTTTAACTACGGCGTCGCGAACAAGGACACACAACAGCCGGTGACCGAGGACACCCTGTTTGAAATCGGCTCGGTGAGCAAAACCTTCACCGCCACCCTCGGCGGTTATGCCCAGGCGACCGGCAAGCTCAAGCTCTCCGACAAGGCCAGCCAGCACTTGCCCGCGCTGGCCGGCAGCGCATTCGACCAGATCAGCCTGTTGCAACTGGCGACCTACACGCCAGGCGGCTTGCCCCTGCAGTTTCCCGACGCTGCCGACAGCGCCGAGAACATGCTCGGCTACTTCCAGCATTGGCAACCGACTTACGCGCCGGGCGCACAACGCCTGTATTCCAACCCGAGCATCGGGTTGTTCGGCTATCTGTCGGCGCAAAGCCTTGGCCAGCCGTACAACGTCGCCATGGAGAAAACCCTGCTGCCCAAGCTGGGCCTGAGCAACACCCACGTCAGCGTGCCCGCCGACAAATCCGGCCAGTACGCCCAAGGCTATGACAAGCTCCAGAAGCCTGTGCGCGTGGGCCCCGGCGCACTCGACAGCGAAGCCTATGGCATCAAGACCAGCGCCCAGGACCTGGCTCACTACGTCATGCTGAACATGCACCCGCAAACCCTGGAAAAGCCGCTGCAACAAGCCATCGCGGCCACTCACGCCGGTTACTACACCGTGAACGGCATGACCCAGGGCCTGGGTTGGGAACGCTACCCCTACCCGATCAAACTGAACGCGTTGCTGGACGGCAA
The DNA here is from genome assembly GCF_900215245.1 of Pseudomonas fluorescens. Lineage (GTDB taxonomy): Bacteria > Pseudomonadota > Gammaproteobacteria > Pseudomonadales > Pseudomonadaceae > Aquipseudomonas > Aquipseudomonas fluorescens. The sequence continues at coordinate 5,811,127 of NZ_LT907842.1, forward strand.
TTCCACGCCCATGGCGATGGAACCGCACAAGGTCAATTGGCTGACGCCCGCACAGCCGCAACCGGCCAACGTGCTGTACAACAAAACCGGCTCAACCGGTGGTTTTGGAGCGTACGTGGTGTACGTGCCGAGCAAGGATATGGGCGTGGTGATTCTGGCGAACAAGAATTACCCGAATGCTGAGCGGGTCAAGTTGGCCTATACGATCTTGAGCGCGCTGGACCACTAACGCCTGGCAAAAACCAAATGTGGGAGCGGGCTTGCTCGCGATAGCGGAGTGTCAGTCGCCGAATTCATTGGCTGACACGCCCTCATCGCGGGCAAGCCCGGCTCCCACAGGGTATTGCTGCGTTAATGAGTGCTACATCCCCAGCCAGTGCGGCAATGCCAGCGAGATAAACGGCAAATAGGTGACCATGATCAGGAACACCAGCAAGATCATCAGCCACGGCATCGCAGCCCGAATGGTCTGCCCCAGTGTCAGCCCGGTCACCGCCGAGGTCACGAACAGGTTCAACCCCACCGGCGGGTGCACCAGGCCGATTTCCATATTGACCACCATCACAATGCCCAGGTGAATCGGGTCAATACCCAGCTTCATCGCAATCGGGAAGAAGATCGGCGCCAGGATCAGCACGATGGCCGACGGTTCCATAAAGCTGCCCGCCACCAGCAGCACGACGTTGACCATGATCAGGAAGCCAATCGGTGTCAGCCCTTCAGAAATGACCCAGGCGGTAATTTCCTGCGGGATTTGCTCGGTGGTCAACACATGTGCAAAGAGCATGGCGTTGGCAATGATGAACATCAGCATGATCGCCAGCCGGCCAGACTCCAGCAGCACCTTCGGGCAGTCGCGCAGTTTCATGTCCTTGTAGATGAACAAGGCGACAAACGCCGAGTACACCGCCGCCACCGCCGCCGCTTCGGTTGGGGTGAACATGCCGCTGTAGATGCCGCCGAGGATGATCACCAGCAACAGCAAGCCCCAGAAGGCGCGACGCGCACAGCTCAACCACTCACGGAACGTCGCGCGTGGCTGTGCCGGGAGCTTTTTGATGCGCGCAACGATGTAGATCGCGACCATCAGCATCAAGCCCAACAGCAACCCCGGAATGACCCCGGCCATAAACAGCTTGCCGACCGAGGTTTCGGTGGCTGCCGAGTACACCACCATCACGATTGACGGCGGAATCAGGATGCCCAGCGTGCCGGCGTTACAGATGATCCCGGCGCCGAACTCCTTGGGATAACCCGAGCGCACCATGCCCGCCACAGCGATTGACCCCACCGCCGCCACAGTGGCGGGCGACGAGCCGGACAACGCCGCAAACAGCATGCACGCCAGCACTGCGGCAATCGCCAGGCCGCCACGGATATGGCCAACACAGGCGTTGGCGAAATCAATCAGGCGTTGCGCCACACCACCGGTGGTCATGAACGCCCCGGAGAGCAGGAAGAACGGAATGGCCAGGAAGGTGTAGGCGTCCGAGGTTTCAAACAACTTGATCGCCAGCGAACTCACCGAGTCCTGGCTGAACATCAGGATCGACACGGCGCCGGACAAGCCCAGGGAAATCGCAATCGGCACGCCGAGAAACATGAACACGAACAACAGCAGGAACAAACAGAGCACGGCCATCAGTGACGCTCCTCATGGCTGCCGGCCAACTTGCTGGCCTCACCGGCCTCGTCGGCCAACCCCAACCCGACCTGGCGGTGGGTGAACAGGCGATAGAAAATTTCCAGGTAGCGGATAAACACCAAGGCAAACCCGATGGGCACGATGATCACGATATCGCCAACGTTCACGCCGTACTGGTCGAGGTCTTCGGCGCCGATATCGGCCGTCATCACCGCACTCACCCACTTGTAGCTGGCGACCATGAACAGCCCGGCGTAGGCCAGGCAGCACAGGCACGCGAGCATGCCAAGCAGGCGTTGCACCGGGCGCTTGGTCAGTTTGACCAGTGCATCAACACCCAGGTGGCCGGCGGTGCGCACGCCGTAGGAAATGCCGAAGAAAATCAGCCAGCCGAACATGGCCTTGGTCAGCGCTACGCTCCAGGTCATGTCCTGGGCCCAGGTCATGGTGTGGTCACCAAGGGCATTGAAGAACGGGCTGCTGACGGCCCACTTGTCAGCCAGGGAGAAGAACAGTGTGTAGATGTTGTTGAGCATGACGTAGACGAATGTCACCAGGGTCATGGCGGCCAGCAGGAAGGCAATAAAGCCTTCCTCCAGGTGCTCCCAGACGCGCCTTAGCGTTTGCATGGCAAAACCTCGCGAAGCAGAGATAGGTAGGTGCAAGGCTCGGGGTGATCACCGGATCAACATCTGGGCGCGGGCTTGCGCGCGAATGCGGCGTGTCAGTCGCCAGTGTCATCCACTGACAGACTGCATTCGCGAGCAAGCCCGCGCTCACATGAGAACGCGGTACGGCCCGGAATTACAGGTTGGAAGCGTCCGCCGCCTTGATCAGGTCAGCCCCGATCTCGCCTTCGAACTTCTGCCACACCGGGCGCATGGCTTCGCGCCACAGCTGGCGTTGCTCGGGGGTCAGTTCGATGATTTCGCTGGTCTTGGCGTCGATGATTTTTTGCTTGGCCGACTGGTTCAGCGCTTCGGCCTGTTTGTTCACCTCGACCGTGACCTCCAGCATGATCTGCTCGAGGGTGGTGCGGATATCCGGTGGCAGGCCGTTCCAGAACTTGGCGTTGGTAATCACCATGTAGTCGATCAGGCCATGGTTGGACTCGGTGAAAAACTTCTGCACCTCGTTGACCTTCTGGCTTTCATAGTTCGACCAGGTGTTCTCGGTGCCGTTGACGGTGCCCGTCTGCAGGCCCTGGTAGACCTCGGCGAAACTCATCTTGCGCGGGTTGGCGCGGATCGCCTTGAACTGCTCTTCGAGCACGCTGGAGGCCTGCACGCGGAACTTCAGGCCACGGGCGTCCTTGGGCTCACGCAGGGCCTTGTTCGACGACAGTTGCTTGAGGCCGTTGTGCCAATAGGCCAGGCCGAGGATGTTTTTGTCCTGCATCGAGGTCAGCAAGGCTTTGCCCTGGGCGGCCTGGAAACGGTCGACGGCGGCCAGGTTGTTGAACAGGAACGGCAGGTCGTAGATCTGCACTTGCTTGGTGTATTGCTCGAACTTGGCCAGGGACGGCGCCAGCATCTGCACATCCCCCAGCAACAGTGCTTCCATCTCCTTGCCATCCCCGAACAGCGACGAGTTCGGGTACACCTCGACCTTGACGCGGCCCGGCAGGCGTTCTTCGGCGAGCTTCTTGAACAGCAGCGCGCCCTGGCCTTTGGGGGTGTTTTCGGCGACCACGTGGGCGAACTTGATCACAATCGGGTCCGCCGCCTGGGCCAGGCCCGCGACAAACACAGTGGCGGCGCAGAGCAGCGCCCGAGAAAGCTTGAGCATGGGGAATCACCTTTTTATTGTTGTATTGCAAGGCAAGGTGCCTGATGTAACGCGTGTAGTGAATTTCGAATTTTAGATACCTGCGTTCGGCCTGGCCGAACGCCAATGCACAGCACAATGAAGCGCCACTGTGGCCGCCGGTCTCTTCAGTTAGAGCTGGGCCGCCAGCAACCTTTGCGCGCGCAGCAGCACCGGGGCATCCACCATCTGCCCATCAATCTGATAGGCCCCTGCCCCGTGCGCACCGGCGTCCACCACGCGCTTGGCCCAGGCCAGGTCTTCGGCGCTCGGTGCCAAGGCTGCATGGATCAGTGCAACCTGCCTGGGATGAATGCACAGCGCGCCGGCAAAGCCCATTTCATAGGCATGCCGAATCGCGCGACGCAAACCTTCAGGGTCGTCGATGGCCGGGTGCACACCGTCCAGCGGCGCGACCAACCCGGCCGCGCGCGAATGCACGATCAACGTCAAGCGGGCCTGGTCGAGGGCGAATTGCGCGGCCGGAGAATGGCTGCTCAGGTTCAGGTCGAGGGCCAAGTCCAGGCCGCCAAATGACAGACGCTCAACGTGCGGCGCCTGGGCGATTTCGGCCACGGCCAGCAAACCCCGGGCACTTTCGATAATGGGCCAGATGACTTTGCCGGCGGCCGCCACCACCGCCACTTGGGCGGCACTCTCTACCTTCGGCAGCAGCACGCCCGCCACATTTGCATGGGCTTTGCAGAACGCCACATCGGCGAAATGCTCGGCATGTTCCGGCGCATTAATGCGCACCCACACCTGGGCCTCTGGATGCTGTTGCAAAAACACCCCGAGGTTATCCCGTGCCTGACGCTTGAGCGGTTCTTCCACGGCGTCTTCAAAATCCACAATCACCGCATCAGCGCCACTGGCCAACGCTTTGGCAAACCGCTCCGGGCGGCTGCCGGGGACAAACAAGGCGGAACGAACGACAGGCTTTGGCATCACTGAATTCCTTATTAAATAACGCCGCGGGTACGCAGACGGTCGATGGCGTCATCCGAATAACCGAGCTGAGCGAGGATGGCCTGGCTGTGCTGACCCAGCGCCGGCACTGCATCCATGCGTGGCGTGAAGGCGGCATTACGCGCCGGCGGCAGTAATGACGGGAGTGGACCGGCCGGGCTGGCGACTTCACGCCAGCTGTCACGCGCCTTGAGTTGCGGGTGGTCCCACACGCCTTGCATGTCGTTAACCCGTGCGCTGGCGATCTGCGCATCTTCCAGGCGCTGGATCACCGCCTCGACGTCCAGCTGCGCAAAGCTGTCATGGATAATCTGGCGCAGCGCGTCGCGGTTGGCCGAACGCTTGAAGTTGGCGCTGAAGCGCTCGTCAGTCGCCAGCGATGGGGTGAGCAGCACCTTGTCGCAAAACGCCGCCCATTCGCGCTCATTCTGCAACCCGAGCATCACCGTGCCGCCGTCGCCGGTGGGAAACGGCCCGTAAGGGTAGATCGTCGAATGCGCCGCCCCGGCACGCGGCGGCTGAGGCGCGCCGTCGAACGCGTAATACATAGGGTAGCCCATCCACTCCACCAGACTTTCCAGCATGCTCACGTCAATGCGGCTGCCCTTGCCGGTTTTACCGCGCAGCAACAACGCAGAAAGGATGCCGCTGTAGGCGTACATGCCGGCGGAGATATCGGCGATGGAGCAACCGGCCTTGGCCATCTGGTCGTCGCCCGGGCCGCCGGTGACCGACAGAAACCCGCCCTCGCTCTGGATCAGCAAGTCATAGGCCTTCTTTTTCTCGTAAGGCCCACCTTCGCCATAACCGGAAATGTCGCAGACAATCAGGCGTGGAAACCGCTCCTGCAGCGCCTCGAACGACAGGCCCATGCGCGCTGCCGCACCGGGCGCGAGGTTCTGCACCAGCACATCGGCGTCGGCCAGCAGGGTTTCGAGAATATCGCCCGCCTCGCCCTGCTTGAGGTCCAGGGTCAGGCTTTCCTTGGAACGGTTAGTCCACACGAAATGCGAGGCCAGGCCGCGTACGCGCTCGTCGTAACCACGGGCAAAGTCACCGGCCCCGGGGCGTTCGATCTTGATCACACGGGCGCCCAGGTCCGCCAACTGGCGGGTGCAAAATGGCGCCGCAATCGCGTGTTCCAGGCTGACAACGGTGATGCCGTCCAGCGGTCGTTGATTAGTCATGAAGAGTCCTCAAAGCCAGTCGGCCAGGGACGCTGCGTGGCGCAGGTTCCAGACCTTTTCAATCAGTGCGTCAGCTTCGGCCGGTGTGCGCGCGCCGCTGAATTGGGTGAGGCGCCGGAACTTATCCGCCAGTTCCACACGGCTCAGCGTGTTGCCCGGGTCACCTTTGGGCTCGTCGATGGCGCCGTGCAGCGTGCGGCCGTCGACCGTGGTGACAGTCACGCGGCCCAGCCAGCGTTGCGGGTAGGCGCGGTCGACCTCGGGGTCAAGGGTCATGCTGACCTTGTCGCGAAAGGCCCAAACAGCCGGGTCGCTCAGTGCGCATTCATGGAACTCGGTCAACCCGGCCTTGCCATGCACTGCGAGCAGGCCGAGCACGGTGCCCATGGAGAATTTGGCCTGGTGCACGCTGGTCGGCACGTTCACACGCCCCAGCACGTCGATGGCGCCTTGATGGACACGGGTTTGCACATGGGCGATCTGTTCGGCGCGCAGCCCGTTGCGCTGCATCACCTCCAACAGCGCGTCGGCGGCCGGATGGGTGTGGCGGCACGAGGCGTGGAACTTGAACGAGGTTTCCAGCAGCGCCCAACGGCTGCCGAGCTCGGCTGACAACTTGGCAGGCGTGGCGTCACTGGACATGCCCGCCGCCAGGCCCTGGTCGCCTTCAAGGATATTGCGCGCGCCGGTCAGCCCGTCCGCCGTGAGGTAGGCCGCGAGCAAGCCATCCGCCGCCGCTTTGGCGGTGTGCAATTGTTTGGAGTCGGCGGCGTCGCGCAGGAACTCCCACAGCCCGGCGGCCTGGGTGCCGGCAGTGCCCAGCAGGTTAATGAATTGCTCTTGGTTGAAATCCAGTAACTTGCCCACGGCGACAGCCGCGGCCAACGTGCCGACGGTGGCCGTGGTGTGGAAGATTCGATAGTGGGAACGCCCCATGAATTCACCGATGCGAATCCCCGCTTCATAACCGGCCACCGAGGCCAGGAGCAACGCGCGGCCGGATTTTCCGAGGTCTTGCGCGGCGGCTAACGCGGCCGGAAACACCACGGTCGCCGGGTGCAGCACGGAGCTGTTGTGCAGGTCGTCCTGCTCCACCAGGTGCGACGCCGCCGCGTTCACCAGGGCGGCGAAATACGCGCTGCTGCTGCCACCGCTGACGATGACCTGGGCCGGGCCACGGCTCGGCCCCATCTTTTGCGCATAGCGTTCGAACAACGTAATCGGGTGCGCGCCCTTGCTCGCCAAGGCAGACGCCAGCCAATCCAGATACAGGTCTTCGGCACGCGCCAGGACGTTGTCGGGCAACTGCGCGTAGCTCAACTCGGCCAGGAATCGACACAGGGCTTGGGTGTGGCTCATGGTCCGTCCCTCAGAAGCTGCGTGGCAGTTCGAGCAAATGCTCGGCCACGTAGGACAGGATCAAGTTGGTAGAGATCGGCGCCACCTGGTACAGGCGCGTCTCGCGAAATTTGCGTTCCACGTCGTACTCGCAGGCAAAGCCAAACCCGCCGTGGGTTTGCAGGCAGGCGTTGGCCGCTTCCCAAGACGCCTTGGCGGCCAGGTATTTGGCCATGTTGGCGCTCGCCCCGGCCGGCTTGCCGCTGTCGTACTCCTCGCAGGCACGCCAGCGCATCAGGTCCGCCGCTTCGATTTCGATATGCGCTTCGGCAATCGGGAACTGCACGCCCTGGTTCTGCCCGATCGGCCGGCCAAACACCACCCGGTCGCGGGCGTAGGCACTGGCCTTTTCGATAAACCAACGGCCGTCGCCAATGCACTCGGCAGCGATCAGCGTGCGTTCGGCATTCAGACCGTCGAGGATGTATTTAAAGCCCTTGCCCTCCTCACCGATCAGGCTATCGAGTGGCAGCTCCAGGTTGTCGAAGAACAGCTCGTTGGTTTCGTGGTTGACCATATTGGCGATGGGCTGCACGGTCAGGCCGTTGCCGATGGCCTCGCGCAGGTCGACGAGGAAGATCGACATGCCTTCGGACTTTTTCTTCACCTCAGCCAACGGCGTGGTGCGCGCCAGCAGGATCATCAGGTCGGAATGCTGCACCCGCGAGATCCACACCTTTTGGCCGTTGATCACGTACTTGTCACCGCGTTTGATCGCGGTGGTCTTGATTTTGGTGGTGTCGGTGCCGGTGGTGGGCTCGGTGACGCCCATCGACTGCAGGCGCAATTCACCGCTGGCCAGTTTGGGCAGATAGAAGCTTTTTTGTGCTTCGCTGCCATGCCGCAGCAAGGTGAACATGTTGTACATCTGGCCGTGAACGGTGCCGGAGTTGCCGCCGCAGCGGTTCACTTCTTCAAGAATCACCGACGCTTGCGTCAGGCCCAGACCGGAGCCGCCGTAAGCTTCAGGGATCATTGCCGACAGCCAGCCGGCGTCGGTCAGGGCTTTGACGAAGGCTTCGGGGAAGCCTTTTTGATCGTCGATCCTGCGCCAGTAAGCGGCATCGAATTCGGCGCACAACGCGCGTACACCGTCGCGAATGGCATTGAGTTCTTCGTTGTCATTGGGGTTCATTCACGGCTCTCCGCCTGGTGTTCTTGGCTTATTCGAAGTGGATTTCAGCGGTCTGCGCCAGGCCGTCGGCGTTACCGGCCCACAGTGCGGCGACGCCCGGTTCGGTAACCCGCCCGCCGACTGCAAAGGGCTGTGGCGCGATCAGCGGGCGCACGCCGCGATAGGCAAAGCGACGCACGCTCGCGTCGGGATGCGCACGGCAAAACGCGCGCAGGCTCAGCGTGGCGATCAGCGGGCCGTGCACCACCAGCCCCGAGTAGCCTTCGGTGCCGGTGACGTAGGGGTAGTCGTAATGGATGCGGTGGCCGTTGAAGGTCACGGCGCTGTAGCGAAACAGCAGGGTGGGCGTGGGGTTGATCGACTCCTGCCATTCACCTTGGGCGAGTGCCTCGCCATTGCCCTGCTTGGGTGGCGTGGGCTCGCGGTAGACGATGTCCTGTTCTTCGCGAATGGCCAGGCGACCGTCCTGGGAATAGTCATGACGCACCGTGACAAACAGCAGCGAGCCGGTGCGGCCGGTTTTTTCTTCGACGTGGGTAATGGTCGACACGCGGCTCGCCGCCTCACCGGCACGCAAGGCATGCAGGAACTCGATACGCCCACCGGCCCACATCCGATTGCGGTTATCGGCAGCAGGCAGAAAGCCGCCACGGGCCGGGTGGCCGTCGGTGCCCAAGGCCGATTCCGGCAGCGGGTCCTGGAAAAAACACCACTGCCACAGCGGCGGTAGGTCCGCGCCGTCTTCGGGCACGGCCTCGCCGAAGGTGGCGGCAATGCGCTTGAGCAGGTTATGGCTTAAATGGTCGTGGGCGGTTTCGCTTCGGCCGATCCAATCAGTGGCGCTCATCGGGTGCAGGTCCTCGGGCAGTGGGTGTCTGCTGCGGATCATGCAAGCGCCTGCCCGTTCTGAGAATTTGCATTTCAATAAACCAGCGTTCGGTTATGCTGAACGCCACTCACAACACTGCACCTTCAGGGTGGGTGTTTATTGCGATGCGATTCGTGTACACACCGGAGCCGCCATGCACTTCGATCTCGCCGACCTGCGCCTGTTTATCCATATCGCCGAATCCCCCAGCCTGACTCAGGGCGCCAAGCGTGCGTTTCTGTCGCCGGCCGCCGCGAGCGCGCGGATCAAGGCGCTGGAAGGCCAGTTGGATACGCGCCTGTTGTACCGCGACAGCCGTGGCGTGGAAATCACCCCGGCGGGCGAACGCTTGCTGCACCATGCGCGGCTGATCATGCGCCAGGTGGATTACCTGAAAAGCGAGTTCACCCAATACGGCGTGGACTCCGCCGGGCATATCCGCATCTTCGCCAACACCACGGCGGTGACCGAGTTTCTGCCGGAAGTGCTGGCGGGCTTTTTGTCCCAGCGCCCGGGCGTGACCGTCGACCTGCAAGAGCGGCTGTCCCGCGATATCGTGCGCGGCGTGCTCGATGGCACCAGCGACATGGGCATCATCGCCGGGCCGGTGGAAGCGGCGGGCTTGCAAGTGTTGCACTTCAGCACGGATCAATTGGTGTTGATGGTGCCCGTGGGCCACCCGCTGGCCAGCCAGCCCTGCGTGACCTTGGAGCAAACCCTCGCGTACCAGCATATCGGCCTGCACGAGGGCAGCACCTTGTTGAGTTTTCTGCGTGAACACGTGGAGCGCGTGGGCAAGCACTTGTCGCTGCGTATCCAGGTGTCGAGTTTCGAAGCGATCTGCCGGATGGTCGAGGCCGGCGTGGGCATCGGCATCATTCCCGAATCTGCCGCCGTGCGGCACAGCCGCACCATGCAGTTGGTGACGGTGAAGCTGGATGAGCCCTGGGCCATTCGCGAGCGCAGTATCCTGGTGCGTGAACTGGAAGCACTGCCCGGCACCATTCGCGCGTTGATTGCGACGTTGATGCCGCAAAGCGCCTAAGCTCAACAGTCACCTTGCCCGAGGAGACGCCCATGCACCTTGAAGGATCCTGCCATTGCGGCGCTGTCACGTTCAGCCTGACCAGCCAGCACCCCTACCCCTACCAACGCTGCTACTGCTCGATCTGCCGCAAGACCCAGGGCGGCGGCGGTTATGCGATCAACCTCGCGGGGGATGCGCAAAGCCTGAAGGTTCAGGGCCGCAAACACATTTCGATCTACCACGCCCGCCTCAAACCGGATGGCGCCAGCCGCGCCCATGCCAGTACTGCCGAACGGCATTTCTGCGCGCAATGCGGCAGTGCGTTGTGGCTGTTCAGCCCGGAGTGGCCGGAACTGATCCACCCCTTCGCCTGCGCCATCGACACACCGTTGCCGGTACCGCCGCAACACACGCATTTGATGCTTGGCTCCAAGGCCCCATGGGTCGAAGTCAGCGTGCGCAAAGGCGACTTGCAGTTCGATGAATACCCCGAAGAGTCCATCGCCCAGTGGCATACGCGGTTGGGGTTGACGCGTTAACAGTCTTTGACAGTTTCCCGACAAAGCTCTCAAAGATTGTTGGCCGGCTGCGCCCTAGCATTCGAGCATCCAAACCACCATCCGGGTGCTCTTCATGTTTCGCACGTTGCGCGGTATTCCGCTCTTGGGTTGCCTGCTCGGCAGTATCGGTTGCCATGTGCAACCGCCTGCCCCGCCGCCGATTCCCAAAGGCGATTACGGCGCGATCATTCGTTACCTGCAAACCCGCATTCCCCAGGACATGGCGCGTGAAAATGTACCCGGTCTGTCAATTGCGCTGGTCAACGGCCAGGAGCTGATCTGGGCGCGAGGCTTCGGTGTGGCCGACAAGGCCCAAGGGGTGCCGGTCACACCCAATACGGCGTTTCGCGCCGGCGGCATCGCCAAGCTACTCACCGCCACGGCAGCGCTGCAACTGGTCGAGCAACAGCGCCTGGCCCTGGATGCGCCGATCCAGCAGACGCTGCGCGAGTTCTACGTGCGCTCGCGCTTTCACAGCGACCCGGCGGCCGCCGACCGTGATATCACCCTGCGTCGCTTGCTCAGCCACCAGTCCGGCTTGCCCAGCGAACACCTGCGCGACCTGCGCAGCACCTTCGCCATGGGCCAGATGCCGATGCGCGTGGCCGGCGTTTGGCTGAGCAGCCCGCCAGGCTCGCAAGTCGCCTATTCCAACCTGGGTTACTCGTTGGTCGGCGCCGCGATTGAGCGCAGCAGCGGTAAAAGTTTCGAAGCCCAATTACAACGCAGCCTGCTCAAGCCACTGGAGATGAACCAGTCGAGTTTTGTCGGCACCGGTACGCAGTTGAGCTTTCGCGCCCTGGGCTACGAAGACGGTGTACCGAGTACCGATGCACACGTGCGGGACCTCGCTGCCGGGGGGTTGTGGGCAAGCCCCAAAGACCTCAGCCACTACGTGCAGATGCTGTTCGCCCAAGGCCTCTATAAAGGTCAGCGCGTGGTGGGCAGTGCATCGATTGATGAGATGTTCACCCAGCAAAACACCGGCAATGCGCTGGATTTCGATTGCCAGATGGGCCTCGGTTGGTTTTTGGCACCGTGCGGCGATGAACCGATCGGCCCCGGTGTGCGCACCTACCAGCACAGTGGCGGCGGCGACGATTTTGCCGCGCAATTGAGCGTGCTGCCGGACCAGCAATTGGCGGTGATCATCATGGCCAATGACGGCAACGCCGAAGAACTGGTCGCCCGTATGGCCACCGAAACGCTGCGCCTGATGCTGCAGGCGCAAACCGGCCAATCCATCTGCGCCGACGACTGCCAGGCACCCGAGCATGGGCTCAAGTTACGTCACGTGCCGGCCGCCATCGACCGCAAGCGCCTGGCGGGCTTTTATGCCACCGCCTGGGGTGTGTTCCGAATCAAGGATGACCATAACCGGCTGGCTGGCGAGCTGGCCGGGTTCGACTTTGAATTGTTGCGCGATGAGCACGGCTGGCTGCGCGCGCAGAAAAAAGTCCTCGGCTTCTGGCTCAAGGACCTCGGCGAACTGGGCCGCGTGCAGTTGGACGTGGTCACCGTGCAAGGCCGCCAGATGCTCACTGCCCGTAGCCACGGCCAGCGCCTTGCCATCGGTGAACGCATCGAACCGCCGCCGTTGCCAGTGGCGTGGGCTGACACCATCGGCACCTACCAGGTGCTCAGCACCCATGAGCCCGACGCGCCGTTGAGCGGTATCAGCGTGCGCCTCGAAGAAGGCTTCCTGGTGATTCGCGGCCAATTGCACAACGAGCCGCTGACCGATTACATCCTGCTCCCCGTCGACAACGCCCACGCGGTGCTGGCCGGCAACGGCTATGGCCTGGGCGACACCGTGAGCCGCCAGGTCAACGGCCTCAGCGCTTCGGGCTACGCCTTCAAACGTACGCAATCGCCCCACAACCTCTTGAGTTTCTAACACGGAAGAACCGCCTGATGCGCCCAAAAAACCTGTGCCTGTCATTCACCTCACTGTGCCTGCTCGCCGCCGCCGACACCGCGATTGCCGAAGACTGGCAATACAGCCTCAAGGCCGGCGTGGCCAACGCGCCACGCTACAGCGGCAGCGACGAACGCATGACCGCGCCAGTGCTGGGCGGCAAAATCGTCAGCCCCTGGGGAATCTTCCTCGATACCAGCAAGGGCTTGGGCTGGGGTTACGAAGGCAATGCCCTGAGTTTCAGCGCCTATGTCGGCCCCAGTGCCTCGCGCAAGGATAAAAACCAGCGTTTGCAGGCCGGCTCCAACCGCCTCATAGGCATGGGCGAGATCAAGTCGCGCGCGCAATTGGGCGTCAGTGCGGCCTACAACCTGGGCGGCGTGATAGTCGGCGCGACCCTGGAACACGCACTCAAGGAAGATGCCCACAAGGACACCGGCAAGGCTTACACCCACCTGGAACTGAACCTGGGCACCACGCTTTATGAGGGCCGCTTCGGCTCCGTCGATGCCGGCCTCAGCAGCCACTTTGGTGACCGTGAATACCTGCAGACCTGGTATGGCGTGACCACCGGCCAGGCGGCGCAAAGCCGCTTTAAGGCCTACAAGGCCGGTGCGGGCAATATCAGCAATGGCATGAACCTGGTGTGGAGCCTGCCGATCAGTGAGCACACCCAGTTCTCGACCTTGCTGGATGTGCAGTACCTGGCCGATGCCGCGGGCAAAAGCCCGATTGTGGAACGACGCTTGCAGACGTCGCTGATAGGCATTGTGGAATACACGTTCTGATCGGGTAGCACGATAAACCTGGGGGCGCTGGCTAGCCGGCGCCCCCAGCCTGCTCACCTCAAGCCTTACTCGGCATACGCCCACGTCATCCGAAACGACGCCCCGCCCCACTCTGAATCGAGCACTTCGACCTGCCCGCCGTGCCACTGGCTGACCCGTTTGACCAGCGCCAGGCCCAAGCCGAACCCGCCCGTGCGGCGGTCGCGGCTGGTGTCCAGACGCAGGAAGGGCTCGAAGATCTTGGCGCGACCGTCCAACGGCACACCCGGGCCGTCGTCATTGACCTGCACCGCGTAACCGCTGCCGAACGCGACCAACGACACTTCCACACGGCGCTCGGCATAACGAATGGCGTTGCGCAGCAGGTTGATCACCGCGCGGGCCATAAAGCGCGGTTCGATCTGGATAAAGTCGACCTCGCACGTGCGCAACGTCAGCTGCACCCCCGCCGCTTCCGCCTCCAGGGCCACGCTGCCGATGACGCTGTCGAGCCAACTGTGGGCTTCGATATTTTCCCGGGTGACCTGGGTGGCACCGCGCTCGAGGCTGGCGTAGGTGAGCAGCTCGGAGACCATTTCTTCCAGTTCGCCCAGGTCGGCATACATGTCGGCGATCAGCTCGCGGCTCTGGCGCGGGTCGGCCTGTTGCTTGAGTTGGTCGAGTTCGAAGGACAAGCGCGCAATCGGCGTGCGCAGCTCGTGGGAGACAGCGTTGGTCAGTTCGCGCTGGTTGGCGATCAGGCTTTCGATGCGCTCGGCCATCTGGTTGAAGTGCCCGGCCAGCTCACGCACTGTGGAGCGGCGCGGCAGCAGGATGCGCGACGCCAGGTCGTTGTCACCGAAGCGTTGCGCAGCCAGGCGAATATGCTCCAGGTCGCGCCAGTGCGGGCGTACCCAGAAATACAGGACGATGGCCAGGCACACCCCGAGAAAACCGTATGCCCACATGTATAGCCATTTGGGTTCTTCGGGCAACTTGATGTCCAGCAACTGCGGGCCGTCATCGATCGTGGTCAGGAACTCCATGAAGTCGCCACGCACCACCAACTGGCCGTCCGCCAAGAGTTTTTGCTCGCGCTCGTCCAGCGCCAGGCTATCGCGCGACACCAACTTCAGGCGCAACCCGTAATGGGGTTGCAGTTCTGCCAGCCGAGCGTCCCGGGCCGGCCCTTGCAGAGGCCGCAGTTGTTCGACCAGGCCGTAAGCCGGGCCGCGCAGGGCTTCGCGGTTATACACCTCGTTGGCCTCGGGCAATAACTCGTCGAAGGTGTAGTTGACCAACCAGATTGCCCCGGCCAGACCGAGCGCCAGAATCACATACAGGCGCAGAAACAGGCGCAGCATCTAAACCTCCCACGCAAACGGATTGAACAGGTAACCCTTGCCCCAAATCGTCTTGATGCACACCGGCTCGCGCGGGTTGTCGTTGAGCTTGTTGCGCAATTTGCTGATGTAGACGTCGACGCTGCGGTTGAGGCCGTCAAACGCGATACCGCGCATGCGGTTGAGAATGTCGTCGCGGGAGAGGATTTTCCCCGCGCTGCTGGCCAACAACCACAGCAACTCGAACTCCATGGTGGTGAGGTCGATCGTCTCATCGCCCAGGCTGACCACCCGGCAACTGCGATCAATCGACAATCGACCAAACGCCAACGAACCCCGCACGGTGGGTTCGGGCACCTGGCGGCGTTGCAGGGCCCGCAAGCGTGCCAGCAATACCGGCGGCTTGATGGGTTTGATCACATAGTCGTCGGCCCCGGACTCCAGGCCCAGAATATGGTCGAGGTCATCTTCCTTGGCGGTCAGGATCACGATGGGTGTGTCGGACACATTACGAATCTCGCGGCACACGTGCAGGCCGCTCTGGCCGGGCAACATGAGGTCGAGCACGACGATTTTCGGCTTGAAGTCGAGGAATGCCGCCAGGGCCTGATCGCCGCGGTGCACCACGCGCACCTCGAAACCGTGTTGTGACAGGAAATGCGCGATCAGCCCTGCCAGCTTTTCATCGTCCTCAACGAGCAGGACTTTGCCCAGACCCAGGTTTTCCATAAATTCTCAGTGTGGATGCGCGGATTGAAGTGCGGGGATTATAGGTGGCAAGCTGGCCAACAGAAGCAACCGGCCATTACGGGCCGACGAAGCTTCATGCTTTTAAGAGTTTTTAACAAATACCCCGCAATCTTTAACGCCATTCACAGGGAGTTGTATGCGCAAGGATTACCTGGCGTTTTTTGTTTCGCTGTTCCTGTCGCGGCTGGCCGACCAGATTCTGTTGTTTATCGTGCCATTGATCGTGTTCCAGACTACCCAGAGTGTTGCCTGGGCGGGGCTGGCGTTCTTTGTCGAGTCACTGCCGCGTTACCTGGCGTTCCCGGTGTGCGGCGCCGTGTGCGACAAGTTCTCGCCGGTGCGCATCCTGCACATCAGCCAGGTTTACCGGGCGCTGGCCTGTGGGGTGGCGGTGGCGTTGTACGGGGTGTTCGACGGCATTTACTGGCTGGTCATGCTGTCGGCGCTGTGCGGGGTGCTGACCACCCAGGGCATCATGGCGCGGGAAGTACTGATGCCGCATATTTTCAAACACTACACCTACACCAAGACCCTCTCCTATTCGCAAATTGCCGATCAGAGCGGCCTGGTGCTCGGCCCATTGGTGGCCGCGCTGATGCTCGAAGTCTGGGCGTGGCACTGGGTGGTGCTGGGGGTTGCCGGGCTGTTTGTGCTGGCCGACCTGGCGATGCGGGTTTGGCAGCGCACGAGTGCGGTGACCCTGGAAATCTTCGAGCAGCATCAGGACATCTGGCTGCACCCGCTGCGCATCGCCTTCGGGCATATCCGCAACCTGGTGGAATTGAAGCGCATCATCACGCTGGCAGTGGGTGTGAACCTGATCATTGGGGTGACGCTGGCGACTTCGGCGGCGATGGTCACCGGCCAGTTTGCCGCCGGCAAGGATGCCTATGCCTTGCTGCAGGCGGCGGGCGCGGTGGTGACGATCGCCATTCTGTTTTACCTGGCTCGCGCCACACTGCCGTTGAAGGTATTGGGCGGGCTGTCGTACTCGATGATTGCCGTGGGCGCGTTGATCACGGCCATCAGCCCCGGGGTTTGGGCCTATACCGTCGGGTTCCTGCTGATCACCGGCTTCGACAAGATGTTCAACGTGTACCTGCGCAGCACCCGTCAGCGGGTGATTCCGGTACAGGACTTTGGCAAGACGGTGGGGGTTATCACATTGTTGAACAACCTCGCCCAGCCGCTGGCGGGCCTGGCTATTGCCGTGCTGGCCGCACCGTTGGGCACGCAGACGGTGATCCTGCTGTTAACCGGCATCACGGCACTGATTGGCGTGGCCGTGGCCTCAGGCTGGCACGCCACTGTGAAAGCGGAACTCGACGTCGGGTGATTCGATGAGTGCCTGCTCGGCGGCCCTTACCCGCTCGATCACCTGAGCGATGTCCTTGGCGTCACCGTACTGGTACGCCAGCTTCAAGTAACCCTGAAAGTGCCGCGCCTCGCTTTTGAGCAATCCGAAATAGAACTTGCCGAGTTCGTCGTCCAAATGCGGCACCAATGTTTCGAAACGCTCGCAACTGCGCGCTTCGATAAAGGCCCCGACCACCAGCGTATCCACCAGTTTGACCGGCTCGTGGCTGCGCACCACTTTGCGCAAACCCGAGGCATAACGGCCGGCGTGCAGCTGGCGCAGCTCGATCTTGCGCTTTTTGATCAGGCGCATCACTTGTTCGTGGTGCACCAGCTCTTCGCGGGCCAGTCGCGACATCATATTGATCAGGTCAACATGGGCGTGGTACTTGGCGATCAGGCTCAGGGCGGTGCTGGCGGCTTTGAATTCGCAGTTCTTGTGGTCGATCAGCAGGGTTTCCTGATCGGCCAACGCGGCCTGGACCCAGGCGTCGGGGGTGCGGCAGCCGAGGAATTCGTGGATTTCGGGCAGGTTCATCGGGCTCACGGGCAAAAGGATCACAAAAGGGCGCCGATTATACCGACCCCGCTGCAGACCACCAGCCGCAGGCGTTGATGTGCATCAACATGACGTCTGGCGGGCAGCAACTATAGTTGTCCCAGGCCCCTTTATTTGCGTCTCTGGAGATCCGTCCATGCAAGCCATCCGCAGCATCCTGGTGGTCATCGAGCCCGAGCATTCGGAAAGCCTGGCCCTCAAGCGCGCCAAGTTGATCGCCGGGGTCACCGGCGCACACCTGCATTTGCTGGTCTGCGACAAAAAACACGAGCATTCGGCGATGCTGAGCCTGCTCAAGTCCGGCTTGCAGGAAGACGGCTACAACGTGACCACCGAACAAGCCTGGAATGACAGCCTGCATGAAACCATCATCGATGTGCAGCAGGCCGAGGGCTGTGGCCTGGTGATCAAGCAACACTTCGCCGACAGCCCGCTGAAAAAGGCCCTGCTGACGCCGGCGGACTGGAAACTGCTGCGCTACTGCCCTAGCCCGGTGCTGCTGGTGAAAACGTCAACGCCCTGGGCCGACAAAGTCGTGCTGGCGGCAATTGATGTGGGCAACAGCGATAGCGAGCACCAGGCGTTGCACAACACCATCATCGACCACGGCTTCGACATTGCACGCCTGGCCAAGGCGCAATTGCACGTGATCAGCGCCCATCCGTCGCCGATGTTGTCGGCGGCCGACCCGACTTTCCAGCTCAAGGAAACCATCGAGGCGCGCTATCGCGAGCAGTGCAAGGCGTTCCAGGCCGAGTTCGACGTGGATGACGCGCACCTGCATATCGAAGAAGGCCCGGCTGATGTATTGATCCCCCATGCGGCACATGCGTTGCAGGCGGCGGTGACCATCATCGGCACCGTGGCGCGCACCGGGATTTCCGGGGCGCTGATCGGCAATACGGCGGAAGTGGTGCTGGATGCAGTGGAAGGCGATGTGCTGGTGCTCAAGCCGCAGGAGTTGATGGATCATCTGGAGGAGCTGGCTAACAAAGCCTGAGACAGCCCCTTAAAACGATGAGGCGCCCGTGTGGGGGGCGGGTTTGCCTGCGTTAGCCATAGGTATATACGTGTTTTTTTACGGGTTGAGTGCTGTGGTTGTCGGGGGGCACGCTGCGTACATATCCGTTGTTTGGGTCACGGCCGCAATGGGTTCCGCCCTTACGGCGGGTCACTTTGGAAAAGCCCCAAAGTAACCAAAGGGCTCTTGCCCCACCACTCGGCACCTCGCCTAGGCTCGGTGTGCCCTCACGCAGGCTTTGGACCGTGGGCCGCCGCCATGGGCCATCCTTGGCCCATCGCGGCTAACCCGGCGTCCTGCCGGGTTACCCACGCTCCAAAGCCTGCGTTCGGCCAGCGTGGTTAACGGGGCGCCTAAGATCAAGATCAAAGTCAAAAGCAAAGCACGGCGGCCTGACAGCCGACCTGAGTGGTTAGATCAAAAGCACAAGCGAAGTGGTCTGTCAGTTGATGGAGTAGGTGACTGGCACACCGCATTCGCGAGCAAGCCCGCTCCCACATTTGGAACTGGGTACATCAGGCAGAGGGTGGGCTGCTCTTCGGACTGTGTTGGGTCAATCTGGGAGCTGGTATGGGGTCTGCGACTGGATTTGCCTGATGTACCGAGGTGTCTGCATCGCAGGCAAGCCAGCTCCCACAGAAAAGCAGGACACTGCGGTGCTGGCAGCTAAACTCGGTCAACATTGTGGGAGCGGGCTTGCTCGCGAATGCGCTGGGTCAGTTACAAATAAGCCGACTGGCACACCGCTTTCGCGAGCAAGCCCGCTCCCACATTTGGAACTCATTTCATCCGGTAAACGTGGTGTTGCTGTGCTTTTGCTTCTACCACTCAGGTCGGCTGTCAGGCCGCCGTGCTCTGCTTTTGATCTTGATCTGCTGTTGATCTTGATCTGACAGGCCCCGTTAACCACGCTGGCCTCACGCAGGCTTGAATCCGTGGGTAACCCGGCAGGACGCCGGGTTAGCCGCACTGGGCCAGGGATGGCCCATTGCGGCGGCCCACGGATTCAAGCCGGAGTGCGGGCATACCGAGCCTGGGCGAGGTACCGAGTGGTGGGGCAAAGCGTTTTTTGGTTACTTTTTTAGGCGTTTGTAAAAAAGTGACCCGCTGTAAGAGCGGAACCAATAGCCGCCGTTACCGCAGCAACGGATATGTACTCAATCTACCTAAACGCCTCACAGGCTCAGAGCAACCTAATAGAGTTGCGTAGATACCTATGCTGCAATAGCGGTAGATCAGTCAAAGATGTGTCGCCTGGCAGACAGCCATCGCAGGCAAGCCAGCTCCCACATTGACCTGTGCAGTCAGCGCCCCAGCGCGTCTTTCAAAAACCCCGGCGCGATATAACGCTGATAATGCGCTTCGGACAGGATAAAAAACTCCCGATCAATGGCATCCCGCAGCTCCGGCAACGCCCAGTCACGAAACTCCGGCAACAGCACCATCCCGTAAGCTTCCAGGTTAGAAATCACCCGTGCACCACGCGCAATCAACTGGTATGCCCAGCAGTACTCCGACTGGTGCGGCACGAAGCGAATCTTGCGCTGCTCCAACTGCCCGCGCAGCATCTTGGGGTCGAAGACTTCCAGTTTGCCGGCCATTACCTGCACCAACAGTTGCTCAAGCCTGAGCCAAACCGCGCGTTTTTCTTCTTCGTTATAGCCATTCCACAGGATCACTTCGTGGTGGAAGCGCTTGCAGCCACGGCACACGAGATCACCGTACACCGTGGAGCACAGGCCTACGCAGGGGGTCTTGATGGTTTGGTTGGGCATGGGTAACGACACGCAAATCAGCGAAACAATGCGCCATGTTAGCCCTTTGTCTAAGATTGATCACCCAGCAAACTTGGTTAGGCAACTTACCTTTAGATTTTTTTTGCCGTAGAATCATCCGGCCTTGTAAGGCGCCAATAATCCGCTGGAAGCTGTTTTCAAAGCGTCACGAGCACAGTCGTTCCTTCAGAACGGTGTTGGCGTGGATTTGACCCGGTAGGTCAGACCCCGCGCCAACCCTCATCAGCTCCGTTCTGCAGGCGTAAAACTTTGAAAGCAGCTTCTGTGAGGAATGCCGGCAGCGCTGGCTTTGCGGCCCAAAAAGCCCCCGAGCGCATGCGTGCCGTTCATTTCTGGATGAGCGTCCCGTGGGACCACTGATGAGGGTAATAACTGTGCTTGAAGCCTACCGCAAACATATCGAAGAGCGCGCAGCACTGGGTATCGTTCCCCAGCCGCTTAACGCCGAACAAACCGCAGGCCTGGTCGAGCTGCTGAAAAATCCTCCGGCTGGCGAAGAAGAATTCCTCGTTGACCTGATCACCAACCGCATTCCACCAGGCGTTGACGAAGCTGCCTACGTCAAGGCCGGTTTCCTGTCCGCCCTGGCCAAGGGCGAAGCCACTTCCCCCCTGATCGACAAGAAACGCGCTGTTGAACTGCTTGGCACCATGCAAGGCGGCTACAACATCGTGACGCTGGTCGAGTTGCTGGACGACGCCACGCTTGCACCGGTAGCTGCCGCCCAACTCAAGCACACCCTGCTGATGTTCGATGCGTTCCACGACGTGGCTGAAAAAGCCAAGAACGGCAACGAACACGCCAAAGCCGTGATCCAGTCCTGGGCCGACGGCGAGTGGTTCAAGAACCGCCCGACCCTGGCCGACAAGATCAGCCTGCGCGTGTTCAAGGTGACTGGCGAAACCAACACCGACGACCTCTCCCCTGCGCCTGATGCCTGGTCCCGTCCTGACATCCCGCTGCACGCCCTGGCCATGCTGAAAATGGCCCGTGAAGGCATCGTGCCGGACGAGCAAGGCAAGACCGGCCCGATGAAGCAGATCGAAGAGATGCGCGGCCAGGGCTTCCCGATCGCCTACGTCGGTGACGTGGTCGGTACCGGTTCGTCCCGTAAGTCGGCGACCAACTCGGTACTCTGGTTCTTCGGCGACGACGTGCCTTACGTGCCGAACAAGCGTGCCGGCGGTTTCTGCTTCGGCAGCAAGATCGCTCCCATCTTCTACAACACCATGGAAGATGCTGGCGCTCTGCCAATCGAATTCGACGTGACCAACATGAACATGGGCGACGTGATCGACCTGTACCCGCATGCTGGCAAAGTCTGCAAACACGGCACTGACGAAGTCCTGACCACCTTCGAAATGAAGACTCCGGTGCTGTTGGACGAAGTGCGTGCCGGCGGCCGTATCCCGCTGATCATCGGCCGTGGCCTGACCGAGAAGGCGCGCGCCGAGCTGGGCCTGCCACCTTCGACCCTGTTCAAACTGCCGGAAGCGCCGGCTGAAAGCACCAAGGGCTTCACCCTGGCGCAGAAAATGGTTGGCCGTGCCTGTGGCCTGGCAGAAGGCAAAGGCGTTCGTCCTGGCACCTACTGCGAACCAAAAATGACCACCGTAGGCTCTCAGGACACCACCGGTCCTATGACCCGTGACGAACTGAAAGACCTGGCGTGCCTGGGCTTCTCGACCGATCTGGTCATGCAGTCGTTCTGCCACACCGCGGCCTATCCAAAGCCGATCGACGTGACCACCCACCACACCCTGCCTGACTTCATCATGACCCGTGGCGGTGTATCGCTGCGTCCAGGCGACGGCATCATCCACAGCTGGCTGAACCGCATGCTGCTGCCGGACACCGTCGGCACCGGTGGTGACTCCCACACCCGTTTCCCGATGGGCATCTCGTTCCCGGCCGGTTCCGGTCTGGTCGCCTTCGCTGCAGCCACTGGCGTTATGCCACTGGACATGCCGGAATCGATCCTGGTGCGCTTCAAAGGCAAAATGCAACCTGGCATCACCCTGCGTGACCTGGTTCACGCCATTCCTTACTACGCGATCCAGGCTGGCCTGCTGACCGTAGAGAAGAAAGGCAAGAAGAACGCCTTCTCCGGCCGCATCCTGGAGATCGAAGGCCTGAACGACCTGACGCTGGAACAGGCTTTCGAGCTGTCCGACGCCTCGGCTGAACGTTCGGCTGCCGGTTGCACCATCAAGCTGTCGAAAGATTCCGTCACCGAGTACCTGAACTCCAACATCACCCTGCTGCGCTGGATGATCGGCGAAGGCTACGGCGATGCACGTACCCTGGAACGTCGCGCCCAAGCGATGGAAGCCTGGGTTGCCAACCCGGAGCTGATGGAAGCCGATGCCGACGCGGAATACGCCGAAATCATCGAAATCGACCTGGCCGAAATCAACGAGCCAATCCTCTGCGCGCCAAACGACCCGGACGATGCCCGTCTGTTGTCCAGCGTTGCCGGCGAGAAGATCGACGAAGTGTTCATCGGTTCGTGCATGACCAACATCGGTCACTTCCGCGCTGCCGGTAAGCTGCTGGAACAGGTCAAGGGTCAGCTGCCAACCCGTCTGTGGCTGTCGCCGCCGACCAAGATGGACGCTCACCAACTGACCGAAGAAGGTTACTACGGCATCTACGGCAAGGCTGGCGCGCGCATGGAAATGCCGGGCTGCTCGCTGTGCATGGGTAACCAGGCACGTGTAGAGCCGAACTCGACGGTTGTGTCGACGTCGACGCGTAACTTCCCGAACCGTCTGGGTGATGGCGCGAACGTCTACCTGGCGTCGGCTGAGCTGGCGGCTGTAGCTTCCACGCTGGGTCGCCTGCCGACGGTCGAAGAGTACATGGGCTACGCGGCCAAACTGGACACCATGGCCAGTGACGTTTACCGCTACCTGAACTTCGACCAGATCGCCGAGTTCCGCAAAATCGCAGCAAGCGCCAACATCCCGGTGATTCAAGCCTAAGATGTATTGACGTAAAGGACGCCGCGTATCGCAAGATGCGCGGCGTTTTTTTATGCCTGGGAATTGACACTCAGCGCTAGCTGCACCGCATCGTCAACGCTCAAGCCACTGAGCAAGACCTGTTGCGCCGAGGCTTCAGGCAAGCTCTGCAACACCTCGCGAGCCTCATGCCGCACGCGGGCCAGTACCAGGCGCTTGCCCTCCCCGCGCACTTGCGCGAAAAACGCCGCCAGCGCTTCGATACTGGTGCCATCGAGGTCAGGCGACTCTTCCAGGCTGAGCACCACGGCCTCGACCTGCGATTGACGCATCAGGCGCAACGCCGCGCCGAGGATGCGTTCGGCATTGGCGAAAAACAGGGCTTCGTTGGGCCGCACGATCAACACGCCAGGTACGTCCAACGCATCCGGATGGTGCTGGCGATCGACAAAGTCGTGACTGTCAGCCAAACGCCCCAGCACCTGAATATCCGCCGCTGACATCTGACGCAACATCAACACTACGCTGATCGCCACCGACACCAACAGCCCGTCCAGTACGCCCAGCAACAGCACGGCTGCCACGGCACAGATCACCAGCAAACGGTCACGCCGCCACACAAAGTAACGGCCCAGGGGTTGCAGGCTCAAGCCACGCCCCAGTGCATAGATGACGATGGCAGCGAGCACCGGCTCCGGGGTCAGCGCCACATACGGCAACACCGTCAACACAATTACCAACACCACCAGCGCGGCAACGATACCGGCCAGACGTGAACTGGCACCGGCGGCCTCATTGGCCGACGTCGCCGAATAACCCGCGCCGGCCGGCACGCCGTGGAATAACCCGGAGATCAGGTTGGCTGCACCCAACGCGAGCAGGTCGCGATTGGATGACACCCGGTCGCCGTGTTTAAGCGCGAACGAACTGATCGAGCCGTAGGACTCCGCATACAGGATCATCACTAGGGCAAACGCCAATTCTCCGAGGCGCAACCAGTCCGCGAACGGCAGGACCGGCAAGTGGCCCAATTCCAGCTGCAGGTCGATCAGGCCGATCAGCGCGACACCATGGGCCTGTAGATCCAGGTACTGCCCGGCACCAATACCGAGGACCACCACCAACAGCCCGCCCGGCAGACGCGGTATCCGCGCGCACAGCCACAATACGCCCAATGCAGCCGCAGCCACCCACGCAGCCGGCCAGTTCCAACGGGGTAGTTGCTCCAGCAACTGCGGCAGGAAGCGGATCAGGTTGTTATCGACCAGGTGCACACCCACCACGCTGGCCAACTGTTTGAGGATGATCGTCAGCGCCAGGCCGAACGCAAAGCCGCGCAACACCGGCTTGGCAATAAACGACGTCACACCGCCGAGTTTGAACAACCCGGCCAACAGGAAAAGCCCCCCGGTGATCAACACCAGCCCGAACGCCAGGGACAGCCTCAGCGCCGGGTCATCGCCCGCCAGACTCGCAGTGGCTGCCGCCAACACCGCCGCAGACGATGACGTCGCCGAGACAATTGCAAAGCGACTGGTGCCGAACAGGCCGTAACACACCAGCCCGGCAAACAAGGCAATCACACCGGCCTGCGGCGGCAGTGCGGCAATGCTCGAATACGCCACGGCTTCCGGCAGCAGTAAACCGGCAATGGACAACCCGGCGAGAATGTCTTGGGTACGATTGGGGGATACGACAACAGGCGTTTCGGTTTCAGTTTTCAATCGGCCCAACCCATCCTGGCAAATAACGCGCTTCCTGGCTGCGTGCCAGGAGCATGACCTTGCTTAACACCTTGGCGTTTGGCTGGCTGGCCACGTCGCTGCCAATGCGGCTGCGCAAGAAATCCGCCCACAGAAACTCGCTGAACGGCGTCGCGTCCTTGGCGTAACCGCCAGCCGTGCGCAACATGCCCGCCAGGCTGCGGTAAGGGTCGTCCTGCAAGTCGGTAATCTTGCGCGGAATGGCTTCGTAGGTACGTCGCAGGCCACGCGCATCGTAAGGGTGTACCCACTGATTGAACGCCATGACGTTCCAGAACGTGTTGCGGTCCACAAATGACAGGTCCTTGAGCATCAACAGCGACACACTCTTGACGCCCTCCAACAGCAGCGCCAGCCCGAAATGGTGATGATCGGTGATGTAATAACGCTCGTCCGGGCCGAGCACGCAAGGAAACCAGTGCTTGTCGAGCGCCGCAGTGCGCTCCTTGCGCTTGAGTTTGGTCCAGGCTTCGCGCTTGGTGGTGACCTCAGCCAGACCCACGGTCAATTGGGTGGGGTGCAACTTTTCCAGCTTGCCTGTGACCAGTTGCGGACGGGGCCGGGCCATGGGTGCCTCCAAATAGGGAACCAATAAGCCGACAGCTTAGCCCTCATTGATGGGCGAGTTTTTCCCACGCGAAAAAAAAGCCGATTCACGCTGTGCGCGAATCGGCCCTGGTGGGTGCAGCCTGCCGTCAGGACAGCAGCGAGTAGATCAATGCCGTAATCGCAACCAAGCCCACTGCGGTGACAAACACGTTGGAGGCCTGCCCACGGTACTTGGCCATGGCCGGCACTTTACGGATCGCGTACATCGGCATCAGGAACAGGATCGACGCGATGATCGGGCCGCCCAGTGTTTCGATCATGCCAAGGATGCTCGGGTTAAGCGTGGCGACGATCCAGCACACCACCAGCATGAACGCAGCGGTCATGCGGTCCAGCGCCTTGGCTGCCGGGCGGCGACCGGTTTTAAGCACCAGGCCCTTGAGGCCTTCGCTGGCACCGATGTAGTGGCCCAGGAATGACTTGGCAATCGCCACGAATGCAATCAATGGCGCGGCGAAGGCGATGGTCGGGTTGTCGAAGTGGTTGGCCAGGTACGACAGGATCGACAGGTTCTGCGCTTTCGCTTCGGCCAACTGCGCCGGCGACAGGGTCAGCACGCAGCTGAACACGAAGAACAGCACCATCACCACCATCAACAGGTGCGCACGGGACAGGATCTGCGAACTGCGCTCATCGGCATTGGCGCCGTACTGGCGCTTCTGGTCAACCGCGAACGCCGAGATGATCGGCGAATGGTTGAACGAGAACACCATCACCGGAATCGCCAGCCACAGCGTGTTGAGCAACGCCGACGGCGCCGGCACCTCGCTGGCGGTGCTGAGGATGCCGCCGGTCCAATGCGGGACCAGGTACACCGCCAGGAACAGCAAGGCGACGATAAACGGATAGACCATCAGGCTCATCGCCTTGACGATTACTTGTTCGCCGCAACGCACCACCGCCAACAACCCCAGAATCAGCACAAATGCCAGGATCGCCCGCGGCGGCGGCAGGATGTGCAGTTGGTGTTCCATGAAGCTGCTGACGGTGTTGGTCAGCGCCACGCTGTAGATCAGCAGGATCGGGAAGATGGCAAAGAAGTACAACAAGGTGATCAACGCACCGGCTTTGAGCCCGAAATGCTCTTCAACCACGTCGGTAATGTCGGAACCTTCGCGGCCGGACAGTACGAAACGGGTCAGCCCACGGTGGGCAAAGAAGGTCATCGGAAATGCCAGCAGCGCCAGGATCACCAGTGGCCAGAAGCCCCCCAGGCCCGCGTTGATCGGCAAAAACAAAGTACCGGCGCCGATGGCGGTGCCGAACAGCCCAAGCATCCAGGTGGTGTCCTGGCGGCTCCAGCTTGTGAGGGTTGCAGGTGTCGTTGCATAGCGTTCGTCGACGCTATTGGCCTGATCATTCATCCGGTCGGATCTCCGCATTTTCACGGCCGGGGCGAGTCAGAAAAACCTGACAGGCAGCGCCCCGACCATAACAGGGGCGCGATTGTCCGGGATTCTTGTGAATAAGCAAAGACTTAGCAGAGGAATGGTTAGCCGCGGCAGGCGTGCACGGACAGCATTGGCTGCGGTTTGTGAACACTGAGGAGTCGCGTAAACACGGCACATACACAGCGCGCATCCCTTTAGGAGTTCGAGCTTTTCAAGAAATACCCTACAGCACGACAAGACACTGCCCGCATCTAAATTATATTTTCACTAAAACACCACTTTAACTGTTACAGGAACATTCATAGCCATTGAGCAAACTCAACCCGCCAACCTACTATCCGCCACGCACTTGAGGTAAACACTTATTGAGTTCACTGGGGGTATATATGCGAAGACTCACTGTCGTATTTGCCGGTCTGCTTCTGGCAGGGATATTCAACCCGCCCAATAGTCATGCACAACCAGTAGAGCCTGAACGGGATATCCGCGCACTGGCGTCCTCGCCTCAATGGTTAACCACCAAGGTCTATATCGAGGGGGAACCGGATAAAGACGTCAAGGCAAACTACCCCGGCGTGGTCGGCATATCGATGTGGGACGCTCAACGAAATCGCTATGAGTTCTTTTACACCGAGACCGGTCGATCAAAATACGCGGATGGCGGTGGCGGGTATTTCCTGATCACGGGCGACAGGAAAACCCACATTCTGGTGCCTGACGTGGGACCTGTCAGAACGGTTGTCAGGCGCCTGGAAAAGCTGGACAACAGCGAATTCACCTACTCTCGGGAAGTACCACGCGACAGCGTAGCCAACCAGCCGACGGTTCGCATATATGTGGTGCACGCCCCTTACAAAGGGCCCCTAAAGACAGCCATGTCCAACTAACCAACTTCACGCGCCGCATTGAAATACCGGACTAACTCGTTCTATAAAAACAACAAACAAGGTACCCAACCATGAACATGCACATACCCGGCAAGTCACTGTTATTACCTGCTCTGCTTACGGCCCTCCTGCTTCCAGGCATGGTCATCGCACAAACCGGGACAACTTCCAGCACCAAACACATTGCCGCCACGGCCGACAACGCCGTCATGTTGACCGTCTTCCTTAAACACGACCAGTCACGCCCGTTAAGTGCGTTGAAGACGCAACTGGCCCAGCAGGAATTTCACAAGGTATTCCCGCCCGCCGGCGTGGAAGTCGTCAGTTGGAATATCACCATGGGCATCGGACAGGTCATCGTCCTGCGCCTTCCGGCCTCGCGCTTGGCTGAGGTCAATTTAGCAATCGAAAACACCGCCTGGGGCGTTTACAACACAGAATTTTTCCCCACCTATGATTTCATGCCGATAGCACAGGCAGCGCAACTCAAGGCGCGGCAGGCTGACGCGACGCAATAGGCGTTCTCACGGCTGGACGGCTCTGCCTCGTGCGACAGATGACTTGCTTAACGCCGTAAAAACCCCCATTAGCGTGCCAAAAGACTCGACGCCCCCGTTGACAGTCGCGCGCACACGCCAGCATGATCGGGCCATGAACTTTACTCATCGCCCCCTCACCAGCACCACCACGACCGCTTATGGCGGGTCGTGCGGTTGCTGTGGGTGCGTGAACTAGAGCCCCCCAGAAACAACCCAAGGCCCCGCCAGTAATGGACGGGGCCTTTTTATTGCTCCGCCCGCTGGCCACTGCAAGGAGCAAGACCATGGCAAACGCCCTGCTGATTATCGATATGCAAACCGGTTTATACGATGGGCCGGAGAAACCCTTCGAGCGCGAACGGGTGCTCGACACCATCAACCACCTTATTCATCGCGCCCGCAGCGCCAACGCAGCGATCTTTGTTGCCCGGCACACTGGCCCGGCAGGCTCGCCGATTGAAGCCGGCAGTCCGCTCTGGCAGCTGTGGCACGGCCTGGACGTCGACGAAGCGCGCGACCACCTGTTCAATAAAACCCGGCCCAGTTGCTTCCTGGGGACCGATCTGGCGAATCAGTTGGCCGCCGCGCAGGTCAATGAGCTGGTGATTGTCGGGATGAAGACCCAGTTCTGCATCGACACCACTTGCCGAGTGGCGGCGGAGCTGGGGTTTTCGGTGGTATTGCCGCAGGACGGCCATACTTGCATGGACACGCCGGCGTTGTCGGCCGAGGCGATCATCGCGCATCACAATGCGACCTTGGCCGGGGCATTCGTGAAGCGGGTGACAGCGCAGACTATTGAGTTCCAGTGATACCAAGGCGGGATTTTTTGTGACTGAACAAAACGTTCTGTCTTACAAATCGCGCATACTTATCCTCTCAAACCCTTCAGGAAGAGCCTTCCGATGCCCACCACTGTTCTGGTCCTGGTTGAAACCATAAACGAATACCTGCAAATCATTGAGAGCAACGACTTTCATGTGATTCTGGCGCCGACGCCAGCCGAGCGCGCCCAGGCGATCAAGGCTCATGGTGGGCAGATCAAGGCGGTGCTGACCCGTGGGCCGTTGGGCTTGTATGCCGAGGAAATCGCTGCGCTGCCGCTGCTGGAGATCATCTGCGTGATCGGCGCCGGCTACGAGCATGTGGACCTGCAGGCGGCGAGCAATCGCGGGATTGTTGTGACCAACGGCGCGGGCGTGAACGCACCGTCGGTGGCCGACCACGCCATGGCGTTGCTGCTCTCGCTGGTGCGCGGCATTCCGCAAACGGATGCCGCTGTGCGGCGCAGCGAATGGCCGAAGGTGATGCGCCCTTCCCTGGGCGGCAAACACCTGGGCATTCTCGGCCTTGGCGCGGTGGGCATGGAAATCGCCAAGCGCGCCGCCCTCGGGTTCGGCATGGAGGTGAGTTACCACAACCGCCAGCCCCGCGATGACGTCGACTACACCTATTGCGCAACGGCCGTGGAGCTTGCGCGCACATCGGACTTCCTGATCCTGGCGACACCCGGCGGCGCAAGCACCCGTCACCTGATTGATCGCCACGCCCTGGACGCCCTCGGCCCGCACGGTTACCTGGTGAACATCGGGCGCGGCAGTGTGGTCGTGACCGCAGACCTGGTGGCCGCCCTGGAGCAGCGGCGTATCGGCGGCGCCGCGCTAGACGTGTTTGACGATGAGCCAAAAGTGCCCGACGCCCTCAAACGCCTGAGCAACACCGTGCTCACCTCCCATGTGGCCGGGCTGTCGCCGGAAGCGGCCCATGACACCGTGCAGCGCGTGGCCGACAACCTGGTGGAATACTTCGCGGGCCGCCCCGTGCTGACCCCCGTTACCTTGCCACCACGCAACTAGTAGCGATTAGCCAGCG
Organism: Pseudomonas fluorescens; assembly: GCF_900215245.1. Classification (GTDB taxonomy): domain Bacteria; phylum Pseudomonadota; class Gammaproteobacteria; order Pseudomonadales; family Pseudomonadaceae; genus Aquipseudomonas; species Aquipseudomonas fluorescens. Next base: position 5,841,256 of record NZ_LT907842.1, read on the forward strand.
CCTGCGCAAAACCTGACTACACTGTTGGCGGGGATGCTCAGGACGTCGGTGCATGACCGGCGAAGGAACGCACAATGTTTGGCCATGGACTCGGCCCGGCCCGCCAACGCGGGGCCATCGGTCTGGTGGGCGCAGTGACCCTTGGGATCGCATTGTTGTTTGTGTTGCTGGTGGTCGACAGCGGTCGTTTGTACCTGGAGAAGCGCAAGTTACAACGTGTGGCCGATACCGCGGCACTGGAAGCGGTGAGCCGCGGCGGCACCTGCGCTGCGCCGAATAACAATGCCGCGCAATTTGCCACGCAAAGCGCGGAACGCAACAACTTCAAGGTCGATGCCGATCGCACGCTGGCAATCGCCTGCGGCACCCTGGCCACAGGGGCAGACTTCATGCGCACCTTCAGCGCCGACCCCACCAAGGCCGACGCCATCCGGGTCATCGCCACCCATCGCGTCGCCACCAGCATCGGCGACGCCATCCACACATTATTCTCGGCGCGAACCCTCAGCCAGACCTCGCTTTTGAGCGCCACGGCGGTCGCCGCCGCACCCGCGCCGCCTGTGGCGACGCTGACCGTTCGCAGTACCTTGTTGACGGTGGACAGCACCAAATCGGCGGCACTCAACGGCTTGATCGGCGGCTTGCTGGGGGGCAAATTGCAGATCGATGCAGTGGGCTGGAAAGGCTTGATCAACACCGACATCAGCTTGCTCAGCTATCTGGACGCGTTGGCCATCCGCCTCAACGTCAGCGCCGGCAACTACGACCAGTTGCTCAAGACCGACGCGACCGTCGGCCAGTTGATCCAGGCCGCCATCGATGTGCTCAAGCTGGGCGGTAATGCAGTCCAGGTGGTGATCAATAACCTCGAAGCAATCAAACTGATTGCCCCAGGCACGCAGATCCTGCACCTGGGCGACCTGATCAATATACAAAACGGCACGGACAAGAGCGCCCTGGACGTCAACCTGCAACTGTTCAACCTGATTCAGGGTTTTGTGCAGCTGTCCAACAAAGCCAGCGCGGTGGCCGTCGAGTTGCCGGTGGACGTACTGGGGCTGCTGAATATCACGGTGAAGACACGTGTCATCGAACCCGCGCAAATTTCTGCGATTGGCAACCCGCAGTTGATCGACACCCAGCCGATTTTTGTGCGGACCGCGCAAGTCCGCACCTGGATTTCCTTGAAGTTGCCCGTCATCGACGTGCTCAACAAAGTGATCGGTCTGGTCACCGATGTGGTGGGCTTGCTGCTGGGCAGCTCACTCGATCCGGTGCCGGGCACGCAAATCGACATCGCCCTCGAAGCTGCCAGCGGGAGCAGTTACGTCACCGGCTACCGCTGCAACGGCCCCGCCGACAAATCATTGGCCGTGACAGGCAGCACGTCGGCGGTGAGATTGATGGTGGGCCAGATAGATCCGAAAAACCTGTTCTCCTCCACCGAAACCCTCAAAGTCGACGACTTTGCGCTGCTCGACCTCGGCGTCAAAAAATGCAGCCGGGGCGTGTGCGAGCCCAGGCAACCCTACGCAGTCGGCGGCCTCAGCCTGAGGGTCGACAGCAGCGTGGCCAAGACCACCCGCGACCATGTCTACGTGGCGCCTGCGGAGGTGAAGCAGCCGCCGAGCTATTACAGCTTCAGTTCCACTAACGTCATCGGCAGCCTGAGCAACACCCTCAACGGTATCCGGTTAACCAGCCACACACCGACGCTCGACGGGTTGCTAGGCTTAGTGCTCGGCCTGGTGGTCGGCATACTGACCGAGGTGCTGAACCTGCTCAGCGGTGTCATTTCAAGCGTGCTCAGCCCATTGCTCGACCCACTGGTCAACAGCCTGCTCGCCGGCCTGGGCATCGACCTGGCAAAAGTCGAAATAGGTGCCAACCTGTCCTGCAACCCCGGTGGCCGGGCGATGCTGGTGATTTGAACACATCAAGCCCGCTGATCATCATCCAACACGCTAACCTATTAAGCCGCCCCGACCTTGTCGCTGGGCGGCGGTGCGCATTAGATTAGCCAATAGTCCAAGGCCTTTAGAATAAGCAGAAGGGATAAGCATGGCGCTTAACGACCAATCGACCCAGATTCGCCCAGGCGAAGAACTTGATGCCAGCCTGATCGATCCCTACCTCAAGGCCCACATTCCGGGCTTGAGCGGCGCGGTTAACATCAGCCAGTTCCCCGGTGGCGCGTCGAACCTGACTTACCTGCTCGAATACCCAGGCCAGGAATTCGTGCTGCGGCGCCCGCCGTTTGGCCACAAGGCCAAGTCTGCCCATGACATGGGCCGCGAGTACCGCATTCTCAACCAGCTGAAAGACGGCTTTCCCTATTGCCCCAAAGCCTATGTGCATTGCACCGATGAGTCGGTGATCGGCGCCGAGTTCTATGTAATGGAACGGGTCAACGGGATTATTCTGCGCTCCGACCTGCCGCCTGAGCTGGGCCTGGATGCGGCCAGGACCGAAGCCCTGTGCAAAAGCTTTATCGACAAGTTCGTTGAACTGCACCAGGTCGATTACAGCGCCTGCGGCCTGGCCGACCTGGGCAAGCCTGAAGGCTACGTAGAGCGCCAGATTCGCGGCTGGAGCGACCGCTACGAAAAAGCCCTGACCCCCGATGCCCCAAGCTGGGAAGCGGTGCGTGCATGGCTCAACGACAAGATGCCGGCCGACCACCCCACCTCCAGCATCGTGCACAACGACTACCGCTTCGACAATGTGATCCTCGACCCCGACAACCCGATGCAAATCATCGGCGTGCTCGACTGGGAACTGACCACGTTGGGCGACCCGCTGATGGATTTGGGCAACACCCTCGCCTACTGGATCGAAGCCGCTGACCCGGCGCCCGTGCAACTGATGCGCCGCCAGCCGAGCAACGCACCCGGCATGCTCACGCGCCGTCAGTTCGTCGATTACTACGCCGAGCGCGCCGGCATCCGGATCGACAATTTCGATTTCTACTACACCTACGGCCTGTTCCGTCTGGCCGGTATCGTGCAGCAGATCTATTACCGTTTTTTCCACGGCCAAACCCAGGACAAACGCTTTGCGCAGTTCATTCATATGAACAAGCTGCTGGAGCAAATGAGCCTGAATGTCATCGACAAATCCGCCCTCTGAAGGAAACCTTATGTCCAAGACTCACCTGTTCGACCTCGACGGCAAGATTGCGTTTGTTTCCGGCGCCAGCCGCGGTATCGGTGAAGCCATCGCCAAGCTCCTCGCCCAGCAAGGCGCCCATGTCATCGTCTCCAGCCGCAAACTGGAAGGCTGCCAGCACGTGGCCGATGCGATCATCGCCGCAGGCGGCAAGGCCACGGCCGTGGCCTGCCATATCGGCGAAATGGAACAGATCACCGAGGTGTTCGCCGGTATCCGCGAACAGTTCGGGCGCCTGGATATCCTGGTCAACAATGCTGCGACCAACCCGCAGTTCTGCAACGTGCTCGACACCGACCTCGGCGCGTTCCAGAAGACGGTTGACGTCAACATTCGCGGCTACTTCTTCATGTCTGTGGAAGCCGGCAAGCTGATGCGCGCTAACGGCGGCGGCAGCATCATCAACGTGGCGTCGATCAATGGTATTTCCCCAGGCGTATTCCAGGGTATCTACTCGGTGACCAAGGCCGCGGTGATCAACATGACCAAGGTGTTCGCCAAGGAATGCGCCGAATTCGGCATCCGTTGCAACGCCCTGCTGCCCGGCCTGACCGACACCAAGTTCGCCTCGGCGCTGGTGAAGAACGACGCGATCCTGAAAATGGCCCTGGCGCAGATCCCGCTCAAGCGCGTGGCGGACCCGAGCGAAATGGCCGGCGCAGTGCTGTTCCTGGCCAGCGATGCCTCCAGCTACACCACCGGCGTATCACTGAATGTGGACGGTGGTTTCCTGTCCTGACCGCCCGGAACCACCCAACTCCCCAGGAGGGCTGGCACGCCCGCGACAGCGGCGTGCCAGCCATTGGATTGACCGGCACAGCGCGATCATGCACGAGCTTGAAGCCGGTTGATTCAGGGGCGTGTGAACTGCTGGCGTAGCGCTTCGATGCGAGGTCGGCAGGCACACCCTTCCAAGTGGTCATTGACCATGCCCATGGCCTGCATCAGCGCATACATCGTGGTCGGGCCGACAAAGGTCCAGCCGCGCTTCTTCAAGGCTTTCGACAAACGCACCGACGCCGGTGATGTCGGGTTGCCTGTCCAGTACGCCATGTCCACCACCGGTGGGCGCTCCTCATCAGCCGGTTCAAATGCCCACAGCCAGCGCGCCAGCGAGCCGGTTTCCTCCACCAGTTCACACGCTCTGCGCGCATTGTTGATGGTCGAGACGATCTTCGCGCGGTTGCGCACAATGCCCGGGTCATTCAGCAGCCGCACGATGTCGGCCTCGGTGTATTGCGCCACACGGCGAAAGTCAAAGCCGTCAAACGCGGCGCGGAACTGCGCGCGCTTGCGCAAAATGGTGATCCAGGCCATGCCCGCCTGAAAACCTTCCAGGCAAATCTTCTCGTACAGCTGGGTATCGTCGGCGACAGGCACGCCCCATTCATCATCGTGGTAACGCGGGTACTCCGGCGCCGCTGTGCGCCAGGTGCAGTGGGTCAGCCCCGTGGCATCCGTGGTCAGTCCTGGTTTGTCCATCCATCACCTCGCGTAACAAGCGGTGGATGATAAGCGAAAATTTTTCCGACCCGCCAACCGCTCAAGCATCGCCATCACCGACCAACTGGTCAGACCGGGACCGGTCAAGCCGCGAATATTTACTTGTGATTTCAAAAAAACCGGGCGTAGACTGGCCGCGCACTGGACTTACCGGTAAGACCACAACAATTAAGCCCTGGAACCACCAGGGCACCGAATAGAGATCCCTCCCATGCTCAGATGGTGCTCGCGTTCGATTTTCCTGCAAGTCGTGATTGGCCTGATGCTCGGCATCGTCTGCGGCCTCGCCCTCCCCGAATTCTCCTCACAACTCAAACCCCTGGGTGACGGCTTTATCAAGCTGATCAAGATGCTGATTGGCCTGATCGTGTTTTGCGTGGTGGTCAGTGGTATTTCCGGGGCCGGTGACTTGAAGAAAGTCGGGCGCATCGGCCTCAAGTCAGTGATCTATTTTGAAGTACTGACCACCGTCGCCCTGGTGATCGGCCTGATCATGGCCTTCAGCACCGGCATCGGCACCGGCGCCAATATCCACCTGGAGCAGTTGTCCTCGGCCGGCCTGAATGAACTGGCCGACAAGGGCCAACATATCCGCGGCACCAGCCAGTTCCTGATGGAGCTGATTCCCAACTCGGTGATCGGCGCCTTCGCCGACAACAATGTGCTGCAAGTGCTGCTGTTCTCGGTGCTGTTCGGCAGCGCGCTGAACCTGGTGGGTGAAGCCGCTTCCGGGATCTCGCGGCTGATCAACGAGCTGAGCCACGTCATCTTCCGCATCATGGGCATGATCGTACGCCTGGCGCCCATCGGCGTGTTCGGTGCCATCGCCTTCACCACCAGCACTTATGGCCTGGATTCGCTGCAACACCTGGGCAGCCTGGTGGGTTTGTTCTACCTGACCTGCTTTGCCTTTGTCGGGCTGGTGCTGGGCCTGGTGATGCGCCTGTCCGGCCTGCGCATGCTGCCGCTGCTCAAGTACCTGCGCGAAGAGCTGCTGATCGTGATGGGCACCGCGTCGTCCGACGCCGTGCTGCCGCAGATCATGCGCAAGCTTGAACACCTGGGCATCGGCAGCTCGACGGTCGGCCTGGTGATTCCCACCGGCTACTCGTTCAACCTCGACGGCTTCTCGATCTACCTGACCCTGGCCATCGTGTTTATCGCCAATGCCACCGGCACGCCGTTGTCGATGACCGACCTGCTGACCATTTTGCTGGTGTCACTGATCACCTCCAAAGGCGCCCATGGGATTCCAGGCTCGGCGCTGGTGATTCTGGCGGCGACCCTCACGGCCATTCCGGCGATTCCGGTGGTGGGCCTGGTGCTGGTGCTGGCGGTGGACTGGTTCATGGGTATCGGCCGCGCGCTGACCAACCTGATCGGCAACTGTGTCGCCACCGTGGCCATTGCACGCTGGGAAAAAGACATCGATATCCAGCGCGCCAACAAGGTGCTGCACGGCGAGCAAGGCTATGCCTTTCAGACCAAGAAGCCGGTGTTGCCGGCGCATCAGGAGTTCTGACCCATTCCATGTGAGAGACCGATCAACTGGGGGAGCGGGCTTGCTCGCGAATACGGAGTGTCAGTCAGCCTATTATTTAGCTGACACAACGCCGTCGCGAGCAAGCCCGCTCCCACAGTTTGATCGTCGCCAGTTTGGCCACCGTATTTGCACTATCAAGGAGACGTAGACGTGATCAGCACCTCAACCGTCGTCAACTCAGTCGTCGAAAAGCTGCGCGCCGCCCTGGCGCGGGGCCAGTGGCGGCGTGGCGAAATGCTGCCCGGCCAGCGCGAACTGGCCGAGCAGATGGGCATCAGCCGCCCGAGCCTGCGTGAAGCCGTGATCGTCCTGGAAACCCTCGGCCTGGTGCGTTCGATGCCGGGCAAGGGCGTGGTAGTGCTGGAAACCAGCCTCAGCGAACCGCAATCGAGCGACGCCGTGGCGGACGCCAGCCTCGAAGACATTCTGCAACTGCGCTACACCCTCGAGCCCTTCATCGTCGGCCTGGTCGCCCAGTCCATCAGCAGCAAGGAAGTCGGCCAACTGCGCCTGACGCTCATGGACATGCGCGAAGCCCTGGATGCAGGCGATGCCGAAGCGGGCATGAACGCCTACATCGGCTTCCACGAAGAACTGTTCGCCCTCACCTCCAACCCGATCTTCCAGAACGTGGTGCAACAGACCAGCAACGCCCTCAAGCAGAGCGCCCAGGTGTTGCGTAACTCACCCGAACACCTGGCCGAACGTCTGCAGGAAAACGAGGCCGTGGTGCGCGCGATCCGCAACAAGAACAGCGCCCTGGCGAGTGCCGAAATGCGTCGGCACATCCTCCAGGAAGGCCTGCGCATGGGCATTCGCTTGAACATCCCGGACGACCATCTGGGCAGCTGACTTTTTTGGAGACAGGCCATGACCGCTCACGCGCTGCACCGCAAATCAGTCTTCACCGCCCTGCCCGCGATGCGCCTGGTAGCCGGTAAAAAGCCGTCGGTGGAAGACATCTACCCGCGCCTGTTCGACGCCATTCTGGAGCAACGCATCGCCCCCGCCAGCCGTTTTACCGAAGAAAGCCTCGGCGAAACGTTTGGTGTCAGCCGCAGTGTGATTCGCCGGGTACTGGCAAAGCTGTCGCACCAGCAAGTCATCATTCTGCGCCCCAACCAGCGCGCCCAAGTGGCCGCGCCGGACGCCCTGCAAACCCAACAGATTCTGGAAGCGCGGCGCCTGACGGAAATCACCGTGGTGCAACTGGCGTGTGCGCACGCCACACCGACGCAGGTTCGCCACTTGCGTGAGCTGATCGCTCGCGAACGTGAGTGCATCGATCGCGATCAACGCGGGCCGGCGATTCGCCTGTCCGGGGAGTTCCACCTGCAATTGGCCGCGATGGCGCGCAATGCGCCCCTGGCGCAGTTTCTCAACAGCCTGGTGCCGCTAACCTCGCTGATCATTGCCCAATATGAGGCGCACGCCTGCACTTACTGTGCGTGGCAGGAGCACGCAGCCATTGTCGACGCGGTCGAGCAACAGGATGCGCACAGCGCAGTCAGCCTGATGACGCGGCATCTGGATCACCTGGAAACCAAGCTACTGAACCGCGATACGTTTGCGAAAAAGCCGACATAATCGGTTATGGCTGAGCGGCAGAATGCATTCATCCCTTAGCTAACGCCTTACACACGGATGAATACTGCCATGCGAGCCTTCACCTCTACCTTGTTCGCTGCCCTTTTCGCGCTACCTCTTCATGCCGACGCACAGGCAGGCGACGCGTCAGGTTTTGGCGCGGCGATCATCACCCCAGCGCGCCCAGTGTGGTTGCTCGAGCAACCCTACGCAGACAGCCCGAAGCTCACCGCACGCACCGTCGGGGTCAGCGCCTACGGCGGCTTTCACGTCAAGGCCAGCCTGGAGATCAGCTGTTACCCGCAGAACCCGCTGGCCAGCCTTGCGCTGCAGATCGCCCCGCAGTCACTCGGTTTCGACAGCGATCCGTTTGAGGGTAAAGACGCCAGCGCAAACGGTCCGTTGCGTGTTACCACCGGCACACGCGCAAGCATCGAACTCCCGGTAAATGGGGTTTGGACTGACGGCGGGGCTTTCCAGATCGGTACACTCTTTGTGCTCAGCGCCGCTGTTCCGCCCGCTGAATTAGCCTACTGGCTCAGCGATGCTTCACAGGGCCAAACACTGACCCTGTCGCTGGCACCTGCCACAGCAGGTGCAGCGCCGTTGACCGCAACGTTCGTACTCCCAGAAAACAACACCGGGTTGAACAAAATCCTCCGAGCTTGCCGGGGTGTCGCCAGCGCGACGCCGCGCTAGTTTTTGCGCGCAAACCACTGTGGGAGCTGGCTTGCCTGCTCCCACAATTAATCCAGGTGTTGGGTAAATCGGCCGCCAACAAAAAGCCCCCGTATCTCACGATACGGGGGCTTTGGTTTTACCGCGGGATCAAGCCGGCGCGAGCACCGACTGGCCGCTCAATGCCAGGTCCAACAACTCACGGTTAGCCACCGCGTACATGGCGTAGTCCGTGCCAACCGCTGCACGAATTTCCACCATCATTGCACGCCAGCGATCGGCCATGTCCTGGTGCTGCTCAAGCCACAGGGCCACGCGGGCTTCCATGTCTTGTGGCGCATCGGCCATTTGCAGGACCGCGATGGTGATCGCCCGTTGCTGCCAGTCCACATCGTCGCGGAACGCTTCGCGTGCCTGGGCCTGCCAGTTGTTGGCCACCGGCAGATCGCTGATCTGCTGCAGGTACCACGGCAAGTCCAGGGCACTGCCCACGGCGAAGTAGGCCTTGGCCACTTCAGCGGCGTCATGCCCGGTGACGTCGGCGGCTTCGATGATCGGCAGCAAGGTGTACAGGTGAGTCGTGCCTGCAACCATGCGCGCCAACAACTCCGGCACGCCGGCTTCGGTGTAGGCCTGGTAGCGGTTCTGCCAGCCTTCGCGGGTCGGGCCTTCCAGCAGTTCGTCGAGCTTGAGGCCCAGCGCGGCCAGGTGTGGACCGAAATGCGCGGTGTCACGGCCAGCGTCCTGCTCGTTGCGACGGCTGCGCAGGAACCAGCGCGTAGCACGGCGGCCCAGGCGCATCAGCTCGTCCATCAGCTCCAATTGCACGTCGGCGGAGACCTGGTGGTCCAGGGCTTCGATCTGACGGAACCAGTGCGGGAGATGGAAGATGTCACGCACAATCACATACGCGCCCGCTACGTTCGCCGGGCTCATGCCGGTCGACTCTTTGAGTCGTTGAACGAAAGTGATGCCCATGTGGTTCACCAGGTCGTTGGCGATCTGGGTGCTGACGATCTCACGCTTGAGGCGGTGGCGACGCATGGCCTCACCGAACTTGGCGACCAGGCTCGGTGGGAACGCGGTTTCCATGTCACGGGTCAGGTAGTCGTCATCCGGCACCAGCGACTTGAGCAGTGCTTCCTTGAGGTCGATCTTGCTGTAGGAGATCAACACCGACAGCTCCGGACGGGTCAGGCCCTTGCCGGTCGCGGCGCGCTCGGAGAGCTGCTCCTCGGTCGGCAGGTACTCGATGGCGCGGTCCAGCTTGCCACGGCCTTCCAGGTCGCTCATCAGGCGCTTGTACTCAGCGGCGCGCTCGTAGGCTTTACGGGCGGCCAGCGACAATGCCTGGGTTTGCTTGTAGTTGTTGCCCAACACCAGGTTGCCGACTTCGTCGGTCATGCTCGCCAGCAGCTGGTTGCGCTGCTTGTCGGTCATGTCACCGGCCTGCACCACTTCGTTGAGCAGGATCTTGATGTTCACTTCGTGGTCGGAGCAGTCCACGCCACCGGCGTTGTCGATGAAGTCGGTGTTGGAACCGCCGCCATTGAGGCCGAATTCCACACGGCCCAGCTGCGTCATGCCGAGGTTACCGCCCTCGCCCACGACCTTGCAGCGCAGCTCGTTGCCGTTGACGCGCAGCGCGTCGTTGGCCTTGTCGCCCACGTCGGCATGGCTTTCGGTGCTGGCCTTGACGTAAGTACCGATGCCGCCGTTCCACAACAGGTCCACTGGCGCCTTGAGCAAGGCATTCAGCAGTTCGGTCGGGGTCAGCTTGTCGGCCTGGATGTCGAAGCGTTCTTTCATCTGTGGCGAGATGGCAATGCTCTTCGCGCTGCGCGAGAAGATACCGCCGCCTTCGGACATGATGCTGGTGTCGTAGTCGGTCCACGCCGAACGCGGCAGCTCGAACATGCGCTGACGCTCGACGAAGCTGGTCGCCGGGTTCGGGTTCGGGTCGATGAAGATGTGCAAGTGGTTGAAGGCCGCGACCAGTTGCAGCTTGTCGGACATCAACAGGCCGTTACCGAACACGTCACCGGCCATATCGCCGACGCCCACCACCGTGATGCTGTCTTCCTGCACGTTGATGCCGCGCTCACGGAAGTGACGCTGCACACCGACCCACGCGCCCTTGGCGGTGATGCCCATTTTTTTGTGGTCGTAACCGGCAGAACCACCGGACGCGAACGCATCGCCCAGCCAGAAGCCGTAGTCGATGGCGATACCGTTGGCGATGTCGGAGAAGGTCGCAGTGCCCTTGTCCGCAGCCACAACCAGGTACGGGTCATCGTCGTCATGCCGCACCACGTTGACCGGCGGCATCAGGGCGCCGTCTTTCAGGTTGTCGGTGATGTCCAACAGGCCGGAAATGAAGATGCGGTAGCAGGCGATGCCCTCGGCCGCGATCTCGTCCCGGCTGCCGCCCAATGGCAGGCGTCGTGGCAGGAAGCCGCCCTTGGCGCCCACCGGCACGATCACTGAGTTCTTCACTTGCTGGGCTTTTACCAGGCCGAGCACTTCGGTGCGGTAATCCTCTTCACGGTCGGACCAGCGCAGGCCGCCGCGCGCGACGTTACCAAAGCGCAGGTGCACGCCTTCGACACGCGGCGAGTACACGAAGATTTCAAACTTCGGCACCGGCTTGGGCAGCTCGGGAATGGCGCGCGGGTCGAACTTGAAGCTGAAGTACGACTTGTTCTGGCCGTTGGCGTCAGTCTGGTAGAAGTTGGTACGCAGCGTGGCCTTGATCAGGTCCAGGTAGCGACGCAGGATGCGGTCTTCGTTGAGCACCTGAACGTCGTCCAGGGCGGTGAGGATCGCTTGTTCCAGACGTTGCTGCTTGTCTTCCAGGTCATCGGCGGTGAGCTTGCGCGCCAGGTAGAAGCGGGTCTTGAACAACCGGGTCAACTCGCGGGCGATGTCGGTGTGGTTGTTCAGGGTGCTGGCGATGTAACCCAGGTCGAAGCCCAGGCGGATCTGCTTGAGGTAACGCGCGTAAGCACGCAGCAAAGCCACGTCGCGCCACGGCAGGCCGGCGGTCAGCACCAGGCGGTTGAACGCATCGTTTTCGGCATCGCCGTGAACGATGTGCACGAACGCGTCCTGCAGGGTGTCGTTGAGCTGCTGGATATCCAGGTTCACGCCTTCGGCGGCGATGAACGCAAAGTCATGGATCCAGAACTCGCGGCCATTGGCATGGCGCAGGCGGTACGGGAACTCACCCAGCACGCGCAGGCCGAGGTTTTCCAGGATCGGCAAGACGTCCGACAACGCCAGCGGCGTATCGGCGTGGTAGAGCTTGCAATGCAGCTCGCGTTGGCCGGAGACCTGACCCAGCGGTTGGTAGAAGCTCATCACCAGCGGGTTGGCTTCGGTCAGGCTGTTCAGGTGCTGCATATCGACCACTGCCGAATGCGCAGCAAAACGCTCGCGGTAACCGGCGGGGAAGCCTTTCGGGAAATCCGCCAGCACGTTGGTGCCTTGGGCTTCGCCGAAGCTTTCCACGACCAGGCTGGAGTAGTCGTCCTGCCAGCTGCGGCAGGCCTGCACCACTTCTTTTTCGAGTTGCAGCGGGTCAATGGCGATGCGGTTCTTCGGGTCAACCCGCAGAATCAGTTGCACACGGGCCAGCACGGATTCGGAGAAGAAGGTCCAGAACTCGCAGTCCGAGGCTTTCAGGCGATCCATCAGCACTTGCTGGATCTTCTGGCGCACTTCGGTGGAATAAATGTCACGTGGCACGTAGGCCAGGCAGTAGCAGAAACGACCGTAGGGGTCTTTGCGCAGGAACACGCGGATCTTGTTGCGTTCCTGGATCTGCACGATCGACATCACGGTGCTGAACAGCTCGTCGACCGGGGTCTGGAACAGGTCATCGCGCGGCAGCACTTCAACGACTTGCGCCAGTTCCTTGCCCAGGTGAGCCTTGGCCTGGAAGCCCGAACGGCGTTCGATTTCCGCAACCTTGCGGCGGATATAAGGAATCACCCGCACGCTTTCGCCGTACACCGAAGAGGTGTAGAGGCCCATGAAGCGGTGTTCCTTGATGACTTTGCCGTCGGCGCTGATCTCGCGGATCGACACATAGTCCGGATAAGCCGGGCGATGCACGCGGCTTGGGTGCGCGGCCTTGGCGAACGACAGCACAACCGGCTCGTTCAGGTAGGCCACGGCGTAGTCTTCGATACGCAGGTCTTCGGCGGTGAGGCCGGCACGCAGCAGCTTGGTCAGACCGAGGAAGGAATTGGCGTCATATTCGATATGACCGCCCTCCGCCCCGTCACGTACCACGAACTCTTCATAGCCGAGGAAGGTGAAGTGGTTGCCCACCAGCCATTCCAGGAAGCTTTTGATCTCGGCTTTTTCTTCGCCGTCGATGCTGAACTGGCTCGCATCAATGCCGGCCAGCAGGTCCTGGACCTTGGCTTTCATCGGCTCGAAATCGGCCACGGCCACGCGCACTTCGCCCAGCACTTGCTCAAGCTCTTTGCTCAGCACGTTCAGTTCGGCGGCATTGGCGCAGCGGTCGATTTCCAGGTACATCAGCGATTCTTGCAGGATGCCTTCGCCCTGGGTGCCCTTAGGCAGGATTTCCAGCAGCTCGCCCTTGTTGCCACGGCGCACGCTGAGAACGGTGGTCTGCAGGGTGTGGATGCTGTAGCCGCGACGGTTCAGCTCGGTACGGACCGAGTCCACCAGAAAGGGCAGGTCATGGTGCAGCACTTCGACGGCGGTATGGGTCGACTGCCAGCCATGACGTTCGTAATCGGGGTTGTAGACCCGCACTTGCGGTTGGGTGTGATCAAAGCGCTCAAGCAGGCGCCAGGCAGACAAGGTGCAACCAGCCAGGTCGGAAAGACGACGTTGGGTCAGTTCGTCCAGGGAAATGATGCCGAAAAATTGTTCAGCGAACAGCGCCACTTGTGGCAGTGCCTGTTCACTGATGTGCTGCGCCAGTGCCGCTTGCAGTTGATGCTGGAAGTCGGCCTTGCTGGCTGCGGTGAAGAACGCCATCTGTGGTACTCCGCTTGGGCTTGTTATTGATGGAAGCGTCGCGTGTTATCCCCTTGCGGGGAGACCGTCAGCGCTGTTCGTCGATACGGCTGATAGCACCATAAACGAATCAGGGTGACAGGTGGGTGAAGCTGGACAAGACAATGAGGTCACATACAACGCCCATAAGATAGGCCGCATGCTGGGCGACGGTACGACGGGCAGGTCAGACTCCCGGCACAGGGCACATCCGTTGCGCAGCTTAACGAGTGTAGGAAGACGGCTGCTTGCGATGCTGCGACATATTCGGTCATCGGTACGCAGGCCTGGGGTTGCGACTTGAGCAACCCGTATTGTTGCGCAGAAAAACCGGCTATTTTCAGGCCCGCGAGTACCGAAAATGACTGATACAGTCCGTCAGGTCACACCCTGGGTCTGACACAGAATGCAGCACAAAATTCGCCGCAATGGCACAATTGCCCCGCTGCGCCCTCCCCCAAACAGGATTTCCCATGCTGCAACTGAACACCGACGCGCTGATGGCCACCCCGTGCGACGACGAAGAAGACAACATGGCCATGCTGTGCTGCCACGGTAAAAACGGCGAGATGTTCATGCTCACCCGTTACCCGGACGAAGATGAAGTCGAACTGACCTGGGATTACGAGCCGTCGACCCTGGACGGGCTGAAGGTCACGCTGAGCGACACGACGTTGCTGATTGAACTGGCGGCGGGCGATGCCGACGCGCTGGGCGGCGAGGATCAGTTGCAGATCATCCACAGCACCGCCGCGGCGGATTTGGCTGAAGTTGAGGAAACCTTGCAGAACATCCTCAAGGGCACGGGTACGTTCGCCCGAATCTAAGCTGCACCCACGATCAAATGTGGGAGGGGGCCCTCCCACATTGAGCGTGTTCCCATACAAATTTCCTACAAGATTTGCCAAAAATACCCGTCACGCCGTTAGTCGCCACCCCCCTCGATGCATTAAAGTAGGCGCCCCAGGCCCGGCGTTTTTTCTCGACGCCCAGGCTCACCTCTCCAGGAACCGTCATCGATGGAACATCGTGAAGCGCTGCTCGCGCTGCGAACCTTTCTTTCTACGCAGATTCTCGGCCAGGAAAAACTCATCGATCGCCTGCTGATCGCCCTGCTTGCCGACGGCCATATGCTGGTCGAAGGCGCACCAGGCCTGGCCAAAACCAAAGCCATCAAAGAGTTGGCCGAAGGCATCGAGGCGCAGTTCCATCGCATCCAGTTCACCCCCGACCTGCTGCCTGCCGACATCACCGGCACCGAGATCTATCGCCCGGAAACCGGCAGCTTTGTGTTCCAGCAGGGGCCGATTTTCCACAACCTGGTGCTGGCCGACGAAATCAACCGGGCGCCGGCCAAGGTCCAGTCGGCATTGCTCGAAGCCATGGCCGAGCGTCAGGTCAGCGTCGGGCGCAGCACCTACGACTTGTCGCCGCTGTTTCTGGTGATGGCCACGCAAAACCCTATCGAGCAGGAAGGCACCTACCCCTTGCCCGAAGCCCAGCTCGACCGCTTCCTGATGCACGTCAAGATCGGCTTCCCGGATGCAGCGGTAGAGCGCCGCATCCTGCAACAAGCCCGAGGCGAAGCGCTCAACGGTGAAACCAAGCCCGAACGCCGCGTCAGTCAGCAGGCGATTTTCGCCGCGCGCAAAGAAATCCTCGGCCTGTACATGGCCGATGCGGTGGAGGAATACCTGGTGCAACTGGTGATGGCCACGCGCACGCCGGCCAAGTTCGACCCGGAAATGGCCGAGTGGATCGCCTACGGCGCCAGCCCGCGCGGTTCTATCGCCCTGGACCGCTGCGCCCGCGCCCACGCCTGGCTGGCCGGCCGCGATTTCGTCAGCCCGGAAGATATCCAGGCCGTGCTGTTCGACGTGCTGCGCCACCGCATCATCTTGTCGTTCGAAGCCGAAGCGGCCGGCATTGACCAGGACCGCGTGGTGCAACGCATTCTCGACGTCGTTGCCGTCGCTTGAAACCCATGAACGCCAGCGATGGAATCCGCGTCACACTCAGCGAATTGATTGAGATGCGCCACCGTGTGCGCGAAGTGCAGTTGTTTTCCACGCCGAGCCAGCGCAGCCCTTTGATCGGCCTGCACCACTCCAAGTTACGTGGGCGTGGCGTGGATTTTGACCAGGTGCGCGTGTACCAGGCCGGGGACGATGTGCGCACCATAGACTGGCGTGTGACGGCGCGTACCCAGGAACCGCACACCAAACTGTTCCACGAAGAACGCGAGCGGCCGATTTTCATCATGGTCGAGCAAAGCTGCCGGCTGTTTTTCGGCTCTGGCCAGATGTTCAAGTCGGTACTGGCCGCGCAAGCCGCCAGCCTGATCGGCTGGGCAGCTCTGGGGCATAACGACCGCGTTGGTGGGCTGGTATTCGGCGACAGCGAACACTACGAAATCAAGCCCCGACGCAGCAAACAAAGCCTGTTGCAACTGCTTAACCGCCTGGTGCGGGTCAATCAGAGCCTCAACACCGAAAGCCGCCCCGAAGCCGACGCCCTCGGCATGGCCTTGCGGCGTGGTCGCGAAGTGTTGCGCCCGGGCAGCCTGGTGATTGTGATCTGCGATGAACGCGCGCTCACCGAAGGTGCCGAACAGCAGCTGAGCCTGCTGTCACGGCATTGCGACCTGTTGTTGCTGCCGATCTCCGACCCGCTGGACCACGCCCTGCCCGCTGCGGGGTTGTTGCGCTTTGCCGAGCGCGGCGCGCAGTTGGAGCTGGACACGCTTAACTTTGACTTACGCCAGGCTTACAAGGCCCAGGCCGAAGCGCGCATCGCCCGCTGGGAACTGCTCGCACAGAAGCTGCGGATTCTATTGATGCCCTTGAGCACCCAGAGCGAAATGGTCGAGCAGCTGCGCGAATACCTCAACCCGCAACGCCCGGTTAAAAAGCAATGAGCAGCCTCGACCAACTGCAACCCCTGATCGCCCCTCCGGCCATTGGTTTCTGGCCTCCTGCGCCGGGCTGGTGGCTGTTGCTGCTGGTGATTCCGCTCTGCGCCTGGGGGCTGTGGTGGCTGCGCCGTTTCCTGCCTGCGCGCCGCCCGGTGGCGCGTGCCGAACAACCGCTGGACCCGCTGCGCATCACCGCCCTGGCAGAACTGGCGCTCATGCCCAAACCCTACGACGGAGCCCCCGCCGGCGCCTGGCTGCAACAGCTCAACGGTTTGCTCAAGCGCCTGTGCCGCAACGACTACCCTTACAGCAAGAGCCACACCCTCAACGGCCGCAAATGGCTGGCGTTCCTCGACAACCGCTGCCCTGCTGCCGGCCTGACCCGCTGGATGGTGCTGGTGGAAGGCGCCTACAAACCCGAATGCAAACTCGACGACAAGGCCATCGCCGGCCTGACCCAAGCCGTCGACACCTGGATTCGCAAACATGTTTGAGTTCGCCTGGCCGTGGATCTTTGCCCTGTTGCCATTGCCCTGGCTGATGCGGCTGATCCTGCCCGTGGCCGACAGCGGCGAGCCCGCCTTGAAAGTCAGCTACCTGGCCGACCTCGAAGGCCTGGCCCGCCGTCGCGCGCGCGTCAACCTGCCGGGCTGGCGCCAGCAAGCGCCCTTCGTGGTGCTGTGGCTGCTGCTGCTGAGCGCCGCCGCCCGCCCGGAATGGCTCGGCGAACCCCTGCCGATTGCCGCCAGCGGCCGCGACCTGCTGGTGGCGGTCGACGTGTCCGGCTCCATGGACTTCCCGGATATGCACTGGCAAGACGATGAGGTCAGCCGCTTGAGCCTGGTCCAACACCTGCTCGGCGACTTCCTGGAAAGCCGTGAAGGTGACCGCGTCGGCCTGATCCTGTTTGGCAGCCAGGCCTACCTGCAAGCGCCGCTGACCTTCGACCGGCGCACCGTGCGCGCCTGGCTGGACGAAGCGCGCATCGGCATCGCCGGCAAAAACACCGCCATTGGTGATGCGATTGGCCTGGCCTTGAAACGCCTGCGCCAGCGCCCGGCGCAAAGCCGCGTGCTGATCCTGGTCACCGATGGCGCCAACAACGCCGGGCAAATCGACCCGTTGACCGCCGCGCGCCTGGCCGCTGAAGAAGGCGTGAAAATCTACCCCATCGGCATTGGCGCCGACCCCGAGCAAACCGGCTCCCTGGGCATTCTGGGCGTCAACCCGAGCCTGGACCTCGACGAACCCGCGCTGAAAGCGATTGCCGATGCGACCGGTGGCCGCTACTTCCGCGCCCGTGACGGCGACGAACTGCAAAAAATCAAGGACACCCTCGACCAGCTAGAGCCCGTCGCCCAACAACCGACACAAGCCCGCCCGTCCCAGGCGCTTTACAGTGCACCCTTGGCCCTGGCCTTGATCCTGAGCCTGTTGCTGGTGGTCCAGGAACGCTGGCCCAACAACGCGCTGCAACGCTTTTTCAATAAACTCTCGACCAAGGGCATTTTCCTGCAACAGCACCCCGAATGGCGCCAACGCCTTAAACGCCTGCGTTTGCGGAGGCGTCGATGATCGACCTCTGGCCGCATTGGTTCCGCCCCTGGTGGCTATTGCTGCTGCCGCTGCTCGGCTGGCTGCTGTGGCAACTGTGGCACCGGCAAAAACGCGCCGGGCGTTGGCAGATGATCCTGCCACCGGCCTTTCATGCGGTGCTGCTCAGTGGTGGCAGCGGTCGCGAAAGCAAATCGCCGTGGGTGCTGCTGGGTGTCGGCTGGCTACTGGCTGTGCTGGCGTTGCTGGGGCCCAGCTGGCAACGGGTTGAACAGTCCAGCCAAAAACCCTCCGACCCGGTCGTGGTGTTGCTGGAATTGACCCCGGAAATGCTCGCCACCGACAGCCCGCCCAATCGCCTGGAGCAAGCGCGGCGCAAGCTGTATGACTTGCTGCAAGCCCGCGACAATGCGCCGACCGCAATCGTCGTGTATGCCGGCAGCGCCCACACCCTGGTGCCGCTGTCGGATGACCTGGCCACCAGCCGTAACCTGCTCGAAGCCTTGCGCCCTTCAATCATGCCCGAGCCCGGCCATCGCGCCGACCTGGCAGTGGCAAAGGCGCTGGGTTTGCTCAAGCAGGGCGGCCTCGGTCAGGGCCGCCTGCTGCTGGTGGGCTCATCGCTGTCGAAACAGGAACGCCAAGGCATTCGGCTGCAGTTGCAAGGTGCGCAGGCGCCGACGCTGTCGATCCTCGGCATCGGCAGCCGCGAAGGCACACCGGTGACACAGGAAAGCGGCGAGTTCCTCAAGGATGACCAAGGCGCGATTCTGGTGCCGCGCCTCGACAGCCCGACCCTCAAGGCCTTCGCCACTGAAATGGGCGGCCGTTACCGCGCCGCACGCCTGGACGACAAAGACCTGCGTCAACTCAACCTGCTCGACGGCCCGCAAACCCTGCGCAACGATGGCCAACTGCTGCACCTCGACGCCTGGGCCGACCAGGGTTACTGGCTGCTCCTGCCGCTGTTACTGCTCGCCGCCTGCGCCGGGCGCCGTGGCTGGCTGTTTTGCTTGCCTTTGCTGTTACTGGGGGCGCCGCAACCGAGTTACGCCTTTGAACTTCAGGACCTGTGGCTGCGCCCCGACCAGCAGGGCCAGTACCTGCTCAAGCACAAGCGCCCCGCCGAAGCGGCCGAGCGCTTCGAGGACCCGCAATGGCAAGGCGTCGCGCTGTACGAGGCCGGTAACTATGCCGAGGCCATCAAGCGTTTTGCCCAAGGCAATGACGCCTACGCCCACTACAATCGGGGTAATGCCCTGGCCAAATCCGGCGAACTGGAAGCGGCCATCGACGCCTACGAACAGGCGCTGGAAGCCCAGCCTGACCTGCAACCGGCGCTGAAAAACAAAGCCTTGGTGGAAAGCCTGATGCAGCAACAGGCACAGCCCGAACCGACCAAGCCGGCAAAAAACGAAGATGACGAAACCACCCAACCCGGCCAAACTGCGCAACCGGGCAACGCCGGGCAAAGTGCCACAGGTGGCGAGCAATCGCCCCAACACCAGGGTGAAACCGGCACCGGCGAGACCCCGCCGGGCACTGCACCCAAGGCCGGCGGCAACGACGTACCGGGCAGCGAGTTAGGGGATGAGCAAACCACCACCCCGCCCTTGCGCCCTGCCGATGCCAGCATCGACGGCGAGCACCGTCAGGCTCTGGAGCAATGGTTGCAGGAGATCCCGGACAACCCCGGCGAACTGCTGCGCCGCAAATTCTGGTACGAACAGCAACAACATCAGGACAAGACTCGATGAGCCGCCGCACCACCCTTCTGCTCCTGCTCGCGCTGTCGGCAGGCCACGCCCAGGCGGCGAACCTCGTCGCCAGCGTCGACCGCAGCCGTGTCAATTCCGGGGAAACGGTGGAACTGACGGTGGAGTCCAGCGACGTCACCCAATTCGGCAAACCCGACCTGTCGCCCCTCGACGCACAGTTCGAAGTCAGCGGCACCCGCCAGATCAACCAACTCACCACCCTGGGCGGCGATAACCACGCCACCACGCGCTGGATCATCACCCTGCTGCCCAAGGAAAACGGCACCGTGGTGATTCCGCCGCTGCAAGTCGGTGAGCTCAAGACCCAGCCGATCAGCCTGCAAGTGGTCGAAACCGCCAGCCAGAACACCAGCGCCGAACTGGCCCCGGTGTTCATCGAAACCAACCTCGACCAAAGCACTGTGTACGTGCAGGCCCAGGCCCTGTTGACGGTGCGCGTTTATCATTCGGTGTCGCTGTATGACGATAGCAGCCTGACCCCGCTGCAGATTCCCGATGCACGCATCGAGCAGTTGGGCGAGTCGCGCACCTACGAGAAAGTCATCAACAGCATTCGCCATGGCGTGATCGAAACCCGCTACGCGATCTACCCGCAGCACAGCGGCGCGTTGATGATTCCGGCACAGACTTTCAGTGCGACCCTGGTGGAGTCGCGCCCGCCTCAAGAGAACACGCTGCAAGGCACCAAGCCGGGCAAGTTGATTCATGTCAGTTCGGCCGAGTTGCCATTGACGGTCAAACCCAAGCCGGAGTTCTACCCCGCCGATGCGCCGTGGTTGCCTGCGCGCAGCCTGAGCCTGAGCGAAGCCTGGAACCCCGAGCCTGATCACGTGCAAGTCGGCGACTCCCTGACCCGCAGCCTCACGGTCAAGGCCGAGGGCCTTTCCAGCGCGCAACTGCCGGCGCTGCCCAGCACCGACATCAACGGCCTGCGCCGCTACCCCGACCAACCGGTGCTCGCCAACCAGAGCAACGACCACGGCCTGACAGGCAGCCGCGAAGACCGCGAAGCCCTGGTGCCGACCCGCGCCGGCGCCATGGAACTGCCGGCCGTGGAAGTGGTGTGGTGGAACACCCACGAGGACCACCTCGAACGCACCAGCCTGCCCGCGCGCACCCTGCAAGTGGCGACCAACCCTAGCCTGGTGGTGGACACCCCTGCCACGCCGACGGTGATCACTGCGCCGGACGACGACCGCCTGTGGCTGTGGCAACTGAGCACCCTGATCTTTGTGTGCACCACACTGCTGGGTTTCGGCCTGTGGTGGCGTGCACGTCGGCAACCGGCGGTGCAACGTGCCGCGCAAACCGGCCCAAGCCCACGCACACTGCTCGACGACCTCAAGCGCGCCACCCAGGCCAACGACCCGCAAGCCACACGCCAGGCCCTCGACGCCTGGGCGCGGCAACAACCGGAAACCCTGGCGGATATGGCCGCGCGGTTTGTACCGTTGTCAGATGCGCTGGATGGACTGAACGGCGCGCTGTACAGCGAGAGCGGCCAATATTGGCTGGGCGAAGACCTATGGCGCGCGATAAAAGCCATTCCCACCGCTGAACGCGAACAAGACCCGGCGACGGATACCACCAGCTTGCCGCCTTTGTATCCCAAGTAACGCTCGGGCTGCCTCACACCAAAGAACCTCTATGGGCGCGAGCTTGTCTGGAAGCCGGGCTTGCCCGCTCCCACAGAAAAGCACAGCGCCACGGCCTGGCAGTTGAACTCGGTCAAATTGTGGGAGCGGGCTTGCTCGCGAAAGCGGTGGGTCAGTTACAAATAAGCCGACTGACCCACCGCTTTCGCGAGCAAGCCCGCTCCCACATTTGGAACTCATTTCATCCGGTAAAAGTGCTGTTGCTGTGCTTTTGCCCCGCTTTTGCTTCATCCACTCAGGTCGGCTGTCAGGCCGCCGTGCTCTGCTTTTGATCTGCTGTTGATCTTGATCTGACAGGCCCCGTTAACCACGCTGGCCGAACGCAGGCTTGAATCCGTGGGTAACCCGGCAGGACGCCGGGTTAGCCGCAATGGGCCAGGGATGGCCCATTGCGGCGGCCCACGGATTCAAGCCGGAGTGAGGGCATGCCGAGCCTAGGCGAGGCACCGAGTGGTGGGGCAAAGCGTTTTTTGGTTACTTTTTTAGGCGTTTGTAAAAAAGTGACCCGCTGTAAGAGCGGAACCCTAAGCCGCCGTTACCGCAGCAACGGATATGTACTCATATCTACCTAAACGCCTGATCGACATGCATTGTTAAAGGCCAGCAATCCATATCCCTTTAATTTGCGGGAAGTTTCCTAGACAATCCTTTGGCCTTGCGCCTGCTCAGTCCACTGGCTAGCCTTCGCTCCGTCGCTGCATATCAGCGATCGGGTGTGAGATCCCGTGAACCTTTAGGCGCCACGAGCAATATGCTCTATGGCGGCTGTGTGCGGGCAGACTTCGGTCTGGCCGGGTGCTCCTACCTACTGGTTCCGGTATCTCACCCCGTACATAGCTGCCACCCTTTTGACGTGTGAGATCGGCAAAAGAAAGGCGCCCAACCCAGTAGGTAAATCATTCATGAAAAAAATCGTCCCAGACCCACCCCGCTTCACCCTCGACCGAGAAATCTTCGAACGCGCCCTGAGCCACTACCTACAACCCGACTCAACGCCGTCCTTCACCGTGCACCACGACCTCAGCTTCGAAGACGCCCTCGCCCAAATCTGCGACTTGCTACGCTGTGCAGCCGCCACCGCAGCCGTCTCCAGCCAAGGATTGAACGGCGATCAACGCCACATCGCCGGCGCCACCGAGCACCTGATCAACAGCGCCAGAGCCCTCGCCGACCGCGCCCTGAACTGCCTGCACGCCGCATGACCCCTGTTGGCGCTGGCTTGCCTGCGATACAGACACCTCGGTCTTTCTGTCACACCGAGGTGATGCCATCGCAGGCAAGCCAGCTCCCACAGTTGATCTGGGTCAGCCGCGGGCACGGTGTGGGCTTTTACAGGTAAACTCCCCTCCTTTTCATCTTCTCCACGGAGTTCGCCTTGCGTCTGTTCCACACCTCCGACTGGCACCTCGGCCAAAACCTGCATGGCCAGGAACGCGACTTCGAACACGCCTGTTTTCTCGAGTGGCTGCTGGGTCAATTAAAAGCCGAGCAGCCGGATGTGTTGCTGATCGCCGGGGATATCTTCGACACGGTCAACCCGCCGCTCAAGGCCCAGGAGCGCCTGTATGACTTCATCATCAGCGCCCACGAACAAAACCCTAAACTCACGATTGTGATGATCGCCGGCAACCACGACTCCGGCTCGCGTATCGAATTGCCGGCGCCGTTGATGCGCCGTTTGCGCACGCATGCCCTGGGGCGAGTGCTGTGGCTGGATGACGGCCAACTGGATGCCGAGCGTTTACTGATCCCGCTGCCTGACGCCAAAGGCAAGATCGCCGCCTGGTGCCTGGCGCTGCCGTTCTTGCGCCCGGCGGAAGTCACTGGCGCACACCTGGGCGATGATTACTTGCGCGGCATTGGCCAGGTGCACGAATGGCTGATCGCCGCCGCCAATGCCAAACGCAAAAAAGGCCAGGCGCTGATTACCATCAGCCATGCCCACATGGCGGGTGGTTCGGTGTCGGAAGACTCCGAACGCAGCCTGATCATCGGCAATGCCGAAGCGCTGCCCGCCAGCCTGTTTGATGCCAGCGTGAGTTATGTGGCCCTCGGCCATTTGCACAAGCCGCAACGGGTGAATGGTGAGGAACGGATTCGCTACAGTGGCTCGCCGATTCCCTTGTCGTTTTCCGAAATCGGCTACAAGCACCAAATTCTCGATGTGACCTTTCAGGGCCAATGCCTGGTGAGTGTCGAGCCACGCCTGATTCCGCGTTCGGTCAACCTGCAACGCCTGGAAGCCGCGCCGCTGGCAGATATCCTCAAGCAATTGGCGGACCTGCCCGACATCGACCTGCTCGCCGAAACCCAGCGCCACCCGTGGCTGGAAGTGCGCGTGCGCCTCGACGAGCCGCAACCGGACCTGCGCCAGCAAATCGAGACCGCCTTGCAAGGCAAGGCCGTTCGCCTGGTGCGCATTGCCGCCGAATATGCCGGCAAACGCGGCAGCGACGAGACTGACGACGAGCGCCTGATCGAACTCGACCAGCTCACGCCCCAGGAACTGTTCAGCCGCGCCTGGCAGGACAGCTACGGCAGCGAAGTGGATGAACAAACCTTGAAGGACTTCGCCGTGCTGCTCCAGGAAGTGCAACAGGAGGGCGAACAGCCATGAAGATCCTCGCCATCCGCCTGAAAAACCTCGCCTCACTGGCGGGCCCGTTTGAAATCGACTTTACCGCCGAGCCCTTGGCCAGCGCCGGGTTGTTCGCCATCACCGGGCCGACCGGCGCAGGCAAAAGTACCTTGCTGGATGCCTTGTGCCTGGCGCTGTTTGGCGCGGTGCCGCGCCTTGGCGATACCGGCCAGGCGAAAATGCCGGATGCCGACAGCGACATTTCCATCGGCGACCCGCGCACCCTGCTGCGGCGCGGCACCGGCGGTGGGTATGCCGAGGTGGATTTTGTCGGCGTCAGCGGCCGTCGCTACCGCGCGCGCTGGGAAGCCAACCGCGCCCGTGACAAGGCCAGCGGCAAGTTGCAGAACAGCCGACAGAGCCTGATCGACCTCGACAGCGACCAACTGCTGGCCAGCCAGAAGACCGAATACAAAACCCAGCTGGAACTGGCCCTGGGCCTGAATTTCGAACAGTTCACCCGTGCAGTGTTGCTGGCGCAGAGCGAATTCAGTGCCTTCCTCAAGGCCAACGATAACGAGCGCAGCGAGCTGCTCGAAAAGCTCACTGACACCGCGCTCTACACCCAGCTCGGCCGCCGCGCCTTCGACAAGGCCAAGGAGGCCAAGGACGCGCATAAACAGCTGCAAGACCAGGCGACCGGCGTGGTGCCGTTGCCCGCCGAAGCCCGCGCCGAACTCGACCAGCAGTTGGCCGAGGCTCAGCAACAGCTCAAGACCCAACAGGCCCAGCTCAAGCAGTTGGAGTTGCAGCACACCTGGCTCAAGGAGTTGCGCGAGTGGCAGGAGCGCCAACAAGATGCAACTGAGCAATTGCAACGAGCGCAAGCGGATTGGGCAGGCCAGGGCCAACAGCGTCAGGACCTGAGCCGCCTGGAGCAATTGGCACCGCAGCGCCATCAGTTTGCGCGCCAGGCTGAACTCGCCACGTTGCTGGCGCCGCTCGCCGTGCAGATTCAGCAGCACCTTGAGCAGCAGACCGCGCTGCAAGCGCGTCAGGAGCAGGCGCAACAGCAGCAGTCCGCCGCCCAGGCCGCCTTGGCTGACGCCCTGAAACAGCAGGCCGACGCCGTGCCCTTGTTGCGTCAGGCGTTCGAACAACAAAGCACCCTCGCCCACCTGACCCAAGACCTGGCCAAGCGCAGCGACGACAAACAGCAACAGGAAAGCGCCTGCCAGGAAGGCCAGGCCTTGCTCACGGGGTTGCAGGAGAAGCAAACCCAAGTGGCCGGGCGCCTGCAACGCCTGGCGGCCGAGCTTGAGCGCAGTGCCGCGCTGGCACCGTTGAGCGACGCCTGGAGCGCCTACCGCGACCGCCTGCAACAGCTGATGCTGATCGGCAACCGCCTCAACAAGGGCCAGAGCGAGCTGCCGCAACTCGAACAGCGCGCCAGCAGCGCTGCCGAAACATTCGCCCAGCAACGCGACGCGCTGGACCTGCTGTACCAGGAAGCCGGTGCCGAGCCGCAGGCGGTCGCCGAGCAGATTCAATTACTCGCCAGCCTGTTGCAAGACAACCGCAAGCAACAGCGCGCCTTCGAAGACCTCACTCGCCTGTGGGACAGCCAGCAACAGCTGGACCAACAGGCGGCTGCATTGACGCAAAAGCTCGCGCACGCCCAACAGCAACGCGAACACCTGAACCAGATCGGCCTGCAGGCCAAGGCCGAACTGACGGTGGCCGAACAGACCCTGACGGTGACCAAGCAACTGCTGGAACGCCAGCGCCTGGCCCGCAGTGCCAGCGTCGAAGAGTTGCGCGCGCAGTTACAGGATGACCAACCGTGCCCGGTGTGCGGCAGCCATGAGCACCCGTATCACCAGCCCGAAGCGTTGCTGCACAGCCTCGGCCGCCATGATGAAAACGAAGAAGCGACAGCGCAGAAAGCGGTCGACACGCTCAAGGAAAAACTCACCGAGCTGCGTGGCGAAGTCGGCGGCCTGATTGCCCAGCAAAAAGAGTTCCTGCAGCAGCAGGAGCTGCTGGCGACCCAGCAACACGGCCTGACACCCAGCCTGCAAGCGCACCCATTGGCCGCTTCGTTGTTCAATCAGGATGCCGCCAAACGCAGCACTTGGCTGGCCCAGCAACTGGCGCAACTGACGCAAAGTATCAGCCAGGACGAACAACGCCAGGGCGCCCTGCTCAACCTTCAGCAAAATGCCGGGCGCTTGCAGCAACAACTGCAAGCCGCCCAGGACGCGAGCCAGCAAGCCCGCCAGTTGCTGGTGGACCAGCAGCGCGAGCTGTCCAACGACCGCGAACGCCTCGACGAAGAACTCCATGCCTTCGCCAGCCTGTTGCCTGCGGAAACCCTCGAAGGTCTGCGTCGCGAACCGGCGGCGACGTTTATGCAGTTGGACCAGCACGTCAGCCAACGCCTTGAGCAACTGGGCCACCAGCGCGATGAACTGGCCGAGCAGCACGAGCGCCAGCAGGCCATCGAGAAAGAACACACCCATCAGCAGCATCGCCAGCAGCAACTGGACGCCTTGCTCCAGCAGGTCACCGAGCTGTCTGCTCGGCAACAGGCCGCCCAGGACACGCTCCGCGCGCTGCTCGGCGAGCACAGCAGTGCCGAACAGTGGCAACAGCAACTGGACCAAGCGGTGGCCCAGTCACGCCAGAGCGAGACCGACGCCAACCACCAGTTGCAAGAGACCCGCAACGCCCTGATTCAATTGGCTGCCGACCTCAAGGCGCAGCAGGATCGCCAACAGGCGTTGGCCGCCGAGCAACACACCCTGGGCGAACGCCTGAGCGAATGGCGTGCCTTGCACCCGGAACTGCATGACGACGGGCTCACGCGCTTGCTGGCCTTTGATGACAGCCACGTCAACGCATTGCGCCAGCAGGTGCAGCACAGCGAAAAAGCCGTCGAACAAGCCAAGGTGCTGCTGCAGGAGCGCGAGCAACGCCTGGCCGAACACCAGGCGTTGCACAATGGCAACCTGGCAGCCGAACAACTGGACGCCGCCCTGGCTGCGCTCAATCAGCAATTGGCTGACGCTGAAAAAACCTGCGCGGAATTGCGTGCGCGCCAGTCCGAAGACCAGCGCCGCCAGGAGGCCAACCATGTACTGGCCGAGCACATCGCCAAGGCCTATGACGAGTGGCAGCGCTGGGCACGCCTGAATGCGCTGATCGGTTCGGCCACCGGCGACACCTTCCGCAAGATCGCCCAGGCCTACAACCTCGACCTGCTGGTGCACCACGCCAACGTGCAACTGCGCCAGCTGGTGCGCCGTTACCGGCTCAAGCGTGGCGGCAGCATGCTCGGCTTGCTGGTGATGGACACCGAGATGGGCGATGAATTGCGCTCGGTGCACTCGTTGTCGGGTGGCGAAACGTTCCTGGTGTCGCTGGCGCTGGCGTTGGGCCTGGCGTCGATGGCGTCGAGCACGCTGAAAATCGAGTCGCTGTTTATCGACGAGGGCTTTGGCAGCCTCGACCCCGAGTCGCTGCAATTGGCGATGGACGCCTTGGACGGCCTGCAGGCCCAGGGCCGCAAGGTGGCGGTGATCTCCCACGTGCAGGAAATGCACGAACGCATCCCGGTGCAGATCCAGGTCAAGCGCCAGGGCAATGGTTTGAGCACCCTGGAGGTCAAGTGAGCGAGGCGCTGCTGTATTCGTTTCGGCGCTGCCCGTATGCGATGCGGGCGCGCCTGGCGTTGCGATACTCGTGCGTGCCTGTGCAGATCGTCGAGGTAAGCCTCAAGGCCAAGCCGGCCGAGATGCTCGCGCTGTCACCCAAGGGCACGGTGCCGGTTCTCAGCGTGGGTGGCCGGGTGATCGAGGAAAGTCTGGAAATCATGCAATGGGCGTTGGCGCAGCATGATCCGGATGACTGGTTGCTCCAGGGCGACCCGAGGGTGCTGGACCTGATTACCGAGAACGATCAGGTGTTCAAACATCACTTGAATCGATACAAGTACGCCGAACGCTACCCGGAGCAGCCGATGGAACATTACCGGGCCGAGGGGGAGGTGTTTTTGCAGACGCTGGAAGGTTTGTTGGCGGAAAATGACTACTTGCTGGCCGAGCAGTTGAGCCTGGCCGATGTGGCACTGGCGCCGTTTGTGCGCCAGTTTGCCCATGTGGATCGCGAGTGGTTTGCCGGGACGCCATATCGCCAGTTACAAGCCTGGCTACAGCGCTTTCTGGAGTCGCCGCTGTTTATTGCGGTGATGGCAAAACCCTGAGCCCAACACAATCAAATGTGGGAGCTGGCTTGCCTGCGATGCCGACAACTCGGTCCAACTGATACACCGAGTTGATTTCATCGCAGGCAAGCCAGCTCCCACATTTGACCGTCGCTCAGCTCAAGCTCAGTGTTGAATCTTGTGATCCAGTGCAGCGTAGAAGTTGGCGCTTTGTTGCAGGTACTTCTGGGTGTAGGCGCTGCTGCTGGTTTTTTTGCCGGAGACTTCCACGCTGGCGGCGGCAGGCAATGCCACAGTGGCGGAAACAGCGGAAGCGGCGATGATCGAGAAGAGATTGAAGTTCATGTCGGTAACCCTTGTGTTCGTTTGGTTAGGTGGCCGGTGAAGGCCTTGAAACCAAACTTACGCCCGAGGGCTGAGCCTTAGAAATGCTTTGAAACAGTAGCCGCTATTAATAGAATTAATACAAAGAGTCAGGCCCCGCACTGCGGGGCCTGTGGCTTATTGACGCACCAGGAACTTGAGGTCGCTGGGGGCATCGATCGGCAATTTCTGCACGGTTTTACCCAGCAGGCCGGTCTTGGGGTCACGTTCGACCACCACGATTTCGTTGCTTTTCTGGTTGGCGATCAGCAGGAACTTGCCGCTCGGGTCCAGGCTGAACTCGCGCGGATGGTCACCTTCGACCGAACGGCGCTGCAACTCCTTGAGGTGCGCGGTGGCCGGGTCAATGCTGAATACCAGGACCTGGTTGGTGGTGCCGCGGTTGCTCACGTAAAGGAATTTGCCGTCGCTTGAGGCGTGCAATGCCGCGCCCGCCTTGTCGGACACCGGCTGCCCCGCAGCGAAATCCACCAGCTGGGTTTGGCTGAGCGTGCCGTCCTTGTAATCAAACACCGCCACCTGAGCGCTCATCTCGGTGGTCAGCCAGGCATGCTTGCCATCCGCGCTGAACAGCAAGTGGCGTGGGCCGCTGCCCGGTGGCAGTGGCACGGAGGCCGGGGTAGCCGCAGTGAGTGGCAGTTCGTGGTTGGCCTGTGGGTCGTAGCGGTAGGCAAAAATCTTGTCTGCCCCCAAGTCCTGCACATACACGTACTTGCCATCCGGCGACGACACCACCGAGTGCACATGGTTGGACGCCTGGCGCTCAGGGTTGACGCGGCTCGCCGGGTGCCCGCTCAGTTGTACCGGTGCCGACAGCTTGCCGTTGGCATCGACCGGCAGAACCGCCAGGCTACCGCCCGGGTCTTCCAGCACCGAATAGTTGGCGACGAACAGGTAGCGCCCATCAGCGGCCAGGCTGGAATGGGTCGGCTCATTGCCCAGGCTCTGCACCTGGTTGATCAGGGTGAGCTGGTGACTGTGCGGGTCAATGCTGTAGCTGCTGACGCGCCCGACCGGGTCTTTCTGGCCCGGGCCGTTCTCGTTGACTACAAACAGGTGCTTCTGGTCTTTGGAAACCGTCAGCCACGAAGGGTTGGCCGCCTTGGCCGCGAGCACCGGCTTGCCACTGAACTGGCCCGTACGGCTGTCAAATTGCAGGCGGTAGATGCCTTCGCTGGTGCCGGCCGTGTAGCTGCCCACCAGCAGTTCATAGGTGTCGACCGGCGCGGCGTGCACCGACATCGCCCCCACACTCCCCGCCATCAGCAGGGGCCAGAATTTACGCATCATCATCCGCTTCATCCTCGTCGTTATTATTGCCGGTGACGCCGTTCATGCAGACCAGGCGATGCTCGCCCGAGTCACCGGTAAGGGTCCAACTTTGCAGCGTTTGATCAAACACCGCCGCCTTGACTTGCTCCAGGCTGAAACTCCAGCGTTTCTCGGCACGACCGTCCATGCAACGGATCAGCAATTGATGCTCGTCCAGGCCGAAATCGAACGTGTGCAGCCCGTCGATTTCGACCATCTGGCAGTTTTTAAACGCGTCGAGCAAGGTAGCGGTGTCGGCAGTCATAACCATCAATCATCAAAAGGAAAGACGTCATGATAGGTCAATTTGTTGCATCGACCTAAACCCCGCTGCTCATCGATTCGCCCCGTTAACATGCAGCCATAATTACCGCGCCCCCTGCTGACCTGGGCGCCATCAGGATTTGCGCGGATAGCGCGGCCTCGGAAACAGGCTATTACCCATTGTTCATTTCACGGCTAAGCACCGATCGTTAGCTTTCGCTCACCTGCTCACTTCGCGCGGCCAGGGTTAAATCGCAACACCGAGCCAGATCTTAACGACAAGGAAGCTGCACGATGATTCATGGAAACCACCCGCCAACACTGTTCAACTACGCCTTGAGCCCTGTATTGCCATCGCCTCGTGCCAGCCAACCGGGTGAAGCCCGTGAAGCAGCCATTGAGAGTGGCTCCGGGACCTCGTCCCAGGCCGAGTACGAGCACCCCCTGCGCAGACGCAGCCGAGCAGCCGGGCTGACCGCTGCGCGACTCTCCGCGGCCCCGGCTGCCACACTTGCAATGCCCGCGCCGGTTAACGCCGCCAGCTCACCCGAGCTGACCGCCAATAGGGTCGCCCAGCAGTTCGCCGAGCGCCCCACACTGCGCTCCGTTGTGTCAGGTTTACTCAGCGAGGCGCTCAAAACCCTCTACCCCACGTTGGCGTTCGACCTCGAATACACCGCGCTGGCCGAACCCATCTCGAGCAATCCGCCCCAATATTGCCTGACGCCCCTGCTGGACGTCGCACTCAAGCACCTGACGACCGACGGCGAACTGGACTTTACCGATAAAGCAGGCATTGCTTGTACGTTGATCGACCAAGCTACCGGTCATACGCTCAAGCCGGCGCCCTTGGCGGGAGCACTGGTGCCCGGCATCGATATGCAGGCTATCGAGATGGCGATCCGCAGCCTGCGTACGGCCCTCAAGCGTGGGTTTGAGCAAGCACTGCTTCGTCACTTCACCGGTAATGCCTACACCACCCAACGTGCCGGCGACGCACAGACCAACCGATGGCTATGGCTCAGCGACACCCTCAGAGACACCCTACGAACCGCCGCCTTGAAACAGCCCGGGCTGACTGAGCAACAACGCGACACCCTTGACCAAATCGTCAGCTACCCAAATCAAGCGCAACGCGTGCGCGCGAAAGGCGATACGGCAGCCAGCGTATTCATCCTTGAGGCCGCCGTTCGCCACGACGATCGCGCATCCGCACAGCTCAGCCCGGACCTGCTGATCACCCGAGAAGTGGCCGGCCGGACGCAGGTCCTGCATGCGACGCCTGCCGGAGTGGTAACCGCGTATGACTCCTTGCAAGCCTTCGGCGAAGCCTGGGGGCGAAATCTGGAGAAGGCGTTCGTCTTCGATAGCCTTGATTGGAAGCGTCAGGCGCCCGACGCGAATATTTTCGATATACAAGCCGCGACCCTCCTGAATGCCATGTTGGAAAACGTCGCGTCCATTCGACTGCCGGCATCGGGCACGCTTGATGAACTGGACCAGGTATTTTCCCGGGCCAGCGACCCAAGCCCATGGTTTGCAGGGAGCTATACCCCCAACGCTACCAGGCTTGGGCGGCTGCGTGACAATCTACCGGCATGGCTCAGTCACGCGAGTGATGCAGAACGCGATACCTACCGGCATCATTCACTGGCACTGGCCAGCAGCGTACAGCGCAACAACGGGCGCACCTTCCTCGACGGCATCCCCGATATCCGCACTTTTGCCCGGCAACAGCTGGACCAGCAATTGGCAGGTAAAGGCTACACCGCGCAGGATCTGGAAGTGGTGTTCAAGGTCGCCGTGGGTGACTTGGGCAGCGGCTACATCGAACGGGAGAAGATGAGCCTGGTCGACATGGCCCTGAACAACCTCGCGGGTTTGCCCAAGGGGCAGATGGAGGTTTATCTGCGCGGGCAACCGGTCAGCGATCCGCACATGCCGCAGATGCTCAAGAACCTGGTCAGCAGCGTTGATATCGGTAGCCACTACCCGCAACTGTTGAACCGCGAGCTGCAAAGCGATAGCCCATCGGCTCGGGACCGAACCGCGCGCTTTATCGAGCAAGTGCCGATCCAGCTCGCCATGCAGGCGCTGGAGCTCAAGCTCAAGGGCGAGGCTGGCATTACCGACCTGGGTTATCGCTTTATCGAAGCGGTTACCCACCCGGGCGTAGGCAGCAAGCAGGTGGACGGCCAAGCGATTACCGTTCGGCCCCTGGCCTTTGTGCGCAAGCCGGGGGCCACACCGGATGTCGCCGTAAACATGTTCCTGATCGAGCCGCTGGCCGCTACCAGCGGCCCGCATATTCTCTATCGCCCCCTACTGAAACCGGCGCTGCTTGAGTTCCCCAGCCGCGACGCGCTGCTGGAGGCCATCCGTACGCCAGGCGCGTTGCAGGAGAGTATTCTGGCGTGGCTGAAAGATGACAAAGCCCGAGCAGTCTATGGCAACGGCGGCTTCCAAACGCCCAATATTTCACGCTACTCGGTATTCAATGAGTTCGACCCGCCCACCACGCCCACCCCCACCGCACTTGCCGTCGACGGTTATGCGACCGCCACCACGCTACGCCAGGACGTGCTCAACGGCGACCTGATGAAACACTGGTTCCATACCAATGCCGACAGCCTGGTCACCCTGGCAGAAGGCCAATCCACCTCCGACGCGGAAAGCCGCTGGGCTTCGCACAAGGAACTTGGCTGGCTGTTATTCAACACACTGCTGCCGGTGCTACGTGGGCCGGGGGCGATGGCGGGCTGGCTGCTGCAACTGGCCAACAGCGAAGAAGATATCAAGCGGCTTTCCACACCAAACGACCCGGACCCGTCTTCGGCGGTGGTCGACCTGCTCGTCAACCTCGGCATGACACTGGGCCACGCGTCCGCCTCCGAGCCCGGCGAGCTCGCGCGCACTTTTGAACCATTCAAGCAAGACGCCCATTCCGACAGCGCCGGGCCACGCCCCCGTCACGACGATGAGCCCGTTGCCCGCCAAGCCATCATCCGGCAGGCCCCGGCAGCGCCCGCCTCCGGCAGCTTTGGCGGCGAAAACACGGCCATTGACGTGCGATTATCGAGCCCACGCGGGTTAACGCCAAGCCTGCTTGCGCACATAGACTCGTTCAAAGTAGCGGCGCCAACGGATCCCGGATCGCCCATCGCCGAAGGCACCAGAAAAGGCCTGTACACCATTCATGACCGGCTTTATGCCAACATCGACCATCACTGGTTCCGCGTGGCAAACGACCTGGATGGCGCCTACGTCATCGATGAACACAACAAGGCACGTACAGCACCGCCCATCACACGCGACGCGCAGGGTAAGTGGCATTTTGACCTGGCGCCCAAACTCAGAGGCGGCATGCCAAAATCTGCCAGGCCACTGGATTCACTCGCGAACAGTATGCAAGCCAAGCGCCTGGCGGAGACCGACTATCGGCGCAACCTGAAAGAGCGCAAGAAAGTTTCAAAAACACATGACACTGCAATGGCAAACATCGAGGCCGACCTCACCGAGTACGAAAGCGCCCGAAAGAAACTCAAGACCCTTTACAACCTGGCAAGCACCGAGGCATCAGCCGTTCGATTTGCCGAACCTTATGCACAGCAACGGCAGATTACCGACGCGCTGAAGGACAGGATTGCTCAACAACTTGAGCGTCTCAAACCCCTGACGCAATCACTTGTGGCCGCCAGCAAAACCACTGTTGAAACCATTGCGCCGAGGAAGTTGGGCGGGATAGACGATCTATCGGAGTTCAAGCACAACCGTTCAGTGGAGTACGAAAATACGCTGCACACCTTGACGGCAATAGAAAACTTTTACGTTCGCCTGTTTAACGACACCCGTCAGTACGGCGTGCGTGGCGCCTCAATCTCAGAGCTGGAAGCACATGCCAATAGCGGCATACAGCCAGCCTACGAACAATTGACTGAAGCGTACAAAATAATCTATGAAAACAATAAACAACTGTTGCGGTCGAGGCAGGCAGTCGGCGCGCTGTTGGCTGAGTGGAAGAGCGATTCACCTTTTGGCAACAAGGAAGCGTTGGGCTACATCAAGAGGCGATACACCACGACTGTCGCGCTCAATGAACTTACAACGAAATTGAACAACCTATCGTTTCTCCATCAACTGACCTCGACATGGGGTGCGCGCTTCCCAGAGGATGCCGCGCGCCGTCAGATGGAGCGATTCTTAAAGGACAATCTGAAAGCCGAAGCTTCAGCACTCCAGGATCTACGCCAATACAACGACTTCACCTTGGGCGAGCGGAACGCGACGCTAAACACCATTATCACCAAATACAAACAGGTCCTGAGCGACAGCCTCGTCTTGCAGGAAGAGTATCCACAGCTCTTTCGGGCGGACTACCACCAGCGGTTCACTGCTTTACTGAGTGAATTCATCGCCGATGCACAGGCCGAATTGGCACAGGTCGTCAAAGAGGAGCAGTTTCTGATTCCGGCTGCGCCCGCGCGCAGTGACCAAAGGGCCAAACCGCAGAACCAGCGCGTGTTCAAGACCGAACATAAAGAGACCTTGATTGGTACATTACGCGCGCCCGAGCCGGGCCGAACCGTCGACATCATTGATGTGTTGGACCCACAAAGCGGTCAACCTATCGCAAGCTACAGTGAACACGCCAAGGAGCGCGGATGGGTGAAAATCATCCGCGGCCAGCCCACGCAAACGTCTCCCGCCGCTTCGCCGAAGCCCTTGGCGAGCTATAAGAGCGATGCGCAAAAGTCGTTAGATGCCGCGACGCGACGCGAGCAATCGATTCTTTTCCAAAAAAAGAAACTTGACGACCCCCAGCGACGCGACACCGTCTCCCCTTTGGATTGGTACGAGATGCTGGAGACCGTGGCTAACCAACTCAAGGAGACCGCACGGCAGGCCGAGGCCAACCATGGTGGCAGGCCGGAAACCGCCGAGTTGGTGGCGCGCTGGCGAACCGCTGCAGATGAAATGCTGCAAAAGGCCCGACAACACACCGCAGATGGCTATCTGGTTCAGCCGCCGACAGCGGAAAATGTCGACTTCCTGTGGCGTCATGGGTTTGTCGATATCAACCTGGTACGGCGGGACGTGCCCACAAAAGCTGGCGACGTATTCACCGAATACGCGGTGCGTAAAAAAGGCAAGATCGACGTGGTGTGGTACGCCCACTTCCACTACCCGCAGAAAGGTTGGCCACGGGATGATCACAGAGCAGCGCATCTGAAAATCCCGTCGCAACGCTACAAAACCAAAAAAGACTTGATTGCCGAAGCCAAAAGCAACGGCGTCGTCGCGCAAATAATCAACGCCGATATCAACGCCCCGTTGGATCAGAAGCTGTTTCTGAAGCTGTAAAACTGACAGGCTGAGCACTGCAAAAAAAAAGCCGCACACTGTGCGGCTTTTGATTAATGGCACTTAATGCGCAAACAACGAGTTGCCTTTCTGCCCGGCCAGTTTTTCAGGCTTGATCAGGAACCGTGCGAGCGCCGGCAACAGCCATAGGGCACCGAACATGTTCCACAGCAGCATGAAGGTGAGCATCAGGCCCATGTCGGCCTGGAACTTGATGGCCGAGAAGATCCAGGTGCACACGCCGATTGCCAGGCACAGGCCGGTGAACAGCACGGCTTTGCCGGTGGACTTGAGCGTTTGGTAGTAAGCCTCTTGCAACGGCAGGCCGGCACGCAGGAAGCTTTCCAGACGGCTGTAGATGTAGATGCCGTAATCCACGCCAATCCCCACGCCCAGCGCCACCACCGGCAAGGTCGCGACCTTGACGCCGATGCCCATGAACGCCATCAGCGCGTTGCCCAGCACCGAGGTCAGCACCAGCGGCAACACGATGCACAGGGTGGCGGCCCAAGAGCGGAAGGTGATCATGCACATCGTGGCCACGCACAGGTAGACCAGGATCAGAATGGTCAGCTCCGACTCTTTGATGACTTCGTTGGTGGCGGCTTCGATCCCGGCGTTACCGGCGGCAAGGATAAATTCCAGGCCATCCTTGTTGTTCTCCTTGGCGAAGTCCTGCACGGCGTGCACCGCGCGGTCGAGGGTTTCGGCCTTGTGGTCGTTGAGGAACACCAGCACCGGCGCCAGCGAGCAATTGTTGTTGTACAAGCCATCGGCACGGGCGATGGAGTTGTTCAGGACGTCAGGGTTGCGCGACAAGGTTTCCCATTTGAGGTTGCCCTCGTTCATCCCCTTGATCATTTGCTTGGACACGGTCACCAGCGAGATCGCCGACTGCACGCCTTCAGTGTTCTGCATCTTCCACATCAGTTGGTCGATGGGCGCCATGGCTTCATAGCGCGAACAGCCTTCGGCCTTGGTCTTGACCATCACCACCAGCACGTCGGAGCTGGTGGAGTAGTTGCTGATGATGAAATTGTTGTCCTTGTTATAGCGCGAGTCCGGGCGCAGTTCCGGTGCACCCTGGTCCAGATCGCCGATCTTGAGGTTCTGGCTGTACCAGAGGCCGCCACCGAAGGCGATCAACGCGAGCAACACAGACACCGGCGCGACCTTGGGGCTGGCGAATTTGGACAGCAGGCGCCAGAACGGGTGTTCGCGGTGCGCGTCCTTTTTGCTCTTGGCGATGGCACGCTTGCTGATACCGACGTAGGAGATCGCCACCGGCAGCAGGATCAGGTTGGTGAACACGATCACCGCCACGCCGATGGAGGCGCCGATGGCCAGCTCGCGGATGACACCGATGTCGATGATCAGCAGTGTGATAAAGCCCACGGCGTCGGCGAGAATCGCGATCATCCCCGGCAGGAACAGTTGCCGGAACGTGCGGCGCGCAGCGGTCAGCGCGTTGTCCGCCTCACTGGATTGCAGCGCAATACCGTTGATCTTCTGCACGCCATGGGAAATACCGATGGCGAAAATCAGGAACGGCACCAGCATCGAATATGGGTCGAGGCCGAAACCGAAAAAGTGCATCAGCCCCAGTTGCCAGACCACCGCCACCAGCGTCGTGCTCAACACCGCGACGGTGCTGCGCAGGCAGTTGGTGAACCACAGCAGCAGAATCAGGGTGATGACGAACGCGATACCAAAGAACATCACCACCATGACCAGGCCATCAATCAGGTCGCCGACCTTCTTGGCAAACCCGACGATGTGGATTTTGACGTTGGGGTTCTGCGCTTCGAACTTGTCGCGGATCTTGTCTTCGAGTTCATGGGAGAACTTGCGGTAGTCCAGGGCCAGCAATTTGCCCTGGTCCTGCGGGTCCGGGTAGGACTCCAGCAACGGAATGTCGACGATGCTCGACTTGAAGTCGTTGGCCACCAGGCGCCCGACCTGGCCGGACTTGAGCACATTGTTGCGCAACTGGTCGAGGCTTTGCGGCGAGCCGTTGTAGCTTTGCGGGATCACTTCACCGCCGGCAAAGCCTTCTTCGGTGACTTCGGTCCAGCGTACGCTGGGGCTCCACAGCGACTTTAGACCCGAGCGGTCAACGCCGGAGATGTAGAACACCTCGTCGTTGATCTGGCGCAGGGTCTCCATGTACTCCTTGGTGAAGATGTCGCCGTCCTTGGCCTCCACCGAGATGCGCACGGTATTGCCCAGGTTGGCCAGATCGTTACGGTGCTCCATCATCTTTTCGATGAAGGGATGCTTGAGGGGGATCATCTTTTCAAAGCTGGTCGACGGGCGAATCAGCGTCGCCTGCCAGAACAGGAAAATACTCACCAGCAGGCAGATGACGATGACTGCCGGGCGATTGTTGAAGATCAGGCGCTCAAGCAAGGTCGCTTTATCGTTGTGATGACTGCTCATTCTTTACCCGCCTTCTTATTGTTTTTCGAGTTCAGCGCCGGCCGGCGTAGCAACGCGTACACCGCCCTGCCCGACCAGAATCAGGTTGCCATTGCCTGCAGCAGTGACTGCCGACAATGAGATGCGGTCCGGGCGATTGAATACGCTGAAGGTCTGGCCATCATCGTGACTGACCACCACGCTGCCGCCATTGCCGACCACGACCAGCGAGCCGTCATCGAGCAAACTCGCGCCCGACAAACCGAACTCCAGGGCGCCACGCGCCGCATTCAATTGGACTTGCTCCCAGGTGATGCCGAAATCCGTGGAGCGATACAGGTTGCCGCGCAGGCCATAGACCAACAGGGTTTGCGGCTGGGCGGTGCTGATCACCCCGAACAGCGAGCCCTCGTAGGGGCCTTCGAGCTTCTCCCAGGTCTGGCCGTCGTCGCTGGAGCGGAACATGCTGCCCTGCTCGCCGACGATAAACAGCCCGGCGTCCTTGATGTGGGCGATGGCGTTGAGGTGGAACTGGTCTTCGTTATCGAGACGGTCGCTGACGTCTTCCCAGTGTTTGCCAGCGTCGGTGGTTTCAATCAACGCACCGTAGGCGCCCACGGCAATACCGTGTTCGGCATCCTTGAACCACACGTCGAGCAACGGTGCTTCGCGCTTGAGGTCCTGAAATTGCTGGGTCCAGCTAGCGCCGCCGTCGACGCTTGCCAGAATCTGCGCATCATGGCCGACCGCCCAGCCGCGTTTATCGTCGACGAAATACACTGCCGTGAGCAGTTGCCGGGTGGGGACTTTGGCCTGGGTCCAGGTGCTGCCCTGGTCATCGGAATAGAGGATGTGCCCACGATCACCGACCGCCACCAGACGTTTGCCGGCATGGACCACATCGATCATCAGGCCTTTGCTGGCCTTGGGGGATTCAATCGCAAATACCGGCTGCGTACGGGTATCGCCGGCAGCGAACGTGGGAGTCGATAACACTCCAAACAGCGAGAGCGCTGTGGCCAGCATCGCAACCCTGCGTGCGGCGCGCGGGCAGCAAACAGCCCAACCCATGACAGGCTCACTCATAGACCTTTCTCCCCATTTATTATTGTTAGGTGGTCTCGCCTTCCCGGGCTCTGAAACCTGCACTCTAGAGCGCCTGGTGGAAGCAAGGGCCATCCTATCGGGCTTTCGAATCGTCTGACAATCGGCGCTACGTTATCTTTTGTTAACTGACGGCGTTTGGTCGTGGCCTGAATATCGCTGCATTCCCCAGGCTGATTAATGAATTTTTATTCCATCTATTGAATTTAGTGAATTTTTATTCCATTAATGGTGTTCTTGAAAACAATAATTCAAAGGACCACGGCTATGCGTGAACTCGGAATCGGCCTGATCGGCACAGGCTTCATGGGGCGCGCCCATGCGTTAGCGTTCAATAATGCGCGGGCGGTATTCGAACTGCCGGTACGCCTCACGTTAGCGGCCCTGGCCGATGCCGACACCGCGCGCGCTCAGCGTTGCGCGACGGCGTGGGGGTTTGCCCAGGCCCATGGCGATTGGCAGGCGCTGATCAACGACCCCAGCGTTGACGTGGTGGCCATCACCACCCCCAACCATCTGCATTACCCCATGGCCATGGCCGCGATTGCGGCGGGCAAGGCGGTGTATTGCGAAAAGCCGCTGGCGGTCAGCCTGGAGCAGGCCGACGCGATGCGCCGCGCCGCCCGTGCCGCCGGAGTGGTCACGCGCGTCGGCTACAACTATCAGCACAACCCGATGATCAGCCTGGCAAGGCAGATGATTGCCGATGGCGAGCTGGGCGAGATCATCAGCTTCCAGGGCGAGTTCAGCGAAGACTTCATGGCCGACCCGGCCTCGCCCTGGTCGTGGCGGTGTGAAGTGGACCATGCCGGTGGTGCGCTGGCGGACCTCGGTAGCCACCTGCTGTCGATGGCGCGCTACCTGGTGGGCGATGTGCTCAGCGTGTGCGCCGACACCCACACCGTCCACGCGCAACGCCCCGCCACCGCCGGCAGCCCGACGAACCGCGCGATTGCCGTGGATGACCAGGTGCATGCGCTGCTGCGCTTTGCCAACGGCGCCCGTGGCACCGTGAGCAGCAGTTGGCTCAAGCATGGCTACAAAAACCACTTGAGTTTCGAAATCAGCGGTACGAAAGGCACCCTTGCGTTCGATCAGGAGCGCTTGAACGAGCTGCGAGTGTGCCGTGTCGGCCAGGACGGTTTCCAGCGGTTGCTGGCGGGCCCCGCCCTGCCCGGCTATGCCGCGTTCAGCCCGGCGGCCGGGCATCAATTGGGCTACAACGAGTTGAAGACGCTGGAAGTACACGAATTGAACATGGCGCTGGCGGGTCAGGGCGTTGATGGCACCGACTTTGACCAGGCGTGGGAGGTCGAGCGGCTGGCGACGGCGATTCGCCTGGCCGCGCGCGAGGCGCGTTGGGTCAACGTGAGCGAGGTGTAAATGCGGGGGAGCAGCGCGCTCCCCACGCGTTCGGCTCAGATCACGAAACGCGCGACCATCCCGTTCAAATCCACCGCCAGGCGCGACAGCTCGTGGCTGGCCGCGCTGGTCTGGTTAGCGCCCGCCGCCGATTGAGTCGCCAGGTCGCGGATGTTCACCAGGTTGCGGTCGACTTCACGGGACACCTGCGCCTGCTCTTCCGAGGCGCTGGCGATCACCAGGTTGCGCTCATTGATCAGGCTGATGGATTGGGTGATCTGCTCCAGCGCCACACCGGCGGCGCGGGCCATTTCCAGGGTGGCGTGGGTGCGCTGGTTGCTCTGCTGCATCGACTGTACCGCGTCACCGGTGCCGCTCTGGATACCGGCGACCATTTTTTCGATTTCCTGGGTCGACTGCGCGGTGCGATGAGCCAAGGCGCGGACTTCATCGGCCACCACCGCAAACCCACGGCCGGCTTCACCGGCGCGGGCCGCCTCAATCGCTGCGTTGAGCGCGAGCAGGTTGGTCTGTTCGGCAATTGCGCGTATCACGTCGAGGA
This sequence comes from Pseudomonas fluorescens, assembly GCF_900215245.1. Classification (GTDB taxonomy): domain Bacteria; phylum Pseudomonadota; class Gammaproteobacteria; order Pseudomonadales; family Pseudomonadaceae; genus Aquipseudomonas; species Aquipseudomonas fluorescens. The sequence continues at coordinate 5,882,242 of NZ_LT907842.1, forward strand.
CCTTGCCAATGTCGCGGCCCTGAGTGGCCAAGCCTTCGATCATGACCGAGGTGTTTTGTACATCCTGAGTCATGGTTTGAATCGCGCCGACGGTTTCCACCACGCGATCACGCCCTTCACGCGCTGCCAGGTTGGATTGGCTGGAGGCTTCGGAGGTGGACACCGCGTTGCGCGCCACCTCTTCCACGGCAGCGGTCATTTCGTTGACGGCGGTGGCGGCCTGGTCGATTTCGTTGTTCTGCTGTTGCAGGCCTTTGGAGGCTTCCTCGGTGACCGCGCTGAGTTCTTCCGCTGCCGAGGCAAGCTGGGTGGCGGAACCGGCGATGTGCTGGATGGTTTGGCGCAGGTTGGTTTGCATGGCCGACAGGGCACTGAGCAAGCGTGCCGGCTCGTCCTTGCCATCGTCTTCAATAACGCTGGTCAAGTTGCCACCGGCAATGGTTTGCGCCACTTCCACCGCTTTGCGCAGCGGCGTAACAATGCTGCGCGTCAACAGCCAGGCCAGCAACACGGTCAACAACGCCGCCGCGACTGAAACGATGATGATCCCGGTCACGCCTTGCTGGTAACTGGCCTCAGCATTACGCCCGGCCTGGTCGGCATCGGCGCCGTTGAACGCGATCAGTTGGTTGAGTTGCTCGCCCATCAAGTCGGTACCGTTCTTGATACGCGTGTTGATCAGGGTGCGCATCGCCTCGACGTTGTTTTGCTGGGACAGTGACAGCATCTCGGCCTGAGCCGCGAAGTAACTCTCAAGGGTCGCGGCGAAGGTTTTGTACAAGGCCGCCTCCTCGGGACCCGCCGGCATCACCGAATACGCGCTTTGAGCCTGCTTGACCTTATCCATCAATACGCCGATGCGCGTCTTGGCTTCCTCGAGCGCCGCAGGTTCGCGGTTGATCAGTACCCGAAAGGACAGAATGCGCAGGCGCAGAACGTTTTCTGTGAGGTTACCGAGGTATTTCACACTGGGTAGTTGGTTGGCCCCCATGTCCACGGATGCCTGGCGGATTGTCGTCATGCGGTTGACGGCAAACACGCCAAGGATTACTACCAGCAACGCAATGAACGCAAAACCGAGAAACGCGCGAGGGGCAATATTCAGATTACGAAGGGACATAGGGGTGCTCTCAAAAAGGGGTGTTTGCGCGCATCCCTGCGGCGACACGATCCGCGGGTGTCAACGCACCACTCGGACCACTAAGCGCCACTGTTGTCATTGATGTGTGGGCCTATTCAGGCTATCGGCGGACTTGAGAAATTAATGGGCACATTTCGAAATATTTTTTCACACTTCTGACAGCCAACACTTTCTGGCATCCTTCGCGTCCCTTTTCTGACCCGAGCCCGCATTTTGTCTGACGCTCAAGCGCCCCGCCCCCGCTATAAATCCGACCTGATCTACGGCCTGGAAGACCGCCCGCACTTCACCGCAGCGATTTTTGCTGCGCTGCAACATGTGCTCGCGAGTTTCGTCGGCATCATCACCCCCACGTTGATCGTCGGCGGCGTGCTGGGGCTGGAAAGCGAGGTGCCGTACCTGGTGAGCATGGCGCTGTTCGTGTCCGGGCTCGGGACGTTTGTGCAAGCGCGCACGTTCGGGCCGATCGGTTCCGGCCTGCTGTGCCTGCAGGGCACCAGTTTTTCGTTTATCAGCGTTATTTTGAGTGCCGGGTTCATGGTCAAGGCCCGAGGCGGCGGTACTGATGAAATCCTCTCGACGATCTTTGGCATCTGCTTTTTCGCAGCCTTTATCGAAGTGGTGCTCAGCCAGTTCATCGGCAAGCTGCGCAAACTGATCACCCCGGTAGTGACGGGCACCATCATCACCTTGATGGGTTTGTCGTTGATCAAGGTGGCGGTCACCGACATGGCGGGGGGCTTCGGTTCCAGCGATCTGGGCGCGGCAAGCAATATGGGGCTGGCGGCGCTGGTGCTGCTGACCATCGTGGTGCTCAACCGCTTCAGTAACCCGTTCCTGCGCCTGGGTTCGATCGTGATCGGCCTGACCCTGGGCTTCGTGGTGGCCTGGTGGATGGGACGTGTCGATATGGCGGCGCTGCCGCAGGTGCCGTTAATCAGCGTGCCGGTGCCGTTCAAGTACGGGTTCTCGTTCGACTGGGTGGCGTTTATACCGGTGGCGGTGATTTTTCTGATTTCGCCATTGGAAGCCGCCGGTGACTTGACGGCCAACTCGATGATTTCCCAGCAACCGGTCAAAGGCCCGCTCTACATCAAGCGAATCAAGTCGGGCCTGCTGGCCGACGGCCTCAACTCGGCGATGGCCGCGACGTTCAACAGCCTGCCGATGGTGACCTTCGCGCAAAACAATGGCGTGATTCAGCTGACCGGCGTGGCCAGTCGCTACGTGGCGTACTTTATCGCCGGCCTGCTGGTGCTGCTGGGGCTGTTCCCGATGATCGGCGCCGTGCTGCAACTGATGCCCAAACCGGTACTCGGCGGCGCCACCCTGATCATGTTCGGCACCGTTGCCGTGGCCGGGATCAAGATTCTTGCCGAAGCCGGGCTGCATCGGCGCAATGTGCTGATCGTGGCGATTTCCCTGGGCATGGGCCTGGGGGTCGCCGCCGTGCCGGAGGTATTGCGCGACTTGCCCAAGGCGCTGCACAACATCTTCGAATCGCCGATCACCGTGGGGGCGTTCTGTGCAATCGTGCTGAACATTTTCCTGCCGGAAGAGTTCTTAGAGCTGGAAGAAGATGAATTTGATCCGGAGTCCTCTACCCTCAAGGTCATGCAGGATCCGGACGTCACGAAATAGGAGCATCTGTTAATGCGCAAGCTCATGGTTCTATCGCTACTGCTGCTTACCTTGAGCGCCTGCGCGCTGTTCCCAAACCGCGACCCGCTCAACATTACGGTGGTCGGCATCGAGCCGCTGCAAAGCCAGGACCTGGAAGTACGCTTCGCCGTGAAGCTACGGGTGCAGAACCCCAATGAAACGGCAATCGACTACAGCGGCGTAGCCTTGGACCTGGACGTCAATGGTCGGCCGCTGGCGTCGGGGGTGAGTGATCAATCCGGTTCCATTGCACGCTTTTCCGAAGCGGTGCTGATGGTGCCAGTCAGCGTTTCCGCATTTTCGGTATTACGCCAAACGCTGGGGCTGAGCCAGACCCAGAGCTTGAACAACTTGCCGTACGTACTGCGTGGCAAACTGGCCGGTGGGCTGTTCGGCACCCTGCGCTTTGTGGAGCGCGGCACGTTGGACCTGCCAAACACGGCGACCTGGTAAAGGCCATGCAACCGACATTGCTCACTGAACGGCTGATCCTGCGCCCACTCACCCTGGACGACGCCGACGGTATCCAGCAGCAATTCCCGCATTGGGCCGTGGTGCGCTACCTCAATGCCTTGGTGCCCTGGCCCTACCCGGCCGACGGCGCGCGTACTTATCTGCAACAGCACGCCCTGCCCGCCATGGCCCGTGGCAAGGAGTGGCACTGGTCGATCCGCCTCAACAGCGCGCCTGAGCAACTGATCGGTACTATCAGCCTGATGGACGAACACGACAACAACCGTGGCTTTTGGCTCGGCCCGCAATGGCACGGCCTGGGCTTGATGAGCGAAGCCAGTGCGGCGGTGACCGAATACTGGTTCGATACCCTCAAACGCCCGCTGCTGCGCGTGCCCAAGGCTGGGCCTAACCGAGGGTCACGGCGGATTTCCGAGCGCACCGGCATGCGCTTGATCCGCACGGATTACGGGGCGTTTGTAGAAGGGACTTTGCCACGCGAGTTATGGGAGATGACCCGCGAGGAATGGCTTGAAGCCCACGCGCGCGCACGCTGAAATTTACGCTGGGCGCGGGCTTGCCTGCGCCCAGCGTGCTCGACGGGTTTTAGTCGGTGATGAAGCGCACGCCCGGTTTGGCACGCTCATCCACTACCAGCTCAAATATGTCCGGCCGCGCATAATGCCCCACCACGTCATAGTCGTACCGTGCGCGCACCAGGTCATCGGTGTTGATCTGCGCGGTCAATAACCCCGCCCCGCCCAGCAACGGCCCGGCCAGGATGTCGCCCATCGGCCCGATGATCACGCTGCCGCCCGCGATCAAGGCGCGGTCTGACGGCCAGTTGGCAACCTCCACCCCCAACGCCTCGGGCGAAGCCTGCACTTGGCAGGCACTCACCACAAAGCAGCGGCCTTCGTGGGCAATATGGCGCATGCTCACTTGCCACATCTCGCGCTCATCCACCGTAGGCGCGCACCACACCTCCACGCCCTTGGCGTACATCGCCGTGCGCAGCAACGGCATCATGTTTTCCCAGCAGACTGCGCCGCCAATGCGGCCTACCGCTGCATCGATCACCGGCAAGGTCGAGCCATCGCCCTTGCCCCAGATCAGCCGTTCGGTGCCGGTGGGCATCAGCTTGCGGTGCTTGGCGACCAAACCGCCCGACGGCTCGAAATACAACAGTGTGCAATACAGCGTGCTGCCACTGCGCTCAATCACACCGAGTACCAGGCTCGCGCCGGTACGGGCCGACAACCCGGCCAGTGCTTCGGTTTCGATGCCCGGCACGTCGATGGCATTGGCAAAATACCGCGCAAACGCTTCGCGGCCTTCCGGCAGGCGGTAACCCAACTGCGTGCCGAAGCTTTCGCCCTTGGGGTAGCCGCCGAGCAAGGCCTCGGGCATCACCACCAATTGCGCGCCACTGCGCAGGATTTCTTGCTCATAGGTCAGGATTTGCGCCAGGGTTTGCGCCTTGCCACCCGGCAGGGCGCCAATTTGCAAAGCAGCCACGGTAGAAACAGGCATGACGAACTCTCCGAATAAGGGGGTTGCCCATTCTCCGGCCAGCCTGGATCATGAATAAAGCCTACTTCAGTGCTGAATGATATGAACCAGATGAATATCGCCCAGGTTGACCTGAACCTGCTGAAAACCTTCGAAGCCCTGCACGACGAGTCGAGCGCCAGCCGCGCGGCATTGCGCCTGGGTGTTACCCAGTCGGCGATCAGTGCGGGGTTGCGGCGCCTACGCGAAATGTATGGCGATCAGCTGTTCGTGCGCACCGGCCGGGGCTTGGCGCCAACCTTGCGGGCCAATCAGCTGAAGCCGGTCATCAGCGAGGCCCTGGACCGCTGTCGGCAGAGCCTGGCGATGACCCATCCGACCCATCCCAACTACCAGGGCCGGTCGGTGGTGCTGGGTTTGTCCGATGATTTCGAGATCGCCCATGGCCGTCGGCTGATGGCGGAAATAGCGCAACGCGCGCCGAAACTGCGGGTGATTTTCCGCCAGACCCATAGCCAAATCGTCGCCGCCGCCCTGCTCGACCGCACCCTGGACCTGGCGATTACCGCTGGCGGCTTTGCCGAGCGCCGGCTGAGCCGGCACGTGCTGGGAGACGGGGATTACCGCTGCCTGATAGACCCGCAAAGCCTGACGCCAGGCCAGCACGGCATCACCTTGGAAGAATTCGTCACGCGCGAGCATGTGCTGGTGTCGTCGGGCGGGTTTATCGGGATTACCGACGAAGGTTTGGCGGCGCAAGGGCTGAGCCGCCAAGTGTGCGCATCCACCAGCCATTTTGCCGCGCTGCCGTACTTGCTCAAGGGCAGCCAGGCGCTGGCGACGATTCCCGGGCATGCCGCCGAGGCCATTGCGCAGATGACCGGTTTGCGCGTGCTGCCCTGCCCGCTGGCATTGCCGCGCTACCCGGTGGAACTGGGCTGGCGCACCCAGTCCCAGCTTGATCCGGTGCTGCTTAAAGTCCGTGAGGCGATTGTGGCGTGCTTTACTTGGCCGCAGCCATCAGCTTGTTGACTTCGCTGCGTACCATGTTGGAAAACTCCGGCGGCGACATGCCGTCGAGTTCCGCACGCACCCACTCAGCCCACTTGCCCTTGCGCTTGGCGCGCTCGCCGAACAAGCGTGCCGCTTCGCCTTTGGCCTTGCCCAGGTTGGTTTGCCACAGGTCGTAGAGGCGGGACTTTTCATCTTCCAGCTCGGCGCGTTCGGCGAGGGTTTTGTTGGCCAGATTGAAGCTCATGTTGAATTACCTGCTGCACAAATAGGTGACATCTTACACGGTAGGTCGAAACTTCCAGATTCGGATTTTGCTCGGGACCACGCTACCGGCAAAAAAACTGCAACTTTTGCCGCCACCCGACACTCCATTGTTCACTGTCACATTCACCTGCAAGGAGTCACACAATGGCCCGCAAAACTGCCGCCCAAGCTGTCGAAGACCAAATCAAGGATCAAGCCTTCAGTGAACTGACGGCGCTGATCGAAGAATCGGACAAACTGCTCAAGAGCAGCGCCGCCCTGGTGGGCGAAGAAGGCGAAACCTTGCGCGAGCAGGTTGCCATCAAGCTCAAGCAAGCGCTGGACTCGGTGTCCAACGTGCGCGAGCGCAGCAAGCCTGTGGTCGATGCCACCGAAACCTACATCGGCGGCCATCCATGGCAGACCGTGGCGATTTCCGCAGGCTTTGGCCTGGTGGTCGGCCTGCTGCTCGGTCGCCGCAACTGAGTGACGGGGGCTGCTGCCTGAGGCAGCGGCCCCCTTTTTTAACCCTCGGCTAATGCCTGCAACTGCCGAAGGTCCTTCGCGTCAAGCTCAATACCTGTTTCCTGCGACTTCGCCCGTGTGCGATGACGTCGATCCCCTGGTAACCGCCGTAATCCCGCCGCATGCATCTGCCGCACCAGCTCCTGGCTGCGCTCGGCGAAGTGTTGCCCGGCGGTTTTGCTCGGGTCGATCAGGATCAGTAACTGTCCGGTCCAGGGCGTGCGCGCGCCCGGGTGATCCGACCAATTGAATTCAAACGAGAAGTTGCCCCCGGTGAGTGCCGCCGCCAACAACTCGACCATCATCGACAGCGCCGAACCTTTATGGCCGCCAAACGGCAACAACGCTCCGCCCTCGAGAATGGCCTTGGGGTCCTGGGTCGGCTGGCCCAGGCTGTCGACGCCCATACCCGGCGCAAGGCGCTCGCCCTTGCGTGCGGCAATCTGCACGTCACCGTGGGCGATGGCACTGGTGGCGAGGTCAAACACGATAGGCGCGCCGTCCGCCCGGGGTGCGGCAAACGCAATCGGGTTGGTGCCGAACAGCGGCCGATCGGCGCCATGGGGCACCACGCAGGTCATGCTATTGACCACGCTCAGCGCCACCAGCCCTTCTTCGGCGAAGGGTTCGACATCCGGCCACAACGCGGCGAAATGATGGGAGTTGTGAATAGCCAGCAATGCGATGCCGGCGCTGCGGGCCTTGGCTACCAGCTGTGAACGGGCCGCTGCCAGCGCCGGTTGGGCGAAGCCGTTGCAGGCGTCGACCCGCACGCAACCGGACGCGACGTCCGTGACCACCGGCACGGCTTGGCCGTCAACCCAGCCGCTGGCCAGCGTGCTCAGGTACCCAGGGATGCGGAAAATGCCATGACTGTGGGCACCGTCACGTTCAGCACTGGCGCAGTTGTGCGCCAGGATGGCAGCCACCTGCGGGGATGTGCCATGCCTGATAAAAATCCGTTGTAGCAATGCCACCAGCTCAGAGAAGCCGATTGAGGTGGATGCCGTGGCAACTGTCGGAGACTGCGCAGACATTTGAAGCTCCGTTTTTATGATTGGAAGGGGCAACGAATGAACATTCAGGCGGTTGATTAAACACCACGCACGCCGCCTGCTGTCAACTTGTGCGGGGCTGATTATGTACCCCCGCTCGGCGCTGACGCGTACTTACCCTGTGATCTCCCGTCCACAAAGGAGACAGACCATGGTGCGCGTTACCCCAGCGTATTTCTTTGACGAGTTCCTGCTGCCCCTTAGCCGCAAAACACCCAGCGAGCGGGAGCGTGCGCTGGGGCTCACCGTCAAGGACCTTGATTGGCTGCATACGCTGTACTACGCCAATGATACGGCCCGACAGGATACCCGCCTGCAAAGCCATCCCATGCGTGTCGAAAGGTTGCTGATCCACGTCTCGGGGCAACCCCCGGTTCCCATCGCCGGCGCTTTCCTGATGAGTCCGAGCCCGGACGGTGCCAAGGCTCTGCTCTACACGCCCTATGGCGGCATTCAGGTCGCTGACAGCCATGCCTCGCTGCTCGCCGACGTCAGCGCGGCGTTGGCCGACCCGCTGCAGCGCGTGGACTTGCTGAAGTTCGTCTCGATTGCCCAGCGCAACGCACTGCCCGTTGGCACGGCCATGACCTTGACCACCGAGATCATCGAAGGCGCCGTGATGGAAGACCAGGAGCGGCTCCTGCAGGCGTGTCAGCAAGCCAACGTACACACCATGTTTGAGCACCTGCAAAAAACGCCCACCCTGGCGAGCATGCTCGACACAGTGCTCGGGATCATGGCGCGGGCTTTTTTTCCAGGCCTGGATCAACGCGATACGCAGGTGAACTGCTTTATCAACACCCCGCCGAACACTGATCGACGCTGGGTCGGCTCCGTGCCATTAAGCGAAGCGCTCTTACAGTTCTATGTGCGACACGCCTGGCCCAAGGCGCAAACCCGCGAGTTCGTTAACCCCAAACATGTCACCACCGCCTTCACCCTGGCCCAGTTGGAGCAAGATCATCAGCACTGGGAAACGCTGACCGAACAGGCCTCCAGCATCCTATCCAAACTGCTGGAGAGCCTGCTGCAAACTTACTGGAACGAGGACATCGACAACGGGACTTCACGCCGGGATCTTTTCGCGCACGTCATGGCAGAGAAGTTTCGCATCGAGGTACTGCTCAAGCGCCAGCAAAAGGTTATCAGCGCCGACGAAAGCCATCGGCTCCAGGCATTATTCCTTAGCGACCAGAGCGCTCGCGGCGCCTACTCGGCGACCCTGAGTGTGGAAAAAGTGCGCATCTACGCGCCCTACCAGCACTACCTAGAGCTGGCCAGCACACTGATGATCAGCGAAAGCCGCGCCTACCTCTACACGCAATCTCGCGGGCTGCAGGTGCTCGAAGACCTGGATGACTTGAAAGATACGTTATTGAGCATGCTCAAGGCCGCTGGGCATGAGGACGAGCTACTCAACTTCCTGTCCCTGGATGAGCGCAACACGTTTATTGGCCTGGACCAGGTAAACATTGCTTCGCGCCCCGTAACGGGCGACGTTTTTTCCGACCTGATCGACGACATTGCGCTCAAGCAAATCAGCAATATGAACCACGCCCTGGGGCTGTTCCGGCTCAGTGATGGGCAGGTCGACCTGGCGGCCCTGCTCGATAGCGCACTGGATATACGCGCCATGCTCGACGATCGATTGGCAGCCTTGGATGCCGATGGTCGCTGGACCCTCCACCCTGTCACCAGCGGCAATGACCGCCCTTCGACGGTGCAGGCAGAGCGCGCCAAACTGCAACTGCAACGCCTGAGGGTTACCGCGGATGCCCTGGCCATGGAGCGCAAAAAGCACCCGACATTACGCAGCATGGTCACCCACGCCTTGAACGCGGAACTGCTCTTACAGCAACAGGACCTCAGCGCAGAGGCGGTCTTTATAAACACCTACGCCACTCGCGCCCAAGAGCGTGAAGACCGCCTGCCCGTGTCTTCCCTGAGCATGGTTGAACACTTTATCGAGCGCCTGAGCCTTGACACCGGACCTCTCGCGACTTCGTCCAGAACCTGGTTTTACGGCAAGCGTGACCAGGGCAGTGCCAATCAACTGCACAGCATGACGCTGAAAACCTTCAATTCGATTATGGATAAAGTACTCAAGGTGTTTTCCAGCCACTCAATGCGAGAACTCCCGCGCCTGTTTTACCGTAATACCCGCGACAAACAGGCTCACTCGATGCTGCACGGGCTGCGCAGTGAGGCCGAACTGAGGTTGCTGGGTAAAACCCTGAGTGCCCTGGATCACGCCGTGCTGGACACCGTGCTCACGCCTGAAAGCCTTACACGCCTGACCCGGCATGGCATTCACGGTTTTATCCCGGATGCCTACGCCTTGGCGCTTGGCATCGGCACGTCGGCGACACTCCAGCCCCTCGCGAACCTGTTTGTACTGACTGAGCGCGGCGGTCTAGACCCACAGCGCTCCGGCAGGGCGCTGCTCTGGACGCCCCGGCGCGGACATGAGGCCTTTGCCTCGGTTAACGCCTTGCGCGAAGCCATAACGCGACGCCTGGAACATCCGATCAAGCGCTTGAGCCTGCTGGAAAACCTGCCACCCTCCGTGCGCATTCCTCATCAGGTTTATCGATGGGGCGCACTGCAACGCATTGACGAAAATGTGCTGAATAATCGCCTGCAAACCCACAGCGACTATGTCATGGACGGCGTCGATCAGCTGCTCGCCATGAAGTTGCCCGCCCGGGCCTTGCAGGACCGCCTGGATACCGTCATAGAACATGCCGCGCCGACCAACCTTGCAAGGGCCAGCGCGATCGCCCGCGCCGTGATTAACCAGCAGGCGCTGCCGGTCTGGTTGGGCATGGCCCCGCCCGAGGACCAACGCCATCAGGCGGAGCTGCTCCAGCAATACCACGACAGTGCGCCGGATGAGGAAGACTATCTGCATGGCATCACGCCCGTGCGCGAACACGCGTTCACAACGCTTCAGGCGTTACTGCTGGCACGCTTTCCCGGCCAGGCCCTCAACCCCGATGACATTCTGATTCCTGTTCACCAGGCGCTTGGCATCCATGATTTCACCCTGACCGACTTTGCCTTGCGGCACTGGCCAGACCTGGAGGCCGCAAGCATCCGCCCACGCTCACGCACCGCCACGTCCCTGCCGAGCTCACTGGATGCAAGTACCGTGGTGCAAATGGTCCGGCAGCTGGACCTGAAAACCGCTTACCAGACGCGGTTGCAAGACCACTTGAACACCCAAACTGATGAGGGCCGCACACGCAGGCGCCGGTTCTGCCGGCAACTGCCGTGGCAAACCTTGCAATACGCCCACGAGCAAAAACTGCGCGAGCGTCTTTCTGCGCAGGCACTGAGCCTGGTCCAACAGGTATTCGACATGCCTGACGCTCTGGCACGCGCATCGCTCGCGGGTGCGTCAGCCATGATCAGCCCTTTGGGGCTGATGGCGACCGAGGGTGCCAGCACTGTCAACGTGCTCGGAATGTACCTGATAAGCTCGGACGCAGGCGCGTCTGGCACGGTGGTGCTGTACGCGCCCTTCTACGAAAACCATGCACTCAAGGAATACTCGAACGAGCAATCGCTGCTGGATGAATTAGCAAGACCGGGAGCGCTTCAGGACTGGGTCCTCACACACGTGGAAGCACCACATCAGGCAACTTATCGCAACCTGCTGCAAAACAACCATCATCGCCCATTTGAGATCCGTCTCGGCTTGTCTGCCGTCGCAGGCAACGCCCTGCATTACCTGTTCGATGAAACCAAGCAGTTCCTGCTCAAGGCGGTTGCCTGCCAATTCGAGAAAGGCGCCAAGCCGCTATGGGACAGCGTCATCAGCCTGCTGCGCAAGGACATTGGCACCGCCGTGCAGTTCATGGCGGGAAAGCTCGCCTATCCGCTGGTGGTTTGGCGTAGCTACACGCTGTTCAAGCGCTCCGCCGAAGCGCTGCAGCTGCACCATTGGAAGGCGGCCATGAAAGATTTTATTTGCGGGGTGGCTGAAATGGCCGGCCTGCGCAGTGAACTTGAGGGCTCCGAGCGCCCGCCGCCGACGGCACAAGAGGTGCCAGAGGCCGAACTGTCGAGTGAAACGTTACCCGCCGCCACCACACTCGCCAGCCTGGATATCACCGCTGCCTCACGTACGCGGATGCAGCCTTTCGAGGGCCACGATGTAGCCTTGAAAGACCTTGAAAAAAGCACCGTCACCGATGTTTATAAAGACCAGAAAACCTTGAAGAATTACGTCCCGCTGGACGGCAAAGTGTATTCAGTCAAGAAAACCGCCCAACGCTGGCGCCTGGCCAACGACGATCTGTCGGGGCCCTATGTAGGGCTCAACTCACGCGGCGAATGGGTATTAGATCTGAGTCGTCACAACCCACGCTTCGGCAAAACCCTGTCGCGCATGAGAGCACGCGCCAGCGAACGGGAGGCGATCAATATCCAAGCGACGGGTATCCGCGACATTGCTGCGCTCTCCAGTTGGAAGGCCCAAGTCATCAATGAGGCGCTGAACGTGGCGACTTACTACGCCGTCACTTGCAAGCGCAACATCGCTCAGTTTTCAAATTCCCTCGACCCTGATAGCCAGGTCGGCCTTTTTTTCGGTGAGATGTTCGGTGTCATCAGCCTGACCCCTGATCAAGTACAAAGGATCGAGAGGATAGTTGACGGGATACTGGATGAGTTAAGCGACCCCAGCTTGACGGGCCCCGATTCCAGACGGTTTGTCAGCGGCACCAGCCGCTTGAATCCGGCCGCCACCTACGCCTTTGTGCTCGACGGAGACAGAGAACATAAGCTGTATCTGCTCGATCGTTTCTTTGATCCGGATCTGGATGCTTACCAGAATCGCCTGAACGCGCCCTTCGATATCTCCGCCCACGCCAGAGCCAGTATCCTGATACACGAGTTGACACATTTGAAGACCAAGACTGCCGACATTGCCTACCTTGACAGCATGCGACCGTTCCCTGATCTGTTGAATACACGCAGGCCTGGTGCTCAAGCGCTGAAAACCGACCTGGAGGACATACGCAGGACTGCATTGTCGACGTTGACGCCGGCAACCATGCTGTTCAAGACCTGGGATGATTTGACCGCATCGTGGGAAGACTACGGGCATGACACCGACACCCATCACGTCAAACGTAAAGTGCTTAGCACCACGGGTGCGAATAACCTCGACGACGCTCGGCAGGTGTTCATGAGCAACCCCGACAAACGCATTGACACCATCTTGGCTAACGCCGACTCAGTCACCTACCTGATAACGCAGCTGGGCCGTGTTTTGGAGCCGGGGGCCTGAGCGGCCCCCCCAGGTGACGTCAGTCTTTCTGGTCACGCAGGATGTTACCGGACACACCGTCGATACGTGCTTCGTAGACGCTGCCATCGGATTTGCGCCCTTTGACTTCCCAGTAGCCATTGTCATCGGCTTCGGCGCTATAGACCTCGACATACGCGGCTTTGGTCTTGGCAGTCTCAATGGCCTTTTCGATCGGAATCCAGCCGGCCCCCGGCTTATCGGCAAGGGCCGCGCCGGCACTCAACAGGGCGGTGGTTGCACACAGGGCGACTACGGTTTTCTTGAGCATGTTCGTTCTCCATTGGGGGATGACGGACTCGTGTCCTGTATTTTCTGAGGGTTACAAACGAGAATAAGTTCCAATTGATGTGCAATCGCCATGACTGCGGTTCTCGCCGTCTGCCTCCAGAGGTTAGAATGGGCGAAATCAGGATGAGCCCATGAGCGACAAGCCCCTTTCAGAAGCCGAATATGACGCCATCACCGACGCCGCCGCGCATTGGTGCATGCGACTGCATGCCAGTGATTGCACGGCGGCCGAGCGTCAGGCTTTTGTGCAATGGCACGATGCTCATCCACTGCACGCCTTTGAATACGCGGCCATGCTGGAAATCTGGGATGTCGCCGATCACTTGCCGCGCCATGAACCGGCGCCGGTTGTGCTGCCGCCCACGCCGCGTCGTCGCTTGCGCACTTACGCGGTGGCTGCCGCGGTCTGCCTCGGCGCTTTGCCGCTTGCCGCCTTCACCGGTTGGGAAGCGGGTTGGGTGCCCAATGCCTATGAACGTGTCGAAGCCAGCCATGAGCAACGCAAGGTGACGCTCGGCGATGGCAGCCAGGTCGAGTTGAACCTGGGCACCGAGCTGGTGTTCAGCAACTACAAGGACCAACGCCGGGTCACCTTGAAAAAGGGCGAGGCTTTTTTCAACGTTGCCCATGACAGCAGGCACCCGTTTATTGTGCGGGCTGGCGAGGGGCAGGTGCGGGTCACAGGCACCCAATTCAACGTCTGGAAGTATGAAGACCAGGTACGGGTGATGTTGCTTGAAGGCTCGGTGCAGGTGTCCAGCGACCAGGCCCACGCCAGCGTTGCGCTGAGCCCGGGCATGCAGGCCAGCTATCACCACGGTGAGGCGGCCCCGCAAGTCGTCGCCATCCACCCCAACGACGCAAGCCTGGCATGGCGCCAGGGCAAGCTGGTGCTCGACAACCTGGCGTTGAGCGACGCATTGCCACTGATCAACCGCTACCTGAACAAACCGGTGATGCTGGCAGACGCCAGTACCGGAGCGATTCGCATCGGCGGCATCTACAACCTCAATGAGGTCAACAACCTCGTCCCTTCCCTGCCCAAGGTTTTGCCGGTTTATCTGACGCAGAACCAGGACGGCAACCCCGTACTTAATTCGATCCCGCGCAAAACCCCCAAAGGCTAAGTCTTACGCCTGCACCTGCAGGTCTGTTCGCGCCCATAGTGTCCATTTTTGAAACACCTCCCTCGCCTGAACCGCCCGCCCCCGGCGGATTCATCGTTTTGTCATGCCGACTGTTACATCGCTGAGACAGCCTTGAGGCGGGGCTGCGCATAGGCGGCCATGCGGGCACTGTCTCAACGGTGAAACACCCCAGCCATCCCAGGGTCTCGGTTTAATTACAACCCGCTGAATACCCACAACAAATAAAAAGCGGCACGCGTTCTGCTCTCTCCCTTACAGCGCTGTTTAGGGTCAGCGCTAAGAATAAGGAACACTGCCGTGGACACACATAATCCGAGCTCATTGAGCCTCCTGCTGATCAGTTGTGTACTGAGTGCCAGCGCAAGCCTTCCGGCTTTTGCGGACGGTGATGGTGTGATCGTAGTCCAGCGTCAGGTCCAACCTTATGCAATCGGCCGCTCACGCGGTAAAGACCCCTACCCCACCACCGTGAATGCCAACCCATCAGCGCAAATCCTGCACGCCACCAGCAATGAACTCAGCGACAACGACATCGCTGGTATCAGCAGTGGCTCAAGCATTACACGCAGCATCATGCCCAATGGCGACATCACTGGCCTGAACAACTTCGGCAGCAGTACTGGCCTGGGGGCCGGCAGCGCGGCCGGCCACAACAGTGGTAGCGGAATCTCCGGCACGGTCAATGGGGCGATATCCAGCGGCCTCGCCCCACTGAACAACATCAGCGGCATGGTCGGGGGGGCAATGAAATGAACCACTCCTGGATGCTTATTGCGGCGCTCAGTTGCACAGCGGCAATGGCCGACAGCAACAACAACAACGCAACCATCACCCACTCCGGCAACCAATACGACGGTGTGGTCTCGACCAACCAGGCAGCCGGCGACCAGCAACAACTGAGCAACAACCTCGCCATCGCAGTCGGCCACAACGCGCAGGCAAACCTCTCCGTCACACAAAAAATCAGCGGCGCAGCAGCCGACCGCTCCCTGAACGCCAACGCCGCGATCCAGGGCAATTCTTTCAGCAAAGGCAACGGTGCACTGAGTGTCAACCAGTCCGCCGGGGCCCAGAACCAGATGATCAATGCCGTGCGAATCAGCGTGAGTGCTGGCCCGCAAAGCATCGACGACAGCGTCATGTCGCAACAGACCGTTGCGCTTGCAACCGACTCAGCGTTGACCCCTACCACTGGCAGCCGCCAGGTCGTTACCAGCGACCAGGCCTTCACCGGCAGCCGTGGAGTGGTACAGGTCAACCAGAGCGCCGGGGTGGGGAACCGAGTGGCTAACACCCTGAACTTACGACTCAACTGATGGAGCTGAGTCGATCGCTGGACCGCACCAACACTTAACCAACTAATAGAAGCAAGGAGATACACCATGAAAACTACAATGGCTCTTAAACCACTGGCTTTCGCTCTCGCTGCGCTCATGGCTGTTGCTGCTCAAGCGGGTCAACCCAACCATTATCCACAGCCAGCGCCTACCACCGCGTCTGCGACCACGCTGGATGGTCAATCCAACCACGGCAACGTGGTCACCAATGAAAAAACCAAAAACAACGCGTCGGCCAATGGTTCCTACAACAACATCAGTGGCGTGGCCAACGGCAACGTGCTGAGCGGCGACAACAACCAAGGCAAAAACGATGTGGCCATCGTTTCCGGCGACGCAGACTTCGTGTTCGCCAGCACCGGCACCGCACAATCGAACACCGGTAACAAGGTGCTCAACAGCGGTACTAAAAACAATGCTTCTCTGAACGACAGCGGCAACCACGCTTCGGGCATCATTCAACTGAACTCCGAAGCAGGCACCTCCAACCAAGGCAGCAGCAGTGTTGCAATTGCCTCCGGCAATGGCTCCAGCGGCTCCGCAGCCGTTACCGGCGTGCAGGACGTGTCGGGCAACCTGACCCTCAACCTGAGCAGCGGCCACGGCTGGAGCACCAAACCCGTGGTCAACAATGCCAGCGTGAACAACTCGATGAACTTCAGCTCTGGGGTGTCGAACTCCAACGTTCTGTCGGGCAGCGGCAACCAAGGTCAGAACAACGTAGCAATCACTCGCTTCTGATCCAGATCGGGCCCTGGCAACAGGGCCCTTTTTATTCCAGCGTCCAACAGGTCGTACGATCATGCGCTTCGCAGCCCTTCTTTTACTGCTAGCACTCACCGGCCCTGCCTGGGCAGCGCAAATGGCAGTGGTCATGCCCAATGGCGCGGTGGTCTACAAGAAAGTCGAGAGCATCCGTGAACGCAAGTTCGCCAACCTGGTGGAACAGAAAACCGATTTCAGCTGTGGCGCCGCCGCACTGGCGACCATCCTGCGCCAAGCCTATTGGATGGACGTGGATGAAGACCATGTCATCAAGGGCATGCTGGTCAACGCTGACCAGAATCTGGTGCGCACCCAAGGTTTCTCCATGCTCGACATGAAGCGCTACCTGGAAAGCATCCACATGCGCGCCAAGGGCTACCGGATTACACCTGAGGTACTGACCACCGTAAAAGTGCCGGTTGTGGTGCTGTTGGACATTCGCGGCTACAAGCACTTCGTGGTGTTGCAACGCGCTGACAAGGACTGGGCCTATATCGGCGACCCCGTGCTGGGCAACAAGCGTTACGCCAAGGACGATTTCGTCAAGGGTTGGAACGGCATCGTGTTCGCCGTCATCGGTGAGGGCTATGACAAGGCCAACGCCCTGCTCACCCCGCCCACCCCACTGACCGCCAAGAACCAACTGAACGAGTTCAGCCCGGTACGCGACAGTGAACTGATGGACTTCGGTTTTATCCAGAGCGACTTCTTTTAGAGGCGCAATAAGGAGCAGGACGCTCCAGGAGCACACGATGAACACTTTCCGTTGGCTGACGGTGATGTGCCTGGCAGCCTCTGCACCTGCTTATGCGACCTCGGCGTTCAAGCCGATCGAACTCAAAGACTCGGAAATGGCCGAGCTGCGCGGACGCTATGTGATGCCGGGCCGGATTATCAGCTTTGGCATCGTCATGAGCAGCACCTGGACCAATGCCGCCGGTGCGACCGTCACTGGCACCGCCAATATGCAAGTCAATTCGTCCACCGTGACCCCTCAGTTTTATGTGCAAGTCACCGGCAATGACGGCAACGGCATCGTCAAGCAACCTCAAGGCACCGGCACGGTCATCGGCGGCTCCGGCCTCGGAACGGGACAGGGCGTGACGCAAAGCGTACGCGCCGCTGGCGACGGCAACACCGCCAGCAACGGCGTGGACATCAACGTCACCCAAAACGGTTTGGCCCCCGCCAACTACGTGCAATCAGGGCAAGCGCTAATGGCAGGCCAAACCATCAGCGGTGGCACCGCTGCCGGCCAGGTCACGGTATCGGCCAAGAACGGCGGGCTGCAAATGGCACTTCAGGCCAATAACAACCAGGGCAATGTGGTGCAGCAAATTGGCAGCGGCAACGTCCTGCAAGGCACGGTCATTCAAGGCAACAGCAACTTTGTAAACAATATGACCCAACTCAACGTGGTGCTGGGTAACAACGGATTAAACAACATCACCCAGAACCTTAACCTCGATCAACTCAAAGGCCTACGCCCTTCAGGTTATTGAACTACGCTGAGCCTCGGCACTTACGCATTAGAAAGGGACGGCTTATTTCATGCATCGATCGTTATCGTTACGTACCGTGATTTGTTTGAGTACGCTATTGCCGGCATCCATGCTCTACGCCGCGCCGGACGCCGACATCGAAACCTTAAAACAGCAACTTCTGGAGCTCAAGCAACGCTATGAAGTGCAGCAAAAAGCACTGGCGGTGCTGGAACAACGTGTACGGCAAGTAGAAGACCAACCCGCAACGCCCGCGCCTAAACGCTTGGCCAAGTCCCCCGCCGACTTCCAGAAAGGCGGCACTACCGTGGCAGGTCATACGCCTGGAGTGGGCGCTGCGGCGGCGTCAGGTGGCGCGGGCGGCGGCAGTTCCTACGGGCAAAGTCTCAAGGACGACTCGGCGCCGGCACAAAGTGTCAGCAACCTCTATAACGAGGCCAGCGGCTTTTTCGGCAACGGCAAATTCAGCTTTGAGACCGGCGTCACCTATGCCCGCTACGACGCCCGGCAGTTATCGCTCAACGGCTTTTTGGCACTGGACTCGATCTTCCTCGGGAATATCAACCTGGACCGGATCAAATCCGACAGTTGGACGCTGGACCTGACCGGGCGCTACAACCTGGACAATCGCTGGCAGTTCGACCTGAACGTACCGGTGGTCTACCGCGAATCGACGTACCAGTCGGGGGGTGTCAACGGCGACGCCAACGCCATGTCGGAAGCCTCCGTCACTCGAGACCCGACCATCGGCGACGTGAACTTCGGGATTGCCTACAAATTCCTCGATGAGACTGCCAACCTGCCGGACGCTGTGGTTTCGGTGCGCGTCAAGGCCCCCACTGGCCAGGAGCCCTACGGCATCAAGCTGATCGAGCAAGCCAATAACAATAACCTGGCCGTGCCGGAAAGCCTGCCGACGGGTAACGGGGTGTGGTCGGTGACGCCAGGCATCTCCCTGGTGAAAACCTTCGATCCGGCGGTGCTGTTCGGTTCGCTGTCGTATACCCATAACTTCGAGGAGTCGTTCGGCGATATCAGCCCCAACGTCAATCAGAAAGTCCCCGGCAAAATCAGCCTGGGCGACAGCTTTCAACTCGGCGTAGGGGTAGCTTTCGCGCTCAACGAGAAAATGAGCATGTCGTTTTCCGTGTCGGACCTGGTGCAGCGTAAGAGCAGGATCAAGCAGACCGGCCAAGACTGGCAATCGGTGGTATCCAGCGACGCCAACGCCGGTTATTTCAACGTGGGCATGACCATTGCCGCGTCGGAAAACCTGACGATCGTACCGAACCTGTCCATCGGCATGACGGATGATGCGCCGGACTTTACGTTCAGCTTGAAATTCCCGTACTACTTTTAAGGCCCGCAAGGAAAAGCCCCGCAACGATAAGGGTCGTTGCGGGGCTTTTCGGTTTACCCGCCCTAGCGGATCTGGTGTTTGTGCAGCAACCGGTAGAACGTCGGCCGGGACACGCCCAGCATGCGGGCCGCGATGCTCAGGTTATCGCTGTGCCGGTTGAGCACATCACACAACGCCTGACGTTCGGCGCGGTGCTTATAATCTTCCAGTGTAGCCATCGGCGGCACGATTGCTGGTTCGTCTTGGAGTCCCAGATCAACGGCTTCGATCTGGCGCCCTTCTGCCAGTACCAGGCCACGGCGCACGCGGTTGGCCAACTCGCGCACATTCCCCGGCCACGGGTGTTGCCCCATTGCAACGAGGGCCTCCTCGCTGAAACTGCGTGGCCGACGCCCGGTTTCCTGACTGTAGAAGCGCGAGAAGTGATTGGCCAGCATGGCCACGTCGCCATGTCGCTCACGCAGGGGCGCAGTCACCACCTGCAGGACATTGAGCCGGTAATACAAGTCTTCTCGAAACGAGCCCTTTGCAACCGCGGCTTCCAGATCAACGTGGGTGGCTGCCAACACCCGCACATCCACTGCAATGGGCTGGCTGCCGCCAACGCGTTCGATCTGTTTTTCCTGGAGAAAACGCAACAGATTGGCTTGCAATTCCATCGGCAAATCGCCAATTTCATCGAGAAACAAGGTGCCACCGTGGGCCGCCTCGATCCGCCCGACCTTACGCTGATGAGCACCGGTGAACGCGCCTTTTTCATGGCCGAACAGTTCGGACTGGATGAGGTGCTCGGGAATCGCGCCGCAGTTGATTGCGACAAACGGCTTGGCATGGCGCTGGGATTGACGATGCAGCGTCTTGGCCACCAACTCTTTGCCGGTGCCGCTTTCGCCCCGAATCAACACGGGAGACTCCGTTGGCGCGAGTTTGGCCAGTAATTTGCGCAACTCGCGGATCGGTCGGCTGTCACCCAGCAACTCATGTTCCTGCGCATCAATCAGCGTGTGGCCTTTGCCCCGCAGGCGCGCCATACCGAACGCACGCCCGAGGGTGACCTGCACGCGCGCGACATCAAACGGCAAGGTGTGGAAGTCAAAAAACCACTCACAGACAAAATCACCGACATTTTGCAGGCGCAAAACATCCTGACTGAGCACGGCGATCCATTCGGTGCCACTGCGGCTGATCAGTTCCTTGACCGCTTCGGGACGCTCCAGGTGAAAGGGCTGTAAACGCAACAGCCCCACATCACACGACCGATCACCCACGGCGCTCAGGGCGCAGCTGTCCACCTCCCACCCGGCGGCGCGCAGGCCAGGCAACAGGCCGTGACAGTCATCGCAGGGGTCAACCACCAAAAGGCGTCGCTGAACAGGTGTAACAACCATGACTATTCCTTGGCGCCAAAATTGTTAAAGTTATTTATAAACAAAGGTTTGTGAAACCTGCCGCTAACACTAGCAAGATATTGACGCTGTTCTTGTACCGTTTCGCTATAAGTGTTGGCAAAAAGCCACCTCACGGCGGTTGCAGGTAAAAAGTTGCAACCCAAGAGAACGTTGATTGGGCTGTTAAAACAGTCGCTTACATGACGTCAATCACGAAAGGTCGAAATTTGTTGTTCTAAGATGTGACCCGTACCCCGCCATCGTGCATCAGTACAAGTAACTCGCCGCCTGGCTCGCCCAACCGACGGCATTCACTTGATTGGGCATTTAGAGAGAAGACCCACATGAACGCCCCGCTCCGCATCAACGAAGCTCTTTTGATCGCAGACCGTGCTTTCCAACCCTTTCAGTGCGTGGCCTGGCACGATGGCAATGGCGCCCTCAGCCTGAGCGTCATCGACCGTACCAATACCCGTATCGGCAGCAAACACCTGACGTCGAGCACTTATACCGACCCGGCGCAATTGGAAGATTTGTTGTTGCAAGCCCGTGCTGAACTCGACAAAAACGGCCATCAGTTAACGTCGTGGGCAATGCCGAAGTAAATCGAGACTGCAACGTGCGCTCATTGCATGACCACACCACAATGAGCGCACATTCAGTCAGCGTACAGTGGACGCTTACTGTGCCGCGAGAATAAACCGTTCGATCGCTTCTGCGGCACCGTTGTCGATATTACTGCCGGTCACTACATTGGCCTGGCGCTTGACCGCCTCTTCCGCCTGCCCCATGGCAATCGACAAGCCGGCAACCTGAAACATTGCCGGGTCATTGCCACCGTCGCCGATGGCCGCCGTCTGCTCCATGGGCACGCCAAGGTGCGCCGCCAGGGTCTTCAAGGCCTCGCCCTTGTTGGCCAGCATGGCGGTTACGTCCAGGTACACCGGCTGCGAGCGTGACACCTGAGCCAAGCCGTGCACCTTGGGCTGCAACTGAGCTTCGAGCGTCACCAGCAACTGCGTGTTATTGCTGGCAGCGACGATCTTGTCGACCCGATCCAGGTACGGCTCAAAACTCTCCACCACCACTGGCCCATAACCGAGGCCATTGGCTTCACGCTGCTCCATCGGCCCGGATCGGTCACGGCGCAGCCAATCACCGTCGGCAAACACCCAAACCTCTACGTCCGGCTCTGCTGAAAACAGCGCCAGGGTCACCAGCGCCGCCTCCATCGGCAGATGATGAGCAACCAGGATGCTGCCATCCGGGTTGATCAGCGTGCCGCCATTAAAGCCGGCGACCGGAACATCAATGCCGAAGGTTTCGATCAGGTGCCGCATGGCCTTGGGTGGCCGCCCACTGGCCAGGCTGAAAAACACCCCGGCGTCGCGCAAGGCGCGAATGGCATCTGCCGTGCGCTGGCTCAGGCTGTGGTCCGGATGCAACAACGTGCCGTCCACATCGCTGAGGATAAAACGGATGGGATGAATCGCTGCGTCACTCATCCGAGGCTATGCCAGGTGCGGCCATCTCGGGCCAGTAAGGCGTCGGCCGCTGCCGGGCCGTCTTCACCGGCCTTGTAGGTCTGGATACCATTGTCTTCCTTCCAGGCATCAAGGAACGGCTGCACCGCACGCCAGCCATTTTCGATGTTGTCGGCGCGCTGGAACAAGGTCTGGTCACCGGTCATGCAGTCATAGATCAGGGTTTCATACCCGGTCGATGGCTGCATTTCGAAGAAGTCCTTGTAGTCGAAACCCAACTCGATATTAGCCATCTCCAGGGTCGGCCCAGGCTTTTTCGCCAACAGGTCGAACCACATGCCTTCATTCGGCTGGATCTGGATTTTCAGGTAGGTGGGCTTGAGCTCATCCACGTCGGTATCGCGGAACTGTGCATACGGTGCGTGCTTGAAGCAGATCACGATTTCCGTGTCGCGAATGCTCATGCGCTTGCCGGTTCGCAGGTAAAACGGCACGCCGACCCAGCGCCAGTTGTCGATCATCACCTTGAGCGCAACGAACGTCTCGGTGCTGCTGTCGGGCGCGACATTGGCTTCTTCGCGGTAACCGGGCAGTTGCTTGCCAGCGATTGCGCCAGCGGTGTACTGGCCGCGTACCGAGTTGGCGCGGGCATCTTCCAAAGACCACGGGCGAATAGCGCCGACGACCTTGGCCTTTTCACCGCGCACTGCATCGGCGCCAAACGCCGCGGGCGGCTCCATGGCCACCATCGCCAGCAACTGGAACAGATGGTTGGGCACCATGTCCCGCAGGGTGCCGGTTTTTTCGAAGAAATTACCCCGGGTTTCCACACCGACGGTTTCCGCCGCGGTGATTTGCACGTGGTCGATGTAATGGTTGTTCCAGAACGCTTCGAACAGCACGTTGGAGAAACGGCTGATCAAAATGTTCTGCACCGTTTCCTTGCCCAGGTAATGGTCGATGCGATAGATCTGCTTCTCGCTCATCACCTTGAGCAGGCAGGCGTTCAGCGCTTCGGCGGTTGCCAGGTCGGAGCCGAACGGTTTTTCGATCACCACGCGGCGGAAGGCCTCATCGCTTTCCTCGAGCAGACCGGCGCTGCCCAGGCGCTGCACCACTTCACTGAAGAAGCGCGGTGCAGTGGCCAGGTAAAACACCGCGTTGCCGGTGCCGCTGTCGGCGATCTTGTTGGCGATGTCGGCATAGGTGCTGTCGTCGAGGAAATCACCCTCGACGTAGCTGATGCCTTTGGCCAACTGGGCCCACAGTTCGGGGTCAAGGGCATTTTCACCCTTGCCCTTGACCTTGCTCGCGGCCTCGGTGCGAATGAAATCCTCGAGCTTCTTGGCAAAGTCCGCGTCGCTGATGGCATTGTGGTCAACGCCGACAATGCGCAGGCCGTCGCCGAGCAGCCCGTCGCGGCTCAGGTTGTACAGCGCCGGCATGAGCAGGCGCTTGACCAGGTCGCCATGGGCGCCAAACAGGAACAGTGTGGTTGGGGGTGCAGGTTCGGCCTTGAGTTTCTTGCCGTTAGCCGTCATTTTTTGGAAGTCTCCACATGGCCGCCAAAGCCGAAGCGCATGGCAGAGAGCATTTTGTCACCGTAGGTGCTCTGCTGGCGGGAACGGAACCGTGCGAACAGCGAGGTCGACAGCACCGGTACCGGCACCGCTTGCTCCATCGCCGCTTCGATGGTCCAGCGGCCTTCGCCACTGTCGGCCACGGAGCCGGAGTAACCGTCGAGTTTCGGGTCAGTGGCCAGCGCGTCAGCGGTCAGGTCCAACAGCCACGACGACACCACGCTGCCACGGCGCCACACTTCGGCGATATCGGCAACGTTGAGGTCGAAGCGCTCGTGCTCCGGCAGGTTGTCGGAGTTTTTAGTCTTGAGGATGTCGAAGCCTTCGGCAAAGGCCTGCATCATCCCGTACTCAATGCCGTTGTGAATCATCTTCACAAAGTGCCCGGAACCAGCTGGGCCGGCATGAATGTAACCCTGCTCGGCGCGGCTGTCGGCGGAGACAGAACGGTCTTTGGTGCGAGGGATGTTGCCCAGGCCCGGTGCCAGGCTGGCGAAGATCGGGTCGAGACGCTGCACGGTTTCGGCGTCACCACCGATCATCATGCAATAGCCGCGCTCCAGCCCCCAGACGCCACCGGAGGTGCCGACGTCGACGTAATGCAGACCTTTCACCGACAACGCTTGAGCGCGACGGATGTCATCTTTGTACATGGTATTGCCGCCATCGATGATCACGTCACCGTCTTCAAGCAGCTCACTCAATTGATTAATCGTGTCTTCGGTGGGGGCGCCTGCCGGCAACATCACCCACACGGCGCGTGGCTTTTGCAGCCCGGCGACCAACGCCTTCAAGTCGGCAACGCCGGTGGCGCCCTCCTCGCTCAAGCCTTTGACGAATGCTTCGTTACGGTCGTATACAACGGTGGTATGCCCATTGAGCATCAGGCGCCGCGCAATGTTACCGCCCATGCGGCCTAGTCCGATAATCCCCAGTTGCATGTGCTGATGCTCCTAACTACTAAATAAATGTGTGACATAGTTTATAGCGCAATGAGCCTATTGAGGGTTAGTCCAGAGCGGATCCGTGTAGTTTCATCACAAAAAAATGCCAGCGTTTCAGCATCACCGCCCAAAAAGTCACAGCGACCACCAAAAATAAAAAAGTTCCATTGCCCCAGAAAAGAATTCAGAATTGCGCTGACTGTTGCCGAGCAGCGCGACTCATGCGTTCCGGCACCGCGATCTACCGGCTATTTGCGAGGTAAGCAATGAGCACAGCACAGACGACCCGCCCGCCACAGACCCTTTACGTCAGCGTCCGTCGCGATGAATTGCGCCAATTGAAAGATGAGCGCGATCAACTGCAGCAGGAAGTCCTGCGCCTGCGCTCACACCTGCAAGCCCAGCTGGATCAGACGTCAGCCGCCCGATCAGCCCTTTGCTGAACCGCCGCTGAACAGAATGTAAGATAACGTCCACAAAATTCTCACAAAGTTTTCACATATCCCTCTCGATACTCCCGCGAAGAAGGGCCACCCCATGCATGGGTGGCCTCTGTTGCGTGCGTCCTTGCGCGTCAACTGCAAAAATTATCGGGTTGGATTACTGGATGGCGATGTTCAAACGCAGCACCACGTCTGCGAAAGGCTTTGATTGGGCCGGTCTCGGCTGGCTGTTTCTGTTTTTCTGGTATTTCTCGGGAATCACCCAACTCCTGATCCAGCTGACCGGCACCTCCGGTTTCAGCGGTTTTCGTCAAGCCTTCTTCCTGAGTGCGTTCTGGCTCGCGCCGATGCTGCTCTTCCCGCGACGTACGCGCCTGCTTGCCGCCTTGATCGGCATCGTGCTGTGGGCCTGCTCCATGGCCAGCCTGGGTTATTTCTTCATCTACCAGCAGGAATTTTCCCAAAGCGTCATCTTCATCATGTTCGAGTCGAACATTTCTGAAGCGGGTGAATACGCGACCCAATACTTCGCCTGGTGGATTGTGCTGGCGTTTCTCGCCCATACCGCCATGGCGGTTTTCCTGTGGACGCGCCTGCGCCCGGTTTACCTGCCACGAGGCCAAGCGATGCTCGCGGCGACCGCCATCGTGCTGGCGGTGGTCGGTTACCCGCTGGTTAAACAGATTGCGACCAACCCGACCATGGAACTGGCCATCGACGGCTTCGAGTCCCGTGTCGAGCCCGCCGTGCCATGGCAGATGATCGTCGCTTACCGCCGCTACACCGAACAGCTCAACAACATGCAAGGCATGCTGACCAGCGCCAGCAAGATCCCGCCCTTGAAGAACCTCAAGGACACCATGGCCGGGCAGCCGGCTACCCTGGTGCTGGTGATCGGTGAATCCACCAACCGCCAGCGCATGAGCCTTTATGGCTACCCGCGCAACACCACACCGGAGCTGGACAAGCTGCGCGACCAACTGGCGGTGTTCAACAACGTCATCACCCCACGCCCGTACACGATTGAAGCGCTTCAACAAGTGCTGACGTTCGCTGATGAAGAGAACCCGGACCTGTACCTCAAGACGCCGTCGATTGTCAGCGTGATGAAACAGGCCGGCTACAAGACCTACTGGATCACCAACCAGCAGACCATGACCAAGCGCAACACCATGCTTACGACCTTCTCCGAACAGGCCGACGAGCAGGTGTACCTTAATAACAACCGCAACCAGAACGCCCGCCAATACGACGGCGACGTACTCGCGCCGTTCGCCAAGGCCATGGCCGACCCCGCCGAGCGCAAATTCATCGTGGTGCATTTGCTCGGCACCCACATGAGCTACCAGTACCGCTACCCGCCGACCTTTGAGAAATTCACTGATCGCCAGGGCGTACCGGCCGGCATCAGCGACGCCCAGCTGCCGATCTACAACAGCTACGACAACGCGGTGTTGTACAACGACTTCGTGGTGTCGAGCCTGATCAAGGATTACGCCAAGACCGACCCCAACGGCTTCCTGTTGTACCTTTCGGACCATGGCGAAGACGTCTACGACTCGGCGGGCCATAGCACCCTGGGACGTAACGAAGGCAAACCCACCGCGCCGATGTACACCATCCCATTCATGGCCTACGCCTCACCGAAATGGCGCGAAACCCATGACTGGAGCTTCGCCGGCGACTTACAGCGCGCCTCCAGCAGCTCACAGCTGATTCACACCTGGGCTGATTTGGCGGGGTTGAGTTTTGATGAATGGGACCGCAGCAAAAGCCTGGTCAGCGACAGCTTCAAGCCGCGTCCGCTGATGATTGGCGATCCCTACATCGGCCAGAAAAAGGGCCTGATTGATTTCAGCCTGCTCAAGCCGAAGAGCACTGATACCACCGAGGTGGTGGTTAAGTGATCACAGGCTCCGCGGCAAAAAGATAACAATCATTCTCGTTTAAGCCTAAAGTTCCACGCCTCCTTTCGTCTTTGAGCCAAGGCCTTCTCTTATCGAGAAGGCCACAAAGACAAGGAGTCTGCCGCAATGCTTGCACCTTTTACCCGCTCCATGACCTTCACCGTTGGCCTGTTCAGCGTGGTGCTGAGCCCGGAACTGCTGGCCGAAACCGACCCCGAACACACCGTGCTGGAGCTGGGCAGCACCCGCGTCACCGCCGAAGGCCTGGGTGCCACTACCGAGCACACCCAGGCCTACACCACCGGCTCGATGAGCACTGCCACTCGCCTGAACCTGTCCATCAAGGAAACCCCGCAATCCATCTCGGTGATCACCCGCCAGCAGCTGGATGACTTCAACCTCAATACGCTGACCGACGCCCTGCGCCAGACCACAGGGGTAACGGTGCAGCACCTGGACTCGGATCGGGCGGGTTACTCATCCCGTGGCTATTCGATCAACAACTTCCAGGTTGACGGCATGCTCAGCACCTTCGGGCGGATGAAGTCAGATGCCGACACCATCATTTACGACCGCATCGAGGTCGTACGCGGCGCCACAGGCCTGACCACCGGCGCGGGCGACCCTTCGGCCACGGTCAACATGATCCGCAAACGGCCTACTGCCGACTGGCAAGCCCGGACCGGCGTCAGCGCTGCCAGCCATGACAACTACTACAGCTACGTCGATGTGGGCGGCCCCCTGGCGTTCGATGGACGCCTGCGCGGGCGCACCGTACTGGCTTACCGTGACAGCCAGTCCTATCGCGATAACTACGCGCTGCAACGGGAAGTGGGCTACGGCATTCTCGAAGGCGACCTGACGGACGACACCGTGATTTCCGCAGGTTTCGACTATCAGAACAAACATGTGCAAGGCACCTCCTGGGGCACCCTGCCCTATTGGAACAGCGACGGCAGCAAGGCGCGGCTCTCGCGCTCGGCAAACATGGCCACCGACTGGAGCTCCTGGCCGCTGAAAGACAAGACCACCTTCGCCTCCATCGACCACAAACTGTCCCCCGACTGGCGCCTGAAAGCCGCCTACACCCATCGACAGAGCGACACTGATGGCAAGGTGTATTACGGCGGTGCCGGCTTCCCCAATCCGGATGGCAGCGGCATGAGTGCCTGGACCAACCAGATGGTCGGCACGTCGAAAATGGACGTGGTGGATTTCAATCTCGCTGGCGCTTATTCATTGTTTGGACGCGAACATGAGCTGATGGTCGGGTACGGCGAGTCCGAACAGCGCGACACTTCGCCATTCCAGCGCTACACAACGCCTGCGGGCTACGAACACATCAACCAGTGGCAACACATGGGCGGCATCGTTAAATTCCCCGACCGCACCACCGGCCTGAAGGGCGAGCACAGCCGTAAAAAACAGAAGGCGGGCTACCTCGCCACCCGCCTGAGCCTCACCGACCGACTGCACGCCGTGCTGGGAAGCCGCTATGGCAGCTGGGAAAGCGAAACGGTCTCGCCTGACTACAACAGCAATAATCAGCTGATCAACGCCAGTAAAACCAGCCAGACCCACAACGACATGTGGACGCCGTATGCCGGCGTGCTCTACGACCTAACACCCGAATACACCGTGTATGCCAGCTACACCGATATTTTCAACCCACAGGACGAACGCGACGCCAGCAAGAAGTACCTGGAGCCGGTGGTGGGCAGCAACTATGAGATCGGCCTCAAGGGCAGCCTGCTCAACGAGCGTCTCAACCTGGCCAGCGCTTATTTCTGGAGCACTCAGGATAACGTCGCCGAGCTCGATAACAGTGCACCGCCGGATCCAATCACACGCGAGCAATTCTACAAATCAGGCGGTAAAGGCAATAAGGTGCAAGGCTTTGAGGTGGAGGTATCGGGCGAAGTCATGCCGGACTGGAACCTTACCGCAGGCTACACCTATACCCACTCGCGCAATGGCGAGAAGCAGCGCGCCAACCGCAACCAGCCACTCAATCTGTTGAAGGTCTCGACGGCCTATCGCCTGCCGGGACAATGGCGTGGCTTGACGGTGGGTGGCGCGGTGAACTGGCAAAGCGATGCCTACGACGTTGCCCGGCGCCCGACAGGTGCGCGAGACGATAACGGCGACCTGATGACCGAAAGCGCCAAAATCACGCAACAGGCCTACACCGTCGTCAACCTGATGTCGCGCTACCAGTTCGACGAACATGTTTCGGCCTCAATCAACGTCAATAATCTATTTGATAAAAAATATTACGAACGCGTCGGCTTTTATAACGGCGTGTATTGGGGAGAACCGCGCTCCCTCACGCTGGCGCTGGACTGGCGGCTATAACACCGAGCCCGAAGTTAACAAAAACGTTAACTTCAGGGCCGCACCACGTTAATTCCCACTTAATAAGCGAGCGCCATAGTCGCTTCACGAATCGGATCACGAAGCGATCAGACACTTCTTACTCTTAATGGGAATACTGCCATGAAACTCTCCACCTTGATGCTCGCCAGCTTGATGACCCTGACCTCCGCAGCCGCCTTTGCAGAAGGCGGCGCAGAGCGCTCGAAGGAGTTCTATAACAACTTCACGTTTATGCAGCAGAAGACGCACGGCACAACGGATCAAACTGCGCTGGCCGACGGCAAGAATGTTAAGACTGGCACTGCCGATCAAACCAGTGCAGAGCAACGCCCCAATAGCTGATTTAATCGTTAGTTAATCCGCATGACCCTGTGCCATCCCGCTCCTTTGGCAAAGGTTAACTTGGCGCCATTTAATGGCGCCTTTTTTTGCATTTGATTTATTAAAGCGGCTTACTCCAGAACAGCATACGCCCATGGGCGGGATCAAAAATCGAATCATCAAAACCGAACTTGCGGTATGCCGCTTGCGCTACATCATTGCCTTCAAGCACTTCCAGGGTGATCTTGCAGCAACCTCGCTGACGCGCGATCTCTTCGACCTTTTGCAACATCTTCTGGCTCAAGCCCAGGCCACGAAACTGATTCATCACCACCACGTCGTGCACGTTGATCAATGGACGGCAGGCGAACGTCGAGAACCCTTCAAAACAATTGACCAGCCCCGCCGGTTCACCACCGACAAACGCCAGTACGCTGAACGCGTGGGGGCGCTTGGCGAGTTCGGCCGGCAGTTGCTGCAACAGGTCAGCAGGCAACGTATGGCCGCCACCCATGGGGTCTTCAGCATAATGGTTGAGCACCAGGCCGATGGCCTCGGCGTGCACGGGGTTGGTGTAACTGGCTTGCAGTACCAGGATGTCTGGGGTGTCCATTTCCTTCCTCAATCACGACAACAAGGGAATCGGTTCCCTTTGAAGCGACGATTGTAAGCATGGACTCGGCCGCAGATGAAGGCGATTTACGACAAATACCTGACAGAAAGTACGCAGGTTGTGCACATAAAACGCTGTCATCCGTCTTTTAGGCGTTGCCCGATGCACCAAAGCGCTGCAACTGCATCTCCTGCAAGCGGCTGAGGGTGCGGCGGAACGGAAACTCCAGGTAGCCTTCGGTGTAGAGACGCTCCAGCGGTACGCGGGCCTCAATGAACAACGGCACCTTACGGTCGTAGCATTCGTCGACCAGGGCGATAAAGCGCCGCACACTGTCATCGTGCACCGACAGCTCAGGCAACTCGCGATCACCGGCCACCACGCGCTGCGCAGCATCCTCAGTGCCACGGGCAATCCGGCCCGGGCGTTTTTGTGCGCTCAGGTTGGGGACGTCACCGAGCAGGATCGCCTTGAAGCGATCGCACAGCAACATGAAGTCCATCGCGGCCAGCGGTTGCTCGCACAGCTCCACGTAGCGACACCAGAGCACCGTGTCGCTGTACTGCACCGTCACAATCGAGCGGAAACCAACACTGATCGGCCCGCTGCCCAGCGCCTGCCCTTCGGTCAATTGTGTGAACACCGTGGCGAGCGCGTGCGGCTGGTCCACCCAATAGCGCTGCAGCCCCACACCGGGGTGCAAACGGTGGTCTTCACCGCCGTCTACCGCCACCACCTGCATGTGCTGCATGATCGCCTCGATACCCGGCAGGAAACGCTCGCGATTGAAACCACCGGCGTACAGCTGGTCGGGAGGCTGATTCGAGGTGCAGACCATCACCACTCCTTCTTCGAACATCACCTGGAACAGGCGGCCGAGAATGATCGCGTCACCGATGTCATTGACGAACAACTCGTCGAAACACAGCACACGCACTTCCCGGCTGAGCTCCCGCGCCAAGGACTGCAAGGGGTCGTGGATGCCGCTGAGCTGGAACAGACGCTGATGCACCCACCCCATGAAATGATGAAAATGCTGGCGCCGCGCAGGCACTCGCAGGCTTTGATAGAACTGGTCCATCAACCAGGTTTTACCCCGACCGACCGGCCCCCAGAGGTAAACCCCGGGAATCGGCGAGCGCCCTTCGTGCAAGGCTTCATGGCAGGTTTGCAAGGCTTGCACCGCACGGCGCTGAGCGTCGTCAGGCACAAACCCCTGCTGGGCGATGGCGTGTTGGTAGGCCGTGAGCGGCGATTCAAAAGTCATGCGTGCCAGTATGACTTACACAGAGATATCCAGCCGTGAAATCTTGCCCTGCGCGTTCAGGCGAAAGGTGTAGCGCAACTCCAGCGGACTGCCCGGAAAATTCCCGGACACCACGTTACTGACCAACACCTTGCCGGTGCGATGCTGCACCTTGATCACCTCGACCCTGGGCTGATAACGCCGCCCGGTGTCTTCCATCCAACGGGCGATGGCGGCCGTACCGACTTGATGCTGCCCTTCATCGAAGACGTTGGCATCCTCGGCGAAACAGTCGGTAATGGCCGAGGTATCACGGGTATTGGCCGCAGTGATATACGCCGCAATGGCGGGGGCCAATTCAGGCAGGGACATGGCACAGCTCCTTTTTTAGCAATTTATGGCGTCATGCTAAGCCAGAGCTGTGTCAGTTTTTGTCAGGAGTAAAGGGCGCCGATTCATTCTGTTCCATCACCTTGCGCCACGCCCGTAACAGGTCGCTGCGCCGCCCCGGATAACGCGTCTCCTGGACCTCGGCGGCGGCCACCCGGTCGGTGCGAAAGGTGCGATAAGCACCGCGCAACTCGCACCACGCCACGATCACCCGCACCTCATTGAGAAAGCCCAGGGCCAGTGGCCAGATCAGCCGCTGGCTCTGGGTCTGGCTGGCGTCCGCGTACTCCATATGCAGTTTGGCTTGCTGCCGAATCGCCTCGCGAAACACGTTAAGCGGCACGCGGTTCTCCGGGTAGCCAAACCCGGGCGGCCCAGGCAGCAGCGTCGGATTACGCAGGGCTTCCTGCGCGGCAGGGTCGAGCACGTCGGCAATCTTCGCCAAAGCATTGGCGGCCGCACGGCTCAGCACGTCATCGCCACGCTGGTCCACGTAGCGCAACCCCAGCACGATCGCTTCGGTTTCCTCGGCATTGAGCATCAATGGCGGCAGAAACAGGCCGCTGCGTAACACATACCCAACCCCTGCTTCGCCGAAAATCGGCGCGCCCAGTGCAGTCAATTCAGCAATATCACGGTACAGCGTGCGCTCGGACACCTCCAATTGAGCGGCCAATACGGCAGCGGTTACCGGGCGTTTTTTACCGCGCAGGGCCTGCAACAAGGTCAGTAAACGAGTGGTACGTGACACGTCGATCCCGCCGTAAAAGAAACAGTGCCGCAGCTTAGCAGAGCACCCTGTCAGAAAATGTCAGCAGCAAACACGCACTGCTGATGAAATGAATGGCCGCGCCCCTACCGCTGGGCCAGGCAACACAGCATGAGTACCACGATGACCGGCGATTATCCGAGACGAAAAAAAACGGCCTGAACAGGCCGTTTTTTATGGGCAGAACTTACGCAAGGCTCTTGCTGACCACCTCGAACACGTCACTCGACAGCTCACCGGACGCACGAATGCGCTCCAGCTCCGCCTTCATCAGCGCCTGGCGTGCGCTGTCGTATTTACGCCAGCGGGTCAGTGGCGCCAATTGGCGCGAAGCGATCTGCGGGTTAAAGGCGTTCAATTGGATCACCAGGTCCGCCAGGAAACGATAGCCCGAGCCATCCGCCGCGTGGAAGTTGATCAGGTTTTGCCCGGCAAACGCCCCCACCAGCGCGCGTACCTTGTTCGGGTTCTTGAGGTTGAAGGCCGGGTGTTCCATCAGCGCTTTGACCCGCGCCAGCCCGCCCGGCAAGGTGCTGCCGGCCTGTACGCTGAACCATTGGTCCATGACCAACGGGTTGTCTTTGAAGTTCTCGGCAAACACCGCCAATGCCTGGGCTTTTTCTGCCTCGAACGGTGAGTTCACCAGCACCGCCAGCGCGGTCAGGCGTTCGGTCATGTTGTCGCAGGCGTCGAACTGCTCCAGGGTCGCGGCCACTACTTCAGACTTGCCGCTGAGCATCAGGTACGACAGCGCAATGTTCTGCAAGGCGCGACGAGCAAAATGCTCGGCCGCCGCAACATACGGCGTCTGCCGGGACAGCTCGCGATTGGCCTGGTAGCGCAGCCACAGGCCTTCGAACAGGTTGTCAGCCAACTGCTTACGGGCAAACTCACGGGCAGTGTGGATGGCTTCGACATCCGCCACTTCGCTGATTTCCGTCAAGTAGGCTTCGCTTGGCAACGACAGCATTTCGGCGACCATCGCCTGATCCAGGCGCTCATCGCTGAGCACGGCGCGCAAGGCGTCGATCAGGCGTTGATCCAGCTTCAACGGCTGGCCGGCCTGATGCTGGGCGATCAGTTCCTGCAACACCTGCACCGACAGTTGCTGGCCGGCATCCCAGCGGTTGAAGCCATCGCTGTCGTGCTGCATCAGGAACATCAGTTGATCGCGGTTGTACGGGAAGCTCAGCTTCACCGGCGCCGAGAAGCCACGCAGCAGCGAGGGCAGCGGCTGTTCGGCGATCTCTACAAAGGTGAAGGTCTGCTCGGCTTCAGTCACCGAAATAACCCGGGACGTACCGCCAGCCGCGGCTTCACCGGCCAGGCGCAAGGCAATGCCGGCGCCCTTCGCATCCAGCAAGCCCAGCTCGACCGGAATCACGAACGGCAGTTTCTGCACCTTGTCCGGGGTTTCCGGGCAGCTCTGGCGGAAGGTCAGGCTGTAGGTTTTAGCCGCCGCGTCGTAGGACTCGCTCACCGCCAGACGCGGGGTTCCGGCCTGGCTGTACCAGCGTTTGAACTGAGTCAGGTCGGCGCCGTTCGCGTCTTCCATGGCCTTGATGAAATCATCGCAGGTCACGGCCTGGCCGTCGTGGCGTTCGAAGTACAGGTCGCTGCCTTTACGGAAGCCTTCTGCACCGAGCAAGGTGTGGATCATGCCGACCACTTCCGAGCCCTTTTCGTACACCGTCAGGGTGTAGAAGTTGGAGATTTCAATAAAGCTGTCCGGGCGCACGGCGTGGGCCATGGGGCCGGCGTCTTCGGCGAACTGGTGCGTACGCAGGTACGCCACGTCTTGGATGCGCTTGACCGTGGCCGAGTTCATGTCGGCGGAGAAACCCGAATCCCGGAACACGGTGAAGCCTTCTTTCAGCGACAGCTGGAACCAGTCGCGGCAGGTCACGCGGTTGCCCGACCAGTTGTGGAAGTATTCGTGGGCAACGATCGCCTCGACCCGCTGGTGCGCGGCA
This sequence comes from Pseudomonas fluorescens, assembly GCF_900215245.1. Lineage (GTDB taxonomy): Bacteria > Pseudomonadota > Gammaproteobacteria > Pseudomonadales > Pseudomonadaceae > Aquipseudomonas > Aquipseudomonas fluorescens. The sequence continues at coordinate 5,916,998 of NZ_LT907842.1, forward strand.
TCGGTGGCGGTTTCGGCGCGGGCCAGCACGGCGCTGGAGTTGAAGATATTAAGGCCCTTGTTCTCCATGGCGCCCATGTTGAAGTCGTTGACCGCCACGATCATGAAGATGTCGAGGTCGTACTCACGGCCGTAGGTTTCTTCGTCCCAGCGCATGGATTTTTTCAGGCTGGTCATGGCGTGCTGGCATTTGTCGATATTTTCCGGCTCGACATAAATGCGCAGCGCCACCTCGCGGTGGGTCATGGTGGTGAACGTATCTTCCACACACCACAGGTCACCGGCCACCAGCGCGAACAGGTACGCCGGCTTCTTGAACGGGTCTTCCCAGGTCGCCCAGTGACGACCGTCTTCACCGGGTCCGCTGGCAATCGGGTTGCCGTTGGAGAGCAGCACCGGGTAACGGTGTTGCTCGGCGATCACCGTGGTGGTGAAGGTGCTCATCACGTCCGGGCGGTCGAGGTAATAGGTAATCTTGCGAAAGCCCTCGGCCTCGCACTGGGTGCAAAACATGCTGCCGGATTTGTACAGGCCTTCGAGGGCGGTGTTGGTTTCCGGATGGATGCGCACGCTGGTGTCGACCGTGAAGGTTTCACGGGTCGGGTGCAGGGTCAGGTGGCTGTCGGTCAGTTGGTAGTCTGCCTCGGTCAGCTCCTGGTCGCCCAGGTTGACGGTCAGCAGCTCAAGCTGTTGGCCATCGAGTACCAGCGGCGGCAGGCCGGCACCGCGCTCAGGGTTGCGGCGCATCACCAACTGCGCGTGGACCAGGCTGTGGTCCTCGAACAACTCGAAGGTCAGGTGCGTCTCTTCGATCAGGTAGTCCGGCGCCTGATAGTCCTTCAGGTAAATCATCTTCGGTTGTTCGGTGCGCATGGGTGGCATCCTTTTACTGATGCACGGCGAGCTGATAGGCCGTGTACTTACGAATGTTGATAACGCCGGTATCGAAGATCAGGTATTGGCCCTTGATCCCCAACAGCGTGCCTTCGGCAATCGGGTTCTTGTCCAGGTTGAAGCTGACGATCTTGGCCGGGTATTGCTCGACCGGGTAACGGATCTCGATCGGTTCGATGTCGGTCACCGGTTGGATGGCCTGCAGGCCAAAGCGTTCCTGCAAACTCAGCAGGCCTTCAGCGCAAGAGGCAAACAGCTGGTCGCGCACCTGCTTGAGGTCCACCGATTGCGCATCGCCCTTGAGCAAGGCGCGCCAGTTGGTTTTGTCGGCCACTTGGCTGCGGAACAGGTCTTCGACAAAGCCGGACTGCTGGCGGGTCGCGACGCGCATGATCGGCAGCGCCTGGCTGGCGCCCTGGTCGAGCCAGCGCGTCGGCAGTTGGGTGGCCCGGGTGATGCCGACCTTGATCCCCGACGAATTGGCCAGGTACACCACATGGTCGGTCATGCAGAATGTTTCGCCCCAGCCGGGATCACGGCAAGTGCCGGCGTCGTAATGGCAACGTTCGGGGCTCATGATGCACAGGTCACACTGGGCCAGCTTGGTCATGCACGGGTAGCAGTAACCCTGGCTGAAACTGGTTTTGGTCTTGCGGCCGCAATGGCTGCAATGAATGGCACCCAGGTATTCCAGGCGCACGTGGGTGCCGATCAACGGGTTGACCGGCACCTCGGTGTCGCCCAGACGAAACGCGTATTGAACGGTCGGCTCACCGAGTTGCGCCGACATTTTGCTGACTGCACCGCGACCGATTTCAATCAATGGATCGCATCCGACTTGAACAGAATGTTCGGCACCGGCGCCGATTTGGACGCGCATTCCTGCGGGCCCATGTAGCCGGTGCGCTGCTCTTCCGGCAGGTTCTGGATTTCCCAGGCAATCACCGCTTGCAGGGACAGCTCGCGTTGCTCGGCGGTGAGCTTGCGACCATCGGACCATTTGCCGATTTCCACGGCGAGCTTGAGGCTCTCGTAGATATCCGGGGTGATGTTTTCGATCATTTCAGCAAAAGAGGACATGAGGCTCTTCCTTATCAAATAGACGCTTTGCGGCGGCTGTAAAGCCCACCCAGCAAACCTGTCAGGCAACCGATAACCAGGCCGCCAACGTGGGCAGCGTTGGCGATTTCGCCGAAGCCGATCATCGAGACCAGCCCCGACAGGCACAGCACCAGCCAGACCAGCATCATCACCAATACCCCACGAGGCAGGCGATAGGCCGGGTTAGGCGACAATAATTGAAAAATCCAGCAATGCCCGAGCAAGCCATACAACACGCCGGACAGGCCGCCAAACAGGCCGGGGCCGCCATAGGCGTATTGAGCGTAGTTGGAGACCAGGCTGAACAACAACGTCAGGCCGAGCAGGTTGATACTGCCCTGGCGCACTTCGATGCGCCGGCCCAACTCCCAGTACCACATGCCATTCATGGCCAGGTGCAGAATGCCGAAGTGGATCAGCATCGGAGTCACCAGCCGCCACCACTGCCCCGAAGCCATCGTCTCGGCGAACGGCGTGAACTGGATGTACTCGCCCGAGACGTGAAACGGCAGGAAGGTCAGCCAGCTCATGGCTTGCAGGTTTTCGCCCAGCAGCGTCACCGCGCCGACGATCAGGCTGGCCAGCAGCACCAGCGCCGTGACCGGGCTCATGCGCAATTGCTGGACTAAGCCAGCACGCGCCACAGGCGCCTGCTCGGGAATATCCAGTTGCTGGTCCGGGTCACCGGCGGGAAAGCGCTGGTACAACACGCGCACGTCGTCGCTGATGGTCTCGGGCACCCACAACACCTGCTCCCCCGCTTCCTCGCTGACGCGATGCGGCACTTGCATGCGTTGCAGCAGTTTGACGAAGCCGCCCAGGTCGACGCTCAGTGGCAAACGCAATACAGCCACGGTACTCATGAAATCACCTCGGGCCGCTCAACGTCGACCCATACGAATTTACGCGGATCCAGTTGGGTTTCCTGGTCCAGTCGGTAGGCCACCAACTTGCCGTACAGCACCGCGCTGTAGTCCAGGCAGGCCAGGTTCGGGCGAATCGGCGCCGGTTTGCCGCTGCGCCAGTAATGGCCGACGAACAACAACGGTTCATCGACGCCGTAGCGCAGCAGGGAGTTTTTCTGCGAGGACGACAGTGGCGTACGCGCCACCGGCTCCGGCAGCGCATCGGGTTGGAACACGATGTCGCCGTAGGTTTTCGGGTCGTCTTCCCAGAACTTGGTGCGAAAGAACGAGCGCGTCAGGCCATCACCACCGGTGAGCGTCAGGCCATCCGGCAGGCGCATATCGGTGCCGCGCAACAGGCGGTCGAACGCGTTGCAGGCAAAACTGCCCGGTACGGCAGCGGCCTGCAGGAAATGCTGGTCGATGCAGCCATCCGGGAAGGTGGCGCGCAGCGGCTGGATAAAGCCGTCATCCCAGCAGGCATGCACCACACGGAAACGCCCGGCGTCGACAAACAACGGCATGTCATAGAACCAGCCGAGGAAGTCATGCCAGTCAGCCGGGTGGTGCTCGAACTGGGTCAGGGTTTCATGGATCAAGCGCGCATGGCGTGGGTTGTGCTCGCGCACGAACTGCTTGCCACTGCCCGGTGGCGCCGGTGTGCTCCAGCCCAGCGCGTTGAACTCGTGGTTGCCCATGATGCACAGCGCCTGACCGGCTTCGGCCATGTCATGCACAATATGCAGCGCCTCGCGAATGCGTGGGCCACGGTCGATGATATCGCCGAGGAACACCGCCATGCGCGACGGATGGCGCCAGGTGCCGCCCTGCTTGTGGTAACCCAATTGGTCGAGCAAGTGCTCAAGGGTATGAGCGCAACCGTGCACGTCACCAATCAGGTCGTAGCTACGCGCGGGATCAAGCATCAGTCGCCTCCACCCCCCAAGCGGCTGCCCCAGCCCAACTTGGTCCGGCACACTTCGTAGTAGTTGTGGTCCAGCGGGTGGATCAACCGCAACTTCTGTGCCTTTTTGCTCACGGTGATGGTGTCACCGGGGGCGCAGGTGAAATGGTTCTGCCCGTCGCAGGAGACTTGCGGGTAGATCTGCATGTCTTTGGACACCACGATTTTCAGCTCACTGTTGCCATCGACCACAATCGGCCTGCTGGACAACATATGGGGGTACATCGGCACGATCACAATGGCATCCAGCTTGGGATGCATGATCGGGCCACCGGCCGACAACGCGTAGGCCGTCGAACCGGTCGGCGTGGCGACGATCAGGCCGTCGGCCTTCTGGCTGCAGACGAACTGGCCGTCGATATACAACTCGAACTCGATCATCCGCGTGGACTTGCCCGGGTGCAGCACCACGTCATTGAGGGCGTCGCCCTGGCCGATGGCTTCACCGTGGCGGCGCACTTCGGCCTGCAACAGGAAGCGGTTTTCCACCAGGTAATGGCCGTCGAGCACCTTGGCGACTTCGACTTCCAGGTCATCCGGGCGGATATCCGTGAGAAACCCCAGGCTGCCACGGTTGATCCCCAGCACCGGCACGTTATGCCGCGCCAGGGCCCGGGCCGCGCCGAGCAGGCTGCCGTCGCCGCCCACCACAATCACCATGTCACAGACTTCGCCGAGCATCTTGCGCGACGAGGTTTGCAAGCCATGGCCCGGGAGGATTTCAGCGATGGTGTCTTCGAGGATCACATGCAGGTGGCGTTCCAACAGGAACTTTTTCAGCCGGCGGACGGTGTCCAGCACCTGGGTACTGCCCAGGCGACCGATAATGCCGATATTGCGAAATTGCTCCATGGGGCTCCTGCGGGATGTGGGGTGTGGCAAAAAGAACGATTATGGGCGAAAGGCTGCGTCAGGCAAAATCCTTTGTCGCCACCGGCCTTGATGACAATGTTTCTCAGCCACCCGTACCGTGCTTAAAAGGCTATGCTCGGACCATGACTGTGTTCCCAGAGTTGCTCAACCTGCCCCGCCAGTTGCGGCACCCCGAGGTGCGCGATTTGGCGTGGGTGATGCTCGCGCCCCCGATGCTTGCGCAAACGCCTTGGCCACAACGCCATCCGCTGGCCGGCAGCGACTGGGTGCAGGCGCCCGATCGTCTCGAACGCTGGTTACGCACACTCGATCAAGACAGCAGCACCTTGCAGCATTGGCTGAGCATGTCACGCACTCGCCGCCTGGGCCTGTACTACGAGCGCCTGTGGCAATTCGCCGTGCAGCATGCGCCGGGCGTGGAGTTGCTGGCCGCCAACCTGCCGATCCGCCGCGCCGGGCATACCTTGGGTGAGCTGGATATGCTGCTGCGCGACCGCGAAGGCGTGCACCACCTGGAACTGGCGATCAAACTCTACCTGGGCCCGCAAGACGGCGACGGCCATGACACCGCGCAATGGCTCGGCCCCGGTTGCCATGACCGGCTGGACCGCAAGCTGGCGCACCTTGCCCAGCATCAACTGCCGATCTCGGCACGCCCGGAAAGCCGCGCAGCCTTGGCCGCACTGGATATTCAGCAGTTCGATGCACATTTGTGGCTGGGCGGGTATTTGCTCTATCCGTGGCCGGGCCAGGCCGAACCGCCCCACGGCGCTCACCCGCAGCATCTGCGCGGGCGCTGGTTGCATCAGCGTGACTGGCGGGACTTCGTCAGCGTTAGCCCGCCGGGGCGTTGGCAACCGCTGCCCCGGCATGCCTGGCTGGCGCCGGCGCATTACCCGGCCAGTGAAGTGTGGCGCGAGGAGCAGATGCACGGCTGGCTGGCCGAACTCGAGCCAATGGCGCCGGCGCAACTGCTGGTAAGGCTGGTTCAGAACGGCGAGGACTGGGAGGAAGCCGAACGTTTGTTCCTGGTGGCGGACCTTTGGCCAAACGTTCCAGGGCTCACTTGACCTTCAAGTGCCGCGCATACCAGGGCCGCTTCGGCACGCGCTTGAACAACGCCTGCAGCCCCTCTTCTTCAGCCGCAAATGTAATCCGTAGCGCCAGCTTCATGGTTTCCGGGTCCATTTCCATCGACCGCCCCCTCTGTACACCCGGCGTGGTACTGCAGCCATGGGTGTCCGGCCCCAGCCAGGGGTCTCCCACTTCCACCCAGCGCCCCGGTGCAAACCAGGCCACACCGTTGACCTCAAGCCGGCTGACCTCGCCCGGATTAAACCGCTCATGGGCGCGGAACCAGTCTTCGATTCGGTCATCGATCCAACCGTGGAAGTGCCAGAACACCGGGTTTACATGGGATGAAAACGGGTCGCCGAGGAAATCGTTCTCGGGCGCATACCAACGCGCGGCAAAGTCCGCCGGGTCACGGGCGAACGGCACCGGTGCGCCGTTGGACGGGTCGCGGGGCACCGAGGCCCAGCGCATGTGCAACCAATCGTGCAGGCCCAGCTCCATTTCCGACCCCAACTGGCCCAAGGTCAGCCTGGCCAGGTAGCGCGGGTCGCGGTAGTGGGATTCCCACACCTGGAAGTTGCTGTGGTAGGTCTCGGCCGCCTTGATATCGCTGACCCACTGGGTGTAATCGTTGTCATCCGGCGCCGACCAGGTGGGCGGTAGTGCAAAGCCGTCATGATTATCGAAGTACCGCACAAAACCCAGGCGATCGCGCTCCAGGGCCGGTTGCGGCGCGGGGAATTGCGGCCACGACGGCAGGTCCTGCATTGAACGCGCCGTGCCGAGCATATGACGGTGCATGAAAAAGAAGTCGATGCCCGAACCATTACGGTCTTTGCGTTTGCCGCGCGCGTCGCGCTCCTGGCCGCGCGGCCCGGGTTGCCAGCCGATGCCGCGCAGGGCGTCACGCTTTTCATCGGACAGCTTGTGCCACTGGTCCCGGGAGGCGTGCCACAGCTGGTGAAACAGCCGGTGTTCGGGGGAAATCAGCCAGGCCAACAAGGTCGGGTTGAGCCCGATACGCTCGCGAGCCTCGGGAAACAGCTGCTTGTGGGCGATAAAGCGGCTGTCGCGTTCGGTCAGGGCCAGCGGGCGATTGAGGTCGAGGATCTGCCCACTGAGGGTCCCGCTGCCGGCGTTGGCGAAGTCGGCCCAAACTTCGTCGAGGCTCATCTTGAACTCATAGGCGGGCGCGCCATTGGCCGCCTCGCGGTCGATCAGGCGCCAATAGAGCAATGCGCCCTCGCCTGTCAGCAGGTCACCCAATACGCGGTAACGCGGCTCACCGTCGGCACGCAAGTTTTGCGCGGTGTCCAGGTAACCGCGCAAACCCCGCCCGCGCGGGGCGATGTCGAGCAACAATTCCAGGCCTTGCAGCGGCAAGCCCTTGATGCCGGCGTCATGGCCTTCCAGGCGCAGGCTCCAGACGCCGCGCAGGCTGTTCGCCAAATGTTGGCCGGCAGTGTCGGCCAACTCCACCGTGGCCTCGCCCGCCGTGATGGGGAATTCTTCTTCACGCGTCAGCTCGCGATGGGCATAAAAGGCCGCCGGCACCGCAGCGCCTGTCAGCGCCAGGCCTGCGATGAAGCCACGTCGAGAGATGGTCATTGTTTACCTTAGAAAACGGCTTGATCAGAGCTAGAACGTTGGCGGCCGCGACAAATTTACCGGCGCCTCGCCCGGGCCTAAATTTCCCCCGCCAGCGCTCGTTCTTCCCTGATAGCAAAGGCCTCAACTGACTGAGATGGCAATGACAAAACCACGTTCGAAAAAGGCGCTGTATATCGGCCTGCCGCTGGCACTGGCCATCGGCGCCGGAGCCGGCTTTCTGGTTTGGGACCACTGGTTGCGCGGCAATGCCGGCTACCCGCTGGAGGTGATCAAGCAGGCCAATGAAATGCAGGACCGTCTGCTGTCGTTTGACAGCCATATCACGGTGCCGCTGGATTTCGGCACGGCCGGCAATGAAGCCGACAAAGATGGCAGCGGCCAGTTCGACCTCGCCAAGGCCGCACGCGGACGCTTGTCGGGCGCGGCCTTGACGATTTTCGGCTGGCCGGAAATCTGGAACGGCCCCAATGCGCCACACAAACCCAGCGATGGCTTTGTCGAAGAAGCCCGTCACGAGCAGGAGGTGCGCTACAAGATCATCTCCGGCATGGTGCGCGACTTTCCCAATCAAGTGGGCATCGCCTACACCCCGGACGATTTCCGGCGCCTGCATGGCGAGGGCAAGTTTGCGATCTTTATCAGCATGCTCAATGCCTACCCGCTGGGCAACGACCTCAACCAGTTGGACCTGTGGACGGCACGCGGCATGCGCATGTTCGGCTTCAGCTATATCGGCAACAACGCCTGGTCCGATTCGTCGCGCCCGCTGCCGTTTTTCAATGACTCGACCGACGCCCTCGAAGGGCTGTCGGCGATCGGCCAGCAAGCGGTGCATCGCCTGAATGACTTGGGCGTGATCATCGACGTGTCGCAAATGTCGACCAAGGCCGTTGAGCAAGTGGCGCAACTAAGCCGCACACCAATGGTAGCGTCCCACTCGGCGCCACGCGCCTCGGTGGATATTCCGCGCAACCTCAGCGACAAGGAGTTGCAACTGATCAAGAACAGCGGCGGCGTGGTGCAGGTGGTGGGCTTCCCGGCCTATTTGCGCCCCTTGAGCCAACCGACCCAGGCCAAACTCAACGCCCTGCGCGCGCGCTTCGATTTGCCCCCACTGCCTAACCTGGCCATGGCCTTGATGCCCGGCGACGCGATCATTGCCGCCTGGTCCGAGCAAAAGTTCGGCCAGTACGCCAGCGCGCTGTACGCGATTCTCGACGAAGAACCCAAGGCCTCCCTCAAGGATTGGGGCGATGCCATCGACTACACCGTGCGCAAAATCGGAATCGATCATGTCGGCATCTCGTCGGACTTCAACGACGGCGGCGGCATCCAGGGCTGGGAAAACGTCGGCGAGGTGCGCAACGTCACCGCCGAGCTGATCCAGCGTGGCTACTCCGAAGCCGACATTGCCAAGCTGTGGGGAGGCAACTTCCTGCGCGTATGGGACCAGGTACAAAAAGCCGCCAAGCCCTTGGCCAACCGCTAATCAGCCTTGAAGTAAGCCCATGACCGACCGCCGCACTTTTCTCAAGCAGGCTGGCGTACTTGCCGCCAGCCTGCCGCTGGGCGCAGCCCTGCTCCCGCACGCCACGGCAGCCGCCCCTGCGCCTGCCCGCAACGACCCATGGGCAGGGTTCAAACAGCTGTTCACCCAGGACCCGGACTACCTGCACTTTTCCAACTTTCTGGTAACGTCACACCCCAAGCCCGTGCGCGAAGCCATTGATCGCTACCGCCAGCAGATCGACCGCAACCCAGGCCTGGCAATGGACTGGGGCCTTGAGGAAACCTGGAAACGCGAAGGCCAGGTCCGCGAGTGGGCCGGGCGCTACCTGAACGCCACACCGCCACAGATCGCGCTCACCGGCAGTACCTCGGAAGGCCTCGCAATGATCTACGGCGGGATCAAGCTGCGGCCTGACCAGGAAATCCTCACCACCGAGCACGAGCACTACGCCACGCAGAGCGTGCTGGATTTTCGCGTTGCCCGGCAAGGTACGCAGGTGCGCCGAATTCGCTTGTTCGAAAATGCCCACCAGGTGTCCGTAGACGAAGTGCTTGGCAATATCGAGCGCGCCATTCGCCCCAATACCCGCGTGCTGGGCATGACCTGGGTGCAATCCGGCAGCGGCGTGAAGCTGCCCATCGGCGAGATCGGCAGGCTGGTGGAAGCCCTCAACCGCAACCGTGACGACAAGGACCGCATTCTCTATGTGGTCGATGGCGTGCATGGCTTTGGCGTGGAGAACCTGGATTTTCCGGCCATGCACTGCGATTTCTTTATCGCCGGCACCCATAAATGGATGTTCGGGCCCCGCGGCACCGGGTTGGTCTGCGCACGCGATGCCGAGAACAACTACGTGACACCGATGGTGCCGACCTTCTCCGAAGACACCAATTTCGCCACCACCATGACCCCCGGTGGCTACCACGCGTTCGAGCATCGCTGGGCGGCGGACGAGGCCTTCAAGCTGCACCTGACATTGGGCAAGGCACCCGTGCAGGCGCGTATTCACGAACTGAACACCGAGCTGAAAAACCTACTGCTGGCCCACCCGCAGATCGAACTGGTCACGCCGCGCAGCACCGACCTGTCAGCCGGCTTTACGTTCTTCCGCGTCAAGGGCCAGGACAGCGATGCCGTGGCCGCCTACCTGATGAAAAAGCGCGTGGTGGTCGATGCGGTCGACCGCGATGTCGGCCCAGTGATTCGCACCTCGCCTGGCCTGCTTAACAGCTCGGACGAGATCCAGCACTTCATGACCTTGCTGAGCCAACGGTTGTGACAGCGACTTTTTTCCTTTGAACGAGATGCCCACATGAATCCATCCCGACTCAACCCCCTGACAGCCCTGGCGTTGACCGCCCTGTGCGCGGCGGCACTGCCGAATCTGGCCCAGGCCGCTACGCCGCAGCCCGGCAAGGTGTTCAAAGACTGCAAGGACTGCCCGGAAATGGTCGTGCTGCCGGCCGGCACGTTCACCATGGGCACCCCCGAAGACGAAGTCGGTCGCGAGCCCGACGAAGGTCCGATGCACGCCGTGACCTTCGCCAAACCTTTCGCCATGAGCCGCTTTCAGATCACCGCCGGCGAATGGGACAGCTATATCCGCCAGAGCGGGGTCAAGATCGCCGATGGCGACACTCGCCCCGGCCGCGAATGCATTGCCAGCAAGCCGCGCTACCCGCAAGGGCCGCGCCAACCGGCCGTATGCATGGACATGGACGACGTGAAGAACTACGTCGCCTGGCTGTCGAAAAAGACTGGGCAGCAGTATCACATGGTCAGTGAAGCCCAGCGCGAATACGCCGCCCGCGCCGGCACCAGCGGACCGTTCCCGTTTCCTTTCGATGCAGGCAAGGGCTACAGCATCGCCGAACACGCCAATACTTACGGGCCGGCGGATGGCTACAGCTATTCCTCGCCGGTCGGCAGTTACCCGCCGAATGCATTTGGCATGTATGACATGCATGGCAATGTGTATGAGCGTGTGGCCGACTGTGAACACCCCAACTACATCGGCGCGCCCACCGACGGCAGCGCCTGGGTGGAGCCGAACTGCGAGAGCTACCAGATCCGCGGCAATGACTGGGGCGAGGCGCCGGTATTTTCGCGCTCGGGCAACCGCAATAACATCTACCCGCAGACGCGCGGTGACTGGATTGGTTTTCGCGTAGTGCGCGATCTCTAAGACCGACACCCCTCAAATGTGGGCGCGGGCTTGCTCGCGAAGGCGGTGAATCAGTCGATACATCCGGCGACTGACACAGCGCTTTCGCGAGCAAGCCCGCGCCCACATTTTGCCCCGCATACCTCAGCTACAGCTCGGCTGCATCAAGCCTGCCTGGCCAGCAATTCCAAGCCTTCATGCAACGCCGGGAACAGGCTGTTGTTGAAGTTGTTCCAGCGCAATTCAAGGATGGTGTCTTGCGGCGAAATCTCGGTTTTGAGCACGTCGTGGAACACTTCACCCGAATCGATGCCGTTGTCCACGTAGTGGAACGACGCCCCGGTGAGATACAGCGGCTGCGACGGCGTGGTTGCCTTGGTCGCCCAATCCACCACGGTTTGCCCACGCGCACCGTACAAGGCATTCCAGGTGGCATAGGCCCCACGGCGCTCGTAAGGCGATTCGAGACGGGTAATCCCCGGGTGAATGTTCATGATGCGCCGCGCAAACGGGGCGCCCGGCCGCACCAGTTCATCCAGGATCACCAACAAACCATCCAACACCACGATGTCAGCCTTCAACTCCACCAGCGTGTCGTGCAAGCGGCGCTCGAAATCCTGCTTGCCGGCGATGTGTTCGGCGCTACCGCGAGGCAGGCGGCGGTAGGTGGACGGCACGCTCAGCAACAGGTCGTTGACCAGCTGCCCTTGCACCCGCAAGTCCGCCGGGTACAGCCACTGGCGGCCCGGCTGATAGGCAAAGCCATAATCGCTGACCAACTGCTGGTCCCGTGGGTTGTGTTCGTCATCGTCGTAGACCACGCCGACCAGGTTATACGCCGCGCCCAGCGGCGTGTCGTTCAGCGACCCCACCAGAAACTCCAACACCGATTTCATGTAGCGCTCATGGTCTTTGTAAGCCACCGGCTGCCCTGCCTTGTCGGCCGCGGCATTTCTCAGGGACCACACATACACCAGGTTCTTTTTGGTCATTTTTCGCTCTCGCTGAATGGACTGCGCACAGCGCCAATACACATGCGCCTACAGCACAAGAACGAACCAGCCCGGCGGCAATTTATGCCTGGCCGCAGCCGTCGGGCGTGCGGCGCTAAATACTCGCGCTGACGCTTCGTTTGTCATGGGTAAGGGTCTGTGTGCCCAGCCCCTCTTTTCACTCTCCGGGAAGTATTTATGACCGACCCCAAACGCAGCGCCTTCAAAGGTCTGCTCGCCTTGCTCAGGCCGTTTCGCAGCATCGTGACCGTCTCTGTCGCCCTCGGCATGGTCGGCGGCCTGGCCATCACCCTGCTGCTGGCCACCATCAATAACGCCCTGCATTCGGCCAATGGCATGACCCAGGGCGTGGTGCTGACCTTTGCGGTGCTGTGTGTGCTGGCCCTGGTCAGTTCGATCATTTCAGACATCGGCACCAACTACGTCGGCCAACGCATCATCGCCGCCCTGCGCAAAGACCTGGGTGAAAAAGTGCTGTCGGCGCCCATCGGGCAGATCGAGCAGTATCGCTCGCACCGCCTGATCCCGGTGCTGACCCATGATGTCGACACCATCAGCGACTTTTCCTTTGCCTTCACGCCGTTGGCCATCGCCGCGACCGTCACCCTCGGCTGCCTGGGTTACCTGGCCTATCTGTCGGTGCCGATGTTCCTGATGATGGTGGTGGCGATCATTATCGGCAGTGCCGTGCAGTTCATCGCCGGCGGCAAAGGCATCCAGGGTTTCGACCTGGCGCGCAGCCATGAGGATGAACTGCAGCGTTATTACAACGCGATCGCTTCCGGCGCCAAGGAACTGCGCATGCACCGGCCACGGCGTTTTCGCATGAACACCCATCGCATCCAGGAAACCGCCGACCGCATCAGCGACATCCAGGTGCGCTCGGTCAACATTTATATCCTGGCCAAGACCTTTGGCTCGATGCTGTTCTTCGTGGTGATCGGCCTGGCCCTGGCGATGCAGGCCTATAACCCGAACCCGGACCCGACCGTGATCACCGGTTTCGTGCTGGTGCTGCTGTACATGAAAGGCCCGCTGGAACACCTGCTGGGCTACCTGCCGGTGGTGGGCAAGGCGAAGATCGCCTTTGGCCGTATCAGCGAATTGTCACAGCGCTTCTCCTCCCCCGAACCGCACCTGCTGATGGATGACAGCGAAGCCCCCACACCCGTGGTCAACAGCCTGGAACTGCGCGGCGTGAGCTACCGCCCGCCGGCAGTAGAAGGCAGCGAACCGTTCCACCTGGGGCCGATCAACCTGAGCATCAAACAAGGCGATATCGTGTTTATCGTCGGCGAAAACGGCAGCGGCAAGACCACGCTGATCAAACTGTTGCTAGGCCTGTACTCACCGCAGGCCGGCGAGATCCGCCTCAACGGCGAGGCCGTGACCGACCCCGAGCGCGATGATTATCGCCAACTGTTCACGACGATTTTTTCCGACTATTACCTGTTCGATGACCTGGTGCAGGGCAGCGCCACTTCGTCATTGGACAGCGCCGCCAAATACCTCGAACGCCTGGAGATCGCGCACAAGGTCAGCGTCAAGGATGGCGTATTCAGCACCACCGACCTGTCCACCGGCCAACGCAAGCGCCTGGCGTTGGTCAACGCGTGGCTCGAAGAACGCCCGGTGCTGGTGTTTGACGAATGGGCGGCCGACCAGGACCCGGCCTTTCGCCGGATTTTCTACACCGAGCTGCTGCCCGACCTCAAGCGCCTGGGCAAAACCATCATCGTGATCAGCCACGACGACCGCTATTTCGATATCGCCGACCAATTGGTACGCCTGCGCGCCGGCCAGGTTGTGCACGAATGGGAGCCTGCCTGAAATTTCTTTTCCGGTTTATCCAAGTAGGAACGTCTCACTAGTGTTAATGAGAACCAGCCTCAATAAACACCTATAACTTGCCCACTTACACATAGAAGAGAAAGCATCCATGCCAGCAAGACTCGGTCTCAGCCCTCTGAGCAAAGCGCTATCCATGCGCCGGGCCCTGAACATCAATCTGCTTCCGAACGCCCTGGTCCTGGCGATATCGTTGCCGGTGGCAGGCTATGCGCAGGCGCAGGAGATCGAGCTGGATATTCCGTCACAGGCGCTGGGGAGCGCGCTGCAGGAATTCGGTCGTCAGACCAACGTGCAAGTGCTGTACAGCCCAAGCGATGTGCAGGGCAAGAACAGTCGTGCGGTGAAGGGCAAAATGGAGCCACAGCGGGCAATTGATACCTTGCTGGGTGGGACTGAGACCACGCACAGCCTCAGTGGCAACTCGCTGACCGTGACCGCTGCCGGCGCAACCGCAGGGCTGGAACTGAGCCCGACCCAAGTGACCGGCAACGCGTTGGGCAACATCACCGAGGACTCCGGTTCCTACACGCCGGGCACCATTGCCACCGCCACACGGCTGACCCTGACGCCTCGGCAAACGCCACAATCGATCACTGTCATCACCCGTCAGCACATCGAAGACTTCGCCTTGAATAACGTCGATGACGTGATGCGCCACACGCCGGGCATCACCGTGTCGGCGTATGACACTGACCGCACCAACTATTATTCCCGTGGTTTCTCGGTCAACAGCTTCCAGTACGACGGCATTCCCTCGACCGTGCGCAACGTCGGGTATTCGGCGGGCAACACCCTGAGCGACATGGCGATCTATGACCGTGTCGAAGTACTCAAGGGCGCCACCGGCCTGCTCAACGGTGCGGGCTCATTGGGTGCGACCATCAACCTGATTCGCAAGAAGCCCACCTCGGAGTTCAAGGGCCATGTCCAGTTGGGCGCAGGCTCCTGGGACAACTACCGCAGCGAAGTGGATGTCAGCGGCCCACTGACCGAGAGCGGCAATGTGCGTGGTCGCGCGGTTGCCGCGTACCAGGACAAAAAGTCCTTCATGGACCACTATTCACGCAAGACCGAAACCTACTACGGCATCACCGAATTCGACCTGTCCCCGGACACGATGCTGACCGTCGGCTTCGACTACCAGGACAACATTCCGAAAGGCTCCAGCTGGTCCGGTGCCTTCCCGCTGGTGAACGCCAACGGCAGCATCAACAAGATGCCGCGCTCCTACAACAACGGCGCTGACTGGAGTTCCTGGGAGCAAAATACCCGTACCGCCTTTGCCATGCTGGAACATGACCTGGGCGACGGCTGGGTGACCAAGTTCCAACTCGACCATAAGATCAACAGTTACCATGCCGACCTCGGTTCGATTCAGTTCGTTGAACCCCAGACCGATGGCAGCGCGTCGATCAACGGGCAGAAGTACACTGGCGAAACCAAAAGCACCTCCGCCGACCTGTATGCCACCGGGCCTTTCAGCCTGTTTGGCCGCGACCATGAACTGGTGGTAGGCGGCTCGATCGGTACCTCGCGCTGGCAGGGCAAGGGCTATTGGTCGCCTGACTGGCCGCAGGGCAACAAAGTCGACTTCTACAACTGGAATGGCAAGATCGCGCGGCCAATCTACGGTCCGCCCCAACAGTACACCGACGACACGATCCGCCAGACCGGCTACTACGTGACCACGCGCTTGAACGTGATGGATGACCTCAACGTGATCCTCGGTGGGCGCGTTGCCAACTACCACGTCACCGGTATCAACCCCTCGTACAAGGAAACCGGCCGGTTCATCCCGTATGCGGGCGTGATCTACGACCTCAACGACAATTTCTCGCTGTACACCAGCTACACCGATATTTTCCAACCTCAAGAAAGCACCTATAAAGACCGCAACGAAAAGCTGCTGAACCCGGACGAAGGGCAAAACTACGAGTTCGGTCTCAAAGGCGAATTCCTTGACGGCCGCCTGAACACCAGCATCGCCTACTTCGAGGTGCATGAGACTAACCGGCCGATCTCGGACGATGCGTACAACAACCAAACGCCCACCCCGCAAAACTATGCGTTCAAAAGCTCCAAAGCCGTCACCAAAGGCTATGAAGCGGAAATCTCCGGGGAATTGAGCCCAGGCTGGCAAGTACAAGGTGGCTACACCCACAAGATCGTGCGCGACGAAGACAACAAGAAGATCTCCACCTTCGAGCCGGAGCATCAGGTCAACCTGAACACCACCTACAAGCTCAAGGGCAACCTGGACAAGTTCACCATCGGTGGCGGCCTGCGCTGGCAGAGCAAGGGCTGGTACGAGATCTGGAACTCGCCGCTCAACAAAAACCAGGACATCACCCAGGAATCCTACTGGCTGGTGGACCTGATGACGCGCTACCAAGTCACCAAGAACCTTTCGGCGACCGTCAACTTCAACAACATCTTCGACAAGTCCTACTACACCAACGTGGGCTTCTATAACTCGGCCGCCTACGGTGAGCCGCGTAACGTGATGTTCAGCACCCGCTGGGACTTCTGACCGGATGCCTTGATCGCCCCCGGACGATCAAACCGCCGCCCGATGAAAGCGCCGCTTTCATTGGGCTTTTTTTTGCCTGCCTGGCCTGAAAACACGCACAAAAAAACCCGGATCAATGATCCGGGTTTATGCGTACGGTCGCCCCTTATGCCATGGCCGCCACCAGGCTGTTGATGAACGCGGCGCTGTCGATGATCCCGTCGTGATCCGTATCGATCATCACCGAACGCTCGATGCGCCCCTGGCCAATCACCCCGGCCATGTTCTGCTCGATCAGCGCCTTGAAGTGCCCCGCGCGGCTCAATGACGCCCACCAGCAACTGACCGGCGCCTGGATCGGCTTGAAGTCAGCCACGGTCATGCGCTCGCTCAATGCCCGGTCAACTTCCCAGGAAATCTGCGCGTCATTACCACGCAGCAGCGCGTCCTTGATGCCGGTGAACGCCTCACCCAGGGTCTGCTCGGCCCAGGCCACAAACGCCTGCCATTGCCCGGCTTCATCCGCAGCCTGACGCCGACACTGTTGCCACGCCCCTTCAATCTGCTCGGCAAACGCCGGGAACATCGCTCCAAGCAACGCCGCACGGCGCTCATTGGCTGATACCTCGCGATCATCCTCGCTCACCACCGCATCCCAATAAGGCGTGAGCCACTGCGGCGGGGCCGAATCAATCCAGCCGACAAATTCAACCTCACGCCCGGCTTGCTCCAGTGCGTAGGCGACTTCCATCGCCAGGTTGCCACCCAGCGACCAACCCGCCAGGCGATAGGCGCCCTGTGGCTGAGTTTTCAACAGTTGCGCGGTGTAATCGTCAACCATCGCCTGCCACTCGGGCACCGCGGCGCCCTCTTCCACCAACGCCCGGCAGATCACGCCGAACACCGGCCGCTGCTCCCTGAGTGCCAGGGCAATGGCGGTGTAGCAATGCACCGAGCCGAAGCTTGGGTGGAACATGAACAACGGCGTGCCTTGGGTCTGGCTGTTGAGCTTGACGATCACTTCGCTGCGCACCTCGCCCTGCACGCAATTGACTTGGCCACGCACGGTGGGGTTGAGCATCAACTGGCTGACGGACAGGTTGACCCCGCTGACTTGCCTGATGCGCTCCTTGAGCAGCAGCACGCGCAATGAATGGCCACCCAACTCAAAGAAGTTGTCGTTCAGCCCGACGCGCTCAACACCGAGCACCTCGCTCCAAATCGCCGCGACCTGCTGCTCAATGTCGCTTTGCGGCGCCTGATACGCCTGCGCAGCCTGTGCTTCAGGCTTGGGCAGCGCTTTGCGATCGAGCTTGCCATTCGGGCTCAACGGCATCTGTGTCAGCACCACCCATTGCGCGGGCACCATGTAATCCGGCAGTTGTGACGCGAGGTGAGCGCCGAGCAAGGCTTTCCAGTCCGCACACGGTTCCTGCAACACCAGGTAACCCACCAGGTGCGTGCCGTCCACGGCCAGCACGGCGGCTTCACGCACGCAAGCATGCTCCAGCAGACGTGCCTCGATTTCACCCAACTCGATCCGCAGCCCGCGCAGCTTGACCTGATGGTCGATGCGCCCGGCGTACTCGATCACACCCTCATCGCGATAGCGCGCCAGGTCGCCGGTGCGGTACAGGCGTGCGCCGCTGCCGAGCGGGTCAGGCACAAAACGCTCAGCGGTCAGCGCCGGCCGACGGTGATAACCCCGCGCCAGACCGATGCCCCCAAGGTACAGCTCGCCCAGCACGCCCAGCGGTGCCGGCGCCAGGTTGCTGTTGAGTACATAACACCCCAGGTTGGCAATGGGTCGGCCAATCGGCACGGCGTCCTGCCCTTCATCAACACAGGTCCAGTGGGTCACATCAATGGCGGCTTCCGTCGGCCCATACAAGTTGTACAACCGCGCACCGGGCAGCTTGGCAAACACCTGCTGCTGGGCATCCACCGGCAATGCTTCACCGCTGCACACAATGCGTTGCAGGCTATGGCAGGCGCTTACCGCCTCGTCCTGCAAGAACGCTTGCAACATGGACGGCACGAAGTGCAGCGTGGTGACCTGCTCGGCGTTGATCAGGCTGACCAACCGCGCCGGATCGCGATGCTCCCCGGGCGCGGCGACCACCAGCCGCGCGCCGCTCATCAGCGGCCAGAAGAACTCCCACACCGACACGTCAAAGCTGAACGGGGTTTTCTGCAACACGCTGTCGCTGGCCTCCAGGCCATACGCCTGCTGCATCCAGCAGAGCCGATTGGTGAGCGCCGAATGCCGATTACCGGCCCCCTTCGGCTGCCCGGTAGAGCCCGAGGTGTAGATCACATAAGCCAGGTTTTCGCCATCGACAGCACTGTCAGGATTGTGCGCGCTATACCCCTCAAGCCACGCCTCGCCGGTCTCCAGTACCAGGTGTTGAATGCCCGCCGGGATCGGCAATTGCTCCAGCAGATGAGCCTGGGTCAGCAGCCACCTCACGCCACTGTCCTGCACCATGTAGGTGAGTCGATCACGCGGGTATTCCGGGTCCAGCGGCACGTAGGCGCCACCGGCCTTGAGCACGGCCAACAGGCCGACGACCATCTCGATGGAGCGCTCCACCGCCAGGCCCACCAGCACGTCCGGCCCCACACCGGCCGCGATCAAGCGATGCGCGAGGCGGTTCGCGCGACGGTTCAGCTCGGCGTAACTCAGGTGCTGCCCGGCAAACACCAGGGCCGTCGCGTCTGGCGTACGCACCACCTGCGCCTCGATCAACTGATGCACAGCCTGGTGCAGCGGGTAGCGTTGCGCCGTGGCGTTCCAGGCCTGCAGCGTCTGGCGCTCGGCCAATGCCGCCGAAGGCAGTGCGGCCAGGCGCTGGTCGGCATCCACAATCAGCGCACTCAACAGCTGCTGGAAGTGTTCGGCCAGGCGCTGGATATGCGTAGCACTGAAGGCCTGCCGATCGTAGTTGAACTCAAGCCCCAGGCTATCGCCCATGCCCAGGAGCACGGTCAACGGGTAGTGTGTCTGCTCCAGGCTGCGCACCGCACCAAAGCGTAAACCCGACGGTGCGCCCTGCTCCAACGCCTCAGACACCGGGTAGTTCTCGAACACCAGGATGCTGTCGAACAGCGCCTCCCCGCCCAAGCCGGCCCAGCGCTGGATTTCAAACAGCGGCGTGTGCTCTTGCTCACGCAAGCGCACATTCTGCGACTGGACGTGTTGCAGCCACTGGCTGACCGGCATCTGCGCCTCAGGCGTGGCCACCACCGGCAGCGTATTGATAAACAACCCGACTTGCTGCTCGATACCGCGCAGCTCGGCCGGCCGCCCCGCCACGGTGGCGCCGAACGCGACGGTGGCCTGCCCGGTGTGATGGTGCAGCAGCAATAACCAGGCGGCCTGCACCAACGTATTGAGCGTGACCTTGTTGCTCTGCGCGAACGCTTTGAGGCGTTCGGTCTGCGCGGCATCAAAGCTCAGGCGATGCTCACCGTTGGCCACCAGTGCCGTCGGTGCCTCATTCGCCACGCCGTATGCCAGGCGCGTAGGCGCCTGCAGGTTGAGCAACTGGTCTTTCCAGAAGGTTTCGCTGACGGCTTTGTTCTGCGCCTGCAACCAGGCGATGTAATCGCGATAGCGCCCCGTCGGCGCAGCCAGCGGCTCGCCGGCATAGTGTTGCAATACCTCGCCGAACAACTGCGAACCACTCCAACCGTCCATCAGGATGTGATGGTTGGTGTAGATCAGGTGGTAACTCGACACGCCTGTGCGTATGACCGACAGGCTCAGCAGCGGCGCCTGCTCCAGTACAAAACCCTGGGCCCGCGCCGACTCGGCCAGGGCGTCGAGGGCCGCAGGGCAATCCGCGCGGTCCGTCCAATCGAGCGCCTCAAGCGGCATGCGCCGCTGCTTGTAAACCACCTGCAACGGTTGCTCTGCATCGGTCTGCCAGAGGAAACCACTGCGCAGAATCTCATGCCGGTCGACAGCCGCCTGCCAGGCCTGGTGGAAACGCGGGACATCCAGGCCGTCCACATCGATGCGCATTTGGTTGATGTAGTCGCCCGACCCTTCGCCGTACAACGACTGGAACAACATGCCTTGCTGCATCGGCGACAACGGATACAGATCTTCCACCTCGGAGAAGGTCAGCGGCAGCGCATCCAGCTGGCCTTGAGACAAGCGCGCCAGCGGGAAGTCCGACGGCGTGACACCTTGGTTGGCGGCGGCGCAGCAATGCTCGATCAACGCCTTGAGCTCCACCGCGTAGTCATCCGCCAACTGCTGCACGGTCGCTTGCGCGAACATTGCCTGGCTGAAACTCCAGTTCAACTTCAGTTCGCCGGCGTAGACCTGGCCGTTGATTTCCAGCCAGTTGCCCAGCGGTGCGTCAAGGCTTTGCTCGGCACCACTGGCGTCACCGGAAGGCGCGAACAAGCCTTCCTGTTCGCCGCCCTCGAAACTGCCGTCAAACTGCCCCAGGTAGTTGAACGTGATACGTGGTCGCGGCAAGGCACTCAACGCCTGTTGCGCCTCGGCATCGCCCAGGTAACGCAAGGCACCAAAGCCGAGGCCTTTTTCCGGTACGGCGCGCAGTTGCTCCTTGATCTGCTTGAGGGAGCCCGCCAGGGAATCGGTCGGCGCCAGCTGCACGGGATAGAGGCTGGTAAACCAACCGACGGTGCGGGTCAGGTCGATCTCATCGAACAGGTCCTCACGGCCGTGGCCTTCCAGCCGGATCAACATCGACGCGTCACCCGTCCAGCGCACAATGACACGCGCCAGGGCCGTCAGCAGCAGGTCGTTGATCTGTGTTCGGTAAGCACTGGGAGCGTCCTGCAACAAGCGACGGGTAAACCCTGGGTCCAACTGGGTCGTCACACTCAGTGCATGGCGGTTGCTCAGGCTGGCCTGCGGGTCGGCGCCGGGCAAACCGGCGCGGCTGCCGTGTAACTGCGTCTGCCACCACGCCAACTCCTGCGCCAGCGCGGGGCTGCCGGCGTAGGCTTGCAGCCGCTCGGCCCATGCACGCGTGGAGCTGGTCTTGGCGGGCAACACCACCGCTGCGCCTTGGGCAATTTGACGGTAGGCGGTTTGCAGGTCCTCGAGGAGGATGCGCCAGGACACACCGTCCACCACCAAGTGATGGATCACCAGCAACAAACGCTGCGAGCCATCGGCCATGCCCACCAACACCGCACGCAGCAACGGGCCTTGACTCAGGTCGAGGCTGCGCTGGGCTTCCTCGCCCAAGGCTTCAAGCTCTGCGAGCGTTGTGAGGGTGGTCTGCCACAGCACCTGTTCGGCCTGATGATGTTCGGCACTTCGATACGCCGCCGCCCAGCCATTCACACCCTGGACAAACCCGGTGCGCAGGGCGTCATGGTGCACAATCAAGGCCTGTAGCGCCGCCGCCAGCACAGGCACCTCCAGGCGTTGGTGCGGTTGCAGCACCACGGACTGGTTCCAGTGCTCCCGCGCCGGGATGTCATCGGCAAAAAACGCATGCTGAATGGGCAGCAGCAGCAGCTCGCCAGTCAGCGCCGACTGATCCAGCAGCACGGTGCCCTCGCCTTCGCGGGCGACGGCCGCCAGGCTCTGGACCGTCTGGTGTTGGAACAGGTCCTTGGGCGTGAACCGCACACCGACTTGGCGGGCACGGCTGACGACCTGGATCGAAATAATCGAGTCGCCGCCCAGTTCAAAGAAGTTGTCATGCAGCCCTACGCGCGGCAGGCGCAGCACGTCGGACCAGATCGCGGCGATTTTCTGCTCCAATTCACTGTGTGGCGCCACATACACCTGCTGCATCAAGCTCACGTCCGCCAGCGGCAGGCCTTTGCGATCCAGCTTGCCATTGGGCGTGAGCGGCATGCGCGCCAGAAACATGAAATGCGTGGGCACCATGTAGTCCGGCAGGCGGGTTTTCAAGGCGCGGCGCAGCGCCTCACGGCCGTTCGCTTGGGCCACGGCATCGTCGATCATCGCCGGGTGCAACGGCACCACATACGCTACCAGTTGCTTGCCGGTCGGCCCTTCCTGCGCCACCACCACGGTTTCACCGACGCTGTCCTGCTCACGCAGACGGGCTTCGATTTCACCCAGCTCGATACGGAAACCACGGATTTTGACTTGGTGGTCGACACGCCCCAGGTAGTCCACCACGCCATCGGGGCGGCCACGGGTCAAGTCGCCGCTGCGGTACACACGGCTGCCGGGTGTGCCGAACGGGTCCGGCACAAACCGCTCGGCGGTCAGCGCCGCACGCTCCAGATAACCGCGCGCCACGCCCTCGCCGCCCAGGTACAACTCACCGGCCACGCCGATCGGTTGCAGGTTCAACTGCGCGTCCAATACGTAGCCGCTGCGGTTGCCCAGCAACGTACCAATCGGCGCATAGACCGCGCCGCAAGGGTCGCCCTTGCGCGCCTTCCACAACAGCGGCGTAACCACGGTCTCGGTCGGCCCATAACCGTTGAACAGGTAGGTCGGCTTGAGCGCGCGCCAGGCCAGGTCGTAGCTCGCCTGCGCCACCGCATCCCCCCCAAAGCAATACACGCGCACGGCCGGCGGGTTGCCGTCGCGTTCGGCATGCTCGGCCAGTTGTTGCAGGTACACCGGCGGGAACACCGCCATGGTCACGTTGTGACGGTGCATTTGCGCGTAGGTGTATTCCGGCAGCCACAGGCTGTCATCGCGGATCAGCACGCTGGCGCCGTTGATCAGCGGGTGCATCCAGCCTTCGTGGGAACCGTCAAAGGCGAAGGACATGAAGTGCAGTTCGCAATCGGCCGGGCCGGTTTCATAGCGTTCGCCGGTGGCGATGATATGCGCCACGAGCGGACCGTGAGACACCGCCACACCTTTGGGCAGGCCGGTGGAGCCGGAGGTGTAGATCACGTAGGCGAGGTTGTCGCCGTCGAGTGCGACCTGTGGATCGGTGTCGTCAACCGTGGCCCAGGCCTCGGCCTGATCAACCGCAAGCACTGCCAGGCCTTGCGGAATCGGCAACCGCTGCTGCACCGCCGAGTGGGTCAGCAACAGCTTGGCGCGGCTGTCCTGCATCATGTACAGCAAGCGATCACGCGGGTACTCCACGTCCAGCGGCACATACACGCCACCAGATTTCATCACCGCGAGGAACGCCACCATGATCTCGGCACTGCGCGGCATGGCGATGGCCACGCGCACTTCCGGGCCCACGCCACGGGCGATCAGCGCATGCGCCAGGCGATTGGCCTGGCCATCGAGTTCCCCGTAGGTCAGCGTTTGCGCAGCGAATTTTACCGCCACTGCATTCGGGTTTTCCCGGGCACGGTCGGCGACCAACTCGTGCACCAGGCGCTTGGCCGAGTAACCCGAATCGGTGCAATTCCACAGCTGCAGAATCTGTTGCTGCTCTGCAGTGTCCAGCAGCGGCAATTGGCTGAGGGTTTGCTGCGGGTTGGCAACCATGCCCTGCAGCAGGTTCTGCCAATGCCGGGCCATACGGCGCACAGTGTCGGCTTCAAACAGGTCCTGGGCATACCCCAAGGTGGCCCAGATGCCCTCGGTGGATTCCTGAATATCCAGGTCCAGGTCGAAATGCGCGGTCTTGCTCTCCCAGTCCAGCCCTTCGACCCGCAACTGCGCCAGTTGATGCTGAACCTGGGCCTGGCCCACATCGGTCTGGTGGTTGAACATCACTTGGAACAACGGGTTGTGGCTCAGGCTGCGCTCCGGTTGCAGCGCTTCCACCAATTGCTCGAACGGCAGGTCCTGGTGAGCCTGCGCATCCAGGGCGCGCTGGCGCGTGTGTTGCAGCAACTGCGCGACGCTCATCTGGCCATGCAGGTCAGCCTTGAGCACCTGGGTGTTAACGAAAAAGCCGATCAGGCGCTCGGTCTCGCTGCGATTGCGGTTGGCAATCGGCACGCCGACGCGGATCTCTTCCTGGCCACTGTAGCGGTGCAGCAAGGTCTGGAACGATGCCAGCAGCAGCATGAACAGCGTCACGCCTTGTTGCTGGGCCAGCGCCTTGAGGTCGCGGGCCAGTGGCGGTGCCAGCTCGATAGGCAAGCGCGCGCCACGGTGGCTCTGCACCGCTGGGCGTGGGTGGTCGAATGGCAACTCCAGCACGCTCTGCTCACCGCCCAGCACCTCGCGCCAATACGCCAGCTGACGGGCTTTCTCGCCCGCGTCCATCCAGTTGCGTTGCCACACCGCGTAGTCGGCGTACTGGATCGGCAGTTCCGGCAATTGCACGCCCTGCCCCTGGCTGTAAGCAGCGTAAAGCTGCACCAACTCTTGCACCACCAACTGCATCGACCAACCATCGGACACGATGTGATGCTGAACCAGCACCAGCACATGCTCGTCATCCGCCAGACGCAACAGGGTCACACGCAGCAACGGCCCCTGTTGCAATTCAAACGGCTGGGCGATTTCAGCTTCGACGCGCGCCTTGAGGTGGGCTTCCTCGACATCGGCACGCACCATCGGCAATGACGCCAGCGGGTCAATCACCTGCACGGCGCCCGTGTGCGTCTGGCGCACATGGGTACGCAGGCTTTCGTGACGGGCCAGCAATGTATCGAAACTGCGCTGCAACGCCGCCGTGTCCAACCGCCCTTTCAAGCGCAAGGCACTCGGTATGTGATACGCGGCGCTTTGCGGCTCCAACTGCCAAAGGAACCATTGGCGCTCCTGCGCATACGACAACGGCAACGGCTGGTCACGCCCCACCGGCAGCAGCGCGGGAGCCGTGGGCGCAGTCGGCGAATGGGCTTCAATGGCCGCGACAAAGCCATCCAGGCGCGGCTGCTCAAACAGCGTCTTGAGCGGCACTTCGAGGTCAAGCGCCTGGCGTATGCGCGAGACCACCTGCATGGCGAGCAGGGAATGCCCACCCAGCTCGAAAAAGTGCTGAGTCAGGCCCACACGCTCAGTGCCGAGGATATCGGCCCAGATCGCGGCAACCTGTTGTTGCAAGGCCGTTACAGGCGCTTGCCAATCGGTGTGCATCGACGCGGCATCCGGTTTGGGCAGCGCTTGGCGGTCGAGCTTCCCATTGGGGTTCAACGGCATGCGCGCGAGGAAGATCAGGTGCGTCGGCACCATGTAATCCGGCAATTGCTCGCGCAGGCTGGCCTTGAGCTGTTCACCGGCAACCCGCTGTGCTGGCGCGGACAGCGCTTGCGTGGGGACCACGTAAGCCAGCAACTGGTTGTCAGCGGCCAGCAGCAGCGTTTCACGCACGCCTGCCTGGGCCAACAGCAACGCCTCGATCTCACCCAGCTCGATGCGAAAACCACGGATTTTCACCTGGTGATCGACGCGCCCGACATACTCAATGACCCCATCGGCGCGACAGCGGGCCAGGTCACCGGTGCGGTACAGGCGCTCGCCCGCGCGGCCAAAAGGGTCGGCGACAAAACGTTCGGCGGTCAGCGCAGGTCGCTGCAGATAGGCTCGCGCCAGACCACTTTCACTGGCGATATACAGTTCACCCACGGCACCGACCGGCAGCAGATTCAAATCGCGGTCGAGCACATACAGCGCACGCCCCGGCAGCGCGCGGCCGATAGGGCTGGCGCTGGCACCGATCACCGTCGCGTCGTCGCTGCAGTCCAGCACGCTGGACACCACCGTCGCCTCGGTAGGCCCGTAAGTATTGAGCAGGCGTACATGGCCGAGCCCCGCGCGACGCCACAACGTCGGGCCATCGAGCGGCATGGCTTCGCCGCCGATATGCACCTGGCGCAGTGCACCGTAGGCACGTGGGCCGGCCGCCAGGCAATCCTGCAAGAAGAGTTTCCAGTAGGCCGTCGGCAAGTCGGCCAAGGTGATGCCCTGGGCGATAATCTGTTGGTACAGTTCGGCCCCGTCCCACAGCTGCGGGCCACGCAGGACCACGCTGGCGCCGACAGTCAGCGCCGGGTACAACTGCTCGACGAAACCGTCGAAGTTCAGGGTCGCAAACTGCAACACCCGATCATCCGGGGTCAGGCCCGAGTAGCCCGCAGCGATGCTTGCGAACTCACTCAAAGCCGCATGGTTGATCGCCACGCCCTTGGGTTTACCGGTAGAACCCGAGGTGTAAATGACGTAAGCCAGGCTGCGCGGTTCGAAGTCGAGCCCGGGATTGTGTTCGGCACACTGCGCCAGTTGCGCATCGGCCAGATCAATGTCCAGGGCCACTACGTGCTCAGGCAACGGCAAACGCTCACGCAGGGACGACTGGGTCAACACCCGCTGTAATCCACTGTCTTCGAGCATGTGCACCAAGCGCTCACGCGGGTATTGCGGGTCGAGCGGCACATACGCGCCGCCCGCCTTGAGCACCGCCAGCAGGCTCACCACCATGGCCAACGAGCGCTCCACGGCAATGCCGACCAGCACCTCCGGGCCTACGCCCTGGGCGATCAGGTAATGGGCCAGACGGTTGGCCTGGCGATTCAACTCGCCATAGCTGATGGCCTGCTCATTCAGGGCCAACGCCTGGCGTTGCGGATGCCGCTGGGCCTGAGCTTCGAACAGCTGATGCACCGCGTGCAGGTCGATGCCGGTCGCCGGGGCGTTCCATTCCTGGCGAATCACCGTGTGTTCGGTTGTGCTCAGCATCGGCAGGTCGCTGAGACGGCTGTGCGGTGCGCTCACCACTGCTTGCAGCACGTTCTGCCAATGCTGCGCCAAACGCTCTATCGTCGCGGCGTCGAACAGGTCAGTGGCGTAGGTCAGCGCGGCCCAGATACCTTCCGGGGATTCATGGGTGTCCAGGCTCAGGTCGAAGTGCGTGGTCTGGTTGTCCCAATCCAGCTCCGAAACGCGCAAGCCGGGTAATTGCTGCCCTTCGCGTCCGCCCTGGGCGTCGGTCTGGTGATTGAACATCACCTGGAACAACGGGTTGTGGCTCAGGCTGCGCTCGGGCTGCAGTGCCACCACCAATTGCTCGAACGGCAGGTCCTGGTGAGCCTGGGCCTCCAGCGAGCGCCGCTTGGTTTGCTGCAACAGTTCGACGAAGGTCATCTGCCCGTCAAGGTCAGCCTTGAGCACCTGGGTGTTGACAAAAAAGCCAATCAGCCGCTCGGTTTCGACACGGTTTCGGTTGGCATTCGGCACGCCGACACGGATGTCCGATTGCCCGCTGTAGCGATAGAGCAAGCTCTGGAACGCGGCCAGGAGCAACATGAACGGGGTGGCGCCCTCTTGCTGCGCAAGGCGCTTGATACCGCTGACCAGTGCCGGTTGCAGGTGCACCTGCACGCTGTTGCCGCGATGGCTTTGTTGCGCCGGTCGCGGGTGGTCGAGGGGCAACTCCAGCACGGGCTGTTCGCCGCCCAGCAGTGCTTGCCAGTACGCCAACTGACGGGCTTTCTCCCCTGCTTCCATCCAGCCGCGCTGCCACAGGGCATAGTCGGCGTACTGGATCGGCAAGTCCGGCAACGCCAGGCTGCGGCCCTCGCAGCAGGCCGCATAGAGTTGCACCAGTTCGTCAACCATCACCTGCATCGACCAACCATCGGAAATGATGTGGTGCTGAACCATCACCAGCACATGTTCATCGTCGGCCAGCTGCAACAGTGTCACGCGCAACAGCGGCGCCTGGAGCAGATCAAACGGCCGTGCAACCTGCGCTTCTACGTGCGCCATCAATTGCTGTTCGTCCGTTTGCATCTGCACGATGTCGACCCTGGCCTCAGGCATCACCACCTGCAACAGCTGCTCACCGTCCTGTACCAAGCGGGTACGCAGGCTTTCGTGGCGGGCCAGCAAACGGTCGAAACTGTGCTGTAACGCCGCAAGGTCGAGCTGGCCTTGCAGGCGTAGCGCCCCAGGAATGTGATAGGTGGCGCTGTGCGGGTCGAGCTGCCAAAGAAACCACTGGCGTTCCTGGGCGTAAGACAATGGCAATGTGTCGAGATCATGCCGGGTGGGGGCAATCGGCAATTGCGCGAAGCTCATGCCGCGCGCTTGCAGGCGCTGATAAAACTGCTGGCGTTGTTCAAGCGGCAGGCGAAGAAAGCGCGAGACCAGATCGATGTTCGGGTTGGAAAGCATGGTTCAAATCGCCTCTAGTTCGCTCAAAAAGTCACGTAGATCATCAAAGTCTTCCGCGCTGCCCGCACGGAAAGTGGCAGCGGCCTGGACATAGGCACGCAGCGTCTCGGTCTGGAACACTTCGACCAGCGGCACCTCCAGGCCCAACTCGACCTGGACCCGCGACGTGATCTGGATCGCCAGCAAGGAGTGGCCGCCGACTTCGAAGAAGTTGTCATCCAGGCCCACTTGCGGCAGGCGCAGCACTTGGGCCCAGATCGCCGCAATTTGCTGTTCCAGTTCGGTTTCGGGTGCCACATAGCGTTGCTGCATCAGGCTCGCATCCGGCGCGGGCAAGCCTTTGCGGTCGAGTTTGCCGTTGGGGGTCAGCGGCATGTGCGCCAGGAACATGAAGTGCGTGGGCACCATGTAGTCCGGCAGCCGGGCCTTGAGCGCGCGGCGCAAGGTGTCACGGAACTCGACCTGGTTGATCAGCGCCGGATCGGTCGGCACCACATACGCCACCAGTTGCTTGCCGGTCGGCCCTTCCTGCGCCACCACCACGGTTTCACCGACGCTGTCCTGCTCACGCAGACGGGCTTCGATTTCACCCAGCTCGATACGGAAACCACGGATTTTGACTTGGTGGTCGACACGCCCCAGGTAGTCCACCACGCCATCGGGGCGGCCACGGGTCAAGTCGCCGCTGCGGTACACACGGCTGCCGGGTGTGCCGAACGGGTCCGGCACAAACCGCTCGGCGGTCAGCGCCGGACGCTCCAGATAACCGCGCGCCACGCCCTCGCCGCCCAGGTACAACTCACCGGCCACGCCGATCGGTTGCAGGTTCAACTGCGCGTCCAATACGTAGCCGCTGCGGTTGCCCAGCAACGTACCAATCGGCGCGTAGACCGCGCCGCAAGGGTCGCCCTTGCGCGCCTTCCACAGCAGCGGCGTAACCACGGTCTCGGTCGGCCCATAACCGTTGAACAGGTAGGTCGGCTTGAGCGCGCGCCAGGCCAGGTCGTAGCTCGCCTGCGCCACCGCATCCCCCCCAAAGCAATACACGCGCACAGCCGGCGGGTTGCCGTCGCGTTCGGCATGCTCGGCCAGTTGTTGCAGGTACACCGGCGGGAACACCGCCATGGTTACGTTGTGGCGGTGCATTTGCGCGTAGGTGTATTCCGGCAGCCACAGGCTGTCATCGCGGATCAGCACGCTGGCGCCGTTGATCAGCGGGTGCATCCAGCCTTCGTGGGAACCGTCAAAGGCGAAGGACATGAAGTGCAGTTCGCAATCGGCCGGGCCGGTTTCATAGCGTTCGCCGGTGGCGATGATATGCGCCACGAGCGGGCCGTGCGACACCGCAACGCCCTTGGGCAGGCCGGTGGAGCCGGAGGTGTAGATCACGTAGGCGAGGTTGTCGCCGTCGAGTGCGACCGAGGGTGCGGTGTCGCTGTACTCGGCCCAGTCCTCGCTGCGGTCTATCGCCAAGGTGTTCAGCCCTTCAGGGATCGGCAATTGTTGCAACACGCAGGTGTGCGTGAGCAGCAGTTGCGCGCGGCTGTCTTGCATCATGTACAGCAAGCGATCACGCGGGTACTCCACGTCCAGCGGCACATACACGCCGCCGGCTTTGAGCACTGCGAGGAACGCCACCATGATCTCGGCACTGCGCGGCATGGCGATGGCCACGCGCACTTCCGGGCCCACGCCACGGGCGATCAGCGCATGCGCCAGGCGATTGGCCTGGCCATCGAGTTCCCCGTACGTCAGCGTTTGCGCAGCGAATTTTACCGCCACTGCATTCGGGTTTTCCCGGGCACAGTCGGCGACCAACTCGTGCACCAGGCGCTTGGCCGAGTAGCCCGAATCGGTGCAATTCCACAGCTGCAGAATCTGTTGTTGCTCATCAAGGTTGAGCAGGTTCAGTTGCCCGATGGCCTGCTGCTGATCGTCTACCATGCTCTGCAACAGGTTCTGCCAATGCTCGGCCATGCGTTCGATGGTGCGGTGCGCAAACAGATCGGTGGCGTAACTCAGGGATGCACGCAGCGCGTCGCGGGATTCCTCCACATCCAGCGCCAGGTCGAACTGAGCAACGCCTTCATCCCCGCTCAACACCTCGACCTGCAGCCCCGGCAACCGCTGCAAATGATTGCCCGCCGAGGTCACGCGGTGGTTGAACAGCACTTGGAACAAGGGGCTCAGGCTCATGCTGCGTTCCGGCTGCAACGCCTCCACCAGTTGCTCGAACGGCAGGTCTTGATGAGCCTGCGCCTCCAACGACCGCTGGCGCACCTGGCGCAACAGTTGCGCCACGCTCATCTGGCCGTTGAGGTCGGCCTTGAGCACCTGAGTGTTGACGAAGAAGCCAATCAGCCCCTCGGTTTCAAGGCGGTTGCGGTTGGCGATCGGCACCCCGACGCGCACGTCTTCCTGGCCGCTGTAGCGATGCAGCAAGACCTGGTACGCCGCCAGCAACACCATCGGCAAGGTGACGCCGGCTTTGTTCGCAAGGTTGCGCAAGCCGGCCAGCAGCGGAGCTGCCAGTTCAACGCCAAGGCGCGCACCGCGATGGCTTGGCGACGCCGGGCGCTGGTAATCGAACGGTAACTCCAGCACGGGCTGCTCGCCGCCCAACTGCTCACGCCAGTAGGTCAATTGCCGCGCGGTCTCGCCGGCTTCCATCCAGTTGCGCTGCCACAGCGCGTAGTCGGCGTACTGAATCGGCAATGCCGGCAGTTGTGGCGTGCGGCCGACGCTGAAGGCTGCGTACAGTTGCACCAACTCCTCGACCATTAACTGCATCGACCAGCCATCGGAAACGATGTGGTGCTGCACCAGCACCACGACGTGATCGTCCTCGGCCAGGCGCAACAACTTGACCCGTAGCAACGGCCCGCGCAGCAGGTCGAACGGCTGCGCAACCGCCTCGGCGATGTGCACCTTGAGCGCGGCCTCATCAGCGTCGACCCGTTCGATTTCGATCAGGCCCAGGTCTTCGATCACTTGCACGGCGCCGCTGGCGTCCTGGCGCACATGTGTGCGCAGGCTTTCATGGCGCGCCAGCAACGTGTCGAAACTGCGTTGCAGCGCCGCCACGTCCAACGCGCCTTTCAAACGCAGGGCACTGGGGATGTGGTACGCCGAGCTTTGCGGGTCGAGTTGCCAGAGGAACCACTGGCGTTCCTGGGCGTAGGACAGTGGCAAGGGTTGCGTGCGATCGGCCTTGAGCAGCGCCGGCGCCGTGACGCCCGCCGCGCCCAACGCGCGCACGAAATCACCCAGCACGGGCTGTTCGAACAGGGTCTTGAGCGCAACCTCCAGCGCCAGTGCCTGACGTACCCGCGACACCACTCGCGTGGCCAGCAGCGAATGCCCGCCCAGCTCAAAGAAGTGATCGTCCAGGCCCACCTGCGGCAGCTCCAGCACCTGCGCCCAGATGGCCGCGACCTGTTGCTCTCGCTGGCTGACCGGGGCCACCGGCGCTTTCTGCAACACACCGGCATCCAGCTTGGGCAGCGCCTTGCGGTCGAGCTTGCCATTGGGCGTCAAGGGCAGGCTATCAAGGAATACCAAGTGCGCCGGCACCATGTAGTCCGGCAGGCGCTCGCGCAATGCCGCCTTGTACTGGTCACGCAAGCTCGCCTGCTGTTCGGCGGCGAAGGTCACCAGGTAGGCGATCAGGCGGTCGTTGTCGGCCAGCACCACAGCTTCACGCACCGCCGCGAGCTCACGCAGGCACGCCTCGATTTCACCCAGTTCGATACGGAAACCACGCACCTTGACCTGCTGATCGACCCGGCCGATGTACTCAACCACACCGTCGGGGCGATAGCGTGCCAGGTCGCCGCTGCGGTACAGGCGTTCACCCGGTGCACCATACGGGTTGGGCACAAAGCGCTCTGCGGTCAGCGCTGGCCGTTCGTGATAACCACGCGCCAGGCCCGCGCCGCCGATCATCAATTCACCGGCCGCGCCCTGCGGGCAAGGCGTCAGCCCGGCGTTGAGAATAAACAACGACGTGTTGGCAATCGGTCGCCCGACAAAAGGCTGCGCCGCTGACAGACGATGGGCAGCCGACCAGATCGTGGTTTCCGTCGGACCATAGAGATTCCACACGGGCCCCTGCAGATCGAGCAGGCCTTGGGCCAGGTCGACCGGCAGCGCTTCGCCGCCACACAGGCACTTGATGCCCTGCAACCAATGGGCGCGCGGGCTTTCCAGCAACATCCGCCAGGTCGATGGGGTGGCTTGCAGCACGCGGGCGGATTGGTTATGCACCAGATCAATAATCGCCTCCGGGTCGAGGGCCAGTTCCTGGCCGCTGAGCAGCACCGTACCGCCGACGCTCAGCGGCACGTACAGTTCCAGGGCGAAGATGTCGAACGAGAAGGTGGTCAGCGACAGCACCCGCGCGTCGGAGCCAAATTCCAGGCTAGCGGCCATGCCGCAGGCAAAGCTGCACAGCGCCTGATGACGGACCATCACGCCTTTGGGCCTGCCGGTGGAGCCGGAGGTGTAGATCACGTAAGCCAAATGCTCCGGCGTGATAGTCACCTGCGGATCATGCTCGGCACCGCTGGCGTCGACCGCGTCCACCAACAGCACCTGCAGACCGTCCGGTTGCGCCAGGCGACCGTTCAGGTGTGGTTGGGTCAGCAACACCTGGGCGCGGCTGTCTTCCAGCATGAAGGCCAGTCGATCGGCCGGGAACTGCGGGTCGAGCGGCACATAAGCGCCACCGGCCTTGAGGGTCGCTAACAGACCGACCACCATGTCCAGCGAGCGCTCGACATGCACCGCCACCAGCACGTCAGGGCCGACGCCCGCCGCAATCAGGCGATGGGCCAGGCGGTTGGCGCGGCGGTTGAGTTCGCGATAGCTGAGGGCGTCGCCATTGAATTGCAGCGCACTCGCGTCCGGTTGCGCGCGTACTTGGGCCTCGAACAACTGGTGCACGCCGCGCGTGTGCGGGTAATCGACGTGGCTGGCGTTCCAGCTGTGTACGGTCTGTTGCCATTGCTGCGCGCTGAGCATCGGCAGCTCATCCAACGCTTGCGCGGCGTCACTC
Organism: Pseudomonas fluorescens; assembly: GCF_900215245.1. Taxonomy (GTDB): domain Bacteria; phylum Pseudomonadota; class Gammaproteobacteria; order Pseudomonadales; family Pseudomonadaceae; genus Aquipseudomonas; species Aquipseudomonas fluorescens. The sequence continues at coordinate 5,950,541 of NZ_LT907842.1, forward strand.
ACCACCGCACGTAACAGGTTCTGCCAATGCTGCGCCAGGCGCTCCACAGTTGCGGGCTCGAACAGGTCGGTCGCGTAGGTCAGTGAGGCCCACAGGCCTTCGGCGGACTCTTCGGTTTCGAGGCTCAAGTCAACCTGTGTGGTGTGGCCTGCCCAATCCAGCGGCTGCAACGCCAGGCCTGGCAAGTGCACAGGGCCGGCACGCAGCGTGTCCTGGTGGTTGAACATCACTTGGAACAGCGGGTTATGGCTGAGGCTGCGTTCCGGTTGCAGCGCTTCGACCAACTGCTCGAAGGGCAGATCCTGATGGGCCTGCGCTTCCAGGGCGCGCTGCTTGACCTGAGCGAGCAATTGGCTGAAGAGCATCTGCCCGTCGACGTCGGCCTGATGCACTTGAGTATTGACGAAGAAGCCGATCAGCCGCTCGGTTTCAAGGCGGTTGCGGTTGGCGATCGGCACGCCGACGCGCAGCCTGGACTGGCCGCTGTAGCGATGCAGCAGGGTCTGGAACGAGGCCAGCAAGAGCATGAACAGTGTCACGCCCTCGCGCTGGGCCAGCGCCTTGAGGTCGTTGACCAGCGCAGGCTCAAGCTGGACCTGCTGCCGCGCGCCGCGATAACGCTGCACCGCCGGGCGCGGGTGGTCCAGCGGCAGCTCCAGCAGCGGATGCTCATCGCCCAGGCGCTGTTGCCAGTAATCGAGCTGGCGTTGTTTTTCACCTGCCGCCATCCAGTTGCGTTGCCACACGGCATAGTCGGCGTACTGGATCGGCAGCGCCGGCAATTGAGCCTGGCCCTGATACAGCGCCACCAGCTCATCCACCATCACGCGCATCGACCAACCGTCGGAGATGATGTGGTGTTGCGTGATGACCAGCACATGGTGATCGGGCGCAATCACCAACAGTTTGACGCGCATCAGCGGGCCGCTGCGCAGGTCGAATGGGCGCTGGATTTCTTGCTCCACACACTGCGGGATCGCAGCGGCCTCTACCCTCGCCTGCTCGACAGGCATGGCCACGGCGGGATGGATCACCTGCCAGGTCTGCTCAGCGTCTTCAACAAACGTGCTGCGCAAAGGTTCATGGCGCAACACCAGCGCCTGGAACGCATGCTCCAGCGCGCGGATATCCAGGTCGCCGCGCAGATGCAGGGCCGTGGGGAGGTGATACGCCGCGCTGGCAGGGTCCAATTGCCACAAAAACCATTGGCGTTCCTGGGCGAACGACAGCGCCATCGGCTGCCCACGCTCCAGGGCCACCAGCGGTGGCGCGCTCTGTTGATGCACACCTGAACACAGCGTGGCGAATGCCTCCAGCGTCGGTTGCTCAAAGAGTGCGCGCAGCGGGACTTCGCACTTCAACGCGTGACGCACCCGGGAAATCACCTGGGTGGCCAACAACGAATGGCCACCGCGTTCGAAGAAGTGGTCCGTGAGGCCCACCTGCTCGACCTGCAACACCGCTTGCCAGATCGTCGCCAGCTGCTTTTGCAGCGGGCTTTGTGGCGCCACATACGCCTGTTGACGCAGGTTCAGGTCGGGCGCGGGCAGCGCACGGCGGTCAAGCTTGCCGTTAGAGTTCAACGGCAACGCGGCGAGCAACACCCAATGGCTTGGCACCATGTAGTCCGGCAGCGCTTGGCGCAGGGTTGCCGCCAGCGATTGCGCATCCAGAGTCTGCCCATGGGCAGGCACTGCATAGGCGACCAATTGCATACCGAGCGCACTCGGCTGGGCGATGACAGCGGCTTCACGCACTTGCGGCAAGGCTTGCAGGCAGGCTTCGATTTCGCCCATTTCGATGCGGTAGCCGCGAATTTTCACCTGATGGTCGCTACGCCCGACGTACTCCAGCGCTCCCGCCTCGTTGTAACGCGCGAGGTCGCCGCTGCGGTACAGCCGCGCGCCCGGCACCCGCGAAAACGGGTCCGGCAGGAAGCGTTCAGCGGTCAATGCCGGACGGTCGAAATAACGCTGGGCCAGGCCCGCCTCGGCGCCAATGCACAATTCGCCGACACCGTCGGTGGCCAGCAGCTCGAACCCGCTGTCGAGCACATACAGCGAGCGACCGGCGATCGCCTGACCAATCGGCACACCGAACGCATCACTGGCATCCGCCAGTTGGCACTCGTGCACGCTGGACACCACAGTTGCCTCGGTCGGCCCGTAGGTGTTGACCAGCCGCACCTCGCCCAACCCCGCCGCGTGCCAGGCGCGCACGCCCTCCACCGACATGGCCTCGCCGCCCACATGCACTTGGCGCAGGTTGCCCAAGGTGCGGCGGTCGAGCGCACATTCCTTGGCCAGCAGGTACCAGTAGGCGGCCGGCAAGTCGGCCAGGGTCACGCCCTGCTCAACGATCTCTTCGGCCAATTGCCCAACGTCCCACGGCTCATCGCCGCGCATGATCACGGCGGCGCCCACACACAGCGGCGGGTAGCACTGTTCGACAAACCCGTCGAAGCTGAACGTCGCAAATTGCAGCACGCGATCTTCGGCACACAGGCGGCTGTACGCCTCGGCGCTGTCGCAGAACTGGCCGAGGGCAGCATGGTCGATGGCCACGCCTTTGGGCTGGCCGGTAGACCCGGAGGTATAGATCACGTAGGCCAGGTCGGCCGCCGCCGCCGAGTTGGCTGGATTGGTCGCAGGGTAGCCGTCCAGCTCTTCACCGGACGCGCTGAACGCCACGCGCAGCAGCCCTTGCGGCAGTGCCAGTTCGGTGAGCAAACCGGTTTGGCTGAGCAACAGGTCGAGGCGACTGTCCGCCAGCATGTAGGCCAAGCGTTCGGCCGGGTATGTGGGGTCCAGCGGCACATAGGCCGCGCCGGTTTTGAGAACCGCCAGCAGGCTGACGATCAACTGCGGGCCACGCCGACTGGCCAGGCCTACCCGTTGGCCCGGCCCGACGCCGAGTTCCACCAGGCGGTGGGCCAGGCGGTTGGCGCGTGCGTTGAGCTGGGCATAGCTCAGCCGTTCACTGCCCGCCTGCACCGCGAGTGCGTCGGGTGTGGCCTGGGCCTGCGCGGCGATGCGCTCGTGCACCCGTTGATGACGCTGGGCGCCGCATACCGATTGGCTAAGTGTGAGCACCTGCTGCTGTGTGGCGGCGTCCAGCAGCTGCAGGTTGCCTAGCGGTACGTGCGCGTCCGCCACCAGTTGCGTCAAAAGATGACGCAGGTTAGCGCCCAACCGGATGACTTGTTGCTGGCTGAAGTGGGCGCGATCGTAGCTGAATTCCAGACGCAGGCTGGCCCCCAGCTCGACGCCCAGGGTCAGCGGGTAGTGAGTGCGCTCATGGTTGTGCAGCCGGCCGAAGGTCAGGCCTGCGGGCGCGCCTTGCTTGAGTGCTTCGGCCACCGGGAAGTTTTCAAACACCAGCAAGGTGTCGAACAACGCCGCGCCTTGCTGACCGGCCCACGCCTGGATGTCGTAGAGCGGCACATGCTCATGGTCGCGCAAGCTGAGGTTCAGGGCTTGCAGCTCACTCAGCCAGGCGCTCGCCGATTGGGCCGGCGAGGCGGCACTGATGATGGGCAAGGTGTTAATGAACAAGCCCAGTTGCTGTTCAATGCCAGGCAACGGCGCTGAACGCCCGGCGACGGTGGCGCCGAACGCTACGCAATCCTGGCCGGTGTAGCGTTGCAGCAACAGGCTCCAGGCCCCTTGCAGCACGGTATTGAGGGTAACTTTTTGGTGGCGGGCAAACTCGCCGAGGGCCTGGGTAAAATCGTTGCCCACTGACACTTGATAGTCAGCCATGCCCACACCGTCGACCGGCGTGCGCAGGGCTTGGGCCAGCAAGGTTGGCGCTTGCAACGGCGCCAGCGCATGTTTCCAGAAGGTCTCGCCGCTGGGTTGCTGTTGCAGCCAGCCCAGGTAATCGCGGAACTGCCCCAGCGGCGCCGGCAACGCCTGGCCTGCATAGTGGGCAATGACTTCAGCGAGCAACTGCGCGTTACTCCAGCCGTCCATCAGGATGTGATGACTGGTGAAGATGAAGTGCCAGCCGGACCCGGCGCCGCGTACCAACATCAAGCGAAACAGCGGCGCGGCGTTTAACTCAAAACCGCGTGAGCGCTCGGCATCGGCCAGTGCATCGACGTCGGCAGCCACGTCTTCGATCACTTGCAATTGCACGTCGACCTGACGCTGGATCACCTGATGGGCACTGTCCAGGCCCAGCCAGTGGAAGCTGCTGCGCAAGATGTCATGCCGGTCCAGCGCCGCTTGCCAGGCACGGCCGAAGGTCAGCAGATCGAGGCCCTCAATATCCAGGCGAAGCTGGTTGATATAGGCCTGCGCCTCGGGCGCATACAACGTGTGGAACAGCATGCCCTGCTGCATCGGCGACAACGGGTAGAGATCAGCGATATCCGGCCCGGCCACGGGCAGCGCATCCAGTTGCTGCTGGGTGAGGCGAGCCAGCGCGAAGTCCGAGGGCGTCACCTGCCCTGCCGGCGTTGCGCAGCAGTGTTCGATCAACGCCTTGAGTTCCGCCGCGTATTCATCCGCCAGATGCTGAATGGTCGCCGGCGTGAACATCTCCCGGCTGAAGCCCCATTGCAGGGACAGCTCCCCGCCGTACACCTGCCCTTCCACCGTCAGCCAATTGGCCAACGGCGCTTCCGGGTCCTGAGCCTGGCCGCTGCTTTGCGCGGCCGGTACGAACAGTGCCGAGTCATTGAACTGGCGGTCGAACTGCCCCAGGTAGTTGAAGGTGATACGCGGCGCGGCCAGGCCTGCCAAGGTGTCGCGCGATTGCGCGTCGCCCAGGTAGCGCAGCAGGCCGTAGCCCACGCCCTTGTCCGGGACCGCACGCAGTTGCTCCTTGATCGACTTGATCGCGCTCGACAGATCGCCATGGGCCTGCAAACGCACAGGGAACAAACTGGTAAACCAACCGACAGTGCGGCTCAGGTCGAGGGTGTCGAACAGGTCTTCGCGACCATGGCCTTCGAGCTGGATCAATGCGCCGGCCTGGCCGCTCCAACGGCTGATCACCCGCACTAACGCGGTCAGTAACAGGTCGTTGACCTGGGTGCGATAGGCCGCCGGTGCATCCTGCAGCAGTTGGCGAGTCTGTTCGGCATCAAGGCGGGTTTCGAGCGTGGCGCCGAGGCGATTTTGCAGGCCACCTTGAGGGTTGTCGCACGGCAGCTCAGCCTCGCAGGCCTGCGCCTGCCAAAACGGCAGTTGGCCCTGGAGGGTACGCGCATGGGCCTGCAACTGCTGCGCCCACTGTTGGTAGCTGCTGGTCTTGGCCGGCAATGCAGCTTGGCGATAAGCCTGTTGCAGGTCTTCGAGCAGGATGCGCCAGGACACGCCGTCGACTGCCAGGTGATGGACCACCAGCAGCAGGCGCTGGGTGCCATCGGCCATCTGCACCAGGGCTGCGCGCAACAGCGGGCCTTGCTCCAGGTCCAGGCTGCGCTGGGCTTCATCACACAGCGCAGCCAGTTCAGCGTCGGTGCTGAGGTTGGCTTGCCACACTGCTGATTGCGTGCTCGGAGCGCCGTGGGCTTGTTGCCAGCCATCGGCGTGCTGCGTAAACCGCAGGCGCAACGCATCGTGATGGTTGACCAGCTGCGCCAGGGCTGCATCCAGCCGAGCAGGCTCCAGCGCCTCGCGCGGGGTGAGCAGCAATGACTGGTTCCAATGGTGGCGGGCCGGGATTGCCTGGGCGAAAAAGCTGTGCTGCACGGGGGTCAGGAGCACTTCGCCGGTCACCGGGCCTTGATCGATAACGCTCGCCTGTTCAAAGCTCGCCACCAGCGCCAGGCTGCGCACGCTCTGGTACTGAAACAGGTCGCGCGGGCTGAGGCGAACCCCCGCTTGCCGGGCGCGGCTGACCACCTGGATGGAGATGATCGAATCGCCACCCAGCTCAAAGAAGTTGTCATCCAGGCCGACTTGCGGCACACCGAGCACATCGCGCCAGATGGCCGACAGGGCTTTTTGCAGTGCGTTCTCAGGGGCGACAAACGCTTGCTGCGGGGCAGCCTCCGGCAGCGGCAGCGCTTTGCGGTCGAGCTTGCCGTTGGCGGTCACCGGCAGTTTGGCCAGGGGCACGAAGTGCGACGGCACCATGTACTCCGGCAAACTGCTGAGCAGCCAGGCCTTGAGGTCCGCGGGTTGTTCGTTCTCGAGTACCAGGTAGGCCACCAATTGTTTACCGCCCGGCACCAGCACCACCGCCTCACGCACCGAGGGATGCTGGATCAAGCGTGTTTCAATTTCGCCCAACTCGATACGCAAGCCGCGCAGCTTGACCTGATGATCAAGACGGCCGAGGTATTCGATCACCCCATCGGCTCGTTGACGCACGCGGTCGCCACTGCGGTAAAGACGCTCACCGTTGACGAACGGGCTCGGCACAAAACGCTCGGACGTCAGCGCCGCGCGGCGGTGATAACTGCGCGCCAGGCCAGTGCCACCCAGGTACAGCTCGCCGGACACACCGGCGGGCACCGGGTTGAGCTCGGCGTCGAGCAGATAGGTGGCGAGGTTGGCGATCGGGCGGCCGATGGGCACGCTGTCGGCACCTTCGTCGACACAGGTCCAGTGGGTGACGTCAATGGCGGCTTCGGTGGGGCCATAAAGGTTGAACAAGCCGGCGTTTGGCAGCTTGGCGAACACCTGCACTTGCGCATCCAGCGGCAAGGCTTCGCCACTGCACACGATACGTTTGAGGCAGGTGCAGGTATGTACGTCTGGCTCGTGGATAAACGCCTGGAGCATCGACGGCACAAAATGCACGGTGGTGATGCCGTGACGGCCAATGGTGTCGATCAGGCGCGCCGGTTCGCGATGTTCGCCAGGCGCAGCGACGACCAGGCGCGCACCCGTCATCAGCGGCCAGAAGAATTCCCAGACCGAGACGTCAAAGCTGAACGGGGTCTTCTGCAGGACCGCGTCGCTGGCATTCAGGCCATAGGCCTGTTGCATCCAGCACAGGCGGTTGACCAAGCCGCGATGGCTGTTGCCGGCCCCCTTGGGTTTGCCGGTGGAGCCGGAGGTGTAGATCACGTAGGCCAGGTTGAGCGCGTGGCTATCCACGGTGGGCGATTCGAGGCTGTAGCCCTCGAGCCAGCCCGGCGCTTGGTCCAGGGCAATCACCTGGAGGCCTGCAGCGGGCAGCACCGCCAACAGGCTGTGCTGGCTGAGCAGCAGCGTGATGCCGCTGTCTTCGATCATGTAGGCGAGGCGTTCCGGCGGGTATTCCGGGTCCAGCGGCACGTAGGCGCCACCCGCCTTGAGGATCGCAAGCAAGCCCACCACCATTTCAACGGAACGCTCGACGCAAACCCCCACCAGCACGTCCGGGCCAACCCCCCGCTCACGCAAGGCATGGGCCAACTGGTTGGCGCGGCCGTCGAGCTGGGCGTAGGTCAACGTGGTGGCGCCAAATACCAACGCTGGCGCGTGCGGAGTACGCTGCACCTGGTCTTCGATCAGTTGATGAATACCCACGTCGGTCGGGTACGTCTCAGCGGTCTGGTTCCAGCGATGCACCAACCTGTGCCGCTCATCGCCATCCAGCATCGGCAGCTCGCCGATACGTTGTTCACCGTCGGCCACCATGGCCTGCAACAGGCTGATCCAGTGCCGGGCCATGCGCGCAATGGAGGGTGCGTCGAACAGGTCGTTCGCGTAGGTCAGCGCGGCGTGCAGGGTGCCGGATTTTTCATAAGTGTCGAGGGTCAGGTCGAACTGCGTGGTACGGCCCTGCCACTCCACAAGTGCGAGCTCCAGGCCGGAAGCGGTACGCACTGAAGCGATGTCCGCGACCACCGGCTGATGGTTGTACATCACCTGGAACAGCGGCGTATGGCTGAGACTGCGCTCGACTTTCAGCGCTTCCACCAGGCGCTCGAATGGCAGCTCCTGATGGTCCTGCGCGCCCAGCGCGTGCGCCCTGATGCTTTGCAATAAGTGGGCAACACGGGTCTGCCCGGTCAGCTGCGTGCGCAGCACCTGGGTGTTGACGAAGAAACCGATCAGCCCTTCGACTTCACTGCGGTTACGGTTGGCAATCGGCACGCCAACCCGTATGTCGCTCTGCCCGGTGTAGCGATGCAACAGCACATTGAAGGCGCCCAGCAGCAGCATGAACAGGGTGACGTTATGCTGTTGCGCGCAGCTGCGCAGTTGCGCAGCCAGGCCCGCGTCGATCGCGAAATTATGCCGCGTGCCCTGGTAGCTGGGCATCGCCGGGCGCGAGCGGTCCGTCGGCAACTCCAGCACCGGATGTTCATCACCAAGACGCGCCTGCCAGTATTCCAGCTGACGCGCCTGCTCGCCTGCCTCCAGCCAGCGACGCTGCCACAGCGCATAGTCGCTGTACTGGATCGGCAACGCCGGCAATTGCGGCGCCTCATTGCGCGCGTGGGCGTCATAGCAACGGATGAATTCGTCGATCAGTACATTCATCGACCAACCGTCGGAGACGATGTGGTGCAGGGTCAGCAGCAGCACGTGTTCCTGCGCGTCGAGCTTGAGCAATTGCACACGCAGCAGCGGACCGTGCTCCAGATCGAAGGGCAGCAGCGATTGACGCGTTGCCGCCTCGTTGACGGCCTGCTCGCGCTGATCGGCGGCCAGGCTGCTGAAGTCCAGAGGTTCGACGGCCAGCGACGGCGTTATCGCCACCTGAGCCAGGCGCCCATCGGCCTGGCGCTGGAACACCGTGCGCAAGGTTTCATGCCGCGCCACCAGGCTGGCGAACGCTTGCTCCAGCGCCCCCAGGTTGAGTTCACCCTTTAGCCGCACGGCCCCGGGCAAGTTGTAGGCAGCGCTGGCCGGGTCCAGTTGCCACAGAAACCACATGCGCTGCTGCGCGTAGGACAGCGCCTGGCGATCCTCCACTGCCACCCCAGCCGGTATCGGAAACCGGGAAAAATCCACGCCTTCTTTCTGCAGGGCTTGCAGGAAAACCTGGCGTTTTTCCAGGGGCAACCCGATAAACCGGCGAGCAAGTTTCAAGGAGTCTTCAGCATTCATTTCTTGGAGTCCGGAGCAATAGGCAGGAAGCACAAAGGCACGTCGTCCCTATAAAACGAACCGGGCGGGGAAAAATTAGCGGGGGGTGGGGGGGCGTGGAGCGAGGTGTCATCAGGGGTTACATCAATCCTGGGAAAGCGACACAAAACCGAGCTAGCATTGACGGACACCACTTTTTGCAACTACATTTAGTTACACGCAGGGATCGCCGTGTCAAAAAATGAAAAGCTGCTCGCCAAACTGCTCAACGAGCACATGGCCTTTACCTGGCCAGAGCTCGTAACGCTGCTGCATCGCTTGGGCTACACACAGATTGAAGGGGCTGGAAGCCGCGTCAAGTTCGACATCGGCGACCCCAGTGCAATGATCAGCTTGCACAAGCCTCACCCCGGCAACGAACTGAAACACTACATTCGGCGCCAGATCATCGAACAATTGAAATCAGGAGAACTGATTCAGTGAACAACCAACTGAAATACAACGGCTACATCGGCTCTATCGAAGCCAGCCTCGAAGACAACTGCCTGTTCGGCAAGATTCTGTTTATCAAGGCGCTGGTCAGTTACGAAGGGAAAACCGTCGCAGAGTTGGACGCTGCGTTCCGTGAGGCCGTCGATGACTACCTCGCGACATGCCACGCGCTGGGGCAAACGCCAGAGAAGCCTTGCAAGGGCTCATTCAACGTACGGGTCGGCCATGACCTGCACTTGGCAGCGGCACTGGCGGCCACACGTAAAAAAGTCACGCTCAATGACCTGACACGCCAGGCGTTGAATGAGTTTTTGCAACATCACTGCGCAGAACCGCTATCGGTGCTCGGTTGACGGTCCCAACCGCCGATACCCCAGCGCAGCGGCGCCCAACACAATTGCACCGGCCGCCAACGCCACCCAAAACCCGCTGGTAGCGCCGAAATGATCAATCATCCAACCGGAGCTGGCAGCGCCAATGGCCACGCCGATGCTCAGGCCGGTGATCAGCCAGGTCATGCCTTCGGTCAGGCGGCTGGGTGGCACGACCTGCTCGACCAGGGCCATGGAGACGATCAGGGTCGGGGCGAAGAACAAACCGGAAACAAAGATCGCTACCGCCAACCCGGTGATATTGGTCACCAGCAGTAACGGTAAAGTGGTCAACGCGGTTGCCACGCCGCAGAACAGAAACTGGCGGGGCAACGGCGCCTTGAGCTTGAGGGTGCCAAATGCCAAGCCCGCCAGACACGAACCGATGGCATATACCGACAGCACGATGCTTGCCGCCGCCGGTTGGCCCTGGTGCTGGGCGAACGCCACGCTGACCACGTCCACGACGCCGACGATCACGCCCATGGCCAGCAGCAGGATCATCAGGATCAGCACCGAAGGCGAAGCGATCAGCCAACCGCCGTGATGCGTGGTGTGCGCATGCACAGGGGGTTCTGTCGCGCGTTGCAGCACGAAGGTCGTGACCCCCACGGCCAGCAACACGGCTGCGGCCAACGGCCCGGCCTCCGGAAAAAGCACGACACACAGGCCTACCGAGATCGGCGGGCCGATGATAAAGCACACCTCATCCAGCACCGACTCCAGGGCAAACGCGGTTTGCAGCCTCGGCTGACCGCGCAACAACGCGGTCCAACGTGCCCGCACCATGGCCGACATGTTCGGCATACAGCCGGCCAGGGCGGCGAACAGGAACAAGGTCCAGTTCGGCGCCTGCAAGCGCGTGCACAGCAACAACAGCAACAACGCCCCGCCACCGATCATTGCGGCGATCGGCAGTACCTTGCCCTGGCTGTGCCGGTCTACCAGCCGCGACACCTGCGGCGCGCAAAACGCCGTTGCCAGGGCGAACACCGCCGCCACCGCGCCCGCCAGGCCATAGCCACCCTGTACTTGCGAAAGCATGGTAATCAGGCCGATACCGGTCATCGATATCGGCATGCGCGCCAGCATGCCCGCCAAGACAAAAGCCCTGCTACCTGGGACCTGGAATAACTCGGCATAGGGATTTGCCATCCTGCTTAACCTCTTCCTTTGCGCCTTCAAACTTGCTATCTGCAGTGATCGAGGCAAAATACATACGGTGCGTATGTGGCAGAGCATGCGTAACATACGCAGCGTATGTCAATCACTCAACAGCCCAAGGCGAGCCTTATCGATGAGCCGAGCCCGTACCGAAATGATCGAAGAAACCCGCGCCCGGCTGATCGCCAGTGCCCGCGAGGCCTTCGCCACGCAAGGGTACGCCAACACGTCGATGGATGATTTTACCGCGCGCGCCGGCCTGACTCGCGGCGCGTTGTACCACCACTTCGGTGACAAGAAAGGTGTGTTGGCCGCGGTGGTCGCGCAACTCGACAGTGAGATGGACGCACGCTTGCAGCACATCACCGAACAGGCCCAGGACCCCTGGCGCGGTTTTTGTGATCGCTGCCAAGCCTATCTGCGCATGGCCCAGGAGGGCGAGATCCAACGCATTGTGTTGCAGGATGCGCCCGCCGTATTAGGCGACACCGGGTCCCAACACCATTGTGTGGAGTCGTTGCGCCAATTGCTGGAGGCGTTGATGCAGACCGGTGCCATCCTGCAAGCCCCCAGCGTCGCGCTGGCTCAATTGATCAATGGCAGCCTGGTCAATACCGCGTTGTGGATCGCCCGCGATGAACACCCGGGCGAACGCCTGGAAGAAGGCCTGCTGGGCCTGGAGCTTTTGCTGCAAGGCCTGAGGCAGCCGATCAGACTAACCGTTTGATCTGCTTGTGCCGCCATACCAGCCGATAATAGGCGGTCTGCAGCACGAGCATCGCCAGATACGTCACCGGAAACGCCATCCATACCCCTTCGAGGCCGAAGTGCGCATTGAACAGGTACGCCATCGGCAGCTCCACGCAGAGTACGCAAAAGATCGAAATCGCGACCGGCATCAACACCACGCCGCTGGCGCGCATGATCCCGCCGATCACGGCCTGGAAGCCAAATACCAGAACGCTCCACAGCATGATATGCAGCAAGTGCTCAGCCTTGATCCGCGCTGCGTCGTCAGTGATGAACAGGCCCAGCAGCCAGTGCGACAGCAGGTAACCGAGCAGAATCAGGCCGCCGGTGAGGCAAATGTTGATCAACAACCCGGTGCGCAGGATCGGCCCGATGCGCTCCAGGCGCCCGGCGCCAATCGCCTGTGCGCCGAGGATCGATGCCGTTATCGCAATCGACAGCGCCGGGAATTGCACATAGTTGACGATCTGCGTCACCGCACCATAGGCCGCTGTAGCCTGGGAGCCATGACTGTTGACCAAGGCCAGAATGACCAGCTCCGACAGCGACAGCACCACCATCTGTAAACCGGTCGGTAAGCCGATACGCAGGACTTTGCCGAGGATGACCCGGTCCAGGCGCAATGCCGCAAACAGTTCACGGTCCGGCGCCATCACATGGTGTTTATGGCGCAGGCGCAGGATCAGAAACAGCATGGCCAAGGCATTACCGACCAGGCCCGCATACACCGCACTCTGGATGCCCATGGGTGGCAGGCCGATCCAGCCGCGAATCAGCGCCGGCGTCAGCAGCAGGCCGACCAGGGTCGAGACCATCAGCGCCAGCAGCGGTGAAATCGTGTCGCTGACGCCGCGCAGTAGCTGGGTGTAGAGGATGAAGACCAACAGCAGCGGCATGATCAGCATCATTGCCTGGGCATACCCCACCGCATCGTCGAGTACGTCGACCGGTGTCCCTAACGCCTGCAATGCCGGGCGCGCGAACAAACTCCCGAGAACTGCCGCGATCAACCCCACCAGCGCTCCGAGTGTCAGGGTTGCACCGGTAATCACCTTGACCAGCCCCGTTTCCTGGGCGCCCCACGCCTGGCCGATCAGCACCGAAGCCCCTGCCCCGAGGCCTATCACCAAGGCAATAAAGAAAAACACGATGGGGAACATTCCCGACACCGCCGCCAACGCCTGGGTGCCCAGCATTTGCCCAACATAGATGCCGTTGAGGGTGCCGGAGAAGCTTTGCAGAAAGTTGGACAGCACCATCGGTGCCAGAAAAATCAGGTAGATCTGCCACAGCGGCCGTTGTTGAGTAACTTGCATGGTGGTTCGAGTCCCGGAATTATTGTTAGACGGGGAAAGCATTGCGCGACAGCCAGGCCAGGTAAGTCTGCACGTCTACCGGCCAATGCGCGACCTTGCGCGAAAAGTCGGCCGCATCCTCAGCGAACAGCGCGCGTGAAGCGTCTTCAAAACCCGGCAAGTTACCGCCGATGGCGCTCATGAAACGGTAGCTGGCCTCTTTGGCCTGGCGCAGTTGATCACGGGAGGCGCTGGCGGTGCGCGCCTCATCCACCAACCGGCGTAAGGCCGCTGAAGCGCCACCGCGTTGCTCGCCCAGCCACGCCCAATGGCGAGGCAGCAAAGTGACCTCCCGCGCGACCACGCCCAGCTTTGGGCGACCGACCGAGGGGGCGGTGGGCGGCTCGTCATCGGTTTCAGCCTGGGCCGGTTGCTCTGGCGCGTAACCGAGTGGCCACGGGTAATCGACCTGGGTGCCGGTAGCGTCGTCGAACACCAGGAAGCTGCCCATCGGCAGATCAAGGCCTGCCAAAACAGTCGCCACCTCGGGATAACTACCGGTGGCCACGCGCTGCTGGCGGACAAAAGCGGTGCAACGGGGAGTGTTTTGCGTCGACATCAATTATTATCCGGGTGTTATTTGTTTTACCCGGATCATATTAGGCGTCATTTTCCAGCGTGCAAGGCGATTGTCGTGAAACATGCAAACGCTCGCCGTGCAGCGTCGCGCGCATCCTTTGCACCGTGGGGTCACTGAGCAAGCACTCGGCAATCGCCGGTTCCAGTTCTACCCGCAGGCGTCGGCCCAGCGCGCGTGCGCCAAACCGTGCATCGTGCCGGCGACACAGCCACATTCTCGCCGGCGCATCCACGCTTAACGAGCGCTGATGCGCCGCCAAGCGTTGGTTGAGTTTCTCAAGCTCCACCTCCAACAGCGCGTCCAGCCAGCGGCTGTCGATAGGTTCGAACATCAGGATGCGGTCGATACGGTTGAGAAACTCGGGTTCGAAGTGGCTGTGCAACGCGTCTTCCAGCACCGCCGCCTCATTCCGCACAAAGACGCGCAGCAAGCGCCGCCAGCCCTGGGCAAACCGCTGACGATGACGACGTGCCTGTGGCGCGCCGATATTGCTGGTCATGAAGATCAGGCTGTTGCGAAAGTCCAGGGTGCGCGTGCCACCGGCCAACGTCAGCTGACCGTTTTCCAGAATGCCGAGCAAGCTGCGCACCACTTCCTGGCTGGCTTTCTCCAGTTCATCGAACAACACGATACCGGGGCGACTGTAGGTGCCTTGGATCAACTCGCTGTTGAACAGGCTGATGCCTTCCTTGCTGCCTACATACCCCGGTGGCGCGCCAGTGAGCGCGGCGGCGTAATGTTCCTGGGCCAGGGTGTGCATGTCGATCCGGCAAAAGCCGTCGGTGCGACCGTGCAACGCCTGGGCAAGCAGGCGCACGATTTCAGTTTTGCCGACGCCGGTCGGCCCCATGAACAAGTTGACGCTCAAGGGGCGGTCACGCTCACCGATATCAGCCTTGACCACCCTGAGCAAGCGCTCAACCTCGGCCAGCGCGGCCTCCTGCCCAACAATACGGCTACGCAGCAACGCCATCACCTGGGCCGGTTCAAAGGTAAAGCGCATGCCCTACCCCGCTGTTTTTTCTGTCCCGCCATGGGGCAACTGCCCCACCGGGCACTCGGCGACGCCCAGCGTGCTGCGGGTGATTTTCTCGACGTTCTCCTGGGCTTTTTGCGCGTCCAGCACCCAGGTGCGGTAGAACTCGAAGGGGCAGTCGGCCACCCCCTTGTCGCCATCGCCAGAGGCATGCATACCGGTGTAGCCACGGTGCAACAGCTTGAACAAGTGATTCTGCGACTGGTCGTTGGCCCGCGCATCACGGATCTGTGACACAGAAAGCTGGGCGTACTGAATGCCCATCTCTTCCTCGCCGCACTCGCCCAATGTGCGCCCATCAAAGCCGATGATCGCTGAGTGACCGAAGTACGAATACACCCCGTCGAACCCTGCCGCATTCGCCACCGCCACGTAGCAGTTATTCGCCCAGGCCATGCTCTTGGACATCTGCACCTGCTGCTCCTTGGCCGGGTACATGTAGCCCTGGCAGCGCACGATCAATTCGGCGCCCTTCATCGCACAGTCGCGCCAGATCTCCGGGTAATTGCCGTCGTCGCAGATGATCAGGCTGATCTTCATGCCTTTGGGCCCCTCGCACACATAGGTGCGATCCCCCGGATACCAGCCTTCGATAGGGCACCAGGGAATGCACTTGCGGTAACGCTGCACGATTTCGCCGAGGTTATTGATCAGCACCAAGGTGTTGTAAGGCGCCTTGCGGGGGTGTTCTTCGTGACGCTCACCGGTCAGGGAAAACACGCCCCACGTATTGGCCTGACGGCACGCCGCCGAGAAAATCGCCGTCTCTTCGCCGGGAATACTCGCGGCGGTGGCCATCATCTCGTCGTGGTCGTACATGATGCCCATGGTGCTGTATTCCGGGAACACCACCAGGTCCATGCCTGGCAGGCCCTGCTTCATGCCGAGAATAATCTCGGCAATTTTCTGCGCGTTATCGATCACCTCGGCCTTGGCGTGCAGGCGCGGCATCTTGTAGTTCACCACCGCGACACCGACGGTGTCCGGGCTGCTGGAAATATCGCCATGACGCATAACAACACTCCTGGTCTAGTGACTGATCATCCACGGCCGTGGCCCGGTCCGGGTCTTGAGGCCCAACGGGTTAGCCTTACTCGGTTCCACCGGCTTGCTGGTACCGCAGCAGCTGCAACCCGCGGGGTGCCGTCGGCTTTCCTGGTACTCACCGACGGTTTGCGGCGCGTGGGCGCTGCGTTCGTTGCCGGCGATCGCCTTGCGCTGGTTGGCCGACAGGGTCTGCAACGCCGGCGCCGACACCCTCAGTTGCCCGCCCGGCCCGTCACAGTAGGGGCACTGGCTGGGTGCGTGGCGCTGGGCGATTGGCCGCAGCAGGGTGAACGTGCCGCACGCTGGACAAGCGTATTCGTAGGTCGGCATGGCTACAGGTCCGGGGCGATGGGCAGATCGATACTGCCGTCGAGGAATTTCGTCGGCCCGTTGGCGTTGGGGTTGATGTCGAACTCGAAGATTTCCGTCGGCAACCACAAGGTGGCGCAAGCGTTTGGAATGTCCACCACGCCGCTGATGTGCCCCTGCACCGGCGCCGATCCGAGCAATGCGTAACCCTGGGCCGGCGAGTAGCCGAACTTGGTCAGGTAGTTGATCGCATTCAGGCAGGCCTGACGGTAGGCGACGTTGACGTCCAGGTAGTGCTGCTGGCCTTGCTCGTCCACCGAGATGCCTTCGAAGATCAGATAGTTCTTGTAGTTCGGAGTGATCGGGCTCGGTTTGAATACCGGGTTCTTGATCCCGTACTTGGCCATGCCGCCCTTGATCAGCTCGACTTTCATATGCACCCAGCCGGCCATTTCGATGGCGCCGCAAAAGGTGATTTCGCCGTCGCCCTGGCTGAAGTGCAAGTCACCCACCGACAACCCGGCACCGTTGACATAGACCGGAAAGAAGATCTTCGAACCGCGGGACAAATCCTTGATATCGCAGTTACCGCCATGTTCACGCGGCGGCACTGTGCGTGCGCCGGTCGCAGCGGCGGCATCGCGCGCCGGGCCCTTGAGCTTGCCCATATGCGCGGTGGCCGCCAGCGGCGCATTCGCCAGCGGCGGCACGCGGGTCGGGTCGGTGTCGATCAATTGCTGCTCGCGGCGGTTCCAGTCGGCGAGCATCACCGGGTCGGGCAGGCACCCGATCAGGCCGGGATGGATCAGGCCGGCAAAGTTAACCCCCGGAATGTGCCGCGAGCTAGTGAACATGCCCTTGAAGTCCCAGATGGCTTTTTGCGCGCTGGGGAAATGATCGGTGAGGAAACCACCGCCGTTCTGCCGCGAGAAGAAACCGTTGAAGCCCCACTGCGAATCGGCCTTGGCGCCGATGTCGAGCAAGTCCACCACCAGCAGGTCGCCCGGCTCGGCGCCGTGCACACCCACCGGGCCGGAGAGGTAATGCACGGTGGACAGGTCCACATCACGCACATCGCTGGCGTCGTCGTTGTTCTTGATCGCACCGGCGGTCCAGTCGTAGGTCTCCAGGATGAAGTCATCGCCGGGCTTGACCCAACAGGCCATCGGGATATCCGGGTGCCAGCGGTTATGGATATTTTCGTTTTCGGTGACAGGCTGGTTGAGGTCGACTTTGATCAGCGTTTCGGTCATGGACTGGCTCCTGGACGGATGGCGTGGTGCGTTCGATCCAGTCTCGTGGAGCCGGGGGAAACGGGGAATACGTTGGATGACGTATGAGTTTTTCAGAGCGGACGCAGAACGACTGTGGGAGCGGGCTTGCCCGCGAATACGGTGTGTCAGTTAACAGAGATGTCGACTGGCACACCCTATTCGCGGGCTTGCTCGCTCCCACATTTGATCGGTATTGATTAGACGGACAGGTAGCGGCTGATGATCGCCTCGTCCACCCGATCCCGGGTTTCTTCGATCACGAAGCGGCCCTTTTCAATCACCAGGAATCGGTCGGCGATTTCCAGGGTGAACGACAACACCTGCTCGGACACCACAATGGTCAAGTCCCGCAGGTTGCGAATCTCTTTCAACGTGCGCGCAATGTCCTTGATGATCGACGGCTGAATCCCCTCCGTAGGCTCATCCAGCAACAACACCTTGGGGTTGGTCGCCAGCGCTCGCGCAATCGCCAACTGCTGTTGTTGCCCACCCGAGAGGTTGCCGCCTTTGCGCGACTGCATGTCATGCAACACCGGGAACAACGCATACAAGTCCTCTGGCACCCTGCCCCGCGCGGACGCCGGCAAACCGGTCTGGATATTTTCCAGCACCGTCATGCTCGGGAAAATCATGCGCCCCTGGGGCACATAGGCGATACCGCGCGCCACCCGCTCGTGGGTTTCCAGCGCCGACACATCGTGCCCGTCCACGCTGACCTGGCCTTTCCACTGCGGCAGGATGCCCATCAGGCTTTTGAACAGGGTGGTCTTGCCCATGCCGTTGCGGCCCATCACCGCGACGATTTCACGCTTGGCCACGTTCAGGTCCAGGTCGTGGAGGATCTGGCTCTGGCCGTAGCCGCAGGACAACTGGTCAATCTTGAACATGCCGGATTCCTCAGTGGCCCAAATACACTTCGATAACTTTAGGGTTGTTTTGCACCGACTCCATGCTGCCCTCGGCCAGCACCTTGCCCTGGTGCAGCACCGTAACTTTGTGGGCAATGCTTTTGACGAATTCCATGTCGTGCTCGATCACCAGCACCGAACGCCCCTGGCTGATGCGTTTGAGCAGCTCGGCGGTTTGCGCGCGCTCGTTGACGCTCATGCCCGCCACCGGCTCATCGAGCATCAACAACTCGGGGTCTTGCATCAGCAGCATGCCGATTTCCAGCCACTGCTTTTGCCCATGGGACAAGAGGTCGGCCTGTTGCTGCAGCAAATCGCCAAGGAAGATCTCCCGCGCCACCTCTTCCACCCGCGCGATCACTTGCGCGTTGCGCTTGAAAAACAGTGCGCCCCAAACCTTGCGGCCGGCGGGATAAGACATCTCAAGGTTCTCAAACACCGTGAGGTTTTCGTAGATCGACGGGTTCTGAAATTTACGCCCCACCCCAGCGCGCACAATGTTGTACTCGCGCATCCTGGTCAGTTCCTGGCCGTCAAACTGGATGCTGCCGCTGGTGGCGCGGGTCTTGCCGCAGATCAGGTCGAGCACGGTGGTTTTGCCGGCGCCATTGGGGCCGATCACCACGCGCACTTCGTTACGGTCGATATACAGGTTGAGGTTGTCGACCGCCTTGAAGCCGTCGAACGACACCGTGAGGCCTTCAATAGCCAGCACCGGTTTATTCATTTCAAAGCCGACGGCGGTCATGGCTGGGTCTCCAGGATTTTGCTTTCGGTCTTGGGTTTGGCCACGGCTGCGGCGGCTTTCACCACCGGTTTGCGCCGTAGCAATGTCGCCAGAGCCTGGCGTCCATGGCTCTCCCACAAACCGGCCAAACCGTTGGGAAAGTACATGACCACGGCGATAAACAGCCCGCCCATCAGGTACAGCCACAGTTCCGGGAAGGACTCGGAAAAGTAGGTCTTGCCGTAGTTCACCAAGAGCGCGCCATACACCGCGCCGAGCAACGACATGCGCCCGCCCACAGCAGCGAAGATCACCATCTCGATCGACGGCACGATGCCGACGAACGACGGCGACATAAAGCCCACCTGCAAGGCAAACATCGCCCCGCCAATCGCCGAGAACGCGGCAGCCACACAGAACACGAAGATCTTGAAGCTGGCCACGTCATAGCCGGAGAAGCGCACACGCTCCTCTTTGTCGCGCATGGCCATCAGCAGCCGGCCGAGCTTGGACGCCAGAATGAAGCGGCCCATAAAGATGCAGCCGAACAGCAAACCGGCGTTGATGAAATACAGGATCATTTTCGCGCTGTCGGTGCGCAGGTCCCAGCCGAGCAGGGTCTTGAGGTCGGTGATGCCGTTGACGCCGCCCGTCAGGCCTTGCTGGCCGACGATCAGCACCGTGAGGATCAGCGCAATCGCCTGGGTAACGATGGAAAAATACACATCGCCCACGCGGCGCTTGAACAGCGCCATGCCGATAATGAAGGCCAGCAGCACCGGCACCGCAATCACCGCCACCAGGGTAAAGCTGAAACTGTGGAACGGCTGCCACAGCCAAGGCAACTCGGTGATCTGGTTCCAGTCCATGAAGTCCGGAATGCCCGGCGTGGATTGGATCTTGGTGCTTTCGGGGTCCGAGGCTTCCAGCTTGAGGAACATCGCCATGCAGTAGCCACCCACTCCGAAGAACACGCCCTGCCCCAGGCTGAGAATCCCGCCATAGCCCCAGCACAGCACCAGCCCCACCGCGACGAACGCGTAGGTCAGGTACTTGCCGACCATGTTCAGGCGAAACGCATCCAGGGTCAGGGGAAATACCACCAGGATCAGCAGCGCCAACAGCACAATGCCGATCAGGTTTTGCTGGCCGCCCAGCAGCTTGTCTAAAGCCTTCATCTGCTCGCCTCTACTTGCGCACTTTGATGGAGAACAACCCTTGCGGGCGCAGCATCAGGATCAGAATCACCGACGACAAGGTCAGCACCTTGGCCATCGAGCCACTGAGGAAAAACTCCGACAGCGATTGGGTCTGGGCAATCACGAACGCCGAGGCGATGGTGCCGAACAGGCTTTGCGCGCCGCCGAACACCACCACCAGGAAGGTATCGACGATGTACTGCGAACCCGCCGTCGGCCCGGTGGAACCGATGGTGGTGAAGGCCGCGCCCGCCACACCGGCGACGCCGCAGCCGAGGGCGAATGTCATACGGTCGACCTTGCGCGTATTGATGCCCACGGCGCGGCTCATCAGGCGGTTCTGTACCGTGGCGCGCACCTGCAAGCCCCAGCGCGAGCGGTACAGCATGAGGAAGATCGCGGCGGTCAGCAGCAAGGTCAGGCCCATCATGAACAGGCCGTTGCGCGGGATTTCGATGGCGTCGGTGAAGTTCACCGAGCCCATCAGCCAGGCCGGTGGTTCGGCGCTGACTTCACGGGCGCCAAACACCGAACGGAAGGTTTGCTGCATCACCAGCGACAAGCCCCACGTGGCGAGCAAGGTGTCCAGCGGCCGCTTGTACAAACGGCTGATCATCGCCCACTCCACCAGCCAGCCGACGGCGCCGGCGACGAGGAATGACAGGGCGATGGCGAAGAAGAAGTAATAGGGTTGGAAGCTCGGCGCAAAGTGTGCGGTGAGGCTGGAGCACACGTAGGTGGTGTAGGCGCCGATGGTCAGGAATTCACCGTGAGCCATGTTGATCACGCCCATCTGGCCAAAGATGATTGCCAGCCCCAATGCCATCAGCAACAGCACGCAGAACACGGACAGGCCGTTGAACCCCTGCATTGCCGCGATGGCCCCAAATTCCGATAGCCATTCCATGATGATGGTCTCCTGAGCGGGAGGTTGAGATGCATTCTGCTGTTGATTTATGTGGAAGCTGGCTGGCCTGCGATGCAGGCCAGCCAGCTCCCACATAAAGCCAGTTGCCACAGTTGGATCAGTGCCGGCCCCGGTGTTATTGATAGCCTTTGGGGAACGGGTTCGGCTCAATCAGATCCGACTCGTAGATCACTTTGAACTGGCCGTTGGGCTGCACTTCACCGATACGCGACTTGCTCCACAGGTGATGGTTCTCGTGGATCTTCACGTAGCCTTCCGGCGCGGTTTTCAGCTCGATGCCCGGCGAGGCGGCCACGACTTTATCCACGTCGAAACTGCCGGCCTTCTCCACCGCGGCTTTCCACAACCATGGGCCGAGGTAGGCCGCCTGGGTCACGTCGCCGATCACCGCATCCTTGCCGTACTTGGCCTTGAAGGCTTCGACGAAGGCTTTGTTGTTGGGGTTGTCCAGGCTCTGGAAGTACTTCATCGAGGCGTAGAAACCGGCCATGTTTTCGCCGCCAATGCCGAGCAATTCATCCTCGGTCACCGACAGGGTCAGCAAGGTTTGCTTGGCGGCGTTCACACCCGCCGCATTCAGTTGTTTGTAGAACGCCACGTTGGAACCACCGACCACGGCCGCGAACACCACGTCCGGTTTCTTCAGCTTGACCTTGTTGATCAGCGAGCCGAACTGGGTATTGCCCAGCGGGTAGTAATCTTCGCCGACCACGGTGCCGTGCAGTACGTTTTCGATGTGCTTGCGCGCGATCTTCATCGAGGTGCGCGGCCAGATGTAGTCCGAGCCGACCAGGTAGAACGTCTTGGCACCTTTGGTCTTGGCGATCCAGTCGAGGCTGGCGAGGATTTGCTGGGTAGCTTCCTGGCCGGTGTAGATCACGTTTTTCGACTGTTCCAGGCCTTCATAGAAGGTCGGGTAGTAGAGCAAGCCGTTTTCTTTCTCGAAGATCGGCAGCACGGCTTTGCGCGAAGCCGAGGTCCAGCAGCCGAATACGGCGGCGACTTTATCGTTGACCAGCAGCTTCTTGGCTTTTTCAGCGAAGGTCGGCCAGTCGGAGGCGCCGTCTTCCTGGATGACCTTGATCTGCCGTCCCAGAATCCCGCCTGAGGCGTTGATCTGCTCGATAGCCAGACGCTCGGCCTGAATCGAGCCGGTTTCGGAAATCGCCATGGTGCCGGTGGCCGAGTGCAACTGGCCGACGGTCACTTCGGTAGGGGTCACGGCCAGGCCTTCGTTATCAGCCAGCACGCCCTGGCTGAACAGCGCGGCCGCCAGCAATGACAAGGCCAAGAGGGGTTTGGAGCGGATCAATCGTGGTGCCATGGGGCGACTCCTCTGCAATGAGGGTTCCAGCATGGCGGCAGCGCGCCAGCGCGGGTATACGCAGCCTGACGTAACGGTGTACGTCATTTGACGTATGCCGCTGCGCACTATTTTCGAGCAGGATCCCGACCGCCCGGACACCCTCGATCAATGCGGGAGCCGGCTTGCCTGCGATGGCGGTGTATCAGGCTGCATCTGCAGGGGTTGACCCAGCGCTGTCGCAGGCAAGCCAGTGCCTACATTTTGAATCGGGGCATGGAACTTGCTCATTTAAACTTGCCCACTCTGCGGAGCCTCCCACCGTGCACCCCACCCCTGGCACTCAGCGCATCGTCAAGATCCGCCGCGACTACAACACCTGGGTCGCCGACGAGACCATGGAAGACTATGCTCTGCGCTACACGCCAAAATCCTTTCGCAAATGGTCGGAACTGCGCATCGCCAACACCGCCCTGGGCGCCGTGTCGTTCCTGGCGCTGGAAGCCATCGGCGGTGTCCTGGCCTTGAGTTACGGCTTCACCAACACCTTTTGGGCGATCCTCGCGATCAGCCTGGTGATCTTCCTCACCGGCCTGCCCATCAGCTATTACGCGGCGCGTTACGGCGTGGACATGGACCTGCTGACCCGCGGCGCCGGCTTCGGCTACATCGGCTCAACCATCACCTCGCTGATCTACGCCAGCTTCACCTTCCTGTTCTTCGCCCTGGAAGCGGCGATCATGGCCCTGGCGCTGGAGTTGTATTTTCATATCCCGTTGGCCATCGCCTATGTCATTTGCTCGCTGCTGGTGATTCCGCTGGTGGCCTACGGCGTCACCCTGATCAGCCGCCTGCAACTGTGGACGCAACCGGTCTGGCTGCTGTTGCTGGTGCTGCCCTACGGCTTCGTGTGGTGGAAGAACCCCGATGCCTTCAGCGACTGGACCAGTTTCGTCGGGCGCAGTGGCGACGGCGGTGGTTTCAACCTGTTGGCGTTCTGCGCCGCCTGCACGGTGGCGCTGTCGCTGGTGACGCAGATTGGCGAACAGGTCGACTACCTGCGCTTTCTGCCGGAAAAAACCGCCGCCAACCGCAAACGCTGGTGGGCCGCGCTGCTCTGTGCCGGGCCCGGCTGGATCATCCCCGGGGCGTTAAAAATGTTCGCGGGCGCCTTCCTGGCCTTCCTTGCCCTGCAACATGAAATCCCCATGGAACGCGCCGCCGAGCCGACCCAGATGTACCTCGTCGCGTTCCGCTACGTGTTCAGCTCGCCGGAATGGGCGCTCGGCGCGATGGTGCTGTTCGTGTTCATCTCCCAGATGAAGATCAACCTGACCAACGCTTACGCCGGCTCCCTGGCCTGGTCGAACTTCTTCGCCCGCGTGACCCACAGCCATCCCGGCCGGGTGGTGTGGCTGGTGTTCAACGTGGCGATTGCACTGATGCTGATGGAGCTCGGCGTGTTCGATGTCATCGACCAGGTGCTGGGGCTCTACGCCAATATTGCGATTGCCTGGATCGGCACGCTGGTGGCCGACCTGGTCATCAACAAGCCCTTGGGCCTGTCGCCCCAACACATCGAGTTCAAGCGCGCCCACCTCTATGACATCAACCCGGTGGGCGTCGGCTCAATGCTGATCGCTTCATTGCTTTCGATCCTCGCCCACTTCGGTGTGCTCGGCGCACTCGCCCAGGCCGCGCCGCCGTTCGTCGCGCTGGGCACTGCGCTGATCATGGCGCCGCTGTTGGCCTGGCTGACCCGAGGCAAGTACTACATCGCCCGCACCAGTGATGTCCAACTGATTCATCCGGTGGCGCCTGCCACCCACGCGGTCTGCGGCCTGTGCAGCAACCCGTTCGAAACCGCCGACATGGCGTTCTGCCCGGCCTACAGCACGCCCATCTGCTCACTGTGCTGCTCGCTGGATGCTCGTTGCGGTGATCGCTGCAAGCCCCACGCCCGGCTGGTCAGCCAGTTTGAAAGCGCATTGCGCTGGCTGTTGCCGAACACGTTGATGCCCCGCCTGCATACCCGGCTGGCACATTATCTGGGGTTGTTATTGGTTCTGGTGCTGCTGCTCGCGGGGGCCCTGGCTCTGATCTACGTTCAGGCTGCCCAGGGGCTGCCGCATTCAGAGACGCTGTATCAGGCGTTCTTCAAGGCGTTTCTCACGCTCTCGGTACTCGCTGCCGTACTCGCCTGGTGGGTGGTGCTGACCCGCGAAAGCCGGCGTGTCGCCCAGGAAGAATCCGACCGCCAGACCCTGCTTTTGATGCAGGAAATCGACGCCCACAGCCTCACCGACCAAGCCCTGCAACAGGCCAAGGAAGCCTCCGAAGCGGCAAATGCCGCCAAGAGCCGCTACGTCACCGGGCTGTCCCACGAACTGCGCACGCCGCTCAACAGCATCCTCGGTTTTACCCAAATACTGCAGCGCGACAACGCTATGCCCGAGCAGCATCAGGACGCCCTGGCGACCATCCTGCGCAGCGGCTCGCACCTGTTGTCGCTGATCGACGGCCTGCTCGACGTGGCCAAGATCGAGGCCGGCAAGCTGCGCCTGGAACTCACCGAAATCCCCTTCCCGGAGCTGATTCACGACCTGGAGCAGATGTTTACTCCGCAGGCGCAGGACAAGGGCCTGCGCTTTCGCCTCGACTGCGTGGGCAAGATCCCGGCCGTGGTGCGTGGCGATGAAAAGCGCGTGCGGCAGATCCTGATCAACCTGCTGGGCAACGCGGTGAATTTTACCGACAGCGGTGAGGTGTGCCTGCGGGTCAGCTACATGCGCGAGACCGCCAATTTTGAAATCATCGACACCGGCATCGGGATTGATCCGGAGCAGATCGAACGGATTTTCCAGCCGTTCGAACGCGGCGATTTAATGCGCCAGGACAAGGGCGTGGGCCTCGGGCTGACCATCACACGCATGCTCACCTCGTTAATGGGCGGTGAACTGCGGGTCTCCAGCGAACTCGACAAGGGCACGTGCTTCCAGGTGCGGCTGTTTCTTTCCCAGGTGCGCGCGCCGCAAGCGGTGGTGCATGTGGAGCACGACATCATCGGCTATCAGGGTGAGCGCCGACGCATCCTGGTGGTGGACGACCACGTCGACCATCGCAAGATGCTGAGCGGCATGCTCACCCCTTTGGGTTTTGAAGTGATCCAGGCCAGTAACGGCCAGGAGGCGATTCGCCAGGTGGCGTTGCTGGCACCGGACTTGATCCTGATGGACTTGTCGATGCCGACGTTGGATGGCTTGGAAACCAGCCGTTTGATCCGCCGCAACGCGCTGTCCAGCGCGCCGATTATTGTGATCTCGGCCAACGCCTTTACCGACGACCGCGAACGCAGCATCGCCGCCGCCTGCAATGACTACCTGGCCAAGCCGGTGCGCACCCCGGAGCTGCTGGGGCGCCTGCAACAGCATCTGCAGTTGCAGTGGTTACGCCGCACCAAGACCTCCAGGGCGCCGGCGCCGCCCAGGGTCCTGCCCAGCCCTGAAGACCTCGCCGCGCTCGCCGAACTCAGCGCCATCGGCTATGTGCGCGGCCTACACGACAAACTCGACAAGATCCTTGAACACCGCCCGGACACTGAAGCATTCATCAGCAAAGTGCGCGGTTTGCTCAAGGGTTTCCGCCTGGATGAACTCAACCGAACCCTCAAGGAGGCCGAAGATGAATGCACTCACCCGCAGCACTGAACCCGGCGTGGTGCTGATCGTCGACGACACCCCGGACAACCTCGCCATGCTCTCCGATGCACTCGACGACGCCGGCTACATGGTGCTGGTCGCCCTCGACGGCCTCAGCGCACTGAACCGCGTGCAACGACGGCGCCCGGACCTGATCCTGCTGGACGCGATGATGCCCGGCCTGGATGGCTTCGAAACCTGCCGGCGGCTCAAGGCGCAGCCCGCCAGCGCCGACATCCCGGTGGTGTTCATGACCGGGCTGACCGACAGCAAGCATGTGGTGCAGGGCTTTGAAGTGGGCGGCAGCGACTATGTGACCAAGCCGATCCAGACCGACGAAGTATTGGCACGGGTGGCAGCGCATTTGCGCACCTCACGCATCTTGCTCTCGGCACGGGCGGCGACGCAGCCGAGTGTGCTGACCCTGGAAGACGCGCCGGCGCAGCGGCTGTTGTCGGCCAGGTTCCAACTGACCGAGCGCGAGGTGGAAGTGCTGCGCTGGGTGGCGTGCGGCAAGACCAATCGGGATATCGGCGATATTTTGGGGTTGAGCCCCAGGACGGTGAACAAGCACCTGGAGCATGTGTACGTGAAGTTGGGTGTGGAGACTCGCACGGCCGCGACGTCCGTGGCCCTGGCGGCGATCTGAACACGGTGGGAGCGGGCTTGCTCGCGAAAGCGGTGTGTCAGTTGACCTATCCATAACTGATCTATCGCATTCGCGAGCAAACCCGCTCCCACACGGGTGCTTCATCGTGGCGCAGATAGGTTACCCACCGAAGGTCTGCGACGGCCTGCGCAGGGTCGGATCAAACGGGTTGATCCTCGGCCCAATCGCCGCCGCTTCGCGCTTGAGCAACTCAACCACCATTGGCAAGCGGCTCGGCCCCAACCGATCACTGATGGTCGCCACACTCAGCGCCGCCACCGCATGCCCGTCCCGATTCAGAATCGGCACCGCCACCCCCGCCATGCCTTCCAACACCCCGGTATTGCGCGCTGCATAGCCCAGGCGCCGTACGTTCTCGACCTCCGAGCGCAGCAGCACTTCGTCATACAGGTGAAAGTCCTTGAGGCGTGGCAGGTTGTAGCGAATCACCGTCTCACGCTCTTCCTCCGGCAAGAACGCCAGAATCGCCAAGCTGCCCTGCCCCACGCCCAACGCCACGCGCCCACCGATATCGCCGGTAAACGTACGGATCGGATAGGGCCCCTCGCTGCGGTCCAGGCAGATCGCATCAAAGCCGCTGCGCGCGAGCAGGAACAGCGAATCGCCGAGGGAAGCACTCAGGCGCAACATGCTCGGCCGTACCAGGTCGCGCAGGTTGCCGGTCTTGCCCGCGTTGGCTGCCAGCGCGAAAAACTCCAGGCTCAGGCGATAGCGTTTGCTGCGTGCGTCCTGCTCGACCATGCCTTCGTCCATCAGGCTGCGCAGCAGGCGGTGGGTGGTGGGTTGGGACAAGCCGACCTGTTGCGCGAGTTGGGTCACACGTTCGCCGCCTTCCGGCACCTCGCCCAAGGTGCGCAGCAGCGCGAACAGCCGAGACACGCCGCCCGCACCGACTTCTCTACTTGCTTCATTCCGCTCAGTGGAATCCATAAGGCTAAACCCAGGCATAAATTCTAGTGAATGAATAAAACTGAAAATAATAGTCCATTCAGTGAAATTCCATCTTCCGCCCATCCTAGTCTTCGTCCTAATCTGCGTCCACAGGGGCGAAATGAACAACAAATGGCAGCCGACTCGAGATCGAGCGCCAACGCACCCGCAACACTCTTTTCGCATCTGCCCAAAACAAAAAAGCGCGTTTCGACGCGACTCAAAAAAGGTGGAACGCAGACATGGCATTTCTCCAACTCAACGCCTTGAGCAAACGCTACGGCGCCGTCGACGCGGTGGTCGCTACCGACCTTGCGGTGGAAAAAGGCGAGTTCGTTTCCCTGCTCGGCCCCTCGGGATGCGGCAAGACCACCACCCTGCAAATGATCGCCGGTTTCGTCGACGTGAGCGGCGGGCAGATTCTGCTCGACGGGCGTGACATCACCCACGCTAAGCCCGCCAGCCGTGGCCTGGGTGTGGTGTTCCAAAGCTACGCGCTGTTCCCGCACATGACCGTGCGCGACAACGTCGCCTTCGGCCTGAAGATGCGCAAAGTGCCGGTCGCCGAGATCGCCAGCAAAGTCAAAACCGTGCTCGAACTGGTGCGCCTGGCGCCCCACGCCGAGCGCTACCCGCGTGAACTGTCCGGCGGCCAACGCCAGCGTGTGGCCCTGGCCCGCGCCTTGGTGATCGAGCCGCCGGTGTTGCTGCTCGACGAACCGCTGTCCAACCTTGACGCCAACTTGCGCGAAGAAATGCAGTTTGAAATTCGCCGCATCCAGTGCGCCGTGGGCATCACCACCTTGATGGTCACCCACGACCAGGCCGAAGCGCTGTCCATCAGCGACCGCGTGGTGGTGATGCAGGCCGGGCGCGTGACCCAGATCGACGCGCCGTACAACCTGTATGAGCACCCGCGCACGCGCTTCATCTCGGATTTTGTCGGCAAAGCCAACCTGCTGCCGGGCGACTATGACGAACTCGGCGCCCCCCAGGTGCGTTGCATCAGCGGCGCAGGTGAACTGACCCTGAGCCTGCGCCCGGAAAAAATCACCCTGGTGGACGCCGGCGCCGGGCGCGTGCAAGGCAAGGTCCTCGACAGTTACTTCTTCGGCAGCCAATGGCTGTACCGCGTCCATACCCCTCTGGGTGAAATCACCGTGGTGCGCAGCAACGACGGCAGCGCGCCGCTCGCTTGCGGCGCGGCGGTGGGCCTGGACTGGCACGCCGGCCTGCTGCGCGTGTTGGCGGCGGATGAGGTGCGCGCATGAGTCGGGGTTATGTGTTGTCGTTACCGGCCCTGGTGCTGTTTACCGGGCTGTTGATCCTGCCGCTGCTGATGACGCTGGTGCTGTCGTTCAACGTGTTCGACTACCAGGTCGGCGTGAAGGCCGATGAGTGGACCTTCGCGCATTACCTGTCGCTGTTCAGTGACTCGTACTTTTACGAGATCTTCTGGCGCACCTTCTGGATCAGTGCCTTGGTGACCTTGTTGTGCGTGGTCATCGGCGTGCCCGAGGCCTACATCCTCAGCCGCATGGGCACCCCGTGGCGCTCGATCTTCCTGATCCTGATCCTCACGCCGCTGTTGATTTCGGTGGTGGTGCGCGCCTTCGGCTGGAGCCTGCTGCTCGGTGCCGACGGGCTGGTGAACCAGGTGATCCAGGCGCTCGGCGGGCGCCCGGTGAAACTGCTGTATACGCCGTTTGCGGTGATCATCGCGCTGGTGCACGTGATGCTGCCGTTCATGATCATTCCGGTGTGGACCTCGCTGCAAAAGCTCGACCCGTCGGCCGAACAGGCCGCCCTGTCGCTGGGTGCGAGCCAGGCCACGGTCATGCGCAAGATCGTGTTGCCGCAGGTCATGCCCGGCGTGCTCTCGGGCACCCTGATCGTGTTCGGCCTGGCCGCCAGTTCGTTTGCGATCCCCGGCCTGCTTGGCGGGCGCCGCCTGAAAATGGTCGCCACCGTGGTGTATGACCAGTACCTCTCGGAACTCAACTGGCCCATGGGCGCGACCATCGCGGTGGTGCTGCTGTTGGTCAATCTGCTGATCATGCTGAGCTGGAACCGCATGGTCGAAAGCCGCTACAAAAAGTCCCTGGGGGTTTAAGCGCATGTCCAGAAACGGTCCTTTGGCCCTGGGTTTCCACGGTTTGGTGGTGCTGTTCATGATGGCGCCGCTGGTGGTGGTGTGCCTGGTGGCCTTCACCCCCGAAAACACCTTGAGCCTGCCGACGTCGGGCTTCTCCCTGCGCTGGTTTCGCGCGGTGTTCGAGCGTGCCGACTTCATCCAGGCGTTCTATAACAGCCTGATCCTGGCGTTTACCGCCGCGACCCTGGCCACACTGATCGCAGTGCCGGCGGCCTTGGCGATCAGCCGATATCAATTCCCGGGGCGCAATTTTTTCAGTGCGCTGTTCCTGTCGCCGATCATCATCCCGCACCTGGTGCTGGGGGTGGCGATGCTGCGGCTGTTTGCCTTGATGGGCGTGAATGGCAGCTTCACCTGGCTGATGCTCGCCCACGTGGTGATCATCACGCCGTATGTGCTGCGCCTGGTGCTGGCCGCGGCGATCGGCATTGATCGCAGTGCCGAGCAGGCGGCGGAGTCGCTGGGTGCGAGCCGCTTTACGCTGTTTCGTCAGATTACCTTGCCGATGATTTTGCCCGGTGTAGCCGGCGGCTGGTTGCTGGCGTTTATCAACAGCTTCGATGAAGTGACCCTGTCGATCTTCGTCAGCTCGCCGGCCACGCAAACCTTGCCGGTGCGCATGTACGTGTACGCCACGGAGTCCATCGACCCAATGATGGCGGCAGTCTCGGCGCTGGTGATTGCGCTGACCGCAGCGACCATGATCCTGCTCGACCGGGTCTACGGCCTGGACCGCGTGCTGGTGGGGAAACATTGATGGCATTGTTCAAACGATTGGCCGAAACCGCGCGCCCTGCCCTGGCCTTCACCCTGGATGGGCAGCCGGCCACGGGCTTGCTGGGCGACACGCTGCTGACCGCCATGCTGACCTGCGCCGATCACCTGCGCGGCAGCGATTTCAGTGCCGAGCGGCGTGCCGGTTTCTGCCTGATGGGCGCCTGCCAGGATTGCTGGGTGCGGCTGGACGACGGGCGCCGTGTGCGGGCGTGTTCGACGCTGTTGGAAGAAGGCCAGGCGATCAGCCGCGATCCGGGGCGCCAGGCATGAAACCCATCGTGATTGTCGGCGCCGGCCCGGCAGGTATCAGCGCAGCGCGTACCCTGCTCGACCATGGCATCCAGCCTTGTCTGGTGGATGAAAGCCTGCGCGGTGGCGGGCAGATCTATCGGCGCCAACCGGCGAACTTCCAGCGCTCGCCCAAGCAACTTTATGGGTTTGAAGCGCGCAAGGCCGAGGCCGTGCACCGCACCCTGGATGAGCTGGCGCCATTGATCGACTACCGACCGCAAACCCTGGTCTGGAACGCCGAGGACGGTCGGCTGGACATGTTGACTAACCACCGTGCGCAGAGCATCGAGTATGCCCGGATCATCGTCGCGACCGGCGCCACGGACCGTATCCTGCCGGTGCCCGGCTGGACCTTGCCGGGGGTCTACAGCCTGGGCGCGGCGCAAATCGCCTTGAAATATCAAGGCTGCGCCATCGGTGAACGGGTCGCATTGTGTGGCAGCGGGCCGTTGCTGTACCTGGTGGCTTACCAGTACGCCAAGGCCGGCGCCAAGGTGGTCGCAGTGCTCGACAGCGCGCCGTTCAGCGCACAGTGCCGTGCATTACCGGCGTTACTCGGGCAACCGGCGACCCTGGCCAAAGGTTTGTATTATCGCGCCTGGCTGACAGCCCATGGCATTCCCGTGCATCAGGGCGCAACGCTCACGCAGATTGACGGCGAACTGCGGGTCACCGGGATTCGCTGGGGTGAGCACCGGTTGGACTGCGACGCCGTGGCCTTCGCCCATGCCTTGCGCAGCGAGACACAATTGGCGGACCTGCTCGGCTGTGACTTTGCCTGGAGCAGCTTGAACCGTGCCTGGTTGCCGCAGCGCGACAGCGCCGGGCGCAGCAGCGTAAACAACGTGTACCTGGCGGGCGACGGGGCCGGCATCATGGGCGCCGACGCCGCGCAAGTCGCCGGTGAACGCGCGGCATTGGCCGTGCTGGAAGATTCAGGCAGCACCATCGATCAGCGCCGCGCTGCCCAACTGGAGCAGCAACTGGCAGGCATCCAGCGCTTTCGCCATGGCCTGGAAACCGCCTTCCCCTTTCCTCAACAGTGGGCTGCGCAGGCGCCGGATGCACTGATCCTGTGCCGCTGCGAAGAGGTAAGCGTCGGCGAGGTGCGCGCGGTGGTGGATGAAGGCCATTGGGAACTCAACCGCGTCAAGGCCCATTGCCGGGTCGGCATGGGCCGTTGCCAGGGCCGCATGTGCGGGCTGGCCGCAGCCGAGATTGTGGCCGAGCGCAGTGGTCGAGGGATTGAAAGCGTAGGCCGCCTGCGTGGCCAGGCACCGATCAAGCCGCTGCCGTTTGGCGTGGAGGTGCAACCATGATCGATGTCATCGTACTGGGCGGCGGCATCGTCGGTGCTTCGGCGGCGCGGACGCTGGCACACAAAGGCCAGCGTGTGGCCCTGGTAGAGCGAGATTTCTGTGGCTCTCATTCCAGCGGCGTCAACTATGGTGGCGTGCGGCGCCAGGGGCGGCCGGTGCATCAGTTGCCGTTGTCGCAACGCGCCCATCAGTTGTGGGCCGACTTGCCGGGGTTGATCGGCATTGACGGCGAGTACGTGCGCTGCGGGCATTTGAAATTGGCGCGCAGCCAGGCGGATTTCGCCGCGCTGCAGGCGTATGCCGAGCAAACCCGGGACTTTGACCTGGGCTTGCAACTGCTGGATTACGCGCAATTGCGCGCACGCTTTCCCTGGGTCGGCGATGTGGCGGTCGGCGCGTCACTGTGCCCTGAAGACGGCCATGCCAACCCGCGCCTGGTCTCGCCCGCCTTCGCCCGTGCAGCGCAGCGCCTCGGCGCCTCGGTGTACGAGCAGGCCGAAGTGATTCGCATCGAACATGACAGCCAACGCTTCCACGTGCACTGCGCCAACGGCCTGCACCTGCAAGCAGCCTGGCTGCTCAACTGCGCCGGCGCCTGGGCCGGTCACGTCGCCGAACAGTTCGGCGAGCCGGTGCCGATCACCGCGGCGCACCCGGCCATGCTGGTCACCGAGCCGCTGCCGGTGGTGATGAACGTCAGTACCGGGGTTGAAGGCGGTGGGATATACGCGCGTCAGGTCGCCCGGGGCAATTGCATCCTTGGCGGCGGCCGCGGGTTTGCGCTGGGCCCGCAAACGGCGCGCCCGGGGCAAGCGGCAGTGCTGGAGATTTTGCGCAATGCCGGCGAGTTGTACCCGTTCCTCAAGGGCGCCCAGGCGATCCGCACCTGGAGCGGCACCGAAGGTTACCTCCCCGACCATGAGCCGGTGATCGGCCCAAGCAGCACCCAACCTGGCCTGCTCCACGGTTTCGGCTTTGCCGGCGCCGGGTTCCAGCTCGGCCCCGCCGTCGGTGAAGCCCTGGCAGAGATCGTCTGCGTCGGGGCCAGCCGCCAACCCATCGAAGCGTTTTCCATCCGTCGTTTCCAAGCCTGAGAGGAAAAACCCAATGAACACACGTATCGCGCTGTCCTGCTTGCCCCTCGCACTGCTCGCCTCCATCGCCCATGCTGCGCCGACGCTGTACCTGGGCATGAACGGCGGCACCATGGAACGGGTGTACGCCGACAAGGTGCTGCCCGCCTTCGAAAAAGCCAATAACGTCAAGGTGGTGATCGTGCCCGGCACCTCGTCGGACATCCTCGCCAAGGTCCAGGCCAATAAAGACAACCCGCAGATGCACGTGATGTTCCTCGACGACGGCATCATGTACCGCGCCATCGCCATGGGCCTGTGCGACAAGCTGGCGCCGAGCCCGTCGCTGGAGCAGATCCCGGCCAAGGCGAAAATCAAGCAAGAGGCTGTGGCCGTGACGCTGGGCGTTACCGGCCTGGGCTATAACGCCAAGATGTTCAAGGAAAAAGGCTGGGCCGCACCCACCTCGTGGATGGACCTGGCCGACCCGCGCTTCAAGGACAAAGTGGTGTTCCAGTCCCTCGCCTCCTCCACCTTCGGCCTGCACGGCTTTTTGATGTTCAACCGTATCCAGGGCGGCTCCGAAACCAACGTGGAACCGGGCTTCAAGGCCTGGCCGAAGACCATCGGCCCCAACGTGCTGGAATACATCGCCAGCTCCGCGAAGATCTCCGAGATGGTGCAAACCGATGAAGCCGCGATCTTCCCCCTGACCCCGACTCAAGTCACCACTCAGCAACTGCTGGGCATCCCGATGGAATATGCGCAACCGAAGGAAGGCGCGGTGGTGCTCAACGTGGCCGAATGCGTGATTGCCCGTAATGACCAACCGGAACTGGCGCAAAAACTCGCGGCGTTTTTGTTGACGGCACAAGCCCAGGCGCCGGCGTTGGAGGACGGCGACCAGATTCCGTCGAACCCAACTACACCGACCACCGACAAAACCCGTGCGCGGGTGGAGGCAATGCAGGGTTACCTGCAGACGGCGATTTCAATTGATTGGGACCAGGTCAATCAGGCGCGGCCGGAGTGGAATGCGCGGTGGAGCCGCTCGATCGAACGCTAACCGCAAAGCCAGCAGCGCTCGCGTGATCTTGCGCGAGCGTTACGGGCGGCTCGTGTGGCGCGATTCGGTGGTTGGGTTATGTGAGTACTTCTTCAAGAGCGCTTGAGTGGCAGTTTTGCGCACGCGAATTTCCGCCAGTTTCAGTTGCATGTCTTGATAACGCTGCGTGCTCATCAGAATCAGGCCCAGCAGCGGAAGCACGATACCCAATGCGTAAACCAGCGCGTGGGGCCGGTATTGCAGGGTCGGTGTCACCAGCAGCAGGCAGAAAATGAAATACCCCAGCTGCAAGCCGGTTGCGCAGCTGCGCCCGCGCGCCAGCATCCAATGGGCAAACGCAGAAAAAGCCGTCAAGCCGACAAAGAGGCCCAGGCAGCCTCCGGTTTGCAGCGGCGCGGCCACAGAGCACAGGTAGGTCTTTTTAGTCAGCAACGTAACGGTGGCCGCTGAGAACTGGGCCATGAACACCATGGCGGTCATTTCCGGCAAGCATTGGGCAAGACGGTTAATGGTTGACTCCCTCACTCTCTAGCCTCCCCAGTCAAGCCGTGGCACGGACCGAAGCCGCGGGTGTAAAAACACAGAGAGTAGTGAGTCGCGTCCTGCAAAAATCTAAGAAAGTTCTTATTTTTTGACGCGGTGGGTGTTGCCGATCGAGTCGGGAACCACCGGCAATGCGCGTTTATGCGCCGTATTGGCATAAGCCCGTTCGACAATCGCCCTCACCCGCGCACTCACCGGTTCGCCCATCAGGTACGCGTCAATCTCTGCATAGGTGCAGCCATACGCCTGCTCATCCGCCTTGCCTGGCGCCAGGTCTTCGAGGTCGGCGGTGGGTTGTTTGTGGATCAGCTCAGCGGGCGCGCCCAGAGCGCTGGCAAGCAGGCGTACCTGGGTTTTGGTCAGGCCTGACAGCGGTGCGAGGTCGCAGGCACCGTCACCGAATTTGGTGAAGAACCCCATCAGTGCTTCAGCGCCGTGGTCGGTGCCGACCACCAGCCCGTTGTGCAGATTGGCCACGGCGTATTGCGCGATCATCCGCGTGCGGGCCTTGACGTTGCCTTTGATGAAGTCGACCTGAGCGGCGCCAGCCTCGGTGGCGGTGAGGCTGGCCATCAGGCCGTCGACACTGGCGGCGATGTTCAACGTGTCGACGTGGTCCGCTGTGATGAAGTTCAGCGAGGCCTGGGCATCACGCTCGTCGGCCTGGGTTTTATAGGGCAGCCGCATCGCGATAAAGCGCGCGGCGTAGCCTTCGCTACGCAATTGCTCCACCGCCAATTGGCACAGACGGCCCGCGGTCAGCGAATCGACGCCGCCGCTGATGCCCAGCACCAGAGCCTTACAGCCGGAGCTGCGCAAGGTGGCCTTGATGAAATCGATGCGCCGCTGGATTTCCCGAGGCTCACCGCCACTGACCAACGCGCGGTTGATGTTCAGTTCCTCAGCGGTACGTGCTTGCATGTCACACCTCCACACTGCCCACGTTGAACACCTTCGCCGCGTACTGCAAGAACGAGGCGTCTTCACAGACGTTCTTGATCGGATCATCGGAAAATTTCACCACCGGCTCGCCGTGCACCCGCACCAGCTTCATGACGATGCTCAGCGGTTGCACGCCCTCGACATCGCAGGCCAGGCTGGTGCCCATACCGAAACCGAACCGGGCCTTGCCACGCACGTGCCGCAGGATCGGCAGGCATTTTTCGAAGTTCAGGCCGTCGGAAAACATCAGGTCCTTGGTCATCGGGTCGATGCCCAGTGCTTTGTAGCGCGCCAGGACTTTGTCAGCCCATACGATCGGGTCACCGGAGTCCTGGCGCAGGCCGTCGTAAAGCTTGGCGAAGTACAGGTCGAAGTCCTTGAGGAAAAAATCGGTGCTGATGCAGTCGGTCAAGGCGATGCCGAGGCGGCCGCGGTATTCACGCACCCAGTTTTCCAGCGCGGCGTTCTGACTCTCGCGCAAGCGGCCCAGTTGCTGGTGCACCATCAGCCACTGGTGCGCCATGGTGCCGATCAGCGGCAGGTCAAACTCATAGGCCAGGTGCGCGTTGCTGGTGCCGACAAATTGGCCAGGGAAGTCACGGCGCATGATATCGACCACTTCGCGCTGGGCCTTGAATGACAGCCGCCGGCGCGTTGAAAAGTCGGAGACGCGCAAGTCGGCCAGCTCATCGCGGCTGAGGTTTTTCTCCAGCCAGTCGAACTTCTGGTAAAGCTTGCGGGTGACGTCTTCGAGGCTTACGTCGGGGTACTTGTCGCGGTTGCGCAGTTCGCTGACCAGCGCCAAAACCGGCTGTTCGAACATGATGCAGTGCAGCATCGGGCCCACCACGCGGATGTTCAGTTGGCCGTCAACCTCGCTGACGTGGATATAGCGCAGATTAAAGCGGAACAACCCCAGAAAACGCTCGTAATCCGCAGTGAGGTATTCGCGAAAGCGTGGGTTGAACAGAAAGCGCAGCTCGCCTTCGCGCATGTGCAGGCCGGCGAGCTTTTCCAGCTCGTCACGCAGTGCCGGGATCAAGTGGCCAAGCTTTTCCGGCGAGCGGACGATGAAGTTGTATTCCACATCGACATTCGGGTGCTGGTGCAATACCGCCTGCATCATGGTGAAGGTGTAGTAATCAGTGTCGAGCAAGCCCTGGATCACCGGGGATTCATAGTCGTACGCACTTTCCATGG
The DNA here is from genome assembly GCF_900215245.1 of Pseudomonas fluorescens. GTDB lineage: Bacteria > Pseudomonadota > Gammaproteobacteria > Pseudomonadales > Pseudomonadaceae > Aquipseudomonas > Aquipseudomonas fluorescens. The sequence goes on from NZ_LT907842.1 coordinate 5,987,629, forward strand.
TGGTTCTCCTTAACGCGTGGCCATCGCGGCCAGTTCTTCGCGGGTGTTGCTGATCACGGCACCGGCCTTTTGCAATTCACCAACGGCCTGCACGCCGCCCTCCTCGCTGATTGCTCGACACGCAGGCAAGTGCAGGATCACCTCCAGGCCGGCCTTGAGCAGTTGCAACGCGGTGGTCTTGACGCAGTAATCCAGGGCCAGGCCGCCGACGATCACGCGGGTGACGCCGTGGGCGTTCAGATACTCGATAACGCCGGTGGACAGCTTGTCGTGCAAGTCGTGGTAGCAGGCACCGTAGGGGTGCAGATCGGGTTCGACGCCTTTCCAGATGAAGTAGTCGTAGTCATACGGAACGGGTAATTCATCCAGCAATGTAAAACCGTCGGTGCCCGGTACGCAGTGGCTGACCCAGGTGACATCCGCGTGGGCCAGGCCGGTGGGTTGCAGCATCTCGCTGTGCTGCGTGACCACCCAGGGCGCGTGCGGGGTGTGCGCGTCTTTGCTGCCGACACGACGGCCGGCCAGGCTGGCCATGTAGTTGAGTTCAGCGCCGATCTGGTCGCCGCCGGCCACAGGCAATTCGTTGGGGCACAGTGGCGTGAAGCTTTTCTGGGCATCGACGTCGAATGAAGCAATGGCAGTTTTCGAAAGGGGCATGGCAGTTCTCCTGTGGCCTGTAAACAAAAGTACACGTCGTGTACTTTCATTGCAAGAAACATTTATTTAACTAGGCTTGATTCAGTACATGACATGGCTGTTCGATGGGTTAGACTGTGCTCCACCGCTGCCTACAAGGATTTCACATGCCACTTAGCGCTTACCTCCATACCGTCGACCTGTGCGTGCTGTTCTACTGCCGTGCTGCCGGGGAATTGAAGCTGCTGCTGAATAAGCGCGAAGCCGAGCCTTTTGCCGGGCACTGGGCATTACCGGGCGTGGTGGTGAACGGCGGCGTGCAAGATCTGAGCCTCAAGGATGCGGTAGAACGCTTGCGGGCGAGTGACAAGGTAGGTTTCAACCTGGCCTTGAGTGAACAGGTCGGGACGGTGGGCGATGCGTTTCGTGACCCACGCTGCTGGTCATCCTCCACTTACTACCTGGCCATCGTCGCCGATGAGGTGAGCCTGGGTGAGCATCAAGGCTGGTTTTCGCTGAACGCAGTGGCCGCTGGCAGTATCAAGCTGCCATTCGATCACAACCTGATCGTGGCGGCGGTGCAGGAGCGGCTGTTGTCCAAGTCGCTGTACAGCAACCTGCCGCTGATGTTCCTGGGCAATGAATTCAGCGCGCCGGAAGCCACCACGATTTTCTCGCTGGTGCTTTCACGGCCGGTACTGAAGACCAGTATTCGCCAGCGCTTGTTGAAGCTGACGGAGGCGGGATATCTGCGCGAGACCGGGCGCAAGAAGCACGGCAATGGCGGCAGGCCGCAGGCGACGGTGCAGAACCTGAAGCCTGGAGAGATTTACTTCTTTGATCGCAGTTTTGCCGAGTAACTCGCTATTCACCCACAATGAAAATCAACGGTGGGAGCGGGCTTGCTGCCGAAAGCGGCGGGTCAGCCACTGCATTTGCTGACGGTCATACCGCAATCGGGCGCAAGCCCCCTCCCACACGGTTGATGGGTGCTCGGCTTCAGTTCATCCAATTGCCGCCATCGACGTTGTAGGTTTGGGCAACCACATAGTCGGCCTCTTTCGACGCCAGAAAAATCGCCATCCCGGTCAAATCCTCCGCCGTGCCCATCCGTCCATAAGGCACCTCGGCGCCGACCCGCGCTTTTTTCTCACCGGGCGCTAGGCCTTCATGCCTGGCAAACAGTGCATCCACACCGTCCCAATGCTCACCGTCGACTACACCGGGGGCGATGGCGTTGACATTGATGCCCTGCTTGATCAGGTTCAACCCCGCCGATTGCGTAAGGCTGATCACTGCGGCCTTGGTCGCGCAATAGATGGCCACCAACGGCTCACCCCGCCGCCCGGCCTGACTGGCCATGTTGATGATCTTGCCGCCATGGCCCTGGCTGATCATTTGCCGCGCCGCCGCCTGCAAGGTGAACAGCGTGCCGGCCACGTTGATCGAGAACAGCCGGTCATAGCTGTCACGGGTGATGTCGACGATGGGCGCGAGGTCGAACAGCGCGGCGTTGTTGATCAGAATATCGAGCTTGCCGGCGTGGGCGACCACGGCGGCAATCGCGCGGTCGATGGAGGCTTGGTCGGTGACGTCCATCGCCACCGCATAAGCCTGTGAGCCCAGCTCTGCCGCCGTGGCTTGGGCGCGTTGCAGGTTGATGTCGGCGATGGCAACCGTGGCGCCTTCGGCGATATAGGCCTGGGCAAAGGCGCGGCCAATACCGCGCGCCGATCCAGTGATCAGCGCGCTCTTACCTTCCAGTCGTTTCATGGGGTACGTGTCCGTTAACAATTATTTGGGATAACCGGCGCGTTTCATTTCGCGCTCGGTGGTGGCCTGCGCTTCGAGCAGCGCCTGGTCAACCGTCATGCCGCCGGTGAGCGCTGCCGAAAACAGCTTGCCGACCGAGGTGCCGATGGCCTGGAACTCAGGGATGGTCACGTACTGGATGCCCACGTAGGGCACCGGTTTGGCCGACGGGTGCGCGGGGTCCGCGTGTTTCATCATTTCCAGCGTCACCTGGGCAAACGGTGCGGCCTGCAAATACGCCGCACTGTAGGTGGACTGGCGAGTGCCCGGCGGTACATTGGTGATGCCTTCTTTATCGGCGACCAGTTGGATGTAATCCTTGGAAGTTGCCCAGCTGATGAAGGCTTTGGCGGCGTCCTTATGCTTGGACGTGGCCGGGATTGCCAGGGACCAGGCGTAGAGCCAAGAAGAGCCTTTGTCGGTGACTTCCGTTGGGGCGGCGGCAAAGCCTACATCATCCGCAACCTTGCTCTGGCGCTTGTCGGTGGTGAAAGAGCCGGCGACACTGGCATCCACCCAGATCGCACATTTGCCGCTGTTGAACAGCGCCAGGGTTTCGTTGAAACCGTTACTGGAGACGCCCGGCGGGCCATAGTGCTTCAGGGTGTTGACGTAATAGTTGGCTGCTGCGGTCCACTCGGGGCTGGTCAACTCGGGCTTCCACTGTTCGTCGAACCAGCGCGCGCCAAAGGCGTTGGCCATGGTACTGAGCAGCGCAATGTTTTCACCCCAGCCAGCCTTGCCACGCAGGCACATGCCGTATTGGCCTTGATCTTTTGCGGTGAGCTTGGCGGCGAATTCACCAAGCTGGGTCCAGGTCGGGTGCGCGGGCATGCTCAGGCCGGCTTGCTTGAACAGGTCGGTGCGGTAGTAAGTGACCGTGCTTTCGCCGTAGAACGGCAAGGCATACAGGGTGTTATTGACCGACAGGCCCTGGCGCACCGAAGGGAAGATATCGTCAGCGTCATAGTCAGCCGGCAATTGGCTCAGCGGTTCCAGCCAGTGTTTGGCGCCCCACAGCGGGGTTTCGTAGGTGCCAATCGTCAGCACATCGAATTGCCCACCTTGGGTGGCGATGTCGGTGGTGAGGCGCTGGCGCAATACGTTTTCTTCGAGCACCACCCAATTGAGCTTGATGTCCGGGTGCTGCTGCTCGAACACCTTGGACAGGCGCTGCATGCGGATCATGTCACTGTTGTTGACCGTGGCGATGGTGACGGTGTCGGCGGCGTAGCTGGGCATGGCCAGCGCCAGGCCGGTCATCAGGAACAGCGCTTGCGCAAGTGTGGCGTTGCGGGTCGGGAGCATGGCGGTTTCCACCTGTTGTTTTTGTTGTTGAGGGTCGATTACAGCAGCTCGCTCAAGCCCTCACAAACGCATGGCGAATGCCTGGCTGGTACTTTTTTAACCCCGCCCACAGGCGCAAAAAAGTATCAGTGCCAGGCGAAACCGGGGGTAGCGTATTGCTCGCGAGTGCGCGTATTTTGGGGGCGACTCAACCACTAAAAGAGGCATCGCCATGCCCGTCAGTCGCGCCGAGCTGTTCGAGCACCGCCCCGCCGAACTGGAAGTCATCCTGCCCGAGCCGGACCACTGCTTTCGCTGGTTCGAACATGACTACCCGTATGACCTGGCACGCTGGAACCACCACCCTGAATTCGAAATCCACCTGATCCGCCGAGGCAGCGGCAAATTGGTGGCGGGCGACTATATCGGTGCGTTCAGTGCCGGGCATGTTGCGCTGATCGGTCCAGACCTGCCCCATGACTGGATCGGTGACCTGGCGCCCGGCGAATACCTGACCGGCCGCGACGTGGTGCTGCAGTTCGACGGCGCCGCCCTCCTCGCCCTGCGCAAGACCCTGCCGGAACTCGGCGACCTGCAGCCGCTGTTCGAACAGGCCCGGCGCGGCCTGCAGTTCAGCGGTGACACGGCCGTGCAGGCGGCAGGCTTGATGGAAAACATCGGCAACGCCCACGGCCTGCAACGGTTGATCCTGTTCCTGCAACTGCTCGACACCCTGAAAACCGCCCCGCCACCACAGGTGCAGGCCCTGGCCAGCCCCTGCTATGCCCCCACTCTCGACGCACGCAGCGCCGAGCGCATCAATAAAGCCTTCGACTACCTGATGCGCGAGCTGACCGGCGACTTGCGCCTGTCGGTCATCGCGCGACAGCTGGAGATGAGCGAGCCGGGCTTCTCACGCTTCTTCAAGCGCAACACCGGCCACGGTTTTATCGACCTGATGCGCAAATTCCGCGTGCAACGCGCCTGCCGGCTGCTGCTGCAAAGCGAGATGTCGGTGGCGGCTATCTGTTTCGAAGTGGGCTACGCCAACCTGTCCAACTTCAACCGGCACTTTCGGATCGAAATGAACCAGACACCGAGTGAGTATCGGCGCGAAACCGCGATGCATCTGTTCAACCGCACCGCCGATCAGCCATTGCCCTACACCCTCGGCCATTGAGCCAACGCCCGTTGCGCCAGGCGCGCGACTTCAAGGTCAATGGCTGCGCGCTGGCGCTCTCCATCCTCAAGGAACCACGCTGCGGACAGACCTGCATGGGCCACGACCCATTGCAGCAGGCGCGGGCGTGCGAGGTTGGCCGCCTGGGCAATCACCGCGACCTGCCGATTGAACCGCACCGGATCGTGGCAGGTCGGCAAATCCGGGTTGCAGAGCAGGTTGGCGTAATCGTAACCACGCTCGCCGATGACCCGCTTTGGGTCAATCGCCAGCCAACCCCGAGCACCGAAGTCGAGAATGTTGTCGTGATGGATATCACCGTGCAGCACCACCACGTCCTGTGGCGCCGCCACGTCCTGTGGCGCCGCCAGCAGTGCATGCGCCATCGCTGCGCAGTCGCGCAACACGCCGCCTGTGTCCTCAGCGGCCGTCCACAATGACTGAAACCAGGTGTGCAGGGGCAGTAACCCTTGCGGTGGCGATGGCCGTGGCGCATGCAGCCGGGCCACCGTGGCGCAGGCAATCCGGCTGGCTTGATCATCCTGCCCATTGAGGGCCATGCGCATCAGGGAACCCGGGCCGGTGGCCCGCTCCATCAACAACGCCACGTCGTCATGGGCATACACCTGGGCGGCACCCTCGCCCGACCACCAGCTCATCAACTGCCCGCCGAGCTGCTCTTCTGAAGTGTGAGCAATTTTCAACATCGCCGGCTGGCCTTGCCAGCGCACGGGCAACAGGTGACTGCCGGGCGTCACGACGGGGACGCCATCAACCTTCAGGTTCCAGGATTGCAAATAGCGCTCGAACATGTGAGTGGATCCTCGTAGTGGCCTGCAAAAATGACACCCAGTCATTTTTGATCAAAAGGTCGACTAATTCCGATTTTTTTCATTTTATTCAAGCCATTGAGCAAAGTTGGTACAGCCTGTGCAAACGTTTGCGGAACGAACTTGGCTGCCAAGTTCACCGTTACCCGAGGTATCGGGTTCAAACCGCGTACGAATAGGGACTTTCAATGCACCCCACCTCAAGGCGTCCTGCTTCCTTTGGTGTTTCCTTGCTACTGGCTGCCGTTACGGGAGTACTCAGCGCCCCCATTTTGGCGCAGGAAAAACTTGCTGATGATTCAGCACAGGGCGAAACCCTCAGCCCTGAGACCAAGCGCCCCGACGTCAGCCCCACGAAAAAAGGCGTTTATCTGTCGGAATGGTTTAACCAGGACCTGACTCTGATCGGCAGCAAAGACATCAGCTTCGGCCCCAAGCCGCAGGATGACGTTTATCTGGAATACGAATACTTCGGCCGCAAAGGCCCGTTCGAATTGTACGGCTATATCGACGTGCCGAAGATTCTCGGTATCGGTAACAGTAATGACAAAGGCGCGTGGGACCATGGCTCGCCGGTATTCATGGAGCACGAGCCGCGCATCTCCATCGACTACTTGGCCGGCCGCAGCCTGGCCATCGGTCCGTTCAAGGAATGGTATGTAGCGTTTGACTGGATCTACGACCATGGCAGCAATAAATCCAACCGCGCCAACACCCTGTACAGCGGCCTCGGCACCGACATCGACACGCACTCGCGGGTCAACCTGTCGGCCAACTTCTATGGGCGCTATCAGTGGGAAAACTATGGCGCGAGCAATGAATATTCGTGGGACGGCTACCGTGCACAAATGAAGTACATCGTGCCTATCAGCAGTTTCGATAACGGTGCGTCGCTGACCTATATCGGCTTCACCAACTACGATTTCGGCTCGGACCTGCACAAGGACAACCCGGCGCGCACCGCCAACTCGTTGGTGGCGACTAACGTGCTGCTGTATTCGTTTACCCACCTGCGCTTTACCCTGGTCGGCCGTTACTTTCACAACGGCGGCAACTGGGAGGACGGCAGCGAGCTGAACTTCGGCGAAGGCAACTTCCGCGCCCGCTCCGATGGCTGGGGCTACTACGCCGGTGTCGGCTACCAATTCTGATAAAGGAGCATTAGATGAAAGCGTTTACCCGTCTCTCGCTGGCCGTTGGCCTGGCCCTGCTGCCTCACGTGGTGCTGGCGGATGCCCCCGCGCCGATCAAACCCAAAGTGATGCTGATCACCATGTTCGCCCCCGAGGCGCAAACCTGGATCGACCGCCTGGCGCTCAAGCAGGAAGTCCGCGTGCCGGGCCTGTCGGCTGAATACCCGGTGATTCGCTGCAACACCCAGGATGTATGCCTGCTGGTGACCGGCATGGGCCAGACCAACGCCGCCGCGTCGACCCTGGCCTTGGCCTTGTCGCCCAAGTTCGACCTGCGCCAGAGCTATTTCCTGATCGCCGGGATTGCCGGTATCAGTCCCAAACACGGCACCATCGGCACGGCTGCCTGGGCCCATTACCTGGTGGAATTCGGCACCCAATGGGAGCTGGACTCGCGGGATGCGCCCAAGGATTGGCCAACCGGTTACATCGGCATCAACACCAAAAGCCCCAACGAAAAACCGCCGCTGGACTACAAGACCGAAGTGTTTGAGCTGAACCCCAAACTACAAGCCAGGGCGTATGACTTGTCGCACAAGGTTGAGCTGACGGAAAGCAAGGAATCCAGCGCCTGGCGCAAACACTACCCGGCCGCCCCTGCCAACCAGCCGCCGCAAGTCACCCGCTGTGACACGCTGGCAGGCAACACCTGGTTCTCGGGCACACGCCTGAGCGAGCGCGCCGAGGTCTGGACCAAATTGCTCACCGACAACAAAGGCGAGTACTGCACCACCCAGCAGGAAGACAACTCCACCTACGAAGCCTTGCTGCGCGCCAGCCGTGAAGGCCTGGTGGATATCCAGCGTTTGGCCGTGGTGCGTGCAGGTTCCGATTTCGACCGGCCGTACCCTGGCTACAGCGAAGTCGATAACCTGCTCAAATACGCCGACCAGGGTGGGTTCGTACCGGCGCTGGAGAACCTCTACCGCACGGGTAACCCGCTGGTACAGGCGATTCTGAAGAACTGGTCAGCCTGGGAAAAAGGCGTTCCCGACGCCCAGTAGAGATCAAACTGTGGGAGCGGGCTTGCTCGCGAATGCGGTGTTTCAGTCAACCTTTCTGTGACTGACCTACCGCTTTCGCGAGCAAGCCCGCTCCCACATTTTTTGACCGCGCTAAAATCGTTAGGCGGTCGGATGGGCCACGTTCAGTGCCTTATCGACCAACAACTGCACGCCCTCCAGCATTCGGCAGATACCCAGCGCGACATTGCGTTGAGCCCCGTCGATTTCAAACGCCAGGTGGTTGGCGATCTCACTGATGGACGCCAAATCCTGGGAAGCATTCACCAGCAAGGTTTCCGTGCCCAGCTCGGCGCGCACGGTGAAGAGCCCGTCGGTGGGTTCGGGGATGGGCTTGCCGGGGTTGAGGTAATGGTTGATCGCGCGGTAGGCCACGTCGTGCAAGGTGCTGGTATCGAAGTCTTGCTGGCCTGGGGGGTTTGGGCTGTCTTTAATCATGGTGGAACTCCTGGTAGTGGAGCCGCCATCACTCGCGGTCAAACAAAGTGGGGTGGCAGCTGAACGCGGGTTGACCGACCGGAACCAGGGATCCGGCATACCCGAAGGTATCCCGCGCACAGCTGCCGCGACACGATACATCAAGCGTAGAAAAAACGCCTGATGTAGGTCTTGGGTGCTGTAGCGCACTGGTTTAGTCGGACGGTCAAATCCGATCGCTGAATTGGCAGCGACGGCAGCGAGGTTAGTCAGCGCCCTTCCGAACGACAACCTGAAACCTGTGTGGGAAAGGTCCGAGCCAAGCTCGTTCCCGAAGCTTAGTGAAGATTAAACTGTGGGAGCGGGCTTGCCCGCGATGAGGGCCTGTCAGTCCGAGAGGTGTTGGCTGACACACCGCTATCGCAGGCAAGCCCGCTCCCAGATTTTTTAACCGCATTAAGGCAGGAAGATGATCTTGTCAGCACTGCCCTGGTTCACTTCTTCATAGCACTGCACCCCGTCCGCCAGCGCCACTTCGCGCAACCCGGTCGGCAGTGGCAGCAGCCCTTCATCGAAGAAGCGCCCGAACTGTTCCAGCATCTCCGCGCACTGCTCACAGTTGTAGAGCAACGAATTGATACCCACCACCGAGCCGCCCTTGCGATACAAGGCCAGCGCCGGCAGTTGCACATGGCCGTCGACCGGTGCGGCGATGATTGCGATGCGCCCGAATGGAGCCAACCCTGCGACAGCGGCCGGCAGCCAGAAGCCGGTCGTGTCGAAGATCACATCGGCGCCGCCCTTGAACACCGCGTTCACCTGCGCACCCAGCGCGTCCGGCTGGCCCAGTGCAATTGCGTCAAACCCTTGCGCCTGCAACGCCTCAATCTGGTCGGGTTTACGCACCGCCGCCAACACCTGGGCACCCCGAATTTTGCCCAGGGCCAGCGCTGCACTGCCCACGGCACCATTGGCACCGATCACTAACAAACGCGTGCCCTTCGCGACACCGCTACGCGCCAGGGCATCCCAGGCGGTGGTGTAGGGCACGCCAAGGCTGGCGGCCTGAGCAAAACTCAGGTGCGTTGGCTTGTGCGCCACGCCTTTGGCTGACACGGTGAGGTATTGGGCGTGGGAGCCATCGGCGAAAAACCCGAGGTCACGGCCGGTGCCCCACACCTCCTGCCCCACCAACGCTGGCGGGCCTTGCACCACCACACCGGCGAAGTCTCGCCCGGGAATCCGCGGCAGCGTGGTGTAGGGAAAGCGGCCGAGCACGTTTTTAACATCGCTGGGGTTCAAGCCCGCAGCCTTGATCTGTACCAGCACTTCACCGGCGGCCGGTGCCGGCGTGGCGACCTCGACGACACGCAGGGCAGCGAGGTCGCCAGTGGCGGAAAATTGCAGCGCTTTCATGGCTAATATCCATCGAAGGGAAAAGAATACTCAGGACAACCAACCACTGACCAACTGCCGCCCCATGGGCCAGAGCTGCTCACCGAGCAACATGCCCATCAGGCCGACCAGCGCAATCGCGGGCGGCGCGGGCGAGCGGAAGTCCAGCGCACCGTAGAGCACGCCGACAAACAGGCCAATGGCAAGGGAAATCAGGTAATTCATGGAGGTGGCGCCTGGTGGGTTGATGGGCTCAGTGTAGTGAGCCCATCAACCAAGCATCGGCCAAGTGCTTCTGGATTTCGGCCAACCCTTCAACCGCGGTAGTGCGATGGCGCCACGCCGAGTTCGCGCCGGAACATGTCACTGAAGCTGCTGGGCGAATAGCCTAAAGAGCGGGCAATGCCGCTGACCGACTGGCCCTGGATCAGCGCCGCCACCGCCGTGGCCAATTGCACCTGACGGCGCCACTCGGCAAAGCCCATGCCGAGGTTATGCTGGAACAGCCGCGCCAGCGTGCGCACGCTGGCACCGGCCGTCTCGGCGTGTTGCTCAAAGGGAATATCCAGGGAAGGCGCCGCCATCACCGCCTGGCAGGCGCTGGTCAAGCGGCGGTCCGCTGCCACCGGCATGGCAATGCGGATTTGCGAGCGGCGCGCACGTTGCAGTTCCAACAGGGCCAGGCCGACCACGGCGTCGTAGTACGCCGAATCGCCGGTATCGCCATGATCGACCAACGTGACAATCAGTTCGCGCAGCAGCCCGCCCACTTCAATCACCTGCACCTGGCTGTCCAGCGTTGCCGCCAATGCCGGGCGCAGGTAGATATTGCGCATCTGTAAATCAGAAACCACGCGAATCCCGTGCTCCACCCCCGGCGGCAGCCACACCGCGCGTTGCGGCGGCACGACCAAGGCTTCGCGCGGCGTTTCGACCCACATCACACCGCTCATGGCGTACAGCAACTGGCCCCAGTCATGGCGATGGGGTTCAACATACAACCCACGCGGGTAGGTACGCGCCAAGGGTTGCACGGGGACGGCATGATCACTGAGGTCGGGAGGTGCGGCCAGGGCCATGAGAGCGCATCGGACAAGGGTGAACGGCCATGGTAATGACCGTCACCCGATAATCCGAGCGGATTTTCAGGGTTTTTTAGCCGTGGGCCGACTTGGCACACTCGCAACCCGTCGACGAAGCACACGGCTCGCCATGCGCATGGTGCTCGGCGCAGCCCTGGCAGCAGTAGCCCTTACCGTCTTTCATCACCGCCTCTTTGCCCAGTACGCATTTGCAATGTGGGCAAGCACAGGTTTGATCAGCCATGGTCAGACTCCTTTTTTATGGTCGTCCAGGTGCGGCGGGCGCTGCACCTTAAGCAGTGACTCTCGGCAAGACGCCAAGGTTCAGCGCCGTTAATCGGCCTGACGGGTATTGCTGCGGTACATGAACACCAGCGCCAGGGCCAGACAGAGCATCGCCACGATGCGACTGCCCGAGAGTTCGATGGCGGGGTTGCCGAGCCAGCCGAAGTTGTCGATCAGCATGCCCATGCCCAATTGCCCGACGATCACCGCCACCGTTGCCACTGCCGTGCCGACGATGGGCACCGCGCCGACCATGACCATCATGTACACCACGCCGAACAGCGCGCCGGTCAGTTGCCATTTCGGCACATCCAACAGGCTGACAGCCTGCGCGGGCTCGAAGAAAAAAATCAACAGCGCGGTGCTGAGGGCTCCGACTGCAAAGGTCAGCAAGCTGCTACGCAACACGCCCACCGTCTGCCCCAGGCGACCATTGATCGCCGCCTGCACACTCAACACCGCACCGGCGGCAATCACCAGTACCAATAACAGAATCAGATTCATCGCCTTACCCTCGAGCAATCAAAACAAGTGCCGCCACGATCAACGCCAGGGCAATCCAGCGCTCGCCATTGACCCGCTTGCGTGCCGTGCCAAACCAGCCGAAATGGTCGATCAACACGCTCTTGCCCACCTGCCCCGACAGGATCGCGATCATCGTCATGGCGATACCGATATGCGGGGTGGCGAGTGTCAGCACCACCACGTACATCGGCCCGAGGAACCCGCCGATCAACTGCCAGCGGGGCAAATCGGTGAGGGCCGGGCCCTTTTGTGGGCCGCTGAACAGCAGCAGCAAGAACAGGATGGCGGTGCCGACGCCAAAGATGCTCAACGTCGCCCACAAATGCCCGACCTGCACACCCAATGGGCCGAGCAAACCGGCCTCCACCGACAAGCCCATGCCCGCCAGAATCACCAACGGCAACAACAGCAACCGTAGAAGGTTGTTTTTCGGCCTGGCCTGCGCCACGCCCTCGATCGAACTTGCCTGCATAGATCACCTGCACAACTGGAAAGGAAACATGGCGCGCATTATCCGGTCGCCGCGCTGTGCGATAAATGGGATCATGCGGATAACACCTTTGCGAAATACGCACAACTCGGAGGCACGATGCAGGGTTTGAATGAGTTGAGTTTCAAAGCGTTGCGGCTGTTCGTGGCCGTGCTGGACCACGGCAGCTTCTCCGAAGTAGCGCGCCGCGAGAGCCTGGCGCCCTCCTCCATCTCGCG